>DLPV01000030.1:46287-51162 GCA_002477465.1 Gammaproteobacteria bacterium UBA7449 | reverse complement strand
TTTTCCCGCTCACCTTCGAAATAGTGCAAAATTTCCCAGTCCGCGAAATGTTCTTTCAATTCATTCTCTGCCAGCAAGAAGTCCGGGTTACGTGGTCGCCCGAACTCGCGCTGCCCGACGGTAAAAGTCTCGTAAAAAACCAATCCGCCCTGTCGCACCGCCTGACGAATGTCTGCCATCAGCGGCCTGTGTAAATAATTAAACACCAGAATTGCGTCAAACGTTTTACCGCGCAAAGGGCGCTGCTCTGGCTGCTCGAAATCAACATGCCACAGCTGAACCCACTCTGGATAGCCGTGCGCTTTAGCCGCCAGCGCAGTCAATTTATCCCCATCCACATCAGCGAAAATGACAGGTAATTGCTGTTCAACTAGAAACAGCCCATTGCGTCCGTTCCCGCAAGCTAAATCCAGGATGCCATGAGACATATCCAGCTCGTTTAGCAGTGCAAGCTTGTCTGACACGAGCGCTGCCGCGTTGGCGTTTGAATGGGTCATGGATAAGCGGATAATAGGCTAACAGCTTGCCTGTTTTGCAATGCGTAAAATAAGTGAATCAAACTCCACGTACAACAATTATCGTATGCCTGTTATCTTGCAGACGCGCAGCCAAGAACAGCACTGCTATTGGGTCGGCACCATCGATTAATCAGTTAGGAATTTCTTGCCCCTATGCCTGAATTTGACCAGTCCAAAGACCAGCTTTTTACCCAGCAGAGAGTCGCGGGTGATTTCGTATTCGATGAGAACGTTGCCGCGGTCTTTGATGACATGATTAATCGGTCTGTCCCGGGGTATCGCACCATAATCTCCATGATTGGTGTGATGGCCAGCCGTTACTGCCAGGAGGGCTCGGTGATTTATGATCTCGGCTGCAGCCTGGGCGCGGCCAGTTTTGCCATGGCAGAACAGGTAGACTGCAACAGCTGTTCTATCCATGCAGTTGATAATTCCGCGGCCATGATTGCCCGGCTCGATAAGCGGCTGCGGGAATCTGATGGCTACCAGATCAAGACGCAGTGTGAAGACCTGGCCAACATCGAGATTAGTAATGCATCTGTAGTGGTGCTGAACTTCACGCTTCAGTTTGTCCCCCAGGCGTCCAGGGATGCACTGATCCAGATGATCTATACGGGTCTCAATCCTGGTGGCGTGCTTATTATTTCCGAGAAGATTGTGTTTCCTGACCCAGAACTCAACGAGCTTTTTATCGATCTTTATTACAACTTCAAAGAGCAAATGGGCTATAGCAAGCTAGAGATAAGCCAGAAGCGCACAGCCCTGGAAAACGTGCTGGTGCCTGAGACGCTGGCCCAGCACCGACAGAGGCTTACCGATGCCGGTTTCAGGGCGCTGGACGTCTGGTTTCAATGCTTCAATTTTGCCTCCATGGTCGCTTTCAAATGAGCCATGCCCATGTTTGACGAAGCAATTAAGCAATATGAGGCAAACCTGGAAGAGACTGGTCTGCAGCAGCTACTGCCATTCTTGTGTAAACAGTCTCTCGATGTCATCAAGCAAGGGGATTGGCCGCACTGGCGGGACCGTCTGGCTGAGCTGCCTGCGCTTACTCCATCCAGGCTTGAGATAACAGACAGAATCCTCATCGGTGACGCGGCAGACTGTGATGCCGACCAATTGTCACTACTCCGAGATCAACTCAAAGCGTTTATCCCCTGGCGCAAAGGCCCGTTTAAGGTATTCGGCACTCACATAGAGTCGGAATGGCGCTGCGACTTGAAATGGGCGCGCCTGCAGGGAGCCCTTGCGCCGCTAGCAGGCAGAACAGTATTGGACGTGGGCAGCGGCAACGGTTATTTCAGCCTGCGCATGCAGGCCGCCGGCGCAAAGCTGGTACTGGGCCTCGAGCCCCATATTGCCTACTTCGCCCAGTTTTGGGCTATTCGCCATTTTTTGCCCGGGTATCCGGTTTACGTCCTTCCCATAACTCTGGAGCAGCTGCCCAGACCTTTGCCAAAGTTTGACACCGTATTCTCGATGGGTGTGATCTACCACCGGCGTTCGCCAATTGACCACCTGCTGCAGTTGAAAGACTGTTTGCGCGCGGGAGGCGAATTGGTCATGGAATCAATTGTGGTAGATGGCCCTGCTGGCTACAGCTTAATGCCTAAAAAGAAGTATGCACGAATGTCCAACGTCTGGTTTGTTCCCAGCACTGACACATTGCTGCAGTGGCTAACGCGATGCGGATTCACTAACCTGCGCGTAGTTGACCAGTGCACGACCACCTCGGACGAGCAGCGGGTTACCGAGTGGATGCCCTATGACTCCCTCGACGCCGCATTGGACAAGCAAGACAGTACCCGTACTATCGAGAATTACCCTGCTCCACAAAGAGTGATCATTCTGGCTAACAAACCCTGAATGAACGGTTAGATATTGCACTTCTGTCAACTGTCCTCTTAAAAGGGGTCAAGCCTCGCTTTAAAGAATCCAGGGGCATAGCAATTGCGCTTACAGTGACACACTCAAAAAAAGAGTGCTTTTTTCGGGCTTAATGCAAAAATATGGAGCTCAAACTGATTCTGGTTGACGCCTGATTCTAATTAATATAATTATAAGGCCTCGAGCTATAGGGTCAGCTCTAATTCTATCTTTACCCTCTTATAACACAGTCGAGAATAATCATGGCCAGACCTCTCCGAATCGAATATCCGGACGCTGTTTATCACGTTTCCAATTATGGATTAGATGGTCAGCGCGTCTTCCCCTCCGCCAAGTATTACGATGCGTTCCTGGAGGGATTGGGCGAAACCTGCTCACGCCTTAATGTCGAGGTACACGCATTTTGCCTGCTAAGAGACCAGTATCACCTGGTAATTAAAACCCCCGAAGGAAACCTGAGCCGCTTCATGCGCCAGGTCGATGGGCTGTATACGCAGAATTACCAACGCTTAAAAGGTACAGATGGCTCCCTGTTTCGAGGCCGTTATAAAGCCGTCCTGATTCAGCCCGAGCAGTATCTGTTGCCACTATCCCGATTTATTCACTGTAAAGTCAAGGCGAGTGATAGAGCTACCTATGCCTACAGCAGCTACACCAATTTCACCCGCAAAACGAAACCACCGGTGTGGTTCAATCGTGAAGAAACCCTCAAGCAACTCAAAGTTGCAGCGGCGAAACGCGCCCTCGCTTACAAGAAATACGTGGCCGAAGGCGTGGAAGAGGAGCTCGCCAGTTTCTATGGCAAGAAGAACCTGTCGTCAATCATGGGCGATGCCAAGTTCCGTAAATCCGCCCAGCGCAAGCGCTCGGCGACCGCGGCCCGCGGCATCTCACGCGGCGCCAATGCCAAGTGGCGCCCCTCCTGCAAACAGATCATTGCCGAGGTGGCAAAGCAGTTTAAGGTAAGCGAAGCGAGTATTTATAAGGCGGCTAGAGGGCCTGGCTCGAAGAATGTGCCGCGCTGGGTCGCAATGTATCTTTGTCAGGAGCTTTCTGCGGTGACCCTGCAGTCCATTGCCAAACTCTTCAAGCTGCAGCGCTATGGCACAGTCTCAACGACGGTAGGAAAATTGAAAAAGGAATTTGGAGAAGATCTAAAACTGCTGGCAACTACTGAGCGCCTTACCAAGCGGCTCAGCAAGGGGAAATAGAGAGCAAAACCTCCAATACCCGTACAGTAGACACAAAAAAGCCGGCTCAGAGCCGGCTTTTTTGTGCGGACATGCAACCGATCAATTACTTGATCTTCGCTTCCTTATAAATCACGTGCTTGCGCACAACGGGATCAAATTTCTTGATCTCCATCTTGTCTGGCATAGTGCGCTTGTTCTTGTCGGTAGTGTAGTAGTGACCAGTTTTGGCACTGGAAACTAATTTGATCTTGTCTCTCATGGAAAACCCCTCCGTTGTCTCGCTTTACGTCTGCTTAGACCTGAACGCCTTTGCGACGGACATCAGCGAGAACAGTATCAATTCCCAGCTTGTCGATTGTGCGCATACCCTTAGTAGAGACTCGCAGTTTGACAAAGCGCTTCTCCGACTCCACCCAAAAGCGGTGGGTATGGAGATTTGGCGAGAACCGACGTCTGGTCTTGTTGTTTGCGTGCGATACGTTATTTCCCGTAACTGGCTTCTTGCCGGTTACCATACAAACCCTGGACATGCTGCTGCCTCGTCGTGCTAAAAGTAGTAAAAATCTGATTCATTACCCTGTTTTTCCCGAGGGACCTTTTGAGGGCAAAAAAGAGCTGCGTTTTATATCAGAACACCCCTGCAATAGCAAGGAATCTTCTGCTGCGGGGCAGGGCTCTCGGGGGCTGCGCGCGTACCACTTTGTGCTGAAAAATTAAGCCCGGAGTTTCAGTCCAGCAAATTGCGCTCTGCCAGGGAAACAACTTCCGCCTCCGCCACTACCAGGTGGTCGAGCACTCTGATATCCACGGTTTGCAAGGCCGCCTGCAGGCGCCTGGTAATACCAATGTCGGCCTGGCTTGGCTCAGCCACGCCTGAAGGGTGGTTATGAGCAAAGATGACCGCCGCTGCGTTGTAGTGTAAGCAGCGTTTGACGACTTCCCGGGGATAAACCGGTGCACCATCTATCGTGCCTCGGAACAATTCTTAAATTGTGACAATATGTTGCTAATTATTGAGATAGATGCAGATAAAGGCCTCGTATGACCTGCAACCATAACGGGCCTGCAAATACCTCTTGGCCGCTTCCGAACTGTGCAGTACGTCTTTGTGTTTAGTTCCCTCACAAAGATGGCGCAACATCATTTCATGTGCTGCTTCCAGCAAGGCCACTTTGGCGGGACCTACCCCTTTGACCTCGCTGGGTAGCTCCCGGCTGTGCCGCAACACGCCTTTTATGCTGCCATACTGGGCCAGCAGCTCACGCCCCAGTGCCAGC
>DLPV01000030.1:15360-45966 GCA_002477465.1 Gammaproteobacteria bacterium UBA7449 | reverse complement strand
TGCCAGCACTTCCGCATCGCTTAGCTCCGCTGCAGTTCCAGCAAGAAGTTTCTCCCGGGGACGCTCCGCTCCTGGCCACTGATTTATTGGCATACTCATTCCTCACCTGGCAGCCATGAGCTTAGTTGAGCTCCGAAGAAACACCTATATTATGGGCAAATTGCGCGCCGGTTTTCGACCTGCTAGTCTAGCTCTCCCGCTTCGGCCGAGCGTAGCAGTCCGCATTATTCAAGGGTTCTCATGTTAAGCCTTACTAACAAACGCATCCTTTTGGGCATTACCGGTGGCATCGCCGCCTATAAGAGTGCCGAACTCACGCGCACCCTGGTTAAGGCCGGCGCCGAGGTAAGGATCGCCATGACTCCGGCGGCGACAGAATTTATTACACCCCTGACCATGCAGGCCTTATCCGGCAACCGTGTCCACCTGGGTCTGCTGGATAGCGAGACCGAGGCTGCCATGGGGCATATCGAGCTGGCGCGCTGGGCGGACCTGGTGGTCATAGCGCCGGCAACCGCCGATTTTATTGCGCGCATGGCGCACGCCCAGGCCGACGATCTGCTTACTACCCTGGTGCTGGCAAGCGTGGCGCCGATCGCTGTTGCGCCGGCGATGAATCAGGCCATGTGGGGAGATACTGGCACCCAAGCGAATCTAGAATTACTGCGCCAGCGCGGCGTGCACGTGTGGGGGCCGGGATCTGGTGAGCAGGCCTGCGGCGACGTTGGTCTGGGCCGAATGATCGAGCCTGATGAGATCGCCACCCATTGCGCCAGCATGTTTGAAGCCAGCAAGCTTGCTGGCAAACGGTTCTTGATCACCGGCGGGCCCACCCGGGAAGCCATTGATCCGGTTCGATTCATCAGCAATCACAGCTCCGGCAAGATGGCTTACGCGCTTGCGGCTGAAGCCGCTGCCGAAGGCGCCAAAGTTACCCTGGTAAGCGGTCCTGTGCAGCTGAGTACACCCGAGTCGGTTGAGCGCATTGATGTAGAGAGCGCCGAAGAAATGTACGCCGCGGTGATGGCGGCTGTAGCAAGCGCCGATGTGTTTATCGGCGTCGCGGCCGTCGCTGACTATCGGCCGACTGCAGTGGCTAACGAGAAGATCAAGAAAACGGAAGCGGAGATGGTGATTAAGCTGGTGAAGAATCCAGACATCATCAGCAGTGTTTCCGAGCACTCTGCCAGGCCGTTTGTTGCAGGCTTTGCAGCTGAGACAGAAAACGTAGTGGCCAACGGCCAGGAAAAACTTGAGCGCAAGGGCCTGGATCTGCTGTTCGCAAACCACGCAACCGACACTTTTAATAGCGACAGCGTCGCGGTCACCGCGCTCACTAAGGATGGCCAGCAAGAGCTTGGCCCCGGTAACAAGCACACCGTGGCACGAGCTATGCTGTCTCTGATCGCTGAACAACTCAAAGCGATCTCGAAAGGGCACGCTGGTTAAATGGCAACGATTAGAGTCTGGCACTAAGACCGCGCGCAGGAACACAGCAGTACCTACCACGATGAGCAATCTCAATCGTCCCATTCCACCCGCGATCTTTCGCGCCTATGACATTCGCGGTGTCGTTGATCAACAGCTGAATGCGGACAACGTCGCGTTGATCAGTCAGGCAATCGGCAGCGAGGCAATTGACCTCGGCATCAGCTCTTTACTGGTTGCGCGGGATGGAAGGTTGTCCAGTCCGCTCTTGTCAGAAGCCCTTGTTGCGGGGCTGCGGCAGTCTGGCATAAACGTAGTGGATCTTGGCATGGTGCCAACGCCGCTGCTGTATTTCGCAACTCACTTCTCCGATATCGACTCGGGCGTCATGCTGACAGCCAGCCATAATCCAGCCAATTACAATGGCCTCAAAATAGTATTCCGCAAGACTTCGCTGGCTGCTAACCAGATTCAGAATATTCGCGCTCGTATTGACAGTAGCCAGCTTCACTTTGGCGCAGGGGATTACCGGCAGGAGCCGATAGTTGATCGCTACATCGAAGAGGTTGGTCAACGACTGAGCCTGCAGCGCCGGATGAAAATAGTAATAGATTGCGGGCATGCCGTTCCTGCAACGGTTGCCCCGCAGCTGTTTGAGCGCCTGGGTTGCGATGTGATCCCGCTTTATTGCGATATTGATGGCGCATTTCCCGACCATCATCCAGACCCTACGGTCTCTTCGAACCTGACAGCCCTGCGACAGCGCGTGCTGGCCGAGAAAGCAGACCTCGGCATCGCCTTCGATGGCGACGGTGACCGGGTTGGGGTCGTGACAGATACCGGAGAAGTAATCGCTGCAGACAGATTACTCATGCTGCTGATCCAGAGCATTGCTGACAAGTATCAGGGCGAAACGATCGTATTCGATGTGAAATGTAGCCGAGAGCTTGCCCGCATGGTGGAGTCGCTGGGACTTAAACCGGTCATGCATAAGAGTGGGCACTCTTTCATGAAGCAACAGATGGCAAAAACGGGCGCGCCGCTTGGCGGCGAGTATGCTGCCCATATCTTTATCAAGGATCGCTGGTTCGGTTTCGACGATGGCCTCTATACCGCCGCCCGTGTGCTGGAAGTGCTTGCGCGAGGCGATCTCAGCAGCAGCCAGGTTTTTGCGGAGCTGCCTGGACTCATTTCAACTGAAGAGATCAAGCTATCCGTTTCCGATGAATACAAGTTTGAGTTGATGGAAAAGATTCTCAGCTGCGCGGAATCCAGCGAAGGTCGAAAAATTTTAATTGATGGCCTACGTATCGAATACCAAGACGGCTGGGGGCTGGTGCGTGCCTCAAATACCAGCGCCGCGCTGTTATTAAGATTCGAGGCAACCACCGAGGCTGCTTTGGACCAAATTCAGCAGAAGTTTAAAGCTTTGATTCACAGCGCAGATAACAGCATTGAACTCGATTTCTGAGCGGAAAAATGTCGTTACCAATAGATAATGCCAAGAAGATCGCCAGGGTTTTAACCGAAGCCTTACCGTACATTCAAAAATTCACTGGTAGAACGGTAGTAGTGAAGTACGGCGGCAACGCCATGGTAGACGATAAACTGAAAAACAGTTTCGCCCGTGACATTGTGCTAATGAAACTGGTTGGCATGAATCCCATCGTAGTTCACGGCGGCGGGCCACAAATTGGCGAGCTCTTACAGAAACTCAATATCGAATCCAATTTCATTGATGGTCTGCGCGTGACCGATAGTCAGACTATGGATGTCGTTGAAATGGTGCTGGGTGGACTGGTCAACAAGGAAATAGTCAATCTACTCAATAAAAATCAGGGTAAGGCAGTCGGAGTTACCGGCAAAGATGGCAATCTGATCAAGGCGAAGAAGCTGCGTCTGCGCCGCAAGGGCGCCAATCAGAACCTGGATATAGTCGATATCGGCCAGGTGGGCGAAGTGGTCAGCATTAATACCGAGGTACTGGAAGTCATGAAGGACAGTGATTTCATCCCGGTTATCGCGCCTATTGGCACAGATGAGACGGGCGCCAGCTATAACATTAATGCGGATTCAGTAGCCGGCGAGATTGCCCGCGTGCTGGGAGCTGAAAAACTGATGCTGCTCACGAATGTAGCTGGCGTGCAGAACAAGAAGGGCAAAGTCCTGACCGGGCTCAGCGTTAGGCAAGTTGCCAAGTTAATTGCCGATAAGACCTTACAAGGGGGTATGTTGCCTAAGGTGGAATGTGCCCTTAAGGCAGTTAAAGGTGGAGTCACCAGCGCCCATATTATAGATGGCAGGGTGGAGCACGCCGTACTGCTGGAAATTTTTACCAACGAGGGCGTGGGGACACTTATTACTCAAGCCGGCTTGGGCAAAGCATAGCCAGGCCCTTATTATCTGGCGCATTATGATTTATGGAAAATACCAACAAAATCTCTAGAAAAGACCAGATCCTGCATGCACTTGCGCGCATGTTGGAAGCAGCTCCGGGTGAACGCATCACCACCGCTGCGCTGGCGAAAGAGGTCGGGGTCTCAGAGGCAGCCCTTTATCGACATTTCCCCAGCAAGGCCAGAATGTTCGAGGGACTGATAAAGTTTATTGAGGACACGCTGTTCCAGCGCATCTCCCGCATATTAAAAGAAGAAGCCAGCGCCGAAGTGCGCTGTCACAAGATTTTGACCCTGTTGCTCACTTTTTCTGACAAGAACCCCGGCATGACGCGCCTGCTGACCGGTGACGCCCTGGCTGGTGAAACCGAGCGCCTGCGTGAGCGCATTGCCCAGTTTTTCAGTCGATTGGAAGCTCAGCTGAAACAAGTGCTGCGAGAGGCCCAGATCAGGGAAAATCTCAAGCCAGCCGTTTCCGCGGCAGCGCTGGCGAATTTACTGCTTGCCTGCTGTGAGGGGCGCCTGGTCCAGTTTGTACGCAGCGAGTTTAATGATTCTCCGCTGGAGCACTGGGACTTGCAGTGGGAGTTTCTCAGCAGTCAGCTGCTCACGCCATTTACGGCAACAGCAACTGCATCCAGCGCCTAAACCCCATACTTTTCCCGGTATTTTTCCACCGCGGGTAAATGCTCGCTTAGCGCACTATCATCAGCCGCTTGCAGAAAGTCGATGATGTTCTGCAGACTGATAATGTGGGCAATCTCAATACCATAAGCCTGTTCGATTTCCTGAATCGCTGAACTTGAACCAGTGCCCTTCTCCTGGCGATCCATGGCCACTGCGATACTGGCCAACTCAGCGCCAGCACCTTGAATAATTTCCACCGCTTCTCGAACCGCAGTGCCGGCAGTTATCACATCATCGATAATAAGCACGCGGCCCCGCAGCTCCGCTCCAACAATCGAGCCCCCTTCGCCATGAGCTTTCGCTTCCTTGCGATTGAAACAGTAGGGTTTGTCGATACCGTGTTGGGTCGCCAGAGCAAGCGCGGTGGTTGCAGCGAGTGGTATACCCTTATAGGCGGGGCCAAACAGCACGTCGTAATCTGTTTCCAGGTCAGCGATAGCTGCCGCATAGCAATTCGCCAGGAACGCGAGTTTTGAACCGGTGTTAAACAGACCTGCATTAAAAAAATATGGGCTGACACGCCCAGACTTCAGAGTGAATTCACCGAAGCGAAGAATGTTATTAGCGATTACAAATTCCAGAAAATCTTTCTGAAAGTCTTTCATGCTGAATTCCTAATTGATCAAGCCCAGCTCAGGCCAGGCTGGCTTTCTGCGCGGCAAGCAGTTGCTGAATACCTGCTTCTGCCAGCGCCACCATTGCATTGAGTTGGTCGTGAGTGAACTCACCGTCTTCGCCGGTTCCCTGCAGTTCGATAAACCCCCCGGCCTCAGTCATCACCACATTCATATCCGTTTCTGCATTCGAGTCCTCCGCATAATCCAGATCCAGAACCGGTTGCCCCTTATAAACACCGACTGAAATTGAAGCCACGAGCTGTCGCAACGGGCTTGTTTCCAGCTTCTTGTTTTCACAGAGGTAAGTCAATGCGTCCACCAGCGCAACACAGGCCCCGGTAATGGATGCCGTTCTAGTGCCGCCATCTGCCTGGATCACATCACAGTCAATCTTGATGGTATGTTCACCCAGCGCCTTAAGGTCAACTGCGGCTCGTAGCGCACGTCCAATCAGCCTTTGAATCTCCTGAGTTCTACCGGATTGTTTGCCGCGGGCTGCTTCTCTGTCCATGCGACTTCCGGTGGAGCGGGGCAGCATGCCGTACTCTGCTGTGACCCATCCCTGGCCTGAGCCAGATAGAAACCGTGGCACTGAATTTTCCACTGAAGCCGTGCACAGCACCTTGGTATCTCCAAACTCTACCAGCACCGAGCCCTCGGCATGTTTTGTGTAGTGTCGTGTGATTTTAACTTCGCGTAGTTGGTCAGGATTACGCTGACTCGGGCGTATAGATTGTGACATGTGACTCGCTTGATCGAATGAGGTTTGGAAGGCCGGGATTATGCGTGAAATCCGCAGTCAAGACCATCGCTGAGACTGGCAATATCTCCTGCGCACTCAGCCTAGTTGGGATAGAATAGGCCCACGCTAAATCAGGGCCTAAGCAATGACATCAAGCATGACTGCCTTCACCCGGCAGCAATCTGAGCAGGAGTGGGGATCCCTTACCTGGGAAATCCGTTCGGTAAATCACCGCTACCTGGAAACCAGTGTGAGATTACCCGACATCTTTCGCGGCCTTGAAAACCAAATACGAGAGCAGGTTCGCAAAAGTATGTCGCGCGGCAAGGTTGAGTGTCAGCTACGCTATAACGCGCAAGAAGGCAGCGGTGGTTCTATTGCCATCAACGAAGAACTGGTGCAGCAGCTATTGCAAGCCAACCGGAACATTCAGCAGCTGCTGGGTGAGCAGCGTCCACTAAACAGCATGGAGCTGCTGCGCTGGCCTGGGGTCATTGCCGAGCAGCAGCTAGACAATGACGCTTTGGAGTCGGCCGCGCTGAGTTTGTTTCGGCAAGCCCTAGGTGACCTCATTGCAACCCGCGAACGCGAAGGCAACGATCTCGAGGGGTTCCTGCAACAGCGCATCGATTCCATCAGAGAGCTGGTGGCCACATTGCGGGAGAAGATGCCGCAAATTCTCATTGCGCAGCGGCAATCCCTGCATGATAAATTGCAGGATTTACAGGTCGAGCTTGAGCCAACCCGACTGGAGCAGGAGATTGCCCTGTTGGCACAAAAGGCCGATGTGGACGAAGAATTAGATCGACTAGATTCTCACCTCGGTGAGGTTGAGCGCGTATTAAAAGCATCTGGGCAAAAAGGTCGTCGTCTCGATTTTTTGATGCAGGAGTTAAATCGGGAAGCCAATACCCTGTCATCTAAATCCATTGTTGTAGAATCCACGCGTGGCGCGGTAGAGATGAAAGTGTTGATCGAGCAAATGCGCGAACAGATTCAGAATATTGAGTGAGACCATGGCGAAGGGAAAACTGATTATCGTTTCTGCTCCATCGGGTGCAGGAAAAACATCTCTGGTAGCGGCACTGGTTACGGATGACGACAGCCTATGTGTCTCTGTGTCTCATACCACTCGACCCAAACGCCCTAAAGAAGAAGATGGCGTCAACTACCACTTTACCGACGAACAAACCTTCCTGAATATGCTGCAGGACGGTGACTTTCTTGAAAGCGCCGAGGTTTATGGTCATCACTACGGCACGTCGCAAAAATGGGTCAACGAACAGCTGGAAAAAGGCCAGGATGTGGTTTTGGAGATTGACTGGCAGGGTGCCGCCCAGGTCCGCAATCTCTACCCCGAATCCTGCTATATCTTTATCCTGCCCCCCTCGCTGGAAACTCTGACCGAGCGACTGCGTCATCGCGCGCAGGACGACGAAGCCATCATCGCCAAACGCATGGAGGAGGCGCGAACCGTGCTCCAGCACGTATGCGAAGCCGACTACATGGTGGTCAACGACGAGTTTGACACCGCGCTTGCAGATATCCGCGCCATCCTGCGCGCCCAGGGGCTGACTGTTACGGCGCAGCAATTCAACCTCGCTGAATTGCTGACCAGTCTTACCCGGGATTAGCGAATCCCCTGAAATATATGCAATTTTGGCCGGAATTCAGTAAAATGCCTGGTCCTCAAATTTGGCACCTTGAAACGTCATTTTTGACCACCAATTAATAGTGTTAAGACTTCGGTCTAAATAGGTTATCAGGTATGGCAAGAATCACAGTAGAAGACTGTCTGGATAAGGTAGACAATCGCTTTGAGCTGGTTATGGTTTCCAGCAAGCGTGCGCGCCAAATTCAAACTGGCGGCAAGGATCCAATGGTTTCAGTGGATAACGACAAACCCACCGTGATTGCATTGCGAGAAATTGCTGACGGCCACGTCACCAACGCGATCCTAGTAGAGAAGCCCAGCGTCGAGCTGGAGGAAGTCCAAGAGGAATTGGCTGAGGCCGTAGCTGAACAACAGGACGACAAGCCTACCACCGAAATCTAATCCCGCCCTTCACCATGGCGTCGACCCATGCAAGCCGTATTTTCTGAAAGCATCGACTCTTTGGCTGGGGACCTGTCTTCTTATCTTCAGAACGACCAGGTCAACAACGTTAGACGCGCTTATTTCTATGCGGAGCAGGCCCATGATGGTCAGTTCCGTCGCAGTGGCGAGCCCTATGTCACTCACCCTCTAGCTGTTGCCGGCATTCTCTGTGAGATGCATATGGACCATCAATCCCTGATGGCTGCCATGCTGCATGATGTTATCGAAGACACCGGCATCACCAAGACCGCAATCAAATCCCAGTTTGGCAACACCGTGGCCGACCTGGTAGACGGCGTCAGTAAACTTAACAAGATCACCTTCAGCAGCCGCGCCGAAGCGCAGGCAGAAAACTTTCAGAAAATGGCCATGGCCATGGCTAAAGATCTGCGGGTGATTCTGGTAAAGATTGCTGACCGACTGCATAACATGCGTACTTTGGATGTACTGACTCCGGAACAGCGTCGCCGCATCGCCCGCGAGACCCTGGACATTTATGCGCCGATTGCCAATCGTCTTGGCATGAATAATGTGCGGGTAGAATTTGAAGAGCTGGGCTTCGCCGCGCTGTACCCGATGCGGGCACGGCGCATTGCTGCCGCCGTCAAACATGTGCGCGGTAACCGAAAAGAAATTGTCTCCCAGATTCAAACATCACTGGAAGCTTGCCTGGAGCGGGAGGGCTTGCCTGGGCGCACCATCGGTCGCGAAAAACACCTCTTTAGCATCTACGAGAAGATGCGGGCACAGCGCAAATCTTTTTCCGAGATAATGGATGTCTATGCATTTCGCATCATCGTTGACTCAGTGGACACCTCTTATCGGGTTCTGGGTGCAGTGCATAATCTGTACAAGCCGGTGCCTGGCCGCTTTAAAGACTATATTGCCATTCCCAAAGCCAACGGCTACCAGTCATTACACACTACCTTGTTCGGTATGCACGGCGTGCCTATCGAGATTCAGATTCGCACAGAGGAAATGCAGGCGATGGCTAATAATGGTATCGCCGCACACTGGCTTTACAAGTCCGGTGATGATCTGCCAACCAACGCCCATATGCGTGCCCGCGAATGGGTAAGCGGCTTGCTGGAGATGCAAAAGCGCGCAGGTAACTCACTGGAGTTCATCGAAAACGTAAAGATAGACCTATTCCCAGATGAAATTTACGTGTTCACGCCCAAGGGTACCATTCTTGAATTGCCGGCAGGATCCACGGCAGTAGACTTTGCCTATGCCGTTCACACCGACGTTGGCAATTCCTGTGTAGCCTGTCGTATCAGTCGACGCCTGGCGCCACTCAGTGAGCCACTTCAGAGTGGGCATACAGTCGAGATCATTACCGCACCAGGCACCCAACCAAATCCGGCGTGGTTAAGCTTTGTTATTACTGGCAAGGCTCGCAGTAATATACGTCACTACCTAAAGCACCAGAAGCACTCAGAGTCCATCGCCCTTGGTCGCCGCTTGCTCAATAAAGCCTTGGCTTCATTCGGTGCACAGCTGGATTCAGTGCCCAAGGACAATCTTGAAGCAGTGTTGGCACAAAACAATCTGGAATCCGTGGATGATCTGCTAGAGGACATTGGCCTGGGCAATCGCATGTCCTATATGATCGCCCAGCGGCTAGCAGCCAATGCTGATAAACACAGCGAATCCTCAGAACGCTCCTCCAGCCAGGAAGCCAGCACTCTGGCTATCCGCGGGTCAGAGGGCATAGTGATGAACTACGCCAAGTGTTGTCATCCAATCCCGGGTGATCCGATAGTCGGACATATTAGCTCGGGCAGGGGCATGGTGATTCATACTGATGATTGCAACAATATCGCAGATATCAGGGACAACCCGGAAAAGTGTGTGGAGGTAAGCTGGGATCCGAGCGTGGAAGGAGAGTTTTCCGTCGAGCTTCGAGTCGAGCTGGAAAACCAACGCGGCATAATTGCCACTCTGGCAACGTCGATCACAGGCACAGAAGCTAACATTGAAAAGATCAGTACCGTAGAACGAGATGCCAGATTCAGCATCGTGAATTTGTCGATTAATGTCAAGAATAGGGTACACCTGGCACGTGTTATGAAGCGAGTGCGCGCACTACCACCCGTTTCAAAAGTGACGCGCGTGAAGAGTCGCAGGGTGCGTAAAGTTATTAAAAATCCAATTGGAGCAATCGGCCACTAATGAGTGACAAACAAGCAATTCAAACATCCGACGCGCCAGCCGCAATTGGCCCGTATTCTCAGGCTATTCGGAGCGGCTCCCTTCTTTTCTGCTCGGGCCAGATTCCGCTGGATCCGATCACCATGGAAATCGTTTCGCAAGATGTTGCAGATCAGGCTCATCAGGTTTTTCTCAATTTGTCTGCCGTCGCAGAAGCTGCCGGTAGCAGCCTGGATGCCGCGGTCAAGCTCACTATATTCCTGACCGACCTAGATGACTTTGCAGTGGTCAACGAAATCATGTCCAAGTATTTCAAGCAGCCCTATCCGGCCCGGGCCACCATTCAAGTGTCTGCCTTGCCGAAGGCGGCACAGGTTGAAGTCGAAGCGATTCTGGCTCTGTAGCACCACTGTATAAAAACCCATATACTCAGGCTAACCTGTTACGTCACCTTGCAGTGACAGCACCCGGACACGGACGTGACCGATGGCAAGTCTGAAACTAGATGCCCTGCCTTTGACCTACTTGAAAGGAGTAGGCCCAGCTATCGCGAAAAAATTCAAACAGCTCGGCATTTCTTCGGTAGAGGACCTGCTTTTTCATCTCCCGTTACGCTACGAAGACCGCACCAAGATCACGCCCATTCACCAGGCGCGCATGGGTCAGTTAGTGCAGTTGGAAGGAGAGATAGGCAGTAGTTCGATCCAGTTTGGTAGAAGGCGCAGTCTGCAGTGCGTACTGGTCGACAAGACCGGCATTATTCATCTGCGCTTTTTCCACTTCAGCGCTGCTCAGAAAAACTCACTGGCTGAAGGAACCCGCATTCGATGCTACGGTGAGCCCCGCAGGGGCCGCAGCGGCCTGGAAATCTATCATCCTGAATACCGGGTACTGCAGCCTGGCCAAGAGGAACCGGTAGCCGATACTTTTACAGCAATATACCCAACCACCGAGGGCTTGCAGCAGGGGCGCTTGCGCAATGTCGTCAATCAGGCGTTGCAGCTGTTAGACAAAGCGGACGATCTGCAGGACTTTGTCCCCGCGCAGTTAATTGAGCAGTTCCAGCTCGCGGGTCTGACCGAATCGATCAAGTTGATTCACCGGCCGCCCTTGGATGCCCCGCTAGAGTGGATGAATTCAGACACCAACCCAGGTGCACAGCGGCTAGCTTTCGAGGAACTACTGGCTCACAGGCTATGTATGCGCCAGTTCAAATCCCTGTATGCGCAGAACAATGCGCCTGCATTCAAACAGGGCGCTGAGCTGACCCAGTCCTTTCGCAACAATCTGCCGTTCCAACTTACCGCGGGGCAAGATCAGGCGTTCGCCGAGATCGAAGCCGACCTGGGTCGCGAGACTCCCATGCTGAGATTACTGCAGGGGGACGTGGGTTCGGGCAAGACAGTGGTGTCAGCGCTGAGTGCATTAAAGTGCCTGGCTAGCGGGTATCAGGTGGCGCTAATGGCCCCCACAGAGATACTGGCCGAGCAGCATTACGACAATTTCAGGGCGTGGTTTGAGCCATTAGGTATAGCGGTCGAGTGGCTTAGTGGCAAAACTAAGGTCGCACAGCGTAAGCAAGTGCTTACTAGCCTTGAAAACGGCGACTGCCAGGTGCTGGTGGGCACCCATGCCCTGTTTCAGGACAATGTGAATTACCGCGCCCTGGGCCTGGTAATCATCGACGAACAGCATCGTTTCGGCGTACATCAACGCCTGTCGCTGCGAGACAAGGCAGCGGTGAAAAATCTAAGCCCACACCAGTTAGTTATGACGGCAACTCCAATCCCCCGCACCCTGGCCATGAGCGCCTATGCCGACCTTGATTGCTCGGTGATTGCGGAGCTTCCCCCGGGCCGCATGCCCGTAAATACCGCGCTGGTTTCAAACACCCGTCGCGATGAAGTCACCCAGCGTATTCAGCAGGCCTGCGCGTCTGGCCACCAGGCTTACTGGGTCTGTACCCTGATTGAAGAGTCGGAGCAGCTTCAGGCCCAGGCCGCTGAGGTCACTGCAGAACAACTGCAAAAGCAGCTGCCGGAGCTCCGCATTGGCCTGATTCACGGTCGCATGAAAGCCGCTGACAAACAGCAGGTGATGCAGGAATTCAAAGCTGGTAACACCCAGTTATTGGTGGCAACCACTGTCATCGAAGTCGGTGTAGATGTCCCCAATGCCAGCCTCATGGTTATTGAGAACCCGGAACGCCTGGGCCTGGCCCAGCTCCACCAGCTCAGAGGAAGAATTGGCCGCGGCAGTGTCCAGAGCCACTGCATCATGCTCTATCAGACCCCACTATCAGAAAACGGCAAGCAGCGGCTCGCGGTCATGCGAGAAAGCACCGACGGTTTCTATATTGCAGAGAAGGACCTGGAACTCAGGGGACCTGGCCAAGTGCTTGGCACCCAGCAGACTGGTTTGATGACATTTCGGGTCGCAGATATCGGTAGAGATTCTTCAATGCTGGATGATGTAAAGCGGGTTTCTGAAAAGCTCTCTGCGGATTATCCAGACGCCGTCGATCCCCTTGTTAATCGCTGGGTTGGTGAACGCATGCAGTTCGTCAATGTCTAAGCTGGAATTGATTGGAATGTTTGTCGATTCAACCCTGGCAACTCCCGTTCTCTTCCTAGTCTGTATTTATGACGTATGGAAATTACTCCCTTTGGTGGTGCGACGAAAAATAGAAGCCGCCAATCCAAACGATCAAAACAAGCTGTTCACAAATCATCTGGAACATACCCAAAGAAGTTGGCATAGCCATGAAGTATCAGCATGAGCCTTGCGATGCGGGTAAGCACAGCGCCTACCCGACTCTAGTCTTTATGGCACTACGACTGCTGCGTCAGCATGAAATCGGAAAGGCTTCTGAAGAAGAGATTCCCGAATTTCTAGTCGAGCGCTTCGAGCTAGATCCGGAAGAGGTAGAGCGCGTTGTCGAAAAAGTGTTGGAGTCTAACGACGACATCATCGCGATAGCAATCGCCTCTCCGTCCTAAGTGGCTCTACGAAAACCTGACGCTCTGCGGCAGCAGAGTGTCTATCACGTCCGAAATCTTTTATGCTACGCGCTTGTTTTCTGTTGCTGAATTCAGAATAGTACGTGCATGGCAAATGCTCTAACGTCAGCCTGGTCAAAACTAGTCTCTGGGTTTCAATCTAGGTTTGTAACCCGGTTACGCGCCAGGTTCCCCGAATTCTTCGGTAAACTCCCAGCCTTTGTGCAACTGACGCGCCTGGACAGGCCTATCGGTATTCTGTTGCTGCTATGGCCCACTATTGGTGCCCTATGGATTGCCGCCGAAGGCTTTCCCAGCCTTTCCCTACTGCTGATATTCAGTTTTGGAACTGCGGTCATGCGTTCCGCGGGCTGCTGCATTAATGACTATGCTGATTACAAAATTGATGGGCATGTAGACAGAACCGTAAATCGACCTCTCGCTCGAGGAATCCTGACCCGAAAAGACGCCATGGCGTGTTTTATGTTTCTCTCGGCCATTGGTTTCCTCCTGGTTTTGCTAACGAACTGGACCACCGTGCTATTGTCATTCGGGGCTATCATCGTTATTTCTATCTATCCATTCATGAAGCGGTTAACCAATTTACCGCAGCTAGTGCTGGGGGTGGCATTTTCATGGGGAATACTAATGGCGTTTACTGCGGTAACGGGTGCCGTACCCGCTGCGGCAATACTGCTTTTTGTCGCCAATGCTCTTTGGACTATTGCCTACGATACTCAGTACGCAATGGTTGATCGAGAATTCGATAAGAAAATAGGGGTCAAGTCTACCGCGATATTGTTCGGCGACGCCGAAAAGGTGATTATCGCCATGCTGCAGGTTATGTTTGTGTTGGCAATGTACCTGGCAGGCCAGCGCTTTGATCTAGGCACCGCCTATAATCTGTCTTTGCTGATTGCCAGCGGGCTGCTCGCCTACCAGCAGTACCTGATTCGTGAGCGTACACCAGGGCAATGCTTCAAAGCCTTCCTCAACAATAACTGGGTAGGCGCTGTAATCTTCGTCGGCATCGCACTTAGCTACTTCTAAGCGGCATGTTCAACAGAACAGACCGCTTAGAAAACGAATTCAGCTGCTGAGCAGTGTGCTCAGGTGAATGCCTGAATGCCGGTCTGGGCTCGCCCCAGAATAAGCGCGTGAATATCCTGGGTTCCTTCGTAGGTATTTACGACTTCCAGGTTCTGCGAGTGACGCATGACTGGGTATTCATCAGAAATACCGTTACCACCCAGCATGTCGCGCGCCTCGCGTGCCGCATCCAGCGCTTTCAGGCAGGAATTGCGCTTTAGCAGAGAGATAAGTGGCGGTGCGAGCTTACCTTCATCGCGCAAGCGACAGGCCTGCAGACAACCCTGCAAGCCGAGAGAGATATCGGTCTGCATCTGCGCCAGCTTTTTCTGAATCAATTGATTCGCGGCCAGGGGCTTTCGGAATTGTTTGCGATCAAGCGTATATTGTAGTGCAGCATGCCAGCAGGTCTCTGCAGCACCTAGCGCACCCCAGGCGATGCCAAGGCGGGCTGAATTCAGGCAGCTAAAGGGCCCATTGAGCCCCTGCGCCAGAGGCAGCTTGTTTTCTTCCGGGACGAAAACTTCGTCCATCACAATCTCGCCCGTAACCGAAGCACGCAGGGCAAGCTTGCCCTCTATCTTCGGCGCGCTCAGACCATCCATTCCTTTATCCAGGATGAACCCCCGGATAACGCCATCGTCGTCCTTGGCCCACACGACGAAAACATCTGCAATCGGTGAGTTGCTGATCCAGTTCTTGGCGCCGGATACACTGTATCCGCCCGCGACAGATTTGGCGCGGGTTATCATGGAGCCTGGATCGGAGCCATGATCTGGCTCGGTTAGGCCGAAACAGCCGATATACTCGCCGGATGCGAGCTTTGGCAAGTATTTAGCCTTCTGCTCTTCGCTGCCAAACGCATTAATCGGGTGCATGACCAGACTGGATTGCACAGACATCATGGAGCGGTAGCCAGAATCAACGGCTTCGATCTCCTTGGCAATGAGGCCGTAGCAGACATAGTTCATGCCGGCACAGTCGTAGCCTTCAATCATGGGACCAAGCAGGCCCAGCTCCCCCATCTCCCTGAAGATCGCGGGGTCTGTGACTTCGTTGCGGTAGGCCTCTTTTACGCGCGGGAGCAACTTGTTCTGCGCATACTGCCGTGCGGTATCCCGCACCATACGCTCATCTTCGCTAAGTTGTTCTTCCATGAGGAATGGATCCTGCCAATTAAATGGCACGTCGTCTTGTCGAACCGACATTCTGCTCTCCTGCGGGTTAATGATCGGCCCGGCGGCAAGCACCGGGCGCAGTATTCTAGCAAATTAGCAGCTTTTTAACGAAGACTGTATCCCCATGAATCTGACAAGAGCGCACCAGAGTTTGCCCGCTAAATTGCCCGTTTTGGGGCCTTTTTCCGGGACGCCGAATCGTGGAGAAGATAGAATACGCCGCCATGGATGTATCCTACATACTCGACTCATTAAATGAGCAGCAACGGAATGCGGTAGCAAGCCCTGCCCAGAGTCTGCTTGTGCTGGCCGGCGCAGGCAGCGGCAAGACCCGGGTTCTTGTCCACCGAATCGCCTGGTTGTTGCAGGCCGAACATGTCTCACCTTTTTCGGTCCTGGCGGTGACTTTCACCAACAAAGCGGCGCGGGAGATGCGCGGCAGAATCGAAGAGCTCATGGAGCAGTCTTTCGGCGGCATGTGGGTCGGGACTTTTCATGGCCTGGCCCACCGTCTTCTGCGCAGCCACTGGCAGGAAGCCGGATTGCCTGAAGATTTTCATATCCTCGATGCGGATGACCAATTGCGGCTGATCAAGAGGATTAACCGAACCCTCCAGATTGATGAAGAAAGGTGGCCCGCCAAACAATGCCAATGGTACATCAACTCCCAAAAGGATGAGGGTCTTCGGGCTGACAACATCGAACACTTCGATGATGACTACACCAGGACCATGCTTGACATTTACAAGGCCTACGAAGAGGCCTGCGACCGCGGCGGCATGATCGATTTCGGCGAGATACTGCTGCGGGCGCACGAGCTGTGGCTGAAGAACCCGCAGATTCTGCAGCACTATCAACAGCGCTTTCAGTACGTGTTGGTGGATGAATTTCAGGACACCAATACGATCCAGTATGCCTGGTTAAGAGTCCTGGCGGGTGCTGGCAACCAGCTAATGGTAGTGGGTGATGATGACCAATCCATCTATGGCTGGCGCGGCGCGCGCATCGAAAACATTCAACAGTTTGGCAGCGACTTTCCTGACTCAGATATCGTGCGTCTCGAGCAAAATTACCGATCGACCTCCAACATTCTCAACGCAGCCAACAAGCTAATTGCCCATAACCAGGGCAGGCTCGGCAAAAACCTGTGGACCGACGGGGCCGAAGGCGAACTTATAAGCCTTTATGAAGCATTCAATGAGCAAGACGAAGCGCGCTTCATCGTGGACCGGTTACAGGATTGGTTAAATGGCGGTAACCGCCGCTCGGATGCAGCGATTCTCTATCGCTCGAACGCACAATCCCGCGAACTGGAAGAAGCGCTACTCAGAGTAGGTATGCCGTATCGAATCTATGGCGGCCACCGCTTCTACGAGCGGCTTGAAATCAAGAATGCGCTGTCGTATCTGCGCCTGTTGGTGAATCGCCATGACGACACCGCGGTAGAGCGAATAATTAACGTACCAACGCGAGGTATCGGCGGGAAGACTATCGACACCATTCGCCAGGTCGCCAGGGAACACAATTGCTCGCTGTGGCAGGCCTGCGTCGAAGCAGTGAATCAAACCCTGTTGAGCTCTCGCGCATCGAATGCTGTGCTGGCATTCCTGCAGCTGATCGATGAGATGTCAAAGGCCTGTGAACCGCTAGAGCTGCATGAAAAAGCGGCTTATATCGTGAAACACAGCGGCCTGGTACAGCATCATGAGAAAGAGGGGGGTGAAAAGGCGCGGGCACGGATCGAAAATCTTGAGGAGCTGATAACCGCTACCAGCAGCTTCGATGACCCCGGCATGGACGAAGAAGAAATTGACGTCAGTGCCAGCACCTTCCTCGCGGCTTTTCTCGATCAGGCTTCGCTGGATGCCGGCGATACCCAGGCAGAAGAGAGTGAAGATGCGGTACAGCTGATGACTTTACATTCAGCCAAGGGTCTGGAGTTTCAGCTGGTATTCCTGACGGGTCTGGAGGAGGGCTTGTTTCCTCACAAGATGTCGATGGATAACCTGGCCGGGCTGGAAGAAGAACGGCGCCTTTGTTATGTGGGTATCACCCGCGCCAAGAACAAGCTTTACATGAGCTATGCCGAATCGCGCCGCATGCATGGCGATGTGAACCTATGCCGTCCTTCTCGTTTTATTAAAGAAGTGCCCAACGAGCTGGTCGAAGAAGTGCGGCTAAAGACCACCATAAACCGCAGCCACATGCCCAGTCGAGGCGGCGTCGCGCTAGGCCACAAATCTGCACATGGCGCAGAAGTTCCGGAGACACAGATTTCACTCGGCCAACGTGTTGCCCATGGCAAATTCGGTGAAGGGGTCGTTCTTAACTACGAAGGGCAGGGCAGTAATGCTAGAGTCCAGGTAAACTTCGATGCAGTAGGAAGCAAGTGGCTGGTCATGTCTTATGCCAAACTTGAAGTGCTAGGCTGAGCCTGGCAGCTACTAAATTACAAAACCAAGAGTGCGCTAATGCCAATTAACTTGAACAAGTTTCTATTTATAATCTTTGTTTCGTTCACGCTTGTTGCCTGCGGCGGTGAAAACGGTGGCGCTTTTCAGAGTGCGGTCTCAGCAAACGGTTCTACCGCATCCGCGACGACTGCCGAGCAAGAAGTCTATGAGTGGAAGATGATTACTTCCTGGCCCAAGAATCTGCCGGCCCTTGGCACGTCGCCTGAATACTTCGCCGATATCGTAGAAACCATGAGCAACGGTCGCATGAAGATTCGGGTCTATGGAGCAAACGAGCTGGTTGGCGGATTGGAAGTATTCGATGCGGTTTCCCAAGGTGTCGCTGAGATTGGGCATACCGGGGCATACTACTGGCAAGGAAAGATACCTGGCACTCCTTTCTTTTCCTCTATCCCTTTTGGCATGACCAGCTATGAACAAAACGCCTGGCTGCGTTTCGGTGGCGGCAATGAGCTGTGGCGCGAGATCTATGCGTCCTTCAACTTGATTCCCGTGCGCGGGGGTAACTCTGGCACCCAGATGTTCGGTTGGTTCAATAAGGAGATTAACTCCCTGTCCGACTTGCAGGGCCTGAAGATGCGGATCCCAAGCCTTGGTGGTGAAGTGTTTCGGCGCGCCGGTGGTGTGCCGGTAACTATGCAAGTGAGCGAGGTCTTCACCGCACTGCAGACAGGCGCTCTCGATGCCACCGAGTTTGTGAGCCCCTATAATGATTTGGCTGCAGGCTATCACACGGTAGCGGACTACTACTATTACCCGGGTTGGCATGAGCCCGGCTCCACCCTGGAAACCCTGTTCAACAAAGAGCGCTTCGAAGCCCTGCCGGAAGACTTGCAGGAAATCTTGTTGGCTGGTGCCGAAGTAATGAATCAGGCCCTGCTAGATGAGCTGATGGCGAAGAATAACGAGGCCCTGAGGACCCTGGTAGAAGACCATGGTGTCGAGATGCGGCGCTTGCCTGATGATGTGCTGATCGAACTACGCCGCTTGTCAGATGACGTGGTGCAGGAACTAGCGGCATCAGATGAAACCACGCGCCGGATTTATGAGTCCTGGAGCAGTTTCCGAAATGGTGTCATGAATTACAACAGCATAGCGGAAGAGGCGCTTATTGAAGCCCGCAAACTGCCCTTAAACTAACTGAGATTGGGAAAATTTAAATCAGGCCTCTGGTAATGGTCTCGGCTTACCAGAGCCATCGATCGCCACGAATACGAATAGTCCGTCAGCTACCTTGATGCCGTCACTCTGATTCACCCGCTGCCAGGTCCAAACGTCCACCGCAATATGCACAGAGGTGCGGCCTTTTTTACCACCCGGCAATAGCAGCTCACCGTGGCTCCTACCTTTACCGGATTAAGAAAACTGACGTTTTCAATGGCAACCGTTGCCGATCGGCCACCGGTTACCTGCTTACTGATGATGCCGGCAGCAAGGTCCATTTGCGACACCAACCAGCCACCGAATATATCTCCATTGGCATTTGTATCTTTTGGCATTACCAGGGTTTGTAAAGCCAACTCTCCCTCGATCTCGGGGTTCTCGGACATGCTTTAAACCTGAATAGTGAAAACGAATTATTGATTAAGCACTGATGGCAGCCAGGTTGCCAGTCCTGGCTGAAAGGCAAGCAAGATCAGCAACAGTAGCTGCAAGATAACGAAAGGAATCACACCGCGATAGATATCGCCTGTTGCCACTTCGGCTGGCGCTACACTGCGTAAATAGAACAGCGAGAAACCGAACGGCGGGGTAAGAAAAGACGTCTGCAGATTGATTGCAATCATCACACCCAGCCAGACTGGGTCCAGCCCCATTCCCAATAGCACCGGGCCAACGAGCGGAACCACCATGAAGGTAATTTCGATAAAGTCCAGGATGAATCCCAGCAGAAAGATTACCAGCATGACCACCAGGGTCGCCCCCACTACTCCTCCCGGCATGATGGCAAAAAGCTCTTCGATCAATTCCTCACCGCCGAAGCCACGAAAAATAGACGAGAAAATCGTCGCTCCCACCAGGATCAGGTACACCATGGAAGTAATTCGAGTAGTCTCAATGGCGACTTCATGCACTACAGACAGGTTAAGCACGCGCCTGCTCGCCGCCAGCGCCATGGCACCGAGAGCACCAACCGACGCTGCCTCCGTTGGTGTTGCGATACCCATCAGGATCGAGCCCAAAACGGCAACCATCAGGAAGACCGGTGGAAACAGACCTTTTAGCAGCGCCGTCAAAAGATCGCTCTCTTTGGCACCATCGGTTTCAGCGCCAGGCGCCAACTCTGGTTTCACCATGGCAACCATAAAGACATAAAGACCATAGGCGATCACCAGCAGCAAGCCAGGAATAATGGCCCCGGCGAACAGGTCGCCGATAGAAACAAAGTCCGGCGCGAACACGCCAGCATTCAGCTGTGATTGCTGGTAGGCATTGGAGATTACCTCCCCGAGCAGCACCAGACAGATAGATGGCGGGATGATTTGCCCCAGGGTTCCGGTGGCGCATAGCGTGCCGCAAGCGAGAGCCGGCTGATAGCCCGCTCGCAACATGGATGGCAAGGACAGAATACCCATGGTAACAACGGTGGCACCGACTATGCCGGTACTGGCCGCCAGCAACATGCCGACCAGGATAACGGAAATACCAAGCCCTCCGGGCAGCCCTCGGAAAACCACTTCCATGTTCTTAAGCAGGTCTTCGGCGATGCGAGATTTCTCCAGCATCGAGCCCATGAACACAAATAAAGGCACAGCAAACAGATTCTGATTAACCAGAATGCCATAGATACGGTTGGGGATCATGGAGATAAATGCGGGATCAAACACACCGGCAATTTCGCCAATGCCGGCAAATAAAAGTGAGACACCTGCCAGGGTGAGTGCCACGGGATAGCCTGCCATCAGAAACAAACACACGACAAGAAACAGGATTAACGGTAAGTACTCAGCCAAGCTTATTCTGCCCCGGGAGAATTACTGGCATCGTTGGTCGCTGCTGTACCAAGGATTTGCTGTAACGACTTCATCGCCTCTGCTATGCCCTGAATAATTAACAGCAAGGGAAGCACTAGCAGGGATGCTTTGAGCAAATAAACATAGGGGAGTCCGCTAGACTCAGCGGATCCTTCCCGAATGCGCCAGGAAACCGCAACATAGTCCCAGCTTGCCCAAATGATGAAACCCGCTGTCAGACTCAAAAAGATGCCTGTGCCCAGCAGATCGATCAGTCCACGGGCCCTGGGCGAAAGCCGGTTATAAAACACATCAACCCTGACATGACCCTGTTGCTTGAGAGTGTAGGCAGCACCGAAAGTGAAAATCAGCGCATTGAGATACATGACGGACTCTTGCAGGGCGATGGAGCCGACCTGGAAGGCATAGCGCAAGACCACAATCAGACCCATGACCAAAACCATGGCCAGTGCCAGCCAGGAGATCCACCGTCCCAGGCTTTCGTTTAATGTATCTATTAGTCTAATCAGGTTTTTCATAACGCACTCGAAGCCGCGATATGATGCCACAAACCCAAGGATAAACTTACATAAATGAGACGCGGAGAAGTTGGTAGCTGAGCACTAGCAGAGCTAGGCTTAGCAGCAGAAAAGCGGCGCCAACTACCCACATGCCACCGCGGCGTATCCGCAAGGACAGGCGCTGATGCCAGCTTTTGCCGGTAACCACTGGTGGCGGCACATGCAGAAACAGTTGGCTAAGACTATATAGAACCAGAAACCAGAGACAGCCCATGAAGGAGAACAGTAGCCATGAGTCATTGGCTACCCATGGATTTTCCACCAGGCTAAGCACAACGCCCACACCACAGAAACCCGCGAGGATAAGCAATAGACCCTGAATCCGGCTTAAAACCTTCGCAATTCTCTGCAGTCGCTCTATCATAGGCACCCATCATAAATGCTGAGCCTAAGGTCTGCCTACTTCAGACTGGTTTATTAACAATCCCAAATATCTGATGTCTAGTTATGGATGACACCGCTGAGAAACTTGAACTGCCTTTCATGGCTGGCCTCAACCCCATGGGCGAGCCCGTTTTCGAAAGTCTGCAGGCCGAATTGCTGGATGAGCAAAGCAATCGCGTCCGCCTGCTAAAGTCCCCGCTACTCTCGAGGAGCCTGGCCGCCGGTGACATTCTGCGAATTATCAATCCCAATACCGCAGAATACGAGATGGAACGCCGCAGTGGTAATCTGTCTGTGCGGGTGTTTCGTAAGTCCAGACTGAGCGAGTTGGAAGAGCATCTCACCTCCGCGATCGAGAAGCTAGGCGGCTCGCTGGATTTTGATTCCGAGCGAGCCCTAGTCTACAGCATTCATGTCTCGCTCGGGTTTGGCAAGATTGAAGAATTGCTCAATAACGCCTGCGAAAAGTACCCGGATTCAGTTTGGTACTATGGCAATGTCTACGATCCTAAAGATGGAACTACGCCGCTCAATTGGTGGCATGAATTTGATAATCAGGAATAAGCTTTATGTTAATGGTGGTCTCACCCGCAAAATCGTTGGACTTCGAAACCCGGCCAGGGACACGAAAGTTTTCGCAACCAGAGTTTCTCAAGGAATCCAATGCTCTGGTAAAGGATCTTAGAAAGCTTGAGCCCGATGATCTGTCGGAGCTGATGGATATCAGCCCTTCGCTTGCGGAAGAAAACCACCGCCGCTTTGCCAATTGGCACACGCCTTTCGATCTAAAGAACTCCAAGCAGGCGATTTTTGCCTTCAAGGGCGATGTCTATCTCGGCCTGCAGGCCGAAGACTTCGGTTCGGCTGATCTGAATTTTGCACAGAAGCACCTGCGTATTCTTTCCGGTTTATACGGGGTTTTACGCCCGCTCGACCTGATGCAGCCTTACCGGCTGGAGATGGGCAGGAAATTTGGCGTTAACGGTGCAAAAACCCTGTATGAGTTTTGGGGAGCAAAGCTAACCGACCAACTCAATGCTGAGTTCGAGTCCCAGTCCTCCAAGAAAAACGTACTGATTAACCTGGCTTCGAATGAGTATTTCAATTCAATCCAGACCAAGGGGCTAGACGCCAAAATCATCACACCGGTCTTCAAAGACTGGTCCAACGACAAGTACCGCATAGTGAGCTTCTTCGCCAAGAAGGCGCGAGGACAAATGGCAGCCCACATTATTAAAAATCGCCTTAAGTCTCCTGCCAAGCTGAAAGACTTCGCGGTCGATGGCTATTGCTTTGACCCGGAAGAGTCCACCGACAACAAACTGGTGTTTAAGCGCAAGCAATAGTGCCAGAGTAGAACCATGGATACGGAACTGCCGTTTAGCCAGGCTAGCGAAAACAACAAGCTGCCCATTCTGGAAGTACTGAAATCGCACCTCGATAATATTGACTCCGTTCTGGAGATTGGTGGCGGCACCGGCCAGCACGCAGTGTTCTTTGCCAACATCTTCCCGAAATTGGTTTGGCACTCTTCAGACGTACCCGCTAACGTCGATTCACTGGCACTCAGGATTGGGCGGGCGGCATTGCCCAATCTGCCACATCCGTTCCCTCTGGATGTGAACAGCAGACCATGGCAATGCGATAAATTCGATGCCGCATTCACAGCCAACAGTCTACATATTATGACTTCCGATTCGGTCATCGGATTTTTTGCGGAAATTGCGAATCACCTTAATAGTCGCGGCAAACTTTGTGTCTATGGTCCATTCAAATATGCCGGCGAGTTTACTACCCCCAGCAACGCAGATTTCGACATCTGGTTGAAGCAGCGGGATCCCCTAAGCGGAGTCAGGGATTTCGAATGGGTCAACGAGCTAGCGCTAGCAGCGGGTCTCGAGTTGTTGGAAGACAATAGTATGCCTGCCAATAACCAGCTTTTAGTGTGGTCCAAGCAGTAATCCCGTTCGAGCTCAGTCAGGACATCTTATTCTGGTTTGTAGAATCAGAGGGTACTGCCCACGAGCTCAATCATGCTGCTAGGTTTGTAACCGATGCGATGGGCGATAGCGATTAGACGCTGGTCTGCTGCCAATGGAACAGGCTCGGTATAAACCGACCAGGTGCCAGCGAGCTCTTCATCGGCTGCCAAAATCTGATAACCAATGTTTGCCCCCTCGGTCGTGCTGGCCAACACAACCCTGCCATATTGCTGCGTCGCAGTCGGGCTGCGGGTCACCGGCTGTTCCATGCCGGGCCATATCTCCCTGATAAAATCGGGTTCCGGCATCATGCCCTTGTCATCAAAACCGGATAGCCAATTGTCGAGCTCTGCACTGAGCTCTGAGAGTTTTTCCGCATAAGCGGGATCAGTGGCGAGGTTTACCAGCTCATGTGGATCCGATTCCGTATCAAACAGTTCCTGCTCTGGCTTCACTAAACGAAACCACTGCGCCTGCGCTTCGTTTAGCTGGCCCAAGTCCCGCAGACGCAGCAGCTCTTGCATGATAGGCATCTGTTCTCTATAGGTCAGCGGCAGATAGTAGCCCTGTTCAGGGTTGTAGTTACGCAGGTATTTAAAGCGCGCGTCTCGCACTGCCCGGATAGTGTCGTATTGTCGGTCAAAGCGATCGGCGGCGGCATGTATGTATTGCCTCTCTTCACTGGATTGAAACTCGCCTGCAAATGCTCGTCCATCGACGTAGTCTGGCGGCTCCATGCCAGCCAGGGAAAGCGCAGTTGACTTGAAATCAACGAAGCTAATCAGCTGCTCGTCGCTTTCCCCAGCCCGCCAGCCATCGGGATATCGAATGATCATCGGCACCTGGAGCCCGGCATCATAGAGCAGGCGTTTCTGCCTGGGCAGTGGACCGCCATGATCGGTGTACCAGAAAATGACTGTGCTCTCTAACAGTCCATCAGCCTCGAGCTCATCAAGTATCCGCCCAACCTGCTCATCCATCGCGATGATATTTGAATACACCCTACGGATATCCTGGCGAGCGATTTCGGTGTCTGGCAAATAGGGTGGAATCGGCACCTCCAGGTCTTCAGGTACGCGCAGCGGATTTTCCGCCTGCGCCCACACTTGGCTCTCGTGGGTTATGCCAAAATTAAATATTGAGAAAAAAGGTTGGCCTGACGCCCTGTTACGCCAGTGAGCCTGATTACTGCTCTCGTCCCATGCAGTTACGGCCTTACGAAATTGATAGTCTTCCTTGGCATTGTTACTGGTGTAGTAGCCGGCCTCTCGAAAGTATTGGCTGTGCATCTTCACATAAGGTGGCGGTACTGCCTCATAGGCAATCAGCCCTTCCACTCCAAAACCTGAGACATTAGTCGTACGCATGTGCTGCGCACCGATACGATTCTGGTACATGCCGGTGGCGATAGCAGCTCGACTGGGCGCACAAACTCCTGAGGTCGAAAAGACCCGCGTGTAGCGTACCCCCTCAGCGGCGAGGCGATCGAGGTTTGGGGTAGCGACAGTATCGTCACCAAACGAGGAGATAATCGGGCTGAGGTCTTCGGCAACCAGCCACAGAATGTTCGGTCTAGTTGGCAGGTTTGGCTGATCAATGACTTGCGTCCCTGCGTCCTGGCACCCTACCAGGGCTGTAGCAAAGAGCATTATAAAAGTTTTGAAGACGTACATCTTAATTGTAATTTTCCAGAAATAATCTGGGCTAATAAACCCTTTGTTCAGTCTGACACAGCAGGCCCGCTGATCACAATAACAACTCAAGGGCAACGCTGGTTAATCGCTTACATTCGCGGGTTTATTGGGATATTCTTTTAGCCGTTTTTCTAGTCTATATACAGTAAATCCGAAAAGAGCAAAGCCATGGCGGGCAAGATCCCCAGAGTACCTGTTAATCATCTCGGTTCAGCAACGACCGCTGGCTCACCTTTCATACCCAATAGTGCTGCCTTGCAAACCGGACTTTCTCGCAGAGATTTTATGCGCCTGTCCGCACTGGCCGCTGCCAGCGGTTTAGTGCTGCCTCGCAGACCGGTTGCAGCGCAAAGCATGACGTCCACCGAGAGCGAGCTGCTGTCACTCGCCATGGATGTAGCCCGCGGCGAAGGCGCGGATTATGCTGATGGTCGTGTTATCCGCACGCAGTTCGAAGCAGTTGGTGCCCGGGAGCAAATGATTACCCAGGTGCGAAGTACCGATTCTTACGGTATTAACGTGCGTGCCTTAGTGGGTGGCTCCTGGGGTTTCGCTGCAACTCAGATCTTTACCCGGGATGCCGTCGCCAATATCGCCCGCGAGGCGGTGGCAATTGCCAGGGCCAACAACGACGTTGCCCCATCCACCACGGTGCTGGCACCGGTAGATATATTTCCTGACGCAGATTGGGTGACACCCCACAGTATTGATCCATTCACCATACCTATCGAAGATAAGGCCGCGCTACTTTTGCGGGTAAACGAAGAGGCGCTGCGGGTTAACAATATTCGCTTTTCTTCCAGTAGCATCCTGTCAGTCAAAGAGGAGCGCCTGTTAGCCACTACCGAGGGGTCGGTGGTACGACAGACCTTGATGCGGATTAACCCCTCTATAAATATTACAGCCATCTCTCCAGACGGCAGTGATTTTCAGTCGCGTAGCGCAGTAGTTGAACCCGCAGGCCGCGGTTATGAATATGTGATGGGTCTTGAGCTCGCCGCCAATGCCCAGGGTTGGGCTGAAGAAGCAGCCATGAAGCTTGATGCGCCAGGCGTAGAGCCGGGCAAATGGGACCTGGTGCTGCACCCTTCGAATCTATGGTTAACCATCCATGAGAACATCGGTCATCCGACTGAATTGGATCGCGCGCTCGGGTTTGAAGCGAACTATGCCGGCACCTCTTTTATCTATCCGCCCGAAGACGTCATCGGCAAACTGAAGATGGGCCCCGAATTCCTGCAGTTTGAAGGTAACCGTACCGAGTTTGGCGGTTGTGCCACTACTGGCTGGGATGATGAAGGTGTGCCGGCAGAGGCCTGGCCTATCATAAAAGACGGTATTTTCGTCGACTATCAAACCACCAGGGAGCAGGCGGCCTGGATCTCACAGCACACCGGCATAGACCGCAGCCATGGCTGTTCCTATGGACAGAACTGGGAATCCATGCCGTTCCAGCGTATGCCTAATGTCAGCATGCTGCCTGGTGAAGAGAGCCTGAGCGAAGACGATGTAATCGCAGCAACCGAGCGCGGCATCCTGGTTGAGGGTCGTGGCTCCTACTCAATCGATCAGCAACGCTACAATATTCAGTTTGGTGGACAGGTGTTCTGGGAGATTCGAAATGGCCGTAAATACCAGATGCTCCGTGATGTTGCCTACGTAGGGCGCACACCGGAATTTTGGAATTCATTGGATGTCATTGGCGGTGCACAGACTTATTTCCTTGGCGCTTCTTTCGGTGATGCCAAGGGGCAACCTATTCAGGTGAATGCAGTTTCCCACGGTTGCCCGATTTCTTTGTTTAGAGATATCGACATTATTAATACAGCATAAGAAGGCGACCTGGCACTATGGCAGAAGCAAAGGGACTATCGGAAAGCGATATCAAGGCAATTAGTAACAGGGTCATTGAGCTGTCACAGGCGGACCATTGTCGTGTCAATATCGATTCCGGCTGGCGTGGTTATACCCGCGTCGCAACCAACCGAATCACCAGTGCCGGTGGCGCGGATAGAACTGCAGTCACGATTACCAGTGTTTTTGGAAAGCGGGTCGCCTCGATTAATACCAACAGTATAGAGGGCCCGGATCTTGAAGCGGCTGTAAGAAAGTCCGAAGCCATGGCGAGATTAGCGCCAGAAAGCCCCGAATACATGCCCGAGCTTGGTCTCCAGACCTATAGCCCCAGTGGTGGCTACTACGAAAGCACTGGCGAGCTGGAGCCCCTGACCAGAGCAGAGGCAGCCGCCATCGCTATCAGGCAGGCCGAAGCGTCGAACCAGATCGCAGCATCTTATATGGATGTGCGCGCTGGAACTTCAGCAGTTGCTACCTCTAATGGCCTGTTTGGTGCCCATGCCAGTACTGGTGTCGCGTATACCCTGACCTCTCGTACCCGCGACGGCCTGCAGTCTGGCTGGGCCGGCGATGAGGCCAATGACTGGAACCAAATTGAGAGTCAGCGCGTTGCTGACGACGCCGTAAGAAAGTGTCGGGACTGGCGCAAGACCGAACTGGATCCTGGTCAATATACCGCGATTCTGGAGCCCACTGCGGTGGGTATGCTGATGCTGCGCATGATGAATACCTTCAACCAACGCCTTGCGGATGAGGGTCGCTCCTATTTTTCAAAGTCTGGCGGCGGCAATCGCCTGGGGGAACAATTGTTTGATGATCGCGTGAGTTTGCGCAGCGATCCCGGTTTTGGCGATGCCGAGGTTGCGCCTTTCACAAGCGAGGGTCAGGCCCGGGTTGCCACGAACTGGGTCGAGGATGGCCGCCTCGTTAATCTATCGCGACCCAGATTCTGGGCCGACCAGTTAGGCGAGGAGCCTTTACCGGAGCCAGGCAATTTCATCATGGCTGGGGGTAATGATAGCCTTGAAGACATGATCGCCAGCACCGAACGCGGTGTGCTAATCACTCGGTTCTGGTACATCAGGGGTCTCAACCCCCGAATTATTTCCTACACGGGCTTAACCCGTGACGGCACCTTTCTTATCGAGAACGGCCGCCTATCCAGGCCAGTCACCAACTTCCGATTCAATCAGTCTCTAGTGGAAATGCTGCAGAACGTTGAGATGGTTGGCCCCAGTGTAAGAGTCGCCGCTTCGGAAAACAGCTCGGTAAGTACGCCCATCGTCGTGCCCACCCTGAAAGTATCTGGATTCAACCTCTCGAGCGTGAGTGACGCCATTTAGTGTCACTGCTGTTTTCACCAAGCCCATTCAGAATTCATTAAGACTAGCAGCGGCATAATGGTTACCGTAAATACAGCGCAAGCTGGAGGTAATGATGTGGTGGAGTCTTAATAGAATCAGTCTTGCAGCCCTGCTCATGCTGGCTACCGCAGGCGCCAGAGCACAGCTTGTTGAGTTTCAGCAGGGGGTGCTTACGCTGCCTGAGATAGTTTCCAGTGGCATCGCCTACCGCGCTGAATTTCGCATACTTCCCGACAGCGACCCCATGCGCTTTGAGTTGATTGCCTCCAGCACCGTGGACGTTTCCGGCAGCCTGTTGGCCGCAACTTTTCAGGAGGGCGTATTGCGTGTGCCAGAGGCCCTCGTGGGGAATGATTCCTACTGGCTCGAATTCGAGAACAATGGCAACAATATCTTCACCCTCACTGACTGGGGGCAAATTCCACCCACCCCAGTGGCGTTTCACCCTGCGCCTGGAAATCCTGGGGACATAGATCCTATCTGGCAACGTCTGCCCGCGTTTGCCTATGATATTGGAATCGGCGCAAATGGCGCTGTGTGGGTCATCGGCACCGACCCCGTTCCAGGTGGGTTTGGCATCTACAACCTCAATAGTCAGGGTGGCTTTGCCTCCGAAGGTGGTGCTATTCGCATCGATGTCGATCCGCAGGGCAACCCCTGGATTGTTAACTTCGATCATCACATCTATCGTTGGGTCAACGGCTTCTGGCAGAGGATGCCTGGTGAAGCCCTGGACATAGGTATTGGCGCGGACGGCTCGGTATGGGTCGCTTCATTCGAAGGCATCTACTTCTGGAACGGGCTGGATTGGATCAACGCTGGCGGTTCCGGCAGCCGTATTGACGTCGGCCCTAACGGCCAACCCTGGGTACTTGGCTTTAGTGATCGAATCTACACCCTTATCGATGGTTTCTGGCAGCAGCTTCCCGGCGAGGGCGGTGATATCGGAGTTGGTGCTGACGGTTCAGTATGGGTAGTCGCGCCGGCAGAATTCGGCTGGGATGGCCTTGAAAAACCCCGAGGCATCTTTCGCTGGAACGGCTTTGATTGGGAGCGCGTCTATGGCGACGCCATCGATATCAGTGTTGGTCCAGACGGCATGCCCTGGGTAACCAATATGTTCGCCGAGCTCTATCGCGGGTTTTAGTAACTCTCGGGCTAACCGCGACTCTCGCCCCGGTTCTCAACCCAGCTCTCGCCCAATGCTATACGTGTTGATCAATCAGAATCGGATTGTCATCCGGGTCCACCAGAGTCAGACTATCTGGCCCACTGCCCGACTCGTCCGGCTCCTTGATAAGGGTTAGGCCTTCAGCCTTAAGATGCTTTTGCAGCTCCCTAATATCCGCAAACTCGCCCAGAGTTTCGCCTTCCTGGTTCCAGCCCGGGTTAAAGGTCAAAATATTTTTATCAAACATGCCCTGAAACAGACCAATCGTACATTGGTCGTTACGCAATATAAGCCAGCCCTGACTCTCCTCTCCATGCACCTCGACAAAACCGAGTTTCGCATAAAATGCCCGTGAAGCTTCAAGATCTTCAACCGTCAGACTGACTGAAAAACTGCCTAGTTCCATGTGGTTTCCCGCCTTTTATTAATATCGATTTCGAGTTGGCACTTCAAAAACTCCAGGTTGATGTTACTAGGCTATCTGAGAGTCGGAAGCAGATTCAGCCCTTGCTTCTGCGACACGCCGTAAACCCCTCCCTGGGGGCTCGGAGCCCGCGTCCTGCGGGCTACGGTCGCTGAAGCAAGGGCTGAATCCATTTCCTTGAAGTTGCTGAAGTGTTCGTGGTTTCTATAGTTTTTGAATATTTGAGACGGAATGGCCGCTAGCAGAATTCGACACAGCCTCTGTTTCAATAGCAACAAAACTTACGAAGCACAGAAAGGCGTTCGAGGCGGCTTTTCGCCTCAGGACCGTGCC
>DLPV01000030.1:0-15019 GCA_002477465.1 Gammaproteobacteria bacterium UBA7449 | reverse complement strand
ACGGCGTGTCCAGAAGAGATACACGGCTTTGGGCGCCCATGCACTGAAAAAGGATGGTTTAGAGAAACAAAACCTACAATGTCTTTGTCATTACACTAATTGATGGCCTTAATAACCTCTCTGGCGAGTCCCCACCGATCGAATCCCTGCCGCCCATAATCCAGGCCGCGTCGCACAATCACCAGATCATGAGATGGCACGATAATGGTGAATTGTCCGCGGTTGCCGTTAGTCATGTAGGCATCTTTCGGCACATCGTTGCGATCATCCGGCACTAGCCAGAACTGGCCACCATACATATTGCCAATTTCTGCGGTTGCAGGTGCTGACGTGCTGACGAAATCAATCCAATCCTCGGACAACAACCGCTCTCCATTCCACACACCACCCTGCAGATACAGCAGACCGAAACGGGCCAGGTCTCTCGCATTGGTATAAACCTGGCTACTAAGCACAAAATCACCAAAGCGATCAGTGCTCACGAGAGTGTTGCGCATACCAATTTTATCCAGCAACGCTTTGCGTGGAAATTCAGCATATTCACGTTCACCACCCAGCGCCCGCTTCATGGCATAGATCGCAAGCAAGGTGTCGTAGTTTTCATAATCCCAGCGCGTGCCCGGCTCGCGAATCAAGCCTCTGGCACGGGCGCCTTCCACTGAACTGTCTCCCGCCCAGTAAGACATCCCGGAACCGGTCGCGTACTCCAGGCGGTTATTGTCGATGGACTCCAGTCCGGTAGACATATTCAGGGCGTGACGCAGGGTAATGCCATTGCGAGGGTCAGTCTCTGGCGAACTGGCTTGCGGAAGCCAATCGAATCCCAGCGGTGCGTCAAGCTCCATCCGCCCCTCATCTACCAGCATACCGATGAGGGTAGAGGCAATACTCTTGGCAGTAGACCAGGTTCGCGTCCGCGTGGTCATATCAAAGCCATCTGCATAGCGCTCGTGCACAATGTCGCCCTTGTACACCACCAGCAGGCTAATGGTGCTCTGTTCCGGAGTTGGGCGGTCAAACGCCCAATCCGAAGCCGCCTTAAGTGCTGCCGCGCTGACATTGGTCGGTAGCGCTTTGTCCTCAATCAGGTCACCGTCCGGCCAGGCTATTTGTGCTGGATTTCCTGGCGGGTAGGGAAGCGTCAATTCCGGCAGACGGTCGGCATCGGCCAGGGTCTGATCCGGGGGTAAGATGACGCAACCGATTCCTTCCCGAAAAACAGCGCGCATGACGGGCACCTCGCCGGGCGCGCCAATTTCAACGCCCTTAAGATCCCTGTCTACGTTGTAATCACCGCCGTCCGCTGTGCCTATGGGGTCAGCGAAAAACGCCAGCTCCCGTTCATAAACCTGCTCCAGAGTTCGATTCGATGTAAACAGACCGTTGCACATAAAAACTGCCTGCTGGCCACGACGAATCATTTCGCGCTGATGCTGCCAGTAGTCATAGTTCAGTTCCTGCTGTGCCAGTGCAGATATGGGTAGCACAATAGCAGCAGTGCTAAGTAGGCGGGTGAGTATTCTCATCTTCTCTCTCCAACTGGTTCTGATTTTATGTCAGTTATTCTAGTTCGCAAGCTGCTGAAGTCCTACTGTTTTTGCGCTGAGTTTGTGGCACCTCCAGTGGCCGCCTTGAGATACATGAGGCCCGCATAATCAAATAAAGACTGCTAACCGGCTTGCTTAAACGGAAGCAGCTGCCTGGCCTCTTCCTGGAAGGACTTGATGTGTGGGCGCTCTTTTTGCAGAAAATCCGCGATTGCCTGGGCAAAGCCCTCATTGGCTATCCAGTGCTCGGAATAGGTTTCGATGGGCTCAAACCCTCGCGGGATTTTATGCTCTCCCTGGGCACCGGAGTCGAAGGACTTTATCCCATTGGCGATCGCATAATCCTGGCCCTGGTAATAACAGGTTTCAAAATGCAGGAACTGGTAGTCAGCTCGGCAGCCCCAATAGCGCCCGAAGAGTTTATCAGTGTTTTTAAAAAACAGGGCCGCAGCGATAGTATTGCCTTCCAACTCTGCGTTGATCATAAAAATCTGCTCCGGCATGGACTCCGCAACCCCTCTGAAAAAGCTACTCTTGAGATAGCCCTGCATGCCCCTGACCAGATAGGTTGATTGATAGAACAGGTAAAAATCAGCCCATTGTGCCTCTGAAATATCGGCGCCCTCAGTAACTTTAAATTGGAATCCCTGTTCCTGAACATTGCGCCGTTCCTTGCGAATGGACTTGCGCTTGCGCGAATTCAGGGCCTCGAGGAAGTGATCGAAGCTTTCATAGCCTTTATTGAACCAGTGGAACTGGGTCGCAATTCTTGGCATCAGCCCTAGTGCTGAAAGCTGCTCATGCTGATCAGGGTCAGGGAAAAGCACATGCCATGATGAGACTCGCATGGACTTCGCTTTTTCCTGCACATTTTTGATGATGACTTCGGTAACTGCCCGCTGCTCATGACCAGCTGCAACAAAAATACGCTTACCCTGACTTGGCGTAAAAGGGGCCGCAGTGACTAGCTTTGGATAGTAATCAAGGCCATGACTCTGATAGGCATTAGCCCAGGACCAGTCGAAAACATACTCACCCCAACTATTGGTCTTGAGATAGAGGGGCATCACCGCGATGGGCTGATCGCTGAGCACACTCGCTTCGCTCCCTGCATAAACGGCTACATGAAAAGGCTGCCATCCCGATGTTTTTGATGTACATCCGGTTCGCTCCAGCTCATGCAGAAACTCATAGCGCGTAAATGGATTCTCTATACCGGTCAGCCCATTCCATTTATTGGCGCCCAGCAGGGTCAATGACTCCAGGAAATGGACAGTGTAGGTCTTGGGGTTTTGTGCCATCGAAAAAAGTGCGCCCGGAGAACTAATTGGGGTAGCATGGTTGAGAAGCCGAATCAGCGCCACCAATTTTACAGACGCACCGTGCAATCACCTAATCTCATACGTCGAATCACTGACAACAGGTCAACCCTGAGGAAATCGGAAGCCAAAGTTGCCGATTTTGTTCTCGCGAATGCTAGCGAAGTCATTTCGATGCGAATAGTCGATTTGGCATCAAAGGCGCAGGTTAGCGAGCCAACGGTGATTCGATTCTGTCGCGCTATGGGTTTAGACGGCTTCCAGTCCTTCAAGCTTCAACTAGCCCAGCTGGTAGGTTCCGGCAATGTTTACACGCAGTTTGCGGTGGACGATAGCGACACGGTCGAAGACCTGCGTAACAAGGTATTCGATACCACCGTTGGTTCATTACTCGCGGTGAAGGATGAGCTGGATCCGGACATCCTGGAGAAAGCGATCGATACCATAAGCAATGCCCGTCGGGTTGAGTTCTATGGCTTCGGTGCGTCGGGCTCGGTTGCAGCCGATGCGCAACACAAGTTCTTCCGGCTGCAGTTATCAACCACTGCCTATACCGATCCTCACATTCAGCACATGTCTGCTATTTCACTGGGGGCTGGTGACGTCATCGTGGCGATATCGCAGTCTGGGCAGACGCGAGCCCTGCTGGAAAGTGTCCGGCTAGCGCGGGAGGCGGGGGCGACAGTAATTGGGCTTGCGCCGGAAGGCACTCCACTGAGCAAGGCCTGCTCAATCCCCATCACGGTGAATATTGAAGAAGACTTGCAGGCAGCCACGCCAGTGTCTTCACGCATTGCACACCTGGTCGTCATTGATGTGCTCGCGACCGGTGTCGCATTGCATCGCAAGCCGCTGTTGAAAGAGCACCTAAAGCGGCTTGAGAAAAGTCAGAAGGCCCTGCGCACCCCTGACCCATAAATTGATTACACGCTTGGATACTGTCTTTAACCAAGCCCGGTTGGATTACCGCGCCATACGATAAGAGCCAGACGATAAGAGAAGTGGCCGTATAGAATTACTCTTCCTGATAGTCCTGATCCAGGATTCCCTTAGATTTTAACTCTCTAATAAGTTTCTCTGTCCTGACCAGCGCCACTACACCAACCAGGGAAAAACAAAAAGCTGCCGCTGCCAGTCCTTCCATAATTATTTCCTTTTAGATTCAGGTCATTGAAAGGGGCACGCCGATGCCAGTTGCATGGCTTAAGTAAGCAAGTAACGGTTCAAGGCATTGTTAGCTTTTGCTCGGACGTTTCCACTCGGCTATCACGCGTTGCTTGCCCCTGGCGACAGCAAGGCTGTCAGCGGGCACATCGCTTGTGACGGCTGATCCAGCCGCGACGAAGGCGTTATCAGCCAGCTTTACCGGTGCAATCAGTACACTATTAGATCCAATGAATACGTTATCGCCTAATTGTGTCTTGTGTTTGCTCACCCCATCATAGTTACAGACGATAGTGCCGGCGCCGATGTTACAACCCGAGCCGAGCTCAACGTCGCCAAGATAGGCCAGGTGGTTGGCTTTAGAGCCGTCACCCATGATGACGTTCTTGGTTTCGACAAAATTTCCTATTTTTGTGTTCGCACCTAGCTTGGTGCCGGGGCGTAATCTCGCTAACGGGCCAATACTTGCTTGTGGTCCTATCTCAGCATCTTCGATGTTGGTTCCAGCCAGGATGACAGTGCCGGCCGCGATGCTTGCGTTCTTGATAACGCAATTAGGCCCAATCGATACGCCGTCGCCAAGAGTAACTTTCCCCTCAAAGATCGCGTTAACGTCTACTACAACATCCTGGCCACAGCGAAGAGTGCCACGCACGTCAATGCGCGCAGGATCTCTTAAGGTTACGCCAGCTTCCATCAGGTCATTAGCAATATTCTTTTGCAGGTGTCTTTCTAACAGTGCCAGTTGTACCTTATTATTGACGCCCATGGCCTCCATCTCATCCTGAGCCATGAAGGCACGGATCGTAACCCCTTCAGAGTGAGCAAGTGCAATGATGTCCGTCAGATAGTATTCGCCTTGGTCATTATTATTGCCAAGTGACTGCAGCCAGGAAGGTAGGGCTTGAGCTGGAATAGCCATAATGCCGCTATTCACTTCACTAATAAGTTTCTGTGCCGCAGATGCATCGCGCTCTTCAATGATAGCTGTTACCGCAGCATCGGAATCCCTTATGATGCGCCCAAATCCGGCTGGTGGGCTTGCTTCAAAGGTCAGCAAAGAAAGCTCGTCCGCTTGTGGCTCGAGCAACATCGCAGACAAGGTTTCTTTGCGAATAAGCGGCACGTCACCAAACAGCACGAGTACCGGATTTTCGTCAGAGTCGGTGTTGATATCAGGTAAAGCCTGCTGCAGCGCATGCCCAGTACCCAATTGTTCAGATTGAGTTACCCAATTAACGGGCACATCTGGAAATTCGTCTTCTATTTTTGTCGCAACCTGGTCCGCTCCATAACCAACTACGATATGAATCTTATCGGGCTCCAGTTCCAATGCGATTCTGATGACGTGGGATAGCATCGGACGACCACCAATTTCATGCAGGACCTTGGGTGATGATGAGTTCATCCTGGTGCCTTTGCCGGCGGCAAGAATGACGACTTCCATAGTTTGGCTCGTTTTTTCGGTGATTTAGTTTTCTGCGGTTAGACTATCAAAAAAAAAGGTAGCTCTCGCTACCTTTTCGTAATCAGTCTTCGTTATGCCCGTGTAACCAAGCTGGTGTCAGCTCGCTATTGCGCCTTGTTTTTCAGCTGTCTGAGCGCTCTTAGCTGCGCAGCCGCTTCCGCCAATTGGGCAGCAGCCGTGCCGTAGTCGAGCTCAGCGCTGGCATCCTGCATAGCCCTTTCGGCCTCTTCCATTGCTTCAACCGCAGCGGCTTCGTCAACGTCATCGGCGCGCAGCGCGGTATCCGTTAACAGGGTCACTACACCGCTTTGTACTTCGAGGTAACCGCCGGAAACATAAAACACTTCTTCGTCCCCACCATCTTTGATCAGGCGGACTGGACCAGGAATGAGCCCGGTTATCAGCGGCGCGTGCCCCGGCGCAACACCAAGGTCACCGAGCGTGCCGGTCGCAACTACCATCTCAACGCGACCAGAAAATATGCTCTTCTCCGCGCTTACGATGTCGCAATGCATTGTCATCGCCATGTGTTTTAACTCCTCTTAGCTAGCACTGAATGCCAACCCAAGAACTTGTTTCCTACTGCAGCCTGCTCTTGATAAGAGCATTCTGGCAATTAAAGCGTCTGTTGTTTAAACCCATTCGAGCTTAAAGCGTTTTGGCTTTCTCAACGGCTTCTTCAATAGAACCCACCATGCTAAATGCCTGTTCAGGCAGGTGGTCATAGTCGCCGTCCAGAATACCCTTGAAGCCGGAAATCGTGTCTTTCAGCGACACATACTTACCCGGGGCGTTGGTGAAAATTTCTGCCACGGTAAAAGGCTGGGACAAGAACTGTGAGATACGTCGCGCGCGAGAAACGGTCTGCTTGTCTTCATCCGACAATTCATCCATACCAAGAATAGCGATAATGTCTTTAAGCTCCTTGTAGCGCTGCAGTACTGTTTGTACGCCGTTCGCCACGTCGTAGTGCTCCTGGCCAATAACCAGCGGATCCAGCTGACGTGAGCTGGAGTCCAGCGGGTCAACAGCCGGGTAAATACCCAGTGACGCAATCTCTCGAGACAGTACGACCTTTGCATCCAGGTGAGCAAAGGTTGTGGCGGGAGACGGGTCAGTCAAGTCATCCGCGGGCACATATACGGCCTGGATTGAGGTAATAGAACCAGTCTTGGTCGAAGTGATGCGTTCCTGCAGGGCACCCATTTCTTCCGCCAGAGTAGGCTGATAGCCCACCGCTGAAGGCATACGACCGAGTAGTGCTGATACCTCAGTACCAGCGAGCGTGTACCGATAAATGTTGTCGATGAACAGCAGTACGTCACGGCCTTCGTCGCGGAATTTTTCAGCCATGGTCAAACCTGAAAGAGCAACACGGAGGCGGTTGCCTGGCGGCTCATTCATCTGGCCATAAACCATTGATACTTTTGATTCGCCTTCCAGATCAATAACACCGGATTCCTGCATCTCGTGATAAAAGTCGTTACCTTCACGAGTGCGCTCACCTACACCAGCAAATACTGACAGACCGGAGTGCTCGGTAGCGATGTTGTTAATCAACTCCATCATGTTCACGGTCTTGCCTACACCGGCACCGCCAAACAATCCTACCTTACCGCCTTTTGCGAATGGGCAGACCAGGTCGATTACCTTGATGCCAGTTTCAAGCAACTCATTAGTGCTGGAGAGCTCTTCATAGCTTGGCGCTTTGCGATGAATGGGCATGCGCTCCTGTTCACCTATATCGCCGCGCTCGTCGATGGGTCTACCCAAAACGTCCATGATGCGGCCCAGAGTTTCATTACCAACTGGGACAGATACCGGTGCGCCAGTGTCCTGAACGCTCAGCCCGCGGCTGAGCCCTTCGGTACTGCCCAGCGCAATAGTGCGCACCACGCCGTCACCCAGCTGTTGCTGAACTTCCAGTGTGATGTCTCTGTCGTCGACAGTCAGGGCGTCGTAAACCTGGGGTACGCTTTCACGCGCAAACTCCACGTCGATGACCGCGCCAATGATTTGTACGATGCGACCGCTACTCATGTTCGCTTCCTCTTTCAGTGCGGCTGCTTAGAAGCAGCCAGTTCAATCTTTAAGTTTAATTCGTTATCTGTGCGTCATGGCACTTTGCCAAGATTTCCAGTTTATGTGTTTGGTGGCCACACTATACCGCTGCGGCACCGCCAGCAATTTCTGACAGTTCCTGCGTAATAGCAGCCTGACGTGCCTTGTTGTAAACCAGGCCCAACTCTTCAATGAGATCGCCGGCATTATCCGAAGCGTTCTTCATCGCCAGCATACGTGCGGCCTGTTCACAGGCATTATTTTCAACTACCGCCTGATATACTTGAGATTCGATATAACGCAGCATCAAGCCGTCCAACAGCTCCTGGGCATCGGGCTCATAGATATAATCCCAATGGTGCTGCAGGTCTTCTTCCTCTGAAGGCAATATTGGCAATAACTGCAGCACAGTGGGTTGGTGAGTCATGGTATTTACAAAATCATTGCTCACCAGTAGAAGCCGATCGACCTCACCGTTATCGAATTTGTCGAGCAACACACGTACCGATCCGATTACGTCAGTAAGTTCCGGCGTCTCGCCCATATCTCGAACCGAGGCAACAACATTACCACCGTAGTTGTTGAAGAACGTTGCGGCACGTCCTCCGATGGTGGCGATATCAATTTCAACACCTTGATCGGCGTATTCCTTCATCGAGGCCACTGTTGCCTTGAACGCATTGATATTCAACCCGCCGCAAAGACCACGATCAGTCGAAATAACAATGTACCCAACTCGCTTCACTTCGCGTGTCTCGAAATAAGAATGTTGGTATTCGGGGTTGGCATTGGCAACATGGCCAATCACTGCGCGAATACGGTGTGCGTAAGGCTTACCAAGCTGCATGGTATCTTGTGCCTTGCGCATCTTGCTCGCGGAGACCATCTCCATCGCCTTGGTGATCTTCTGAGTATTTTTGATACTCGAGATCTTGGTGCGTATCTCTTTGCCGCCGGCCATGTGTCTAAGTTACCTGTCGTTTTACTTACGATAAATATGCGCTTGTTCTTTTAAACCCGGTTTACCAGGTCTGGGTCTGCTTGAACTTATCTAGGCCGGACTTGAACTTGGCTTCAATGTCGTCGTTCCAATAGCCGGTCTCATTGATGTTGGCCAGCATGTCGCCGTGCTCACTGTTCATGTAGCTCAACAGTGACGCCTCAAAATCCAATACCTTATTAAGCTCGATGTCCTTCAGATAGCCTTCGTTTGCCGCGTAAATTGATACGGCCATCTCGGCAATAGAAAGCGGCGCGTACTGCTTCTGCTTCATGAGCTCAGTCACGCGCTGGCCGTGTTCCAGCTGTGCCCTAGTAGCATCATCCAGATCAGATGCAAAGGCGGCAAAAGCGGCCAGCTCGCGATACTGAGCCAATGCGATACGAATACCGCCGCCCAGCTTCTTAATAATCTTGGTCTGTGCCGCGCCACCTACTCGAGATACTGAGATACCGGGGTTCATTGCCGGGCGGATACCCGAGTTGAACAGATCGGTCTCCAGGAAGATCTGACCATCAGTGATTGAAATCACGTTGGTTGGTACGAAAGCAGATACGTCACCAGCCTGCGTCTCAATGATGGGCAAGGCTGTCAGGGACCCAGTTTTACCTTTCACTTTACCGCCGGTGAATTTTTCTACGTAGTCAGCGCTTACTCGCGATGCACGCTCCAGAAGACGCGAGTGTAGGTAGAAAACATCGCCCGGGTAGGCTTCTCGACCTGGTGGTCTACGCAGCAACAGGGAGATCTGTCGGTAAGCCCAGGCCTGTTTGGTCAAATCATCATAAACGATCAAGGCGTCTTGCCCGCGATCGCGGTAGTACTCGCCCATGGTGCAACCAGAGTATGGCGCAATGAACTGCATGGAGGCTGGGTCGGATGCGGATGCTGAAACCACAGTGGTGTATTCCATCGCACCATGCTCTTCCAGCTTCGTCACCACACTGGCGATTGAAGAAGCCTTCTGGCCTACCGCCACATAAATACACTTAACCCCTTTGCCCTTCTGGTTAATGATGGTGTCGATGGCAACGGCCGTCTTGCCCACCTCACGGTCTCCGATAATCAGCTCGCGCTGACCTCGCCCAACCGGCGTCATCGAGTCGATAGACTTGAGACCAGTCTGCACAGGTTCAGATACTGATTGGCGTGCAATTACACCAGGTGCCACTTTTTCAACAGCGTCGGTCATCTTGGATTCGATGGGACCTTTGCCGTCGATGGGCTTACCCAGCGCGTCGACTACGCGGCCTTCCAACTCTGGGCCTACCGGTACTTCTAGAATTCGGCCCGTGCACTTACAGGACTGACCCTCTGTCAGGCCCAGATAATCACCCAGCACCACCGCGCCAACAGAGTCACGCTCGAGGTTTAGGGCCATTCCGTAAATACCGCCTTCGAATTCGATCATCTCACCGTACATCACATCAGCAAGACCATTGATGCGGATAATACCGTCAGACACACTTACAATTGTGCCCTCATTCTTGGCCTGGGCAGTGACATCCAGCGACTCTATGCGCTGCTTGATAATTTCACTGATTTCGGATGGGTTCAGTTGTTGCATGCTTGTTTCCTTTGTTCCTGAACGTTTCAGGAATTAATTGATTCAGTCAACTTGGCTAATTTGCCGCGCACAGAACTGTCAATCACCGTGTCACCGGCTCGGACCACAGCACCACCTATTAGGCTCTGGTCAGTGCGGGTCGCCAGCTTTACTTCCCGCTGCAGACGAGACTTCAGGGCAGCGGCCAGTTGATCCGACACTGCACTGCTGATCTCGTAGGGAGTAATGACCTCTACATCGAGTGATTTTTCCTGCTGGGCTCTCAGGTTTTCATAATTCCTGGCTATTTCCGCAAACAGGATGATGCGCTTGTTTTCTGCCAGTAGGTGTACAAAGTTCTTGGCTTTGTCGTTTAACTCATCGCCACAGATATCGATAAAAGACTCGGCTACCTTATTCGAAGTAAGCGCTGGCGCCTGCAGCAATAATCGCACACGGTCGTGCCGAGAGATGGCTGCCGCCAGCGCGAGCATGCGCGACCAGTCATCCAGGGCATTATCGTTAAGTGCTACCTGAAACGCTGCCTTGGCATAGGGTCGTGCCACTGTGGTTAGTTCGGCCATTTATATTGCCTTATCCGGTTCCTGCTATCTGAATTACAGTTCGCTAGCGAGCTTGCTGAGCATTTCCTCGTTGGCGGCCTGGTCCACGGATTTTTCCAGGATCTTTTCCGCCCCCGCTACGGCCAGTGCAGCGACCTGCTCTCGCAGGTGTTGCTTAGCCCGATTTATCTCCTGCTCAATTTCTGCATTGGCCCCGGCAATAATGCGCTGGCCTTCTTCACGAGCATTTTCCCTGGCCTCGTCGACAATCTGAGCGGCCCGCTTATTCGCAGAATCGATAATAGCGGCTGCTTCCTGCTTAGCCTCTTTCATCTGCTCCGTCGATCTTTCCTGGGCCAGAACAAGGTCTTGTTCTGCCCGGTCTGCTGCTTGCAAACCCTCAGCGATCTTGTTGGCGCGCTCTTCCAAGATGGCCACAATAGGGGGCCAAACAAATTTCATGCAGAACCAGACGAAGAAAGCGAACGCGATGCTTTGTCCAATTATAGTGGCGTTGAGATTCATGAAGCGTCTCCTTCAGTCTTGGTGAACAACTGCCCTGTCATGACAGGACTGATCAGTCGTTTCCCTTAGATGAAAGGATTGGCGAAGATGAACAGGAACGCGATACCCACACCAATGATAGAAATTACGTCCACGAACGCAGCAACCAGGAAGAACTGGGTTTGCAGCTTCGGCGCAAGTTCCGGCTGACGGGCTGAGCTTTCGATCAGCTTGCCGCCCAGGTTACCGAAAGCTACGGCTGTGCCGGCTCCGCAGATACCAAATATGATGGCAGCCGCCAGCAGAGTAAAAGCCTGTACTGTTTCCATTAGAGTCTCCGTGTTTTACAAATAGTCGTTAAATGTTAATTAAAAATCAGTGGTCCGTATGGGCCTGATCCAGATACACAATCGTCAGCATCATGAATAGATAGGCTTGCAAGATCACAACCAAAATGTGGAATACCGCCCACCCAAAGTGCAGGGGCAGTTGCCAGTATCCGAGCAGTGCGATCACCAGGAAAATGGTCTCGCCCGCAAAAAAGTTTCCGTAGAGTCGCAGTGCCAGGGAAACTGGCTTGGCCAGAAAGCCGGGCAACTCAAGCAATAAGTTCAGGGGTATTGCGTATTTTCCAAAAGGTTGGAAAGCGAACTCGCCTAAAAAACCACCCAGACCCTTAACCTTGATGCTGTAAAAGATAATAAGGAAGAACACGCTGACCGCGAAGCCAAGGGTGATATTGAGATCTGTTGTAGGAACCGCGCGGAAGTAGGCATGAGAATCGCCCATAACGGTTTGCGCCAGCAGCGGTATCCAGTCCACCGGTACCAGATCCATCGCATTCATCATGAATATCCAGACGAAAATAGTCAGCGCCAGCGGGCCCATCATGTCATTGCGGGCGTGGAAGCTATTTTTGATGCTCTCTTGCACTATCTCAACAATCATCTCAATGACGTTTTGCCAGCTCTTGCCCTTTGGTGCTTCAACAGTCATGCGAGTGATAACAAATTTGAAGAGGCCAACAAACAACGCACCCAGAAGCACAGAAATCAACATGGAGTCGACATTAATTGCCCAGAAGCCCATTTCTGCAGCTTCCTCTGGGGAGTGTGCAAACGCCCAGTGCCCATCGATCTTACCAAACGTGAGATTGGTCAGGTGATGAGAAACGTATTCTGTTGCGGTTTGGGGGGTTTCCGGGTATCCAGCTGAAGCCATTTTAGGACTTGCTCCCTCTCGCTTAACTAATTAGTGAGTTCTTTCTCAAATTCCAGCCTGGTTATAGGTTCTCACCACATGCATGGTGCTAACCATTCCGACCAGATATACAGCGATGTAACCCAACAACGCCAGTAAAGGTGTCGCAGCTGGTACATAGATAAAGGTCAGAGCGAAACCGACCCCACTCAGGAGGATTTTATAAACCTCTCCCGAGACGAATTCTTTTACTATTTGCTCAGTGGCGGAAGCACCCCGGTACTTGAAGGCTTTCAGCGTAAACACTGTATTGGCAATGAAACAGATCAGACCACCAAGTCCTAAAGACAGAGCTGTCTGTATGCCTGATAAACCGAAACCGATCAGAGCCAACAGAACCACTGCGCCAATTTGGCCGCCGATAATGCTAGAAATGGAAGGAGCCTTAATAGTAGTCACGATTAATACGGACGCCAGCTCTCTTTCAGGTTCGCCAGTTTGGGTATTGCCGTTTCGGTGTGGACAGCGGGCTTAGCACGCTGAATCCCCGAAAAAGTCAGTGCTTTTTGAGTCCACCAGACTCAAAGCACGCGCATTATAGGGGCTTTGATGGGCTATCGCAACTACGTCCCAGTATCAATTTTCGCCTTAAAACACCGGGGTTTTAGGGCCCTGTGCGGGGGTAAGGTAGAGGCCCGGATAGGGGCTAATAACAGGGCTGACAAAGGGGAGATAAAGGGCAGATAAAATGGGCTTTCGGGTTCTGAAAAAACGCTGCCAGAAGCACTGTGTGTGACTAATTTATGTGGGAAAGAATCCCGTCAAGTTCATCGAGGCTGTTGTATTTGACTACCAGCTTGCCTTTGCCTTTGGCGCTGTGCTGAATCATCACCTTGGCACCTAGTTTATCCGCAAGGTTGTCTTCCAGGTTTTTGATATCCGGGTCAAGAATCTTGCCGGCCGGCTGCGTTGAATTGCCTGCCATGAGACGCCTAACCAGCGCTTCGGTTTGACGGACCGACAGGCCCTTACCTGCAACTGTGCGAGCGACCTGCGTCTGCTGCTCGTCTGGCAAGGACAGCAGGGCCCGGGCATGGCCCATTTCAAGGTCGCCGTGCTCGAGCATGCGGCGCACATCAATATGCAGGCCAATCAACCTGATCAGATTGGTTACAGTGACACGGGATTTGCCCACCGCATCGGCAACTTCCTGCTGGGTCAGCTCAAACTCGTCCTGCAGACGTTTCAGCGCCATGGCTTCTTCGATGGGGTTGAGGTTTTCTCGCTGGATATTCTCTATCAGCGACATGGCGATGGCGGCTTCATCGCCGACCGGTTTTACGATAGCGGGTATGGTATCGAGCCCAGCCATTTGCGTGGCGCGCCAGCGGCGCTCACCGGCGATGATTTCATACTTTTCGGAGGAGATAGGGCGAACCACGATGGGTTGCATGACCCCCTGATTCTTTATCGATGCGGCTAGTTCTTCCAGAGCCTCCTCATGCATGTCCGTCCGCGGCTGGTACTTACCACGTTGAATGAGGTCAATCGGGATATTCTTTAGATCACCATCTTTGTCCGGAGCAGCAGCAGGCGGGGCTGCGTCGGGTTCCCTGGGCCTGCGCCCAAGCAGGCTAGCCATAGTCTGCGTACTGCCAGTGGAAAGCAGCGCATCAAGACCTTTGCCAAGTTTCTTCTTATCATTCATATATCAGGTACAGCCTCGGCGACCCTGGGGGTTAGTGAGTTGTCACTAACATGGTGGCCTGAAGTTGTGTTTTAGTTTAACGCCCTGGCTGACTCATCATCGCGTCGGAGTAGTTCTCCCGCCAGGGCCAGATAGGCGATGGCGCCGCGCGATTGGCGGTCATATTTAATTACCGGTTTGCCATAGCTTGGCGCCTCAGCGAGACGCACATTGCGCGGTACAACGGTCCGATATACCGCATCTCCAAAATAATTGAATAGCTGCCCATTGACTTCACTGGTCAATTTATTGCGCGGGTCGTACATGGTCCGCAGAATACCTTCGATCTTCAGCGTTGGATTGATGCGTTCCTGAATCGCTCGAATCGTATCCATCAGCGCCGATAACCCTTCCAGCGCATAGTATTCGCACTGCATGGGAATCACTACCCCATCTGCGGCCACCAGGGAATTGATGGTCAACATATTCAGTGACGGCGGACAATCGATAACAATGAAATCGTAACGCTCTCGATTCGCTTCTACGATTTCCCTGAGTCGTAGTTCACGGTTTTCCAGGGCAATCAGCTCGACTTCAGCCGCCACCAGATCCCCGTTGGCAGGCAACAAGTCATAATCTGATTCTTCAGGGCGAATGACCACCTCGTCGAATTGAGCCTGACCTGTGAGCAAGTCATAGATCGAGAGCTCGAGTTCGTTCTTGTTGACGCCTGAACCCATGGTGGTATTTCCCTGTGGGTCCATATCAATAAGCAAGACTTTCTTGCGCGTCACGCTCAGAGATGCCGCCAGGTTTACCGAGGTAGTGGTTTTACCCACACCCCCTTTCTGATTAGCAATAGCCAGTACTTTACTCAATCTGACTTCCTGATTAATTGATGCCGATCTTTAATGACTCGCCATCTCAATTTCGTTGGCGACAGTTTACCCTATTGTGGGA
>DLPV01000071.1:39091-66280 GCA_002477465.1 Gammaproteobacteria bacterium UBA7449 | reverse complement strand
AACACCACAGGCTGACCCGCGGGATTTCCACCATCTACAATGTGTAAGTCCACTGCGTTAAAACACACGATGCGTTCACCGATAGAGTCAATATCTGCAAAACGTGACTCGTACTCACCACTCAGGGCAAGGCAGCCGCTAACTAGCACCAGCGGCGTGAGTGCAAAAAACACGTTTCAGGGTCGGACCATACCTTGAAATCTCGACATAGTAAGCATAAAGACTTAACCAAATTAAGGCTGGCAATGATTATTCCCCTCCAGTAATCATTTTGCTATCTCAACTATTACATTCTTCCGACCTGTACTCGCGAGGGGAAAAAGCATGAGCTCAGCTAAAGCGAGTTTATAGCTTCAAGTAATCAGCGCTATAAGAAGAAACACGGTAAAATTGTATTCGAAAGTGCTAGCGAGTCTGAGTTTCAGCAGATCACCAGCAATGAATATCTTGGGCGCTCAAATGCCTTGCTAGTCCTTAAGCCCACATTTGCGCTGGCAGAAAAATAGCTGCTTTAGTATCCGCCGATGCTCGATAAAAAAAGCAGATGTCTTTTTCAAGAACTCTGCTTTTCTATGTTGCCTAATAAGTCTGAGGACTGTTCATTCAGTGCCAAAAGTCTCGGGAATCAGGTTATCCCGAAGCCGGTTCCTCGTGGAATCCTTTCGACTTTTTTCTGTTGGAAGACTCCACGAATTCGACCGCTGCAGCGATTGCGTCGCGCCGCGTGTCGAAGTATTGGCCTTTCGGAATCACGTCACCCATCAGATCGGTTAGCATGATTCGGATAGCATCGTTCATACCCGATATATAAACCAGTTTGTTCGACATTTTACCGTCGTTGGTGATAGTTTCCACCGCTCGGGCAGCGGAGACATCGATAAACGGCACCTGGGCAAAGTCAAAAATCATCACCTCACTGTCCCCTTTGGACTTTTCCCGTACCTGGTGCCCAACGTCTGCAGCAGCACCAAAGCTGAGCGGGCCGTCAAAGTCGAAGACATTGATACGATGATGAGAATGAGTCATCAGCTCAGCTTCCTCTTCGCTGAAGTTAATAGCTAAGCCATCTTTTGTTATATCCCGCAGCTGCTTTAATTGCTCATCAGCAATCTGTTTCACAAATGCTAGCGAGGCCAACACTACCCCTACTACGACTGCAGTAATTAGGTCAACGAAAACTGTCAGGCCAAGCACCATAAGCATCAGAGCAAGATCCCAGCGAGGACCACGATGGGCTTTCAGAATATAGGCTCGATCAACAATGTCATAGCCAGTCTTAATCAGGATCCCCGCCAGCACTGTGTGCGGAATAGATGCAGCCAAAGGTGCCAGAGCAATCACAATAGCTAATAGCAATAAGCTATGTACCATGCCGGAAATTTTGGTGGATCCACCAGTTCTGATATTGATCACGGTGCGCATGGTAGCGCCAGCACTGGCGATGCCGCCGAACAAGCCGGCAATCACGTTACCCACGCCCTGGCCTATCAACTCCTTATTGGAATTGTGGCGTGTACGGGTCATATTATCAGCCACCAGTGAAGTAAGCAGGCTATCGATCGACCCTAGCAGAGCCAGAATCACTGCTGCCTCAAAAACCACCAGCAAAGAGTCCTGATTTAGGCTCGGCATAATAAAACTAGGCAGACCAGTCGGGATATCGCCAAGAATTGGTGCGCCGGTAATAAACAGACTAGCAACTGTGCCAATGATCAGCGCCGCCAGTGGTGCTGGAACAAACTTGGCAAATCGCGCTGGCCACTTAAATACCACCAACAGGGTCAGCACACCAAGAAATATTGCTGCCAGATTGGGATCCATGACTGCGCTTGGAATTTCGACGAGAGCCGGTATTGTGCCGCTGCCTTCAGGCTCATGACCGAACAGTCGGCTAGTCTGGAGCGCAATAATGATGCAGCCAATCCCAGTCATGAAACCCGAAATTACGGGATAAGGAACCAGCCTTATGTATTGGCCGAGTCTGAACAAGCCAAAGGCTACTTGTATTACACCGGCCAATACTACTGTGGTGAATACCAATGAGGGATTGCCGTCCAAAGCAGCATACACCCCGGCAAAAACTACCACCATCGGGCCAGTTGGCCCTGAGACCTGCGAGCCTGTGCCACCGAAAAGCGAAGCAAAGAAGCCAACAAAAATGGCACCGTAAAGACCCGCGATTGGCCCGGCTCCGGACGCCTCACCGAAAGCAAGCGCCAATGGCAAAGCCACAACGCCGGCGGTTACGCCGCCAAACAAGTCGCCTTTAAGGTCCTCGGTTTTAAAATTAATCATCGAGATTTTCCTGCTCCGCGTAGGTTTTTTTGAACTAAACATGAATCATTATGTCGTAGCTGTCACTACTCGTTCGTAATTCATGGTATGAAGGGAAGTGACGAGTGATGCAGAACTATCCTCAGATTCCCATCCTCATCTTTTTTGTACCCCCAGCTTTTATCTACTTTGGTAATAGCTCCATTTTTATCGGTAAAACTGACCCACCCCATCCACAATGCGACATCACCTTGTATAAAACTCTCTGAAGTTTCAGAGACCACCTCGCGCCACCCCTTGATGCCAAATCCTCCATCTAAGGGGTATTTGTCGCTATGACCAACAAAGTATGCCAACGCCCCTTCTTTGGAGGGGCGGAAAGTCTGTACACCGCTCGCCATTGTCGGTTTGAACAGCACAGGGCCCTGCGCATAACCGTAGACACTATCAATCGCTTTACTAGCCAGTTCTCGGGCTGCTTGAATTCCGTCTTCCTCAAATGCTAACGAGATCTCTATCAATGCATTACCCCAAGATTCTCTTGCTTGCTCAAGTTCCGATTCTGTAATGCTTAAACTCATTATGGTCACCCCTAGTTAACTATTTAATTATGCGATGAAGGTTTATTTTTACAATTTTAATCAAAAGTGATATGAAAGAATATTGATAAAAATGGATTTTCGTTATAGTTTTTATCTATATTACGGCTACAGGGTCATTATTGATGCATACAATTGAAAAACTCTCGCTCAAGCAGCTTCAATACTTTGCGGCCGTCGCAGAGTACGGGAGCTTTCGACAAGCTGCATTCGGGCTAAACATCACACAGCCAACTTTAAGCAACCAAGTTAGCGTCATGGAAAAAATTTTAAAGATTCAATTATTTGAAAGAAGTCGCAAGGGCATTAACCCGACTCCTGAAGGACGTGAACTATTGTCGAGCGCAAGGCGGGTTCTTGAGGAGGCGCAAGGATTTGCAACTCAGGCTTCTATCCTTGCTGGCGGCGGCATGGGCACTTACAGACTAGGAGTTACCCCTACGCTTGGGCCCTATCTGCTGCCCCACATACTAAACCCTCTGCATGATCGCCATGCCGATCTCAAGCTTTATGTTCGAGAGGACACACCGAGCGACCTGGAAACTGGCTTGATTAACGGACAACATGATTTGATACTCACGACACTGCCCATTATGTCCAATGAGCTGATAGTGGCGCCCCTATTTCGAGAGCCTCTGAAGCTAGCGCTGGCCAAAGATCACCGACTAGCCAACAAGAAGCGCATAAACCGCATGGATTTACTGGGAGAACCGGTGTTAACCATAAGTGAACATCATCTGTTCCACCGCCAGATTACAGAACTATGTGAAAGGGTAGGCGCCGTAGTCCGTCGTGACTATGAAGGCACCAGTCTGGATACGCTCAGGCAGATGGTGGTGATGGGCATGGGCATTGCTTTTCTGCCAGCTCTCTATGCTAAATCAGAGATCCGCGATGAAAAAGAATTGCGCCTTGCCGATGTGGAGGGCATCAACGTAGTGCGCAAACACGCACTAGTCTGGCGTAACACTTCGCCGGTGAGAAATTTCTACAAGCAACTGTCGCGGGAAATTAGGGTTATCATCGAAACCTCCCTTGAATCCTCGATTCTCCCAGCGAGCCATCATCGCATTGGCAAACGCGGAGCCCCATTGAAGAGATAGCAAGACAGCATGGCGAGGAATTTTCGATCGAAAAGTTTCTATTGAAGAGATTTGAAATGTTATAGACTGCTTCCGCGAACCGCATAAGCAACACAACCGCGCCAGAAGTCATTGCCTCTTTGCCATGCCCTCCAGGCGAATTATCAATTACTTATGCCCAAGGATCGTTACCAGATCGTGCCCTACACCAATACCCGACACAAAGCCCCAATGCACCGCATCTTGCTGGCGATTTTACTAACTTTATTGCTGGCGGCCTGCGACATACCCTATGTTGCTGAAGGCAGTTGGGACGTTGTATACGTGTTGCCGGACCGGGAGATCCATGCGACATGGCATATCGATGAAGACGCTGGCCTGCGCATGGAAGGCATGCTGGTAATGACCATAGATGAATTTGAACTGGCTGGTAGCCGCATGTCCTGGTCAGCGGATGCACCAAGCCCACTGGACCCTGCAGGCGAGACTCAGCGCATGAACTTCAACGGCACCGTTAACGGCAATCGCTTCGCTGGCACACTCTACACGCAGTCTGGCAACTTGACTGTTAATGGCAGTCGGCGCTGAGCGCCCTTGGCTATGAATGACTACAGCACCCTCCGCTACGAGAGCGCCAACGGAGTCTGCCGCATTATTCTGGATCGCCCCCCGCTTAACCTGATTGATGAAACCCTGACCCGCGATTACCACGACGCACTGCGACGGGCCGACGCCGATTCGTCCTGTCGAGCTATCGTGTTATCGGGAAGCGGCAAGGGTCTCTCTGGCGGTCTCGATATCAAATTCGTCGAAAGTTTTGACCAGGCCGAAATGGAGCAGTTCCTGAGGCTTTTCTACGTTGGGACCATCGCAATCTGCCGCAAGCTGAGCAAGCCACTCATCACTATGGTGCAGGGTTACGCTCGCGAAGGAGCCTGTACCCTGGCATTCAGCGGTGACATGATTATCGCCGCAGACGATGCCGACTTCGGCTATCCAGCCGTGCCCAACCTAGCCGGGCCTCCCGGTATGCACGTTTGGTTTTTGCAAAGACTGATTGGGCGCATGAAAGCCGCCGAGCTTATTTACACCGGCGAACCCATCACTGCGGTCGAAGCTGCAGCAATGGGCCTGATTACAAAAGTTGTGCCGCACGATTCATTAGAGAAAGAAACCCTCAAACTCGCAGAAAAAATCGCATCCATGTCACCGCTGGCAATACAGCGCACGCGCCAACTACTGTTAGCCATGGAGGATATGGATTTCACTGAGGTGCCAGATGTCGCTCTTAAAGCGCTGTCAGAGGCATTTAGCAGCGAAGACAGCAAAGAGGCTCGTCTGGCATTTCGCGAAAAGCGTCGGCCCAAGTGGAGTAATAAATAGTTGCGAAATAAGTAGCGGCGCCACAAATGATCATTATGTTCTCAGGCTTAGGGCAGCCTGAACACATAAAGAATATTTCCACCGCGTCGCTGCCGAATCTCCGGCGTCATAACCCGGTAATTCACACCACCACCCGCTGCAATCGCCAGATACTGGACCCCATCCAGCTCATAGGTCATGGGAAAACCACCTGCCGAGGAATTCAGTATCTGCTCCCAAAGGACATCGCCAGTTTCTGCATCAAAGGCCCGAAAACGGCGCGCGTCGTCCGAGACAAACGCCAGACCACCGCCAGTTGTTAAGACCGAACCGGCAACTCCCGCGCGCTGACGATAGGTCCAGAGCTCTTCGCCAGTTGCCACATTAATCGCGGAAAACATGCCAACCTGGTTATCAAAATCTTCAGGCGGCAATTTCCTTTGTGTTGCCGAGCTGTGATAACCGCCCAGCACCGGATTTACAGGATTCAGATAGTAATCCATGCACACATTATTACTTGGCACATACAAGGCGTTGGTGTCGGGACTATAACCTACCGAGTTCCAATTGATGCCGCCGGTGGTAGATGGACAGACAAATCGGCGCTGGCGAATCTCGGTAATCTCCAAATCCTCATTGGTGATGCCTTTCTGATTTTCGATGTCGACGCCAACGATGACGTTCTGGTAGCTGGTTTCCTTGGCCCAAAGGAACTCCCCGGTCGCGGCATCCAGCGTCCAGACTATGCCGGTCTTACCTGGCACCCCAGTGATCAGCTTGCGACTCTCTGATGACGTGATATTGGGATTGATCCAGGAAACCGAGTCGGCATCAGGTATTACTTCAGACTCGACGATAATGCGTTCGAAGGGATGGTCCAAATCCCAGTTGCCGCCAGGAATGTATTGAAAGTACCACTCAATTTCACCGGTATCCGCATCAAGCGCTATGGTGGAGTTGGTGTAAAGCACATCACCGCCGCGGGTATCACGCTGGATTTCTCCCCAGGGAATGGGCACCGCGACGCCAACGAAAATCATGTCAAGCTCTGGATCATAGCTGGAAGGCATCCAGGCAGAACCGCCGCGTCGCTCCTCGTTGGGCACATCACCCCAGGTCTCGCCGCCGGGTTCACCAATCTTCGGTACAGTGTTGGTCCGCCAGATCTCCTCGCCGGTCTGAGGATCATGGGCCGTTATCCAACAGCCCGTGTTGATGTAATAGCAGCCGGACATTCCGACCACGACCTTGCCGTCCAGAATCTGTGGGCCGCCGGAATAGTGCTGACCTATTGTCCAATCACCAATCTGGCGCTCCCAAGTTACCTCGCCGGTCAGCGCGTTGAGTGCCACCAGGTAAGCATCGCCCGTGGCAATATAGAGTTGGTCCCCGTACAGCGTAGCATTGCGATTTGCGCAGGACAGGGAAGCGGCATGGTCAACTCGCTCTCGCCGATATTCCCAGATAGGCGTGCCGTCCCGGGCATCCACGGCCTCAATGAAATCGCAGGCCTGGGGTAAAAACATGATGCCGTCTCGAACCAGCGGTGTGGTCTCCTGCATGCCCGGCTCCATGGTCCAGGCCCAGGCCAGGCGCAGATCTCCCACGTTGTCCTTATTGATCTGATCCAGCGGACTGTAGCCCCAGTGGTTCTGGGTGCGCCGCCACATCAACCACTCCTTAGGATCAGGGTTTTCTATTTCTGCATAGCTCACCGGAGAATACTGCTCAAGCAGTTCCTGCGGGGTTTGGGCCTGGATCGAACCTGGATTAGCCAGTGCCAGCAAGGCAGCCAGAGGAGCCAGAGGAGCCAGCCTAGAGAACATTCGGGACATGTGTTTCTCCTTATTGTTATAGTCGTGAGCATAAAGATTCCGTCCGCCCAGGTCCATGCCTGGGCTCAAATCCTGAAGGCACTGACCGTTTTGGCCCGCGCCACTGGATTTCCGATCCCCCTCTCTGTTTACCCTCTCTGATCACCCGCTCCGAGCGCTGACTGCCATGTCTGCCCGGGCACCACGGAACACTTGACCTGCGGCTGCGTTAATTTACTCTGTCTGCGATGACCATCCGTTTGATAGCCTGTTAGCTTTCGCCATTGGCGTTGCTTGTCGCCTCGTAAGCATCCCACTGCCAGCACCGACGGCGATGCTTGGCGCGATAATTGTGCTCGCCATAACCCTTGGCTACCTGTCTGCAGTCAGACTGTATGCCCAGCAACAGAAACCCCCAAAGGCTTAAATGCAGTAGCCCACTCAGACGAGAATTGACAATGTTTAACCAACTTCTGGGTATCGCCCTGGCCTTCCTGATAGGCATGGCCTGTCGCGCCACTAACATCCCTGTACCCGCACCACCAACGCTAACCGGTGCCTTACTGGTTGGCGCGATGACCCTTGGCTACGTAATCACCAACTCATTGATATCCTAAGTAATCCCAAAGCCTGACTTCGTTTGCACGACCAAATTGTGCGATCATGCCGACTCACGTGCGTGAACAGATCATCAAGGGGGAAGACACGTTGTCAGACACAATTAAAGCGTACCCAAAGCCAAGAGTGCTTGCCGTAATCCTTGCGCTGTGTGGAATAGGATTGAGCCTGCAGGGATGGACACTGCTTAGCGTCGGCGGCTCTTTTTATTACCTGCTCGCCGGCCTGGTATTAATCGCAACCGCAGTGCTCCTGTTTCGGGGTGATCGCATGGGAGCGTTGCTCTATGGCGGTTTTCTAGGATTCACTTACCTTTGGGCGCTGTATGAGTCGGGCCTGGACGCCTGGCAGCTCGCCCCTCGAGTCGGCATGTTTACTGCGCTTGGCCTCTGGTTTGTAATTCCACGTGTACGCCGAGGCCTACTGCAAAGCGAACCCACCCCCTTGTTTCAGCTGCCAGCGACTCGCGGCGTACTGGGTGCGGCTGCCGTCTTAGTCGTCGCGCTGTTTATGGCCAACTCCGGCTATGAAGTTAATCCCCCAAGTGCAGCTGGCACCGGCCAGGTTTTTAACAGCTCGGGCGACTGGCAAGACTATGGCGCCACCAAACGCGGCACCCGCTTTGCCCCTTCCAGTCAGATCAATCCCGATAATGTGGGACAACTGGAATCTGCATGGCAATTACGCACACGTGTTCCGGGGGAATTCAAAGGCACGCCAATCCAGGTCGACGATGGTCTTTATCTGTGCACCGGCCGCAATATCATGCTGGCTCTGGATCCAGACAGCGGTGAAGAGCGCTGGCGCTATGACCCGGAAATTCAGTCTGCTCGCATCGGTTTCTGGGATACCTGCCGCGGCGTTACCTACTATGCAACACCTGCTGAGCAACCGGCAAATGACTGCCCTGAGCGCATCATCACCGCAACTACTGATGCCAGACTGGTCGCAGTAAACAAGAATACCGGCGTGCCCTGCGCCGATTTCGGCGATAACGGTGAGATTAACTTATTGCAGGGTATGGGTGACGTAAAACCCGGGTTCTACTTTGTCACCTCTCCCCCGACAATCGCCAATGATGTGCTGGTTTTAGGAGGCTGGGTGCTGGATAACCAGGAGACCGAAGAGCCATCAGGTGTTGTCCGTGGCTTCAACCCGGTCAACGGCGAACTTATCTGGGCCTGGGACATGGGCCGTGAAGATCGCATTGGCTTGCCTGCTCCTGGCGAAAGCTATACCCGCGGAACGCCCAATGTCTGGAGCCTAACCAGTACCGATGAAGAGCTGGGGCTGGTCTATGTGCCCACGGGCAATGCAACACCTGATTACTTTGGTGGCCACCGCAGTGAAGCAATGGAGAAATACGCCAGCTCGATAGTCGCGCTCGATACCGCTACCGGACGCGTGCGCTGGCACTTTCAAACGACTCACCACGATATCTGGGATTACGATGTGCCTTCGCAACCCACTCTGGTTGATATCCCCGTGAACGGAGAAACGCGCAAGGCTGTTATCGTGCCAACCAAGCGAGCACAGATCTTCCTGCTGGATAGAGAAACCGGCGAGCCGCTTGCAGAAGTGGCGGAACTGCCTACACCCCAGACTGACATTCCGGAAGAGAACACGGTGCCCACTCAGCCTTTTTCAGTGGGCATGCCTTCATTCGATCACGATATGCTGACCGAAGCAGATATGTGGGGCATTACCCCCTTCGATCATGCCTCTTGCCGTACTCAGTTTAAGCGGATGCGATACGAGGGGCCGCTTACGCCGCCGACTACCGGTTATGGATCCCTGTATTACCCCGGCGTTGCCGGCGGAATGAACTGGGGCAGCGTGGCGGTAGATGAAGCCAATCATCTTATGGTGGTGAATTCTCTTCATAACCCTTCTGTGGTGAGGTTGATACCCCGCGCGGAAACACAGCCTCGTTATAACTACGGAATCGGTGGTACCCAGACCGGCACTCCCTATGCCGTTTATTCGTTCTTTTTCCTATCACCTCTGTTTGCTCCTTGCCTGCGGCCACCCTATGGGGAAATGGCAGTGGTGGATCTAGCCAGTAAGGAGATCCTGTGGCGACGCCCGCTGGGAACCACTACTGATATGGGGCCGCTGGGCATCCCCACCCGTTTGCCGCTGCCAATGGGCATGTTTTACTCAGCAGGATCCATTGTCACCGGAGGCGGACTCATCTTTAATGCTGGCGTGACTGACAGTAAAGTGCGCGCTATTGATGTCCTCAGCGGAGAGGAGCTCTGGACCGATGAATTGCCCGCCGCCTCAACTGCAACTCCTATGAGTTACGTCAGCCCAAACAGCGGCAAGCAGTATGTAATTGTCACCGTCCCAGACGGGGGTGGCATTTTGCAGCTAGAAACACAGGTTAATGAAGGAGAGAAAGAACAGGAGGTTGAGGGTGGCTATATTTTCGCTTACGCCCTGCCGGATTGATGCTCAAGGAGGAAGAGCGCTGGCGCTCAGGCTAGCGCTTTAGCACAGACCGAGGAGTGAGCAGTTACTACCTTCTTCCCACTGAATGGGGGCGTGATGTTTTGGGCAGTTAGTGTGTAGTTAGAGCCGTCCAAATCACTGTCGCCATCCTGCCAGGTCGCCCTAATTTCCCCGTCAAATACGTGCACACCATGGGACGTAGCAGATCGCTGAATACCTGCAGCGATTCCGTTGGTCTCTTCATCAACATCTTCAATGCTAGTAAGTAATTTCTCAGAATACCAGGCGACAATCCTCTAATCGCTGCTCTGCCTGTATGGCAGCCAGCGTGGCCGAATCCATGAACAGGGTGGGGTAGGCATAAACCAATAGACCGAAGAAGGTCATTGAGAAAGATGCGCCAACACCAAGCCATATATACAGCTTGTCCTGACCACGGTCCCTAGTAGGGGGGATATACTCGGCTTCAGCCTTTATCTCTTCGCCAAGATCCTTCGAGTTGGGAGGATTCAGCTGGGCTGATTGCTTTCTACGAAGCTTTCGCTATCCAAGGCGGCAGCGCAGGGTTCGCAGAATTCACCGCTATCCAGGAACAACGTACGCATGCCGCAAAGTTCATTTTTTTGCAGTGTTTACATGTCGCAATATTTGCTGAGTTTGGATGGTTAAAGCAGGCCACGGTTTTCTTTCACTTAATTAGGATTTTTATACGGGCATTGGAGGCTATAAGGCGATTAAAAGTCATAATCCATTTCGCGTAACGATTCCTATTAATTGAATACTCATCAATCTCCCGCGAAGCTCAGGGTTCTGGCTGGTATTCTAAAAACCTGTCAGCGCTAAAAATCCGTCGGCTTGGCCTTCGATGCTAGCGACATCAAATTTGTCGCTAGCGGGCCTCTCAATCACTCATTTAAGCTTTGAGTAATCCGTCGCACTCATCATGTAGGCCTCAGCCGAGAGAGGCACAGCGTATTTTTCGCGCAAAGCGTGCCAGGCTGGATCGGCCGCAAACGCAGTCCAAACTTCCTGTCGATGCGCCCGATCCCGGTAGGCCAACATCCAAACCAGCGTGTTAGCGTTGTCTAACCGCTGCCAAACCGCCACCACGTCTGCTCCGTGTTTCTCGAAGATTGCCACTTCCTCTTCGCGAAAACGCTGGTGCAGATTGTCAATGCCGCCTGCTCCATTTACAGCGGGCTCAGCAGTATACATACGCAGCTCGAAACAGCGCGAATCTGCAGCGACATTGCCAGAATATGCCTCAGAGAGATGAGCCGCAGGGCCACAGGGTTCCATATTCGGCTGGCCTAGCGCAGAACTGGCAAAGCTCAGGGTGAAAACTGCAGCAAGTAAAATTTTATTCATGGACGGCTCCCTAATTTATTATTCGGATATTGTATATCTACTTTTTCTATTTTATTTGAGATCTATTCCATCCAAGTCGCAGTCTGGCAGGCAAATTGCTGTGTCAGTGGAATAATCGAAACATATCCTGTCGCAGAATCAATCTTTTGTCTATTACACAGATGCTGTATTTTTGCCTCAGGTAATAATCCCGGCAACTTAAAGGAGAGCGCAATGGGTTTGGCATTGAAATGGACGGCGGGAATGATTGGCTCGATCTGTCTACTCGCAGCATGCAGTGACGATTCCGCCACCAGTTCAACTCCGGCTGTCGCCGCCAGCGGTAGTCAGGATTGCATGCCAGCGGACCTGGTTATCCACAACACTAGCATCTACACCTCTAACAATGACCAGTGGTCAGCGGAAGCTGTGGTGGTGCGTGGTGATCGCATTCTCTATGTAGGCGACAATGGCGGAGCCGCTGCCTATATGTGTGGCGACGCCAATATCATGGATCTGAGCGGGAGCACCGTTTACGCCGGATTCACGGATTCTCACCAGCACCTGGAAGGGGTTGGCCGTCGCACCAAGACTCTGAGCCTGTTTGGCATTCCTTCGCTATCCGAAACGGTCGCGGCTATTGCAGACTGGGCTGCCAACATCCCTGATGGCGAATGGGTCCAGGGCCGCGGCTGGATTGAACGAGAGTGGACCGACGAACAGCGGTTCCTGAACAAGTTCGACGTCGACCCTTTTACCGAGAACAAACCCCTGTTCATGCCCCGCGCTGATGGCGTTTCAGCGCTGGTCAATTCACGCGCCCTGGAACTGGCAGGCATCACCCGCGATACACCCGACCCTGAGGGCGGTCGCTTCGAACGGGATCTGGACGGCACGCCTAACGGTTATGTGTTGGCTAACGCCATGAATGTGTTCCGGGAGCTGATTCCACCGGAGACCGACGCCTACCTGAAGGACAATCTGCTACGCGGTCTGCGCGCCAACGCTGCTCTGGGCTGGACCCAGACCCATGATGCCGGCATGGCATTCCGTCATATCGACTTGATGAAGGAGATACATGCCGAGGGCAACATGGCCCATCGCGTGTATGCGGCCGCGCTGGTGCAGGAAGCCAGCACCATGATTGAACGCGGCAGGGAAACCACCGATGACTACATGTTCGATGTGCGGGGCATCAAGGTATTCATTGACGGCACTCTGGGGTCTCGCGGCGCCGCCCTACTGTCGAACTACTCGGATGCAAATCACAACGGTTTCATGAATCGCACCACCAAGGAAGAGGTGATGCCGGTGCTCGAAGCAGCACTGAGAGGACACTTACAGATTTGGACGCACGTCATCGGAGACCGCGCCGTGCGCACCCTGCTCGACTGGTACGCCGAAGCACGCAATGACCTGGCCCAGGACGAATGGGCCAGCACCGACTTGCGCTGGCGCATGGAACACGCCCAGATCATTCCGCCCTCCGACCAGGCCCGCTTCGTTGACATGGGCGTCTTCCCCTCCATGCAGCCCAGCCACGGCATCGGAGACCTGAATTTCGCGCCTGACCGACTCGGGCCTGACCGACTTGGCTATGCCTATCCCTGGCAGCAGCTGGTAGACCGGGGCCTGATGATCCTCGGGGGCTCGGATGCGCCAGTGGAAGTTGGCGACCCACGCGTAGAATTTTATGCGGCAGTCACGCGTAAGCGATTAGACGGTTCTTCAGAGTCAGGCTGGCACCCGGAGCTCGCGGTTTCCCGCGAAACCGCATTAAAAATGCTCACCATCTGGCCTGCTCACGGTGCGTTTCAGGAGGACCTGCGTGGCTCTGTTGAAGTAGGCAAGTTCGCCGACTTCACAATCTTTGATAGCGACCTGATGACACTACCAGAGTCGGAAATCCTGACCGCTGAGAATATTATGACCATCGTGGGCGGGCGCATCACTTATCGGGCCAATTAGCTCGTTCCAAGACAAATTTAATACCGTGAGTGAGGTGATGGGCCACTGCCAGTTTTTACTTCTGGCACGGTCCGCGCCGCTCCGCTGTGCCCGCCATCATCAAAGAAGCCTAAGCTTGCAGCTTGGTCTTTTTGGCTCCTTCGGCGCTGGCCCTTGATTGTGCCTGAAGCAAACACTGCCAGCGGCCTTTCGACTATCGAAGAAACTGTGATGAAGTCTCTCTCTGCTAATGCAATATATTGGCAGCATGGAGTGAGCAGTAACTGCACCGGGCTCAAGGTGCGTCGGGCTTCTTTTTCAATAGAGCCTGCACTTGGGTTCCCTTGGCCATCACCGTCAACCAGTTGAAACTGCCCTGCTCCAGCATCTCTTTGCCGGCGGTGATCAGGGGATTTACTGCTGCCCAATTCAAGGCACCGCCAGTGCTGACCCGGGTTACGCCAAGATCCGCCAGTTGAGGGACAGAGGCGCCCACAACAAAGGGTGCCAAAACGTTCATGGGCTTGTCTGTCGCTGCAATAAAACGCTGGATTTGCTCAAGTGTTGTCAGGCCGGGAGAGTAAAGGACATGGGCGCCGGTGGCTGAATAGGCCTGCAGGCGCTCAAGGGTATCGTCTGGGTCGTCGACCCCGCGAATCAGGTTCTCCGCGCGGGCAGTCAACAGCACCGGTATGCCAGACTGTTGAATCGCTTCCATAACAACGGCCAGGCGATCAGCCGCTTCATCCTTACTGTAAATAGTCAGCTTATCGCGACTGAAATCCTCGATAGACAAACCGGCAATGCCCGTCTCAATCAGGCGAAGAACATTGTCCCGCAGTGTGGCGTTCTCATCGGAGAACCCGTTTTCGAAATCAGCGTTGAGCGGAATGTCTGTGGCAGCGGCCAGCTCACGGCAGTGGGCGAGTTTTTCTTCAAGTGTCACTGCGCCGTCTGCTCGCCCAAGAGTATAGGCGAAGCCCGAGCTGGTGGTTGCCAGCGCCCCGAAGCCAAGACCCTGCAGCACCCTGGCCGATCCCACATCCCAGGGATTAGGGATCAGCCAGGCACTGTGCTGTTGATGTAGTTCTGCAAAGCGACTGCACTTTTCAAGTTGTGCGGTCACCTGCAATTACTTCTCAAACAGAATGACAAATTTGTCAGTACGACCCTGAATGGAAGGATCAAACACACCATTGGTCAACTGATCTTCGGGGTTCCGGTGAATACTCGAAGTTCTGACAAGGCTCAGACCAGCCGCCTCGGCGTATTCGGTGATGAGGCCTCCGTGAATTCGGTGTAAGGTGCCGCCCACTTCGGGCCCGGAGTCAGCTGCAGCCTCATGATCGATAGCCAGGAAACGACCACCTGGCTTTAATACCCTGGCGATCTCACGGAACGTCACCTCGGGATTGCCTAATGACACATCTCCGGGAAAAAACCAAAGTTCGTGGGGGCCAAGAATCCAGGTGACGAGATCAATGGAACCGTTTGCTGCTTCCAGCTCATCGAAGTTAACCGTGCTAAGAGTCACATTAGAGAGTCGGGCAGCGCGATCGTTGTCCGCATCTCCAGTAAAACTCTCAAATGCTGGAGGATTCTGCATCATTACACTGCCATCAGGACCGACAGCACGACTGAGGATCTCGGTATACCAACCGCCTCCGGCTTCCATTTCGAGAACATCCATCCCCGCCTCTAGGCCTGCGAAACTTAATACTTCCAGCGGCATGCGGCGAGCATCATCATCGGCCTCTTCACTCGGTCTATCAGGGTGATTGAGCGCGCTTGCCACCAGAGCGGCTGAAGACTGCGCGGAAGCTGCGTTGAATGTGAACAAGACCAGTGCCGACGCCAGGCCTGACACTGCCATTTTTGTGAGTTCTTGCATGAGCTACTCCTTTATAATTGAGTTAAAGTAACTGTAGATTAATAACATGATTCCATCTTTGGCTTAGGGAATAAACCTAATTTCGGCTCAATCCGGCCAAATGCGCCGACACAGGTGCGGCTGGCGCTCCACCAGCGGAATGACCCTGGGTACATAGAGTTCCGTAAACGCCTTGGCCTCGCGGTGTTGGGCCAGGTCCTGCTGGGATTCCCAGGCCTCTATCAGCAGGAAGAGTTCAGGCTCAGTTTCAGAGTGGTATACCACGAAACTTTCGCAGCCTGGTTCTGCGGATGATAGCCGCGCCTGCTCTTCCAGCAGGCTCGCTACCTCTGCGATGTGTTGGGATTCCTTGACTCGCAAAATAACGTTGTTGAATACCATGTCAGCCCCCGCATTGTTCTGAATGCGTCAGTATCCGGATATTGCCCTGAAAAAGGTAGAGTAAAGAGAGCTGTAGCTTGAAACACCTCCGAGTTCGACGTGTATACTCGCGGCATTAGTCATATGACCTGATATATGAGCAACTGCCAGGTTTATGACCAGCTGAAAAGAGCCAACTTAATGAGGCAATCAAATGGCATCCGGAGAAGTAGAGGTATCTGAACGTATCAAGGTCGTTCGCCTGAGTGGGCGTGGGGTATATGACCGCGAGGAAATTTATCCGCTGTTGGACAAGAGCTTTCTTTGCCACGTGGGTTACACCATTAACGGTGAGGCGCGGGTGTTACCCACAGCCTATATTCGCATCGGCGATGCAACCTATTTACACGGCCACCTACAGAACCAAATGATGCATGCCCTGCTCGACGGACAAACTGCCTGCATCAGCGTAACGTCTATGGATGGCTTAGTGCTAGCGCGAACCGGATTCAATCATTCCATCAATTATCGGTCGGTAACCGTGTTCGGTAAGGCCGAACGCGTAGAAGACCATAAAGCTGAGATTCTGGATAAATTTATCGATCACATTATTCCCGGTCGCGCGGCAATGATTCGTCCAGCTACGCCCCAGGAACTCAACGCCACCCTGCTAATCAGGATTCCGATTGAAGAAGCGGTTGCCAAGGTCCGAACCGGGGAGCCTCATGACAAAGAAAGCGACTACGATTCAGGCATTTGGGCAGGTGTAATTAATCTGCGAACTTATCCGGAATCAGTGGAAGTTTGCCCGCGACTGGAAGCGGATATGGCGAAGCCTGAACACGTAGAGCAATACATGGCACAGCAAAGCCTGTTCGACTAGCGACGATGCCACTGGCTGCCGCCATCTACTACCAATTCGGCACCAGAAATATATTTCCCCGTATCCGCACACAGGAAGATAACGGCATTGGCAATGTCGTCTCCTTCACCAAAGATGCCTAATGCAATTCTTTTAAGCGACTGCTCCGCCAGGCCTTGCTGGATGATCAGTCGATCCACTCCTTCCGTGCCTTCTATCGGCCCAGGAGATATCCAGTTGGCCCTGACACCATATTTTCCCCATTCACTGGAAAGACTCTGCATGAGATTTTGAATCCCTGCTTTCGCCGCGCCGGCGTGGACAGCTCCAGGCCAGCCAAAGTTGGCCCCCGTAGTGCTTATAGACACGATGCGGCCTCCGTCTTTGGCCTGCTTGAGGAATGGCAGTGCTGCCTGACAGCAATGGAAAGTACCATTGAGGTCTATATCGATCACGGTCTTCCAACCGTTGGCAGACAGTTGCTCCGTAGGACAGATAAAATTTCCGGCCGCGTTACAAACCAGATAGTCCAGCCCTCCCTGCTGCTCAGCCAAGCTGGCAATGGCCCCCGAAATCAACTCAGGGTCGCGAACATCACCGACACCGTAATTCACTTCGATGCTGTCATCCGCCTTGAAGGCGGCGACAGCCCGCTGCAAATTTTCTTCTTTGCGACTGACGATACCTACCTGCGCGCCCAGCGAACCCAGCTTCCTTACGATGTATGCGCCGATGCCGGTTGCGCCACCAGTCACAATCGCTGACTTACCCGCCAGAATGCCTGCGGCAAAACTCATGGTTAGCTCCTTTTCTTAACCTTGACCTTATCATTAGCCATCAGGGCCTTACCCTGACGTACTTTTCAAAGCGCTGACGGCCGACCTGTCCCGCAAACACATTGCCATCCCGATCCGCGGCAAGGAATTCGATGCCACTGCCGCTTTGCACCTCATAGTCCGGTATGAATTCGGTAACATAGCCGCTGCGGGCGTCGCCGATGCGAATCCCTCGCTCCCAGCCCCGATTCCACTGCTCACCGGACATGCCGTCTGCCGCATAAAGCCTATCATCGGCGTCAATCCAGAGACCGCTGGGTCGGCCAAACTGGGTCCAGATATCCAACAACTCGCCGGCCTGGTCAAAAATCTGGATACGGTTGTTGCCGCGATCGGCCACAAACAGCCTGCCCTGGGAATCCATTTTTAAATCATGGGGATCATTGAAGCGGCCGCTCTCGCGACTGGTGTCGTCTACGCCCCCGCCCAGCTGCAGCAGCAATTCGCCGTCAGCGGAAAACTTCATCACCCGATTGTTGCCGCCGCGATGCCCATCAGCCACCCAGATCTCCCCACCAGGAGCCACTAGCACCGCCGCCGGACCGTTGAAATGCTCGGCATCATCACCCGCCATGCCCGCCTCGCCAAGACGCATTAACACTTCACCGTCCTGACTCAGCTTGATGACCTGGTGCCCCATGCCTCGCTCCATGCCGGGCTCGCCTCTGGCATCGCCCTCGGGCGCTCCTTCGGTCACCCAAAAATTGCCTTCCCCATCCATATCAAAGCCATGGGGCCAGGCAAACAAACCGGCGCCAATAGACTTGACCGTGCGCCCTTCGCTATCGAGCTTATGAATAGGATGCTGATCAGAGCCAGCACACTGATTCGCCCCACAGCGCTCCAATATCCAAATGTGCTCTCCATCGGGATCTGGCTGCACGCCGGTAACTACACCCATGGTGCGATCTCCTGGCAACTCTCCCCAGTGGTATATGACCTGATAAGGATTGGGTTGGGCTAGGGCGCCGTTCAGACCTAAAAGCGCAGCTATGCAAAACAGTAGCAAGCCGGAGGTCGCCGTTCCTGATTTATTCTTAGACATTATGTAGAGCCCTCAGTTTGAGTGCGATAGCTTAAGTCTAGCGCTAATCTGGCTATCAATAGAAGCACGATTGTGGAGAAGTGGTGGGCCACTGTCAGTACTTACCTCTGGCACGAGCCGCGCCGCTCCGCGGTGCCCTCCATCACCAAAGAAGCCCAAACCTGCGGTTTGGTCTTTTTGGCTCCTTCGGCGCTGGCTCTTGATTGTGCCTGAGGCAAGCTCTGACAGCGGCCTTTCTACTATAGTGCGAAACTGTTTTAGTTAGGCTCGCTTTTCTATTCCCTCTCCTTTACACATGATGCTGAGTATGTTGCGAACTCCTAGGGCGGAGTCGGATTTACATCTATGCAAACAATGTAGTTTCGAATGGCCCTTGAGCTTGAGGACATGGAAGCGGGAGGCCTTGCAGTGACCGCAGCCCGCAGGACGCGGGCTCCGAGCCCCCAGGAATGGGTTCACGGCGTGTCACAGCAAGGCCTCCTGCTTTCTTGTCAGGCTCTTCACCCAGAAACCGAAAATCTAGCATTAAACAAACCGCTGTTTTATGCTCAGCAGCATGACTTCTTTACTATATCCCACAACAAACCTCACCCAGGTTGAACAACTCAACATCGTTCGCGGCGAAGGCATTTATGTCTATGACGATAAAGGAAATCGCTATCTTGAGGGCCTGTCGGCGCTCTGGTGTGCCGCGCTCGGGTATGGCAATGACGAACTGATCGACGCCATCACCACCCAGTTGCGCACCCTGCCCTATAGCCACATGTTTGGCGGACGCACCCATCCCTTAGCCATGAAGCTGGCTGATACACTCGGCGAGATGGTGCCCGTACCTGACGCAAAGATTTTCTTTGCCAATTCCGGTAGTGAAGCCAATGACTCTCACGTCAAGATGCTGCATTACTATTTCAATGTGACTGGCCAGCCAAAGAAAAAGAAGATTATCGCGCTGGAGCGCTCTTATCATGGGGTCACCGTGGCCGCAGCCGCGCTCACTGGCCTGCCTGTCATGCACACCCATTTCGATATACCAGTGGATGCGCTTGGCATACTCAGGGCCAGCACGCCCCACTACTATCACGGCCAGCAAGACGGTGAGTCTGAGGCTGGCTTTGTCGAGCGCCTGGTGCAGGAACTGGAGCAGTTAATCGAAAAGGAAGGCGCAGAGACCATCGCTGCCTTTATCGCCGAGCCTATTGGCGGTGCCGCCGGCGTGGTGGTCGCCCCCGATAGTTATTATCCTGCCGTGCAGAATGTGTTGCGCAAGCACGACATCTTGTTTTGGGCCGACGAAGTGATTTGTGGCTTTGGTAGAACTGGTAATGATTTTGGCTCTACCACCATGGGCATCAAGCCCGAGCTGATGAGTCTCGCCAAGCAACTCTCTGCGGCTTATATTCCGGTCAGCGCTGCCATCATCCCCGGCTTTATGTATGAGGCCATGCGCGAACCCAGCAACCAGCTTGGAATATTCGGCCACGGCTACACCTACACCGGCCATCCAGTTGCCGCGGCTGCCGCATTGAAAGCAATCGAGATATACCAGCGCGAGAACCTGTTTGAGCATGCCGCCAAAATGGGCGACTACATGCAGAGTCGCCTGCAGGAATTTGCGGAACATCCACTGGTGGGTGAAGTCAGGGGCAAAGGATTAATAGCAGCAGTTGAACTAGTGGCGAATAAAGAGCGACGCGAAGGCTTTGCCGACGGCAAAGTAGGCGCGATGACCAAACAATTTTGTCAGGACCAGGGGCTCCTTATCAGAGCAGTAAGCGGAAATTGTCTGGCCTTCTGCCCGCCACTGATCATCAACGATGAACAAATCGACGAGATGATCTTCATGTTCGAAGCAGCGCTTAAACAAACACTAGACTACGTGCACAAACATAACTTAATGACCTAGAGCACCAAACAGCGAGAATTACAATGAACTCCAGATATAAAGTGAGAACCGCTACTTTTCTAACCATGACACTAGGCCTGCTTCTCACCGCTTGCGGCGGCCAGGAAACTGCACCAGAAGAAATCCCTACTGCCGGCGAAGTTGACCTCGTCCTAACCAATGGCAAGGTTTTCGTTGCTGACGCCGACTTTTCCATTGTGAACACGGTAGTAGTCAATGACGGCCTCATCGTTGCCAGCGGAGATGACTCACTCCTCGATCGCTATGATGCTGCGGAGACAGTCGACCTAGAGGGCAAACTGCTGATCCCGGGCTTTATCGACTCCCACACCCACATACGAGGTCGGCCTCAACGCTACATCGAGTTAGGTGAGGTCACTTCGATCGCTGAAATTCAGGAATTGATTAGCGCAAAAATTGAGGAGATTGGTGAAGGGGAATGGATTACCGGCTACGGCTGGTCAGAAGACGAACTTGACGAAGGCCGACGCCCCCTGCGCGCAGACCTTGACGCGGTGGCTCCTGACAATCCTGTCATCCTGACCAGGGCTGGTGGTCATAGTGCGGTGACAAATTCGCTAGCGCTGGAATTGGCAGACGTCACTCTCAATACGCCGCAGCCAGAGGGTGGCGTGATTGAAGTCGGGGATGATGGAGAACTAAACGGCATCATCCGCGAGCGTCAAAATATTGTTGGCCGCCTGGTGCCAGACTCCACCTACGACGAACTCATCGCCAGCCTGGAAGTGAATCTGAATGCGCTGCTGGCCAAAGGCATCACCTCAATTACCGATGCCTCGAAGACAGTCAGCGACTACGAAATGTTTGAGGATCTATACAGCAATAATGATTTGCCCTTACCGCGCTCTGCCCTTCAGTTTCAGTGGTACGACCCGGATGCTATCAATGCACTAAACGCCAGAGTCGGAGAAGGCAATGAGTTCCTGAAACCCGGCCCAATCAAGGTTTTCGCGGATGGCGGTTTCACTGGCCCGGCCGCATACACGCTCGAGCCGTATGTGAACCAGGGTGAGTACCGCGGATATCTCAACATGCCGGAAAAGGAGCTGGTTACCTTGCTGAATGAGATCCACGACGCGGGTTATCAGATGGGCATTCACGCCATCGGTGATGCCGCAATTGTGCTTGTTGTGAACACGCTGGCCGATGCCCTTGAACGCAGCCCTCGGGTAGATCACCGTCACTATCTCAATCATTTTTCCATGCGTCCGCCCGAACTGACCATGGAACTCATGGCAGAGCATCAAATTCATATCACTCAGCAGCCCAACTTCACCTACACTCTCGAAGGACGCTACGCAGAAAACCTGGACGGCTGGCGCCTGCAGCACAATAACCCATTGCGAGGACCCATGGACCACGGCATTACCGTTGCTATTTCAAGTGATATTTTGCCGATCGGACCATTGGTGGGTATCTACGCCGCAGTCACCCGCAAGGGCATGACTGGCACGGTTTACGGCCTTGATGAAGCTATTACCATGGAGGAGGCGATCCGCGCTTACACCGCGCTGGGTGCTTATCTGAACTTCGAAGAGGAGATCAAGGGTACCCTGGAGGCGGGCAAACTTGCTGACATGGTCTTGCTGTCAGAAGATCTGCTGACTATCGATCCGGAGCGCATCATGGGTGTTGCAGTTGAGAAAACCTGGATTGGTGGTGAACTGGTGCACGAGGCGACTTCTCTTTAGGAGGCGATGCACAAGTCTCGTCTCAACATTTACCGAGCTGGCACTAATGCTGACTTAAACAGCGCGTCCCATGCTTTGTGGCGACAGACCGGCAGTTGCAGACTTGCGCCCCCAGCGAGAGAGCAGGGGGCAAGATCTTGCTGATAAGCAGTTGTGGGATCGGGGCTATCTGCAATCCTTGAGACTTCACCGATCCCACACCCCGATCAGCTTATTCTGAGTTTCCGTAGCCCGGGATCGTATTAAGCACCCCTAGCTGACCTGCCTGCGCCGCCGATCCGTAGGCGGCTTCAACAGTCATGCAGCGTCGACGTCTGACGCGACTGAAGGAACGGTCATCCTCACTGCACACGATCATTTGTCGCAGAGGTTGACTCTGATTGTATTCCGCCAATTCTTCGAAGCTCATTCTCTCGAAATTCGGCCCGGCTTCAATCTCACATGCCGTGAGTGCCAGAACCAACATCAATCCAACCGGCCATCTCATCATTTTGACAGTTCCTCACAAATATATTTCTAAAGTAGTCTAAAAATCCTTCAAGCATTTTACGACATCAATCAAGAAAGCGATCACTGATTTACCTTGGTCAAAATTATCCAATCCAGGCCCGGCGCAAGCAGACAAGTCAGTGACATGTCATAATACACCTGAGGGTGACCAATCTGTGAAGTAATGAGGTTGCTGCGAAACCTAAATGGTAGGGTAGACAGTGTTGCAGCCACTTAAATCTCGATGAAAATCAGAAAAGTAATCGCATTGCCTGGATGAACAACGGGATTGGGCGTTTTTTTAGCAATCTCTGTCCAAAGAATAGATTGGCATGAATAAAAAACAAAGTAGTATACCTCCTCAATAATAAATAGATGCTATATGACTGATCCTGAACGACAATCCAGTTTCCTGCGGGTGCTAGGCAGACGAGATGTAATAGCACTGGCTTTTGGTGCCATGATTGGCTGGAGCTGGGTCGTGCTCACTGGCACCTGGATCACCTCCGCCGGCGTGCTTGGCGCGATCATCGCCTTTCTGGTTGGCGGCGGCGCCATTGCTATTGTGGGCCTGACTTACGCAGAGCTGTCTTCTGCACTTCCCTACGCGGGTGGTGAGCATGTCTATAGTGAACGCGCCCTTGGCACCCGCGCCTCGTTTATCTGTACCTGGGCAATCATCCTGGGCTACATGTCGGTGATCGCATTCGAAGCAGTCGCCCTACCAACAGTCATGAGTTCACTCGTGCCCGGACTCGATATCGGTTATCTGTGGACTGTCGCCGGCTGGGAAGTTCATGCCACGTGGGTCGGAGTGGGCATCTTCGGTGCTGTGGTCATGACCATCCTGAATATACTGGGCGTCAAGATCGTTGCTATCGTCCAGACCACGGTCGTGATAGCGATTCTGGTGGTGGGTTTCTTTTTCGTGACGGGCTCAGGAGTCACTGGTTCAATCTCAAACCTTGACCCACTTTTCGTTGGCGGTATCAACGGCGTGGCCATTGTATTAGTCATGGTACCTTTTATGTTCGTGGGGTTTGACATCATTCCCCAGGCCGCCGAAGAGATTGATCTGCCCTTTCGCGATATAGGAACCGCGCTGATTATTTCGGTGCTGATGGCAATCGCCTGGTATGCGTTGATCATTGTGGGAGTCGGCTTGCTCATGAATGGGGAAGCCCTAGCCTCTGCAGACCTGGTGACCGCTGAAGCCAACGGGCTTATCTATGGTGATCTCGGCGAGACCATTCTGCTGGTGACTGGCCTGGCCGGGATCATCACCAGCTGGAATGCCCTGATCGTTGGCGCCAGTCGCGCAATTTACGCCATGGCCAAGGCCGGCATGTTGCCAGCACCGCTTGCTGAAGTTCATCCGCGCTACCACACCCCGATGAATGCAATCCTTCTGATTGGCGTGCTGTCTGTGGTCTCACCTTTTTTCGGACGTCCAGCCCTGGTCTGGCTGGTTAACGCCGGCGGCCTCGGTATTGTGGTGGCCTACGCCTTTGTCGCGCTTTCGTTCCTGGCCTTGCGTAAAAACGAGCCGGAGCTTGAACGTCCCTACCAGGCGCCCGGTGGACGCTTTACCGGATACCTGGCCTTGCTGCTCTCAATTGGCATCGGGGCACTCTACTTCCCCGGAAGCCCATCTGCCCTGGTTTGGCCACAAGAGTGGGGAATCATCCTGTTCTGGATTCTACTTGGTGCCGTGCTGTTCGGACTTTCCAGGGTTTCCTCTGAAACCCCCGCCACTACTGACCCTGAAGCCGGTTAACTTTACCCCATTCCAGAAACGCCCTTGAGGTTGCGAAATCGCAGCCAGTAGTTGAATATAGAGTCTAAATCCTGAGCGACGAGAACAGTCCCTATGCGCCAACTAATAAGAACATGCAGCTCATTGATTCCACTACTTTTTCTGCTAGCTTCAGGCAGCGGATTCAGTCAGGGTAATTCAAGCTACGACGTGCCCAGAACACCCGATGGCCACCCTGACCTACAGGGTGTGTGGGAAAACAACACGATTACGCCGGTGGAACGCCCCGACGTATTCGGCGATAAAGAATACCTTACCGATGATGACATGGTTTTCATCTCTCAACGCATAGACGAGATCATGGCTGCGGGAGAGGACGCGTTGTTCGGTGGCGGCGTGCTGGAAGCTGTTTTCAGCGGCGAGATTGCTTCCTACGATCCCACTACAGGCAACTATGATTCCCAGTGGATGGCCGAGCGCACGGTCCACCGCCGCACCTCGCAAATCACGGATCCTCCCAACGGCAAGTATCCCCCGCGCACGGAAGCTGCCATTGCGGCGGCTCGGGAATTAAGGGCATGGCGCGCAGCCCATCCAGCAGACTCATGGACTGACAGGCCCTTGGGCGAGCGCTGCTTGTCTTTTGGTGCTCCTCGACTCGGCTCAGGCTACAACAGCTACTGGCAAATCGTGCAGTCCAAGGAAACCGTGGTGATCTATCAGGAGATGGCACATGATGCGCGTATCATTCCCATCGTCGAAAAGCCTCACGCGCCGGCAGCGGTTAAACTCTGGCATGGCGATTCCCGAGGTTGGTGGGAAGGGGATACCCTGGTTATAGAGACCACCAACTACTCTGATGCCAGCAGCACCAGTCCAGCAACGGATATGAAGACAAATGTGGAGCGCTTAACGCGGATCAGCGATACTGCCCTGCAATATCAGCTCACTTCCAACGACCCTGGCCAGTTTTCCGCACCCTACACGCGCGAAATTATTTTCGATTTCACGCCGGACAAAATTTATGAATATGCCTGCCATGAAGGCAATTACGGCATGTATAACATCCTGTCGGGACATCGCGCCGAAGAGCGAATGGCGGCGCAAAACCAGGACAAAGATTAAGCTCCAGCCGATGCGGAGCCACTTGCTGGCTCCGCCATCGCCCGCGGCAGCGATAATCAAACCGGAAATATGCACTTTCTATGTTAATAAACTTTTTGCGTAATAACTTTTACTTTCTGCTAGGCCTGCTACTCACATCCCAAACTGCTTTTCCCCAGGAAGCCTTCTACATGGCCAACGAGGCGGTCATGGTCACGGACGGCGAAACCAAGGTACTGTTCGATCCTCTCTACCCTGAAACCTATGGCCAGTATTTGTTAGTACCGGATGCCATGCGTGAGGCGCTGTTTGCAGGTGAGGCGCCGTTTAACAATGTCGACGCTATTTTCATCAGCCACTTTCATGGCGATCATTTCTCTCCAGAGGATGTGCTTGCGCTGTTAGTGGCGCAAGCAAACATCGTTCTGTACGCGCCTCAACAAGCCGTGCTGGCAATGCGATCCCTTGCCAACCCTGAGCAGGAGCTGGTTTTCGATCGGGTCAATAGTGTCAGCCTCGCCTACAAGGACGCACCCGTCACGCTAACCATGGGCAAGCTACTAGTAGAAGCGGTTCGAATTCCCCATTCGGGTTGGCCAACAGACCGTTTGAACGTTGAAAACATTGTATGGCGCGTCACACTCAATGAAAGTACGACTGTCGTTCACATGGGAGATGCCGATTCCAACGATGAACATTTTGCACTGGACCCGGAATATTGGGATCGGGTGACACCCAATATTGCATTCCCCCCCTACTGGTTTTTCGGCTCCCAGGTCGGTCGAGATATTCTGGAAAATCGAGTTGGCGCAAAACGTAACGTCGGCATTCACGTGCCCCGCACAATTCCCGGAGATCCCATGCGGAGGCCACGACCACTGCGTGGTGCAGATCTGTTTATCACGCCGGGCGAAACGCGCCGCATAAATTAGCAAACCGCCAGCCTGATTCACTCCTGGTCCTAGCCACTGCCAAGCCGGCTCGTGGCATGCAACTACAGCAACACTTGATAGGGCTCTCCTGCTATGAAAGCGAAAATCCTGGAAGTCTGCGTCGGCAAACCCCGCGACATGATTGTAAACGGTCAGACCGAGCGTTCCGGCATCCATAAATCACCTATCACCGGGTCAGTGGCATTAGGTCTGGCTAAGCTTGCTGGCGATGGCCAGGCTAACCTGAAATATCGCGGCGGTAGGGAAAAAGCCGTCTATGTTTACTCTGCCGACTACTATCCGGATTGGCAGCGCGTATTGGGCAAAGACCCACTTGAACCCTCCCAATTTGGGCAGAATCTCACCGTTGATGGTTTTCCTGACGAAGCGGTGCATATCGGTGATCGCTTTCGCGTCGGACTGCGTTAATGGAAGTGGCGCAGCCGCGTATTCCTTGCGCCAAACTTGCCGCCCGGGTTGAGCTTGAAGACTTCAGCAACGAGTTTCTGATGGCCGGCAGGCTGGGTTACTACCTCTATACCTTGAAAACCGGCGAAGTGCAGGCCGGTGACAGCATGGAACGTGTGCGCGCGGCGGCGCATGGCGTAACAGTGGCAAAGCTGTGTCGAAGCGTATTCAGCGAAGCACATGATCTTGAGGTGATTAAACTCGCGCTGGAATTCCCATACGTCGACGAAGGCTGGAAAAAAAGACTCAGGGCCCTGCTCAGAAAAGCTGGGTAGCGACTGACCTTGCAATTCCCGACTACGCTTAGCTCCCCAACTTCTCTCCAACGACTCTC
>DLPV01000071.1:20564-38768 GCA_002477465.1 Gammaproteobacteria bacterium UBA7449 | reverse complement strand
AACGACTCTCTTGGAAATTGTGACTCCAGGCGCGGATTAATCGCGAGTTACAGGTGTCACGGTCTCCATCGAGTCCCTATAATGACCTGATGTCCGCCGATAAATTCAGATTCCCCACCCTCACTGCTGTCGTCATTGCCAATATGGTTGGCACCGGGGTGTTTACCAGCCTCGGCTTCCAGTTACTGGATATCCGCTCGGGCTTTGCCCTGCTGGCGCTTTGGGGAATTGGCGGAATCACGGCACTCTGCGGTGCGATGACGTACGGAGAACTCGGCGCAGCGCTGCCCCGTTCTGGGGGTGAGTACAATCTGCTCAGAAGAATCTATCACCCGGCGGCGGGCTTCGTATCCGGCTGGGTTTCCTCTACCGTGGGTTTTTCCGGACCTGTGGCACTGGCTGCCATGACGTTCGCCGCCTATGCGTCTTCAATCTTTCCGGACGGCGTCGGCGCCAACATGCAGAAGCTGATGGCGTCAGCGCTGTTGATCCTGCTAACCCTGGTCCACGCAACCAACCACAAAAACAGCAGCGGCACCCAGGTCATCTTCACCATTCTGAAGGTCGTCGTAATACTGAGCTTCATCGTTGGCACGGTCCTGGTTGTCGGTACACCTCAAGCGGTAAATTTTTTCCCTGCGCCAGGGGATGGCACAATTATTCTTAGCAGCGAATACGCGGTAGCGCTTATCTACGTCTCCTTTGCCTACACAGGTTGGAATGCTGCCACCTATCTGAGCAGTGAGCTGGAGAACCCTCAGCGCACCCTGCCCTGGATCTTGATTACCGGCACAGCGGTAGTGACACTGCTCTATCTTGGGCTCAATTTTTCATTCCTGTATGCCGCCCCAATGGATGCCATGATGGGGCAGGTAGAAGTCGGTGCGATAGCGGCCCAAGCCGCTTTTGGGGAAACAGCTGGCCGACTGACCGGGCTGGTATTGGCCATGCTGCTAATCTCAACCGTCAGCGCCATGACCATGGCGGGCCCTCGGGTGATTCAGGTGATCGGTGAGGATTATCCAGCTATTGGTGTACTGGGAAAGAAGAACAGTAACGGCATTCCTGCCACTGCGATCTGGATTCAGTCATCCGTCGCCTTGCTCTTTATACTCTCTTCTACCTTCGAATCGATTCTGGTTTTTTCCGGGTTTACCCTGGCACTAAATAGCTTTGTCACGATCGCGGGCATCTTTGTGCTCCGCTATCGACAGCCAGACCTGGAACGGCCTTATCGCACCTTCCTCTATCCGTTTACGCCGCTGCTCTACCTGGTGCTAACAGGATGGATTCTGGGCTTCACTTTGGTAAGCCGCCCACTCGAGGCATTGTTTAGCCTTGGATTTATCGGAAGCGGATTGGTTTTTTACTGGCTGGCTGCTAATCGTCTCAGCGAGTCGTAAACACTCTGCACCGTTGATGTGTATGGCTTTTCCTTCACCAATGTAAAAAACAGGCTGCTATTTTCAATTCAATTCTGCATCTTGGTAGCAGCCGGACTTGCGGCAAGGAGCAGCAAGGATATGTTTTATGAAAGATAAGCTAATCCAACAGTCAGCCTATGGCATGCCAGCCTGTGCTTTGACGTAGCGGGCTGCCTGCTCGTGAGTGGCAAACCAGACGCCATCTTTTGATTTAATATGTTCTATTAAACCCTCCAGCGCCACCAGGCGCGAGCGGTGACCGATCACATGTGGGTGCATAGTTAGCAAGAACATGGTGCCCTCTTCCCAGGCACGGTCAAACTCGTCAATCCACACTTGCATCACATCTCGCGGATTCATATAGCGTTGCCCCAGGGGATTAAATAGTGGCGCATCATCCAGAATCCACTCTACCGGTAGTTCTACAATCCCGGTGGGCTCGCCCTGGTATAGCACTTCGTAAGGCCGGTCGTCGTGCATCAATGAACTTTCATAGAGCAGACCCAGGTCACGCACGATGCGCAGCGTATTGGCGCTTAGATTCCAGGACGGCGCTCGGAAACCCACCGGCCGCACACCAGCAATGCGTTCGATTTCATCCATCGCCTGTCGCAGCAATCGCTCCTCGGTGGCGCCATCCAGAGCCGTGTTTAATTCATGAATCCAACCGTGCACGGCAATCTCATGCAAGCCTGAAGCATTGATTAGCTGCGCCTGCTCCGGTGCGAGTTTCAAACTCCAGGCCGGGAGGAAGTATGTGGCCGGAATGTCTTGCTCGTTCATCAATTCCACTACTCGCGGCAACGCGACTCTCGAGCCATACTGCCCCTGAGACAATGGCCCCACACTGATATCACCTGTGCGTAAACCCATAACGGTCTCATTGTCCACATCATAGGAAAGCAACACGGCTACCCTGGCGCCATTGGGCCAACTGCTGGGCGTAAGATCGCGCCCCGCCCGCACCTGGTTGACCTGCTCAACAACATAGTCATCTGGCCAGTTCCAGGGCTCGGCAGGATTAATTGCTGGCTGGGCCCAGGTGCCTGAAGTGTAAAGAAGGGCGAGCAGCAGGGTCAGCATGCTAGTGGAGAATGATGAAACTTTTTTTAGCAAATGCCACATATAGAAACTCCGAGGACTAAAATACTTGAGCCAACTATCTAAAGCTTGCGTTTACGGCCTTGATTGCGTCGCTGAAGATTTCCCAACTGCGGGTGATGTCTGCTTCAGAATGGGCCACAGAGACGAACAGATTATGATGCGAAGTGAGGAACAGCCCGCGCTGGGTGCATTCGCCACACAGAGCCTGATGAAACGAGATGCCCGCTTCGTGCTCGGTACGCAAATAAGGCATGGAAGCAACGCCGGTAACTTTCAGCTCATGGCCCGCATCCGCAGCGATGTCCACCATTCCCTGCCACAGCTTTTCGCCAGTTTGTAAAATTCTCGCGGGACCATCAATACGCTGGAGTTCTTTCAAACAAGCCAGTGCCGCTGCCATGGGGCCCGCAGAGAACCAAAAGCTGCCGGTCTGAAACACGCCCGCCGCTGCGCCCTGCAACGCATTCTTACCCACTACCGCGGCGATTGGGTAGCCATTGGCGATGGCCTTACAGTAACAACTTAAATCGGGTGTGTAGCCAAAGTAGTTTGGCGAACCGGCCATATCCAGCCGAAATCCGGCGCGCACATCATCACAAATAGAGAGCACATCATGCCGTTTCAGCAAAGCGTGTACTCCCGACCAGTAGTCCGCCTCAGGTAATTCGTTATCTTTGAAAGCAGGATGGTGATAGGGCGAGCTGATTAATGCGGCCACTTCACCCTTATTGGCTTCGAGTGCAGCTTCAAGCGCAGCCAGATCGTTCCAGGGAATGCGAATCGTCTCTCGATGGTCCTCCCGGCTGATTCCCCCGCGACCAAGTGCCTGCATCCATGGCGAGCACCCATGGTAACCATCATCAATGGCAATGATCTTGCGCCGCTCAGTGTGGCTGCGAGCTATGAGCACTGCCATATTGGTCGCGTCAGCACCATTTTTCGCAAACGTCGCCCATCCCGCCCAGGGAATCAGCTCAACCAGGAATTCTGCCAGCTCCACCATGACCGGCGATGCCAGTGTGCAGGTATCGGCGTTTGCCACCTGCTTTCGTACAGCCTCCTCAATGACTTCGTTCTGATATCCCAGAATCATCGGCCCATAGGCGCACATATAGTCGATATACTCGTTGCCATCTATATCCCAGAACCGTGCACCCCTCGCCCTGTCTACATAGCAAGGGTAGGTCCCCTCCGGAACCTGCACAACAGGATTAAAATGACCTGGAATACCGTTGGGTATAACGGCTTTGGCACGCTCAAGCAGTGCCTGGCTGCGGCTGTAATCGTTGATCTGATTGCTCATCGTCGTCTGCTTCTTCGTGAATGATGAATTCCAGTTTATAGCTCAGCATATAAATGGCGAACAGTATGGCGGCCGTCCCCATGAATCCTGCAAAAAATAAATGATACGTGGCCCCTTCCAATTTAGAGCTGCCATCCGGATTCTGAATTATCAGATTAACCGCCGCGGTAAACAGATTGCCAGCCGAAATGGAAAGATAGAAGAATGACATTACCAATGACTTCATACGCTTGGGCGCCTGGGTATAGGAAAATTCCAAAACCGTAATGACCAGCATAACTTCGGCAACCGAAAGCAACAGATAGGCAAACAGCTGCCAGCCAATATGGGGAGTCGCACCATTCTGGATCTGGAACTCTGCCCATCCGGTAACAAGAAAAGGAGTTGAGGCGAGGAACATACCCATGCACATCTTGCGCGAAGCGCTAACCACAAACAGCCTGTTCATCAATGGATAAACGACATAAGTGAACAGGGGAATCAATACGATGATCAGGAATGGGTTGGCGGCCAGGATCTGAGCCGGCAGCAGCTCATAGCCAAATACAATACGGTCCATGTTTTGCGCCTGCAATACCCATGTGCTGCCCATCTGGTCAAACAGGGACCAGAACGCAGCCACCAATACATAGATGAGCAGCAGACGCTTCACCATGCGTTTGCCATCCGGGCCGGTGATATCCTGCATATAGGATTTTCCAGCCGGCGGTATGTGGACGAACTGTTTACGCCCAGCCCAGAAAGTGAGTGTTGCCAGGGCCATGAAGGCACCGGGCACGCCAAAGGCGATGGCAGGCCCATAGTTTTCCAGCAGCCAGGGGGTGAGCAAAGACGAAGTCGATGAACCGATATTAATGCCCAGGTAGTACCAGGAGTAAGCGCGAGACAGCAGGTGTTTGTTGGTGTTGCCAAACTGATCGCCCACGTTGGACGCGACACAGGGCTTGATTCCGCCAGACCCAACAGCGACCAAAGTAAGTCCAAGAAACAGGCCAAGCTGGGTGTCGTCGAGAAACAGAGAGAAGTGCCCGGCACAGTACACCAGGGACAGCAGGATAATAGTCTTGTATTTTCCCCAGAATGCATCCGCCACAATGGCTCCGATCAAGGGCAAAAAATAGGCGGTCGCGGTGAAAAGATGAAAGTAGGAAGTGGCGTCCTCATCTGACAGCGTGGCGAGCTGACCGTCGGAGGACATCAGATACTGGGTCATAAAGATAACCAGTATGGCTCGCAGACCATAGAAACTAAATCGCTCCGCCACATCATTGACGATGATGTAGGGGATGCCGCCCGGCATATTGGGCGTTGCCTCTGGCGCCGTACGATATTGAGTCACTATACCATTGTAGCGGAAATTACTGCAGAAGCACGGCCGAATTCGCAGGCTACATTTTTGTGCACCTCTTGACCGTTACTCAGTACAATGGCTGGTAGACTCAAATCATTCCAAGCAAAGAATAACGCCAACCATGAGCATATTTAGCTATCAAGACGCGGATTATGCAATCCGCGAGGACATTAAACAGGCGCATCGCGACTACTGGCAAAAACTGGCAACCCCCGGCAATTGGTGGACAGGCGCTGAACGCGTCGCTATCGCCGCGGAAACTCGCAACGCTCTTAGCTGCAGTTTTTGTGGGATTCGAAAGGCAGCGCTCTCCCCAAATTCGGTGAGCGGCACCCACGATAGCAACAGCAATTTGCCGACAGCGGCAATCGATGCTGTCCATCGCATCATCACCGATCAGGGTCGCATTACCCAGGTCTTCGTTGATCAACTCGCTGCCAACGGAATTAGCAACGAAGCCTATGTGGAACTGGCTGGTGTCGTGGTCAACACATTCAGCGTAGATGAATTCAGCCGCGCATTGGGCCTGGCGCTAGAGCCGCTGCCAGAGCCTGAAACGGGTGCAGCTTCAGGCTATCGACCGGCCCAGGCAGAATCCGGCACAGGTTTTGTCCCAATGCTGCCTCGCGAGGGATTAACCGGACCAGAAGAAAACCTGTGGCCCAATGGCCGCAGTGCCAATGTCCTGCGCGCGCTCTCATTAGTGCCCGACGCGCTCAAAGACTGGCTGGCTCTAAGCAGCGCGCAATATCTTTCGGTACCAGGCATGGCCAACCTCGTTGGCCAGGATGATCGCAGTATTAACCGCATGCAGATGGAGCTGGTTGCAGGGCGGGTTTCGTCCGTCAACGAATGCTTCTACTGAACTAACGCACACGCTTCGATGCTCCGTGCGAGCGCGACGACAAGAGAAACCGAAGTCAATATCAACGGGATTAACGGCAACGTGGCGGCGGCCGACGTCGGCGTGGAATTTGGCGCCGAACTTATGCAATTTGCTGAGGCTGTGGCGACACGAAACCAAGCTGGACTCGAGCATTCCCGTACCGCACTCAGATCCATTGCCGGCACAGATGTGCTGGTAGATGCCGCGGGTGTGGCAGCCAATTTCCAGCGCATGGTGCGCATTGCCGATTCAATGGGAATTCCAATTGACGACACCGAGTCCGATCTGGGCAAGTCAGTTCGATCAGAACTCGATCTCGGGCGCTTCGCTTCAGCTCAAAACACCTTTGGATAAATTTACTGTCTATGTTTTACGAACCCAAGAAACAGAATCACGGTCTCCCCAAGAACCCATTTAATAGCCTGATCATTCCACGACCGATCGGCTGGATTAGTACCGCCGATACCAACGGCGTCTATAATCTGGCGCCCTACAGCTTCTTCAATGCTGTCAGCTATCGACCGCCAACTGTGATGTTCTCAGCAGGCGCTGGCAGTGCTGATGATCGCCATAAGGATTCTGCCCGCAACGTAGAAGCCACCGGCGAATTCGTCTGCAACCTGGCAACCTGGGCGCTGCGTGATCAGATGAACCACTCTTCTGCATCTCTCCCGCCCGCGGCAGACGAAATCGAGCTAACTGGCTTGACCCCGGTGCCAGCAGAAATGGTAAAAGCGCCAAGAATCGCAGAGGCACCGGTCCATCTCGAATGTAAGTACCTCAAAACCACCCTGATTCCAGGCTGGGACGAGGGCGACGAGTACAGAGTGATTTTCGGAGAAGTAGTAGGCATTCACATCGCCGACAATATGATTACTGATGCCGGCCTGGTAGATGTGGCGAAGATGATGCCCATAGGCCGCCTCGGCTACAACGACTATACTCGAGTGGATGTGGAATCCAGCTTCACTCTGGATCGGCCCGGCAAGTAGCGGACTCACGCCTGCCTTCTGAGCAGCCAGCCAGTGGGTGCAGAGTTTTGCTAACCGTCGCCTGGCGGGGAGTATTCAACCGATTCCTGGCCCGCCCTCGCTATACAGCGTCAGGAAGTCGGGCTAGACTAGTGGCGATTTAGCGAGTTTCGTCGCACCTGGTAGAAGATAGAATAATAATCCGAGGCCGAACAGGCCCGTCGCGAAGTATGGAGTACTCAATGTCGATCAAGGTATCCACTCGTCCCCTTTTCCTGGTTTCGCTACTCTCATGCCTGCTGCTCGGCAGTGCCGCAGTCCGCGCGCAGGAAATCCCCAGACTTCCCAATGGCCTGCCGGATTTCAATGGCATCTGGCAGGTGATGAATGAGGCCAATTGGGACCTCGAACCCCATATAGCGCGCCATTCCGTCATGTTACGAGAAGGGCCCGTTAATCCAGTTCCGGCAGCGGAAACGCTGGCGGCAGGTGCTGTCCTCTCGGTCCCGGGCAGCATGGGCGTGATCGTAGGTGGCGGCGAGATTCCTTATAACGAGCAAGCCAGGCGAGTCAAAGAAGACAATGCCGCGAACTGGGTAACCCGCGATCCGGAACTAAAATGCTTCATGCCCGGCGTTCCCCGAGCGACCTATCTGCCGCATCCGTTCCAGATCATACAGAGTGAAGATGATTTCTTTATCGCGTATCAATTTGCTGGTGCGGTACGAGACATCTATATGGACGATCCGGGACCAGCGCCCCTGGATTCCTGGATGGGCTGGTCAGTAGGTCACTGGGAGGGTGACACACTCGTGGTTGAGGTAACTGGTTTACATGACGGCACCTGGTTGGATCGCGCGGGCAGCCACCACAGCTACCAAATGAAAGTAACCGAGCGTTACACCATGATGGGACCCAATCATATTGACTATGAGGCCACTATCGAAGATCCACTTGTGCTCACTGAACCATTCACGATAAAGATGCCGATCTACCGACGCATGGAACCCAACGCTCGCATCATGGATTTTCGCTGCGTCGAGTTCGTCGAAGAGCTTATTTACGGTGAATATCGCAGATACCCACTACCGCGAGATTAAGAGAGGAAAATGGATATGAACATTCCATCAACCCGAACCCTAACCTTCGGCGTGCTGGCTGTAGCTGGCCTGGTTCTCGCGCCTTTAATCCCAATCTTAACCCTGGCTCAAGATAGCGATATCCCGCGAACCAGCGATGGAAAACCCGATTTTTCCGGAACCTATGACGTTTCTACCCTGACGCCTTTTCAGCGCCCAACTCGCTTCGGTAACCGATTGATTCTTACCAATGACGAGGCCTTCAGCATCGCCAATGCCGAATTTGAGCGCAAGGAAGACAACCAGACCGGCAGCGACCCAAATCGCACGGCACCACCGCAGGGTGGTGACGGTTCTACCGGCGCCGCTGGCAACGTGGGCGGCTACAACACGTTCTGGGTCGACAACGGTACGGACGTCGTGCGTATCAATGATGGGTTCAGGTCTTCCATCATTACTTCTCCGCTAAATGGCAGGCTGCCCCCGGTAACTGACGAACTTCGCAATGCGAGACGCGAGGCACTTGGCGCAGGCGAGGCACCCAGACGTGAGGGTGGGGCTAATGATGGTACCGCTTACTGGCTTGATGCCGGATTAGATGCACCTGGCCCCTATGATAATCCTGAGAACAGGCCGTTTGCAGAGCGCTGCATCCTGTCGTTCAGCTCTACCGCAGGACCACCCATGCTTCCTGCCCTCTATAACAACCACAAGCGTATCGTCCAGACTCCGGATACTGTGCTGATTCATGTTGAAATGGTTCATGAGGCACGAATCGTGCGCATGAACGCCGAGCATGATCCGGCCCACATCAAGAAGTGGCTCGGCGACTCCATCGGTTGGTGGGAAGGAGATACTTTGGTGGTGGAAACCACGAATTTTCGCGATACGCCAGCCTTCTCCACAGGTTCGGAAAACATGAAAGTCACCGAATACTTTCGCTATGAGAGTGCAGACAAGGTGGTTTACAGCTTCACCGTGGAAGACCCCACAGTCTGGACTGCACCTTTCAGCGGCGAGTACTCCTGGCCACGCACCGAAAACAAGGTGTTCGAATACGCCTGCCACGAGGCCAATTATGCGCTGGAAGGCATTCTGAAGGGCGCCAGGGTTCTCGAGGCCGAGTACCGCGGCGAAGATCCAGGCGGCATCGCCAATCCGACTAATTAATCCGGACGGCATATCCAATCCGCGAAATTAAAAAAAGAGTAGTCTTGTGAGGAAAAATCAAATGAAACCAACCCCACTATTACTAAAACTCAGTGTTGGGCCACTTCTTGCGGCAGTCCTGTGGTTTGCTTTCGGCATGAAGGGCATGCAGGCAGTAGCCCATCATGCTTTCAGCGCAGAGTTTGATCCCAACCGGCCAGTCCTCCTGCGCGGCCCAATCGTGCGGGTGGAATGGGTAAACCCCCATACCTGGATTCACCTCGAAGTCACCAACGATGACGGCAGCAAAACCACGTGGATGGTTGAGGGCGGCACTCCAAACACCTTGTTACGCCGCGGGCTGTCTCGCGATACGATCCTCCCGGGCACAAACATTGTTGTTGATGGTTACCAGAGCAAAGATCGCAGCGCGCGCGCTAATGGTCGCGACATTACCTTTGAAGATGGCCGTAAGTTCTTCATGGGCTCGTCCGGAACTGGCGCCCCCTACGACCAGGATCAGAGTCGAAACTAGCACGACTCGATCCGACACCAGGAAAGGCATCAGAGCCCAGCTTTGATGCCTTTTTCCTTTTTGTACCAGCCAAAACATACCAAGAAACTTGAGCGATAAGAATTATGATCGAGAAAGAAATCGATATCCTCACCACAGATGGTGTCATGAACACCTTTATTACTCATCCGGAAGAGGAAGGCCCGCATCCTGTTATTCTTTTCTTGATGGATGCGCCCGGCAAACGTGGCGAGCTTCACGACATGGCTCGTAGACTGGGCACTGCTGGCTACTATGTCATACTCCCGAATTTATATTATCGGCGAGTGCGGGAGTATCGAATCGCGGAGTCGAGCAGGGAAGAAATGCACGAGCATATGGATTCCCTATCGAACGCCATGGCCTGCGCTGATGTGAGTGAGCTGATCAAATTTTCTGATTCAGATAATGCAGCCCGAGGCGGCAAGATTGGCTGCGTAGGCTATTGTATGAGCGGGCCGTTTGCCTTTGCTGCCGCCGCGGCGTTTTCCGACCGCATCGCTGCCAGCGCCTCAATACATGGGGTACGACTCATAACAGATGCTCAGGACTCACCCCATCTGGATGCGCACAAGATAAAGGGCGAAATGTATTTTGGCTGCGCGGAAACTGACAGTTATGCGCCCACAGAAATGGTCGACGCACTCTCAGCGTATTTAGCCAAGACTGAAATCAAGGCAAGAGTCGAGTGGTATCCGGGAACCCAACATGGCTTCGTGTTCCCAAAACGGGAGGGACTGTACGACAAACCGGCAGCTGAGCGGCACTGGGAAAGACTCTTCGCCATGTACCGCCGCTGTCTATAGTTGTGCTTTACCTAAAACTCAATCCCGCCAATTACATTCTGTGCAGGGCGCAGATTTTGTTGCCAGCAGGGTCTCGTAAATAAGCAATATACATTTGCACGCCACCGCCCTCACGAACACCGGGCGGATCTTCACAGTCAGTCCCGCCAGCTTCCAAACCGGCTTTATGCCAGGCATCAACTTCTTCTGGACTGCTGGCAGCGAATCCCAGGGTAAAGCCGTTGCCGTGAGTAGCGGGCTCGCCATCGATGGGGAGAGTAATGCCAAACACGCCAGTCTTGGTGCGATAAAAAATCCGTCCCTTTGGATCCTGAACCGAATCCCCTACTCCAAGCGTGCCCAGGGCGGCATCGTAAAACTTGCGGGAAGCATCAATATCGTTTGCCCCCAAAATCACATGACTGAACATTCATTTCTCCTTGGTTAACGACTCAGATCAAGTTGGCGATGATAACAAAAAAGGGGCAGAGAGATTCACATCTCTCTGCCCCTGTTGATGAGTTGTTCGGCTGGCTAGCTGATGACCAGGGTACGCGGCATCTGGCCAAAGTTTTCCCAGCGGCTAATTTTCTCTGGCAACGCGTCCTGGGTAGGCTGCACATTGCCATTCACATCGGTGACGCGAGAAACAATAGTGTGCTCTCCGGCGCTCGGGTTGTTCCAGGGCATGGAAAACAATTTCCAGGAATACTGGCTGGCGCGCGAATCGATCTCTGCACGCTGCCAGGGGCCGTCATCTATCTTGACCTCAACACTCTCCAGAGGCGTGCCATCATTCAGCGCAAAACCGGTAATAGTATGATTATTGCCCATGCGACTTACTCGCACCACAGCAGATTTCATATTAATGCGAGTCACTGAGTTCTCAACCCAACGCTCCTGATCGCCCACCATTTCTTTCTTCAGGGTGACATAGTCACGGCCCATGAAACGGCCCATGTAGCGGCGGTCCTGGACGTGAATCTGGGTCAGCCATTTCACATTGGCCACGCCATAGAAGCCAGGAATCAACACCCGAACTGGACGGCCATGTCCCTGAGGAAGCGCCTCACCATTCATCTCCAGCGCCAGCATATTGACATCACGCATGGCGTCCACCACCGGCAAGCTGCGGGCAAACGCTTGTTCCACCTCAGTCTCGCGGATCTCTTCCACGCCGATGTCGCCGCCGAAGAACACGATTTCTTTACCTTCTGGCTGAACCCCCGCCGCCTGCAGAATGTCGCGCAAGCGCACGCCGCGCCAGTTGGCATTGCCGATGAGTCCCTGGAAGATACCCAGGGGTCGGTTACCACCACATTCGAAGCCAGCATCGATATCAAATTGCGGCATCGACTGCAGGTCCGCTAAAGTGTATTCGCGCGGATTGTCCACCAGACCAGTTATCTGGAGTCTATAGTTGGAGAGGTCCAACTCCGGCTGACCGTAGTGCTGCACAACGTAGAAGTCCTCGTTGTCGGTATAAAACGAGTCAGACGAAATCTGGCGAGTATCAAGAAAGTGCGTACCCCCAGGCCGGGCTGGTGGTCTGGAGTAGTCCTCCGGCATATCACTGAAAGGCACCAATTCCTCACCCTGGGCCAGGGCCGGTAGTACCCATTCCGGCATGGAGGCGACCGCTCCAGCTGCCAAACCTGCGTGGACAGTCTTCTTGATGGCTGCCCGGCGTGAAATCTTTTCGCCCTCTGTCGCTGGCGCTTGCTTGTCATCACTCATGAATGTTGCCTCCGCTGATTCAATTTCTTACTGTTGTTCTAGTTTTAGATGTCGCTAAGTCTATTGATTGTTATTGGATCTGGCTGTTATCGAGCACTGTCAGTCAAACTCGATATACTCACTGCCTGTGTCATGGCGTCAATTCACACTATCAACTCACAATACCCACTCAACATAAAGATACGCTCAATTCTGACCATGTTCAGATAGTTAATAAACTGCTCAGGCTGCTTTTTTAATCAACTTGTCACGAGCTGCTGCCGCCAGGCGAAACGACTCGAGACGCTTCTGGTGATCGAATATCGAGCCCACGCACATTAACTCATCGGCACCAGTCCGCGCCAGGAACGAAGCCATCTGTTCAGCTACGCTATCAACCGTTCCCACCGCAGAACAACTGGTAATCATCTCCAGCATGGCCAACTCCGGGACCGTGAGGGTCTCCTCGAAACCCGCCACCGGTGGCGGCAGCTGGATGGGGTTACCGCGTCGCAGCTGCAGCATGGCCTGCAAAGCCGAAGAACGCAGGTAAACGGCCTCGTCTTCAGACTCTGCTGCAAAGACGTTGTAGCCCAACATCACATAAGGCTCGGCAAGCTGCGTGGATGGCTTGAAGCGCTCCCGGTAGATCGCTATGGCATCCATCATTTCCTGTGGTGCGAAATGCGACGCGAAGGCATAGGGCAATCCCAGCGCGGCAGCCAATTGGGCACCAAATGTGCTGGAACCCAAAATCCACAGCGGGACATTGGTGCCGGCGCCCGGTGTCGCCACCACAGCCTGGCCCTCTTCTGCCTCCCGCAGATAGTGCTGGAGTTCCACCACATCATTAGGGAAATTATCGGCACTGCCGTTAAGTGTGCGGCGCAGTGCCCGGGCAGTAAGCTGATCTGTGCCCGGCGCCCTTCCCAGTCCGAGGTCGATTCGACCAGGATATAGTGATGCCAGGGTACCAAACTGTTCCGCGATCACCAGCGGCGCATGGTTTGGCAGCATGATGCCGCCGGCTCCGACTCGAATAGTCGAGGTGCCGCCTGCGATATGACCAATCACAACAGCAGTCGCGGCGCTGGCGATCCCCTTCATATTATGATGCTCCGCAACCCAGTATCGCCGGTAGCCCAACTCTTCAACTGCTTGCGCCAACTGCAGAGAGTTACGCAAAGCATCGGCGGGTGTACTGCCTTGGGGAACGGGCGCGAGATCAAGTACAGAAATGGTAGGCATTCGAATTCTACTTCATAAGTTAAGGGGAGAAATTAAGGGGCCTTGGCTATAAACAGTTAACCTGGCCCCTTTTATCGAAATAATGTTCACGGCAGCTAGCGCCCGGCACTGCGCTCCGCAAGGAGACGCTCATACTCTTCCTGGCCGAGGTAAGTCACGTCTACCCAATTATGCGCCATTTCATCAACCGTGCGATCGCCCCAACCTACCCACTGATTAGGGTCCGGGTTGTAGGGATTGTCGGCAGTATTGTCATGCCATGCCGTAGTGATGATCATGGTGCCCTTGGGTACGATAGGAGCGGCATCTTCTTCGTACACATAGTTGATTTGCCAGTTCCACTGGAAATTGTCTACGAACGAGAGCATCTCTCGCTCACCGTTGGGATAAATCGCTTCCATGGACATGGCCTTGCCGCGCATGTGCATATGGGGCTGGAAGTTCTCGATACGAGCGGGGGCTGATAGTACAAAAGTGCCCCGCGTAACTGCGATTTCATGCGGCGGAATATCCAGGCTGTGAGGCCCCTGGGCATCAAACATGCTCAGGATAGTGCGGTGCTCGGGAGGCTCATCATGAAACCACACGCCGAGCTCAACCTGGGCATTAGGTACCCGCTCGCCATTGGCATGGAGATGCATTTCCCACATGATCTGGGAGCCAGGCATCATGAGTTTGCCAGTGTCGGGACGGAATATCTGGCCGGCTTTACCTACAGCCCATTCCATGAAGAGGCTCGGGCCAAATGGCACATGCACATCTTCAGGCAGACCACGCTTGCCGTCTTCCTGCTGCACCAGAAATGCCAGTGAATGGTGAACTACTCTGCGGCTGGCGTCATTCTTAGGCCGAATTTCAATCGCTTTTACCCATCTCTCTTCGGTAAGACCGGTTGGGGTCGAGGGACGAAACCACTTGTCCTGGGTTACGGCATCAAGATCGAAAGGCTCGGACTCAACCACGAGGTCCGGCGCGCTCCCCATCTGATCTTCCAGACGCCACACCAGGGCATCATTAAAATTCAGCGGCGCTGGCGCCTCACTGGCGTCACCCTCTGGCGCGCCCTGATCTACCCAGGCCAGAATCGCTGCGCGCTCTTCATCACTGAGGCCACGATCATTAGCAAAGTCCTGAATACCCACCTGCGGATTAACATGCCAGGGCGGCATGACGCGATTCTCTACCCGAAAACGAATTACCGGTGCAAACAGCTTGGCCTCTTCATAGCTTAACAGGGACATCGGAGCGATTGAGTTCGGCCGATGGCATTCCTGACACTTTTCCTGAAAGATCGCCGCCACTTCGCCGGACCAGGTGACTTCGCGCTCAACTTCAGACTGGGCAAAAACCAGAACTGGCATGACCAGAGCCGCCAGCGCCAGGTAAGTCTTTGTAGTTCCTCTCATGGGTTTCCTCCTGCCGAATGGATTGTCTTAAATTTTCTCTCAAGCATTAATGGCTGACGCTGACTTTTACAAAGCTATTGGTCCAGCAGCACTGGGAATGGCCCGCCATTTCAGGGCCTCCCAAATCCGTTACACGGGCACGCAGCAAATACTCGCCTGCCTCGCTAAAAGTCACATCGGTAGTGGTACTTCCGCCTTCAGCAGGAATTTTCGATGTTGGCTCACTGAAGCTGACCTGTCCTGGGCCCTGGTGTTTAAACCAGGTGATATCGACCGGGGGCGTGGCCCCCCTTTGGCCAACAAACATGGCGGCAATACCGCTAACCTTGCCGTCATCGCTGGCCCATGCCTGCACCGCTAGAGGCTCACCGACTTTGGCCTGCATTGGCCCCGCGGTGATCCCTCCCGGTCCCATGCCAACCGGCCCGTCTTCCGAGAATCGAATCTGAGGGGGCAAGTTGCCGTTAGCGTCACCAACGATGGCATCGATAATGAAATCGGTATGGCGATTGGCGGGAACTTCGAAGACTTTGCCCTGGTTCTCCAGATGCCAGGCGATTTTACCGTCGAAGTCAGCGGGAATATTCACCGTAAACACACCCCAGTGGCGCTCGATATCAAACTCGGTAGGCTGACCCTGATCGTCTTCGCCATTCGGCGCTCCGATGATGCGATTCGCCGAACCGACAGGGATATTTAACACTTCCTCTGAGTTGCGATTGTAGTAGCCAAACGACAGTGCAATGCTGCCGTCTTCGTTTTCGTACCAACCCTCATAGGCCGGGGTCACAGTCTGACCAGAGCGTAGCCCCAGATCTTTACCCAGAGGCAACAGCTCTACTGCCAGCGGCGTGCCTTGAGCCTGAGCGCCAGCCGATGAAAAGATAGCAAGTGTCATCACGACCAGAGGCCCAAACTGCTTGCTAAACTGTACCGTTAAATTCATTCAGTCTCCTCATCCTACCCTCACTGGATCAGCGCGGGCGGTTTCTTTCTTTTGCGTGACAGGGATATTTATCAGAAGTGAGTCGTAATGTATCAATTTCGTGCGGCTTTGTCTTCGACTGCCGGGCTGCGCTGATCTGAAACCATGGCGATTGGCCGTGTTTCTGCAGCAAATAACTGCAAATGGGAGTTGCCTGATCAAGGAGACTGCAAAGCTGGATTAGCTTCAGCAACAAGCCCGGTTTCCATGAGCTAGCCGCGACGCTTGAACAGAACGATCGGTTTGAAGCTCATTACCACCTCGTCATTCTGGTTAAATACTTCATTGTGCAGAAATACCGAACCCATGTCCGGCCGAGAGCGAGATTCTCGCTTGTCCATAGTGGTGCTGCGTACCCGCAGCACGTCGCCCGGGAATACCGGTTTTAGCCAGCGCAGCTCATCCAACCCCGGAGAACCCAGAGACGCAGACTGCGCCGGCATATTGTCGCAAATTAGCCGCATGGCGATACTGCCGGTATGCCAGCCAGATGCCACCAGCCCGCCGAAGTGCGTCTGTTTACCGCCTTCTTCAGACAAATGAAAAGGCTGTGGATCATATTTGGAAGCAAACTCAATCATTTCCTCCGCGCTTACTTCATAGCTGCCGAACTCTTCGAAAGAGCCCACTTCCATATCTTCAAAGTAGTTGGGCTTGGACATGCTGTTGCCTCACTAAATCACTGCGAAAAAAGAAATGATAATCATGCCCGACGCGGCTCAAGGCGCAAGAAATACCGCGGCGGAAAACCAGTACGGAAGCGAAAATTAAAGCCGAAACTATAAATCTCGCGCACGTAGGCGTCCTCTTCACCAACTACGTTTACGGCCTCATAAGGCTCGAAGCTACCTGTGCCCGGCATCTTCACTTCAACGTTCGGGTTATCCAGGGCCTGATGGTACCAGGCGCGGGGCCAATGGTTGGCAGCGACATAGCTGATGCCATCGATAGTCTCAAGACGTACAACCCTTTCGTGCCGCTCACCATCATCATTGAAAGTGGCTATCACAAGGGACGTGGCACCCTGCGGTTGATTAATACCGAGCCGCGCCTCAAACCAGACAATTGAACCCACATAAATTAATAACAATGCTGCCAGCCCTACACCGCCCCTCTTCACAATCTTTTTGCCGTTCATGTCTCTCTCCCTGCAAGCCAATTACTTTTTTGCGGACAGCGCTACTCGCAAAGAAAATCAAGAATAATGAGGCGCCGGCGAAAAAACCAGCGTGGAAAAATAAAGTTGTAAAACAGTCTATTCGTAGGACCGCAGCTCAAAGGTAGCCGTTGCCGAATCAATAAGATCAAAAATCACGTTGCGATAAACGATCTCGCCGCCAACTGCAATCGAAGGTAAGTGCAGCCGTCCGCTCACTGCATTATAGGAGGCCATATTGGGAACAGGCTGCTGCAAGTCCACTGCGGCATCCAGCTGCGCCCTAATGGCCGCCTGGGTTGCGTTCAAATCCACAGCGAATGGAATTCTGATAAAACCCGCTGCACCAAGATCCAGATTGACGCCAAGGCTTTGCGTAAGCGGCTCGAAATCGGCAGTGGCCGCCGCCTTATTATCATCCAGCACTGACATCCTTACCATGATCAGGTTGTCACGGGAGAACAATTGGCAATCGACTCCTGTCTCAAAGTAGTTAGTAGTTGGCGTTTCCAGAAAAAATCCGAGCCGCACCACATTGGCCACGGATATGCTGCGAACTACACCCAATCCATCGCCAAGAACCCTGCCAAAAACCGCGTAACCCCCATCCTGTGTATCCAGCCCTGTATCGTTACCCAGATTGATAAACCATTCGCTGGTGGCACCATCGGCGTTGCCCGATGGATGCAGCGCCGCGATCGTACCATCCAGATTTGACAGTCCGGTTTCCTCCAGTGCAATAGGCGCATCAGTCGGAATATGTTCCGGGCCGACGGTGCAGCTGTCATAGGTATAGCCGCCGCCGCGAATCAGGGAACCGCCGGTGGTGCCATGAATGAAGGTATTGTTGTAGCGACCGCTGGTGACATAGTTAAGGAAGTTGCCAGCGGTAACGGGCGCCGCCTGTTCATCCACCTCGATAAAGAATACGCCCAGAGAAGTCTGAACTTCGACCACAGTGCCTGCTACGCCGGCTGCAGAAAAAATGCACAGTGGAAATGCAAAAATCACAGCGAATAACCATGATCTGAATGGCAGCTTGTTAAACTGGACGTGTAATGCGCGTGAAATTTTTCTCATGTTGAACT
>DLPV01000071.1:0-20245 GCA_002477465.1 Gammaproteobacteria bacterium UBA7449 | reverse complement strand
ACTTGCCGTAACTTGCCGTAACTTAATATTAGTCAACTTATACTTACGGAACAGCACGGCCTGTTCCGATCTCCAAACCATTTTCTGGGCAAGAGTCGCGCACCGCCTACTCGACTTGCGACCCGCCTTGCAGCACCAGATTAATGAGCAGCGGTGTGTCCAACTAAAGTAAATTAAGATAAAGTGCGTGTCACTATATTAGTCGCGATTCCTGATGCAGTTAATCCCTAGTAGTTAGCCACAGAGCACTGCATGCTCGGAGGACAAAAAATAATGCAGAATACGTCCAGCAAGAGAATGCCACTTCTAGCCTCATTTTTCGCCGTTTTTCTGGCAACAACACTGCCGACAGCTGGATTCCCACAGCAGTTGGACAGCTGGCAGAGCGACCTGAGTCCAATCCCCTCGGCTAACTGGAACTATGACACAGCGGCACATCTGCTGGAGCGCGCGGGCTTCGGTGGCACGCCGGCACAGATCCAGACCCTTGCCGAGATGGGCGCCGCTCAAGCGGTTGCTTACCTGGTACGTTTCGATGCATCCACCAATAGCCATTTGTCGGCCTTCGATCATTCTGGAATACATGATCCGGGACTGGAGCCCTTCCCCCCAAGTCGACCAGCGACAACAAATCTGGCCAGGGAAACCGGCGAGGCACTCGGCATAAAAGTAAAACCCACAGGCAATCGCCGCCTGCAGCCTGTTGTAAACAAGTTCTTTTATTGGCTGCGAGCCAGCCGTCTTGAGACTGAGCGCGTTGCCTACTGGTGGGCCAACAGAATGGTTAGCAGCGAAACCCCGCTGCAAGAGAAAATGGCCCTGTTCTGGCACGGGCACTACGCCGTAAATGAAGGCAAGGTCAGGGACTACCGTAAGCTGCTTAATGAGCTGGAGTTGTTCCATGCCATGGGGACCGGCAGCTTCCGCGACCTGATGCTCGCAGTCGCGCAAGATCCGGGCATGCTGGCTTTCCTGGATGCAGGCGTCAATGTGAAAGGAGCACCCAACGAGAACTTCGCTCGCGAGATCATGGAACTCTTTACCATGGGTGTAGGTAATTATTCAGAGGAAGATATTCGCGAAGCCGCCCGCGCATTTACCGGCTGGAACTTCGTAGACCTTGAATTCGTATTCAACGAAGACCAGCACGACGACGGTGTAAAAACTTTTCTGGGCCGTACCGGCAACTTTGATGGCGAAGACATTATCGACATCATCATGGAACAGCCGGTCACCGCGGAATATATTGCAGGCAAACTGTATCGTTTTTTCGTCCGCGATGATTTAAGCTCGGCGCTGCAATCTGAATTGGGCATTGTATTCAGAAATGCCGATTATGAAATCGCAGCATTGCTAGAGACCGTTTTTCTCTCCAGAGATTTCTACAGCCAGGCGTCCGTTGGCACCCACATCAAGAGTCCTGTTGAGCTCGCAGTCTCTACCTATCGAAAACTAGGCCTTAATGAGGCACCCGGTGTCCCGGATTTTAATCGGGCGACTGGCGCACTCGGCCAGACCCTTTTCAGACCACCCACAGTCGCAGGATGGGCTGGAGGGCGAAGCTGGATTACACCGGGATTGCTGCTGGAGCGCGGCAACTTCGCAAGAGACCTGCTGTTTCCCGACATCAACTTTATCCCGCCAGATCGTCGCAATGGCAGCCGCGAGATTCAAAGCGTTGCACGGCGAATTCGCGATGGTCTGGATATTACGACTGCCACCCAGCCTTCCAATATAGGGGAAGGCCAGATCATGGCGGAATCCAATATGCTGGCAGACAGAGATGAGGACTTTAACACGCGCTACGGCAGTTTCCGCGGCTGGCAAATGGCCATTGAGAAGGTCAAGCCGATTCCGCGCCACACTGCACGCCTTGATTTCAGCGGGGATGTCCTACAGCAGGAGCTGACCTCCACTACGGAGGTAGTTGATTATTTTATTGAGCGCTTCATGCGCGTAGCGCCAGGCGCCGATGCAAGACGCATGCTGGTAAAATTTCTAAACGAAGAGCTGGGCACCAGCAATATCGAGGAAGCCCAGACCTACATGGAAGACGCCCTGCGCATGATGGTGCATTTACTTCTCAGCCAACCAGAATATCAACTTAGCTAGACTCACTGCAGAGACAAGACCCATGAAAAACAAAAAGAGCAATTTGCTAAAACCAAACCTTCAACGCCGCGAGCTGTTGCGCAAGGGAATGGCCGGTCTAGGCGTTGCTGGACTCAGCGGCACCATCCTGGCGCCAACCCTGTTTAGCCAGGCCGCGCACGCTGCAGCCGCCGCAAGAGCGAACGGCAAGATACTGGTAATCCTTGAACTCTCGGGTGGCAACGATGGACTCAACACCGTGGTGCCCTACGGCGATGATGCCTATTACCAGCACCGACCAAAAATCGGCCTGCCAAAGAATGAGTTACGGGTTCTGGATGATCACTTTGGCTTGAACGGGGGCATGGCTGGCTTCGAGCGGCTGTTCAAAGACGGCAAGATGGCAATCGTACACGGCTGCGGATACGAGAATCCCTCTTACTCACATTTTAATTCCATGGCCTACTGGCACACTGCTGCACCAAACAGCGGTAATGAATATGGCTGGGTAGGTCGCCTTGCCGATGACATGGCGCCGGATGCACCAGCCAATTACATGGTTAATATCGCTGCTCGACAGTCTCTCGCGGTAAGCAGTGCAAGCCATGTACCCGTGGTATTTGACCAGCCTGAACGCTTCATGCGCGAGGCCTTCCATGAAGAACGAGATGAGCTGGATCTGGTGCATGATGTTGGCAAGGTCACAAATGACTCTCGAGAATACCTGCTGAATATAGCGCGAAGCGCGAACGAAGCTTCATCGCAAGTAAGGCAGGCATGGGAGAACTATTCTTCCCCCGTAGATTATGGCGTCAATAGTCTTGACCTCCCGAAAGTAGTTTCACTTATTGATGCTGGGATGCCGACCAAGTTGTACTACGTTTCCTATCGCAACAACGCTTTTGACACACATGTGTTTCAAAACAATGTGCATCGTCGCTTACTCACCTACACCTCTGATGCAGTGTTTGCCTTCTTGCAGGATCTTGAGCGCATTGGCAGGGCCGACGATGTGGCCCTGATGATTTTTTCCGAGTTCGGACGCCGTGTACCTGAAAACGATAACCTTGGCACAGACCACGGCGCAGCAAACAATATGTTCGTGGTAGGAAACCAGGTTAAAGGTGGCCACTATGGAGAGTTGCCGAGCCTCACCAAGCTAAATCCGGAAGATAATCTGGCGTACACGACAGATTTCAGGCGCGTGTATCAAACAGTCATAGAAGGCTGGCTTGGTCACCGGGGGTCGGGCGAACTGTTAGGCGGAAACTATCAGCCTTTCGACATGTTTGCGTGAACCGCTCGAGCCGGACCAGATAACCGCTCAGCAAAAACTTTCCTGGCTTCGGTCCAGCAGGGTTTAAAATCAATATCGAGCAACACCCGAGTGATGTTCTTGCTGCGCGCAAACTGGCGGGTTGAGTGAAGGAGTTAGCGCTCGGCTAACTCCCTTACTCGCACCGCCATGCCAGAAATCACATCAGCGGCTACGAATATCTCATCCTCAACCAGCTCATACTGGCGCTCTTCAATTGCTTCGCGAACACCGGGTATGGTTTTCACACCGTAGCCGGTGTAAAAACCCGGCGCGTAAATATGATGGGTAAACCAAGGTCGGCCCGGCAAACCATCATCGCGGGTAAGCTCACGCTCACTGGTGTAGAGCAGCCTGTTCTCCGACTCGGATGCCGGCAGGCCACTGGCGACAACATCAGCATAGCTTGCGGCGGCCTGTTCCAGTTCGTCCAGGGCATTTTTTAGTGGTGCGAAATTGAAGTACGGCACCTCTGCTTTCTTCAGTGGTGCCACAATGTTGCGAGTTGGGTCGAGAGCCAGATCATAGACACCGGACTCTATCCGCGCATTGGAGGAAAGAGTGGCTTCGCGCATAGAGTCTGCAAGCTCTTCAATCTCGCTCATATACAGGCTGATATTATCCGACAGGCCTGTATATTCGAAGGGCAACCTGGGCGCATTGGCCAGTCGCATGGTAGCGCGACCGGCAACCTGGGCCAGCGCCACGTTATAGGCCAGACCCGGATCGCGGAACTTCGTATAGTGTTCATAAGTATCATATAGCGTGTGGTAGCTGCCGTCGGATGCTTCACCGCCAAAACTGATATTCAATGAGGCTATACCGAGATGCTGCAGAAATGGCGAATAATCAGAGCCCGAACCCAGCGGACTGATTCGCAAATCAGCGCGGTGGTTGAGCTCAGCACTAGCGGCAGCATTTCCATTGACCTCGATGCGGGCACGACGCCGCTCTGCCACGGAGACACCGGTCTGGGGATCTTCCACATCCCGCATCACCTCGTTGGCCATCTTCTCCAGTACATGACTGCCGCCGATATTGACGAAACCGCGGCTGTTACCATCAGTATTGATGTATGCCACCGCATTCTTGTCCAACATGGCGGCATGATGCTCAACCCACTCGGTGGAACCAATCAAACCCTGCTCTTCTGAATCCCAGGCCGCATAGACCACGGTTCGCTTCGGGCCATTGCCCTCGGCCGCCAGCTCCGCTAACGCCCTGGCCTCACCCATCAGCGCCACCAGACCAGAAATAGGATCTGCGGCACCGTGATTCCAGCCGTCGTGGTGGTTGCCGCGGATCACCAGTTGATCCGGATACTCCGACCCTTCGAGCCGCGCAATCACGTTGTAAGCTGGCACAATGTCCCAGTTGAATTCCAGCTTCATCCGCACCCGGGCTGGTCCTGGCCCCAGGTGATACGTAATCGGCAGTCCACCGCGCCATTCACGGGGCACAACTTCTCCCCCCATGGCTTCCAGCAGCGGCAGCGCATCACGATAGGAAATCGGCAGCACCGGAATTCGGGTAATTGTTGGCGCCTCTTCCCGGGGCAGGCGCTCAGCTTCAGCCGTCGCCCCGACAAATGGCGTCAGCGGATCTCCTGGGTAGGTCGGCATATCCATTACTGAACCACGCTGCACGCCGCTCTCGTGTTTGTAAGGGCCGTCAGGGTAGGTGTCACCTGCGCCATAGCCATCATCCGCTGGATCGGAATAAATAATAGTGCCAATTGCCCCCTTTTCCCCCGCCAGCTTGGGCTTGATGCCGCGCCAAGAGCCCCCGTAACGGGCTATCGCAATCTTGCCTTCAACACTAATCCCGTACCGATCCAGAATTTCGTAATCGGCCGGCGTACCGTAATTAACAAATACCAATTCCGCTTCGACCTCACCATCTATAGAAAAGGCGTTGTAGGGAGGAAGTAAATTATCGGTGCGCGCGGTACTGGGGTCTTCAGGCAGCGTGTCTTCAGTCAGGCCAGCCGTGTAGCGAGTCGGCGCCACCAACTCCAGTTCCCGGGTTCGCGGCGACGGAAACAGCACCTGATACTCAGCGATTTCGACGTCATAGCCCCACTCCTCAAAGCGCGCTGCCACAAAATCCACTACCGCCCTGCCCTCGGGCGAACCCACATGGTGAGGATCACGGGACAGGATTCTCAGCCATTGTTCCTGGTCAGCCGCGGACAGGTGCGAATCGAAGTCTGCCTCCAGCTCCAGCTGCGCAGCAGCACCAGCCTCATCAAATCCCAAAAGCTCCTGGGCATTCACTGCGCCAGTGATGAATCCACCCAGCACCAAAAGTGACAAGAAACGCAACATACCAACCTTCTCCATAACAATTCTGCGGTTGCTCTCAGTATCAGCCCAAAGGCTGATAAATTGCAATTCATTGACGGTTTTCGGACAGCAACAGCCAAGCCTTTTCGTTTTCCAATAATCAAGTGCGAATTTGGGACTCTGTATTGCAACTTTTCTGAGCTCGGTAGACGCGATTCTGGGCACGGATTCGGACTGCACTTTTGTGACCGTCGTCCGCAGGGATGGGTTCACGGCGTGTCACAGAAGTGCAGTCCGAATTAAGGCCCAACTCCTACCCATGAATCTTGAACCTGAACTTCAACAGAATTCACTTCAAATTAGTCCTGCCAAAAGATAAACCGCTATACTCCACATCCCATGACAAACCCCAGCGACATCCTGCAGCAAGTCTTCGGTTTCACCAGCTTCCGCCCACCGCAGGACCAAATCATCGAGACACTGGTGGCAGGTGGCGATGCCATGGTGTTAATGCCCACAGGTGGTGGCAAATCGCTGTGTTACCAGATACCCGCGCTGGTGCGACCAGGCTGCGGCATTGTGATCTCGCCCCTGATTGCGCTGATGCAGGACCAGGTTAATGCCATGCGACTGCTGGGGGTTAAGGCAGCTTTCCTCAATTCAACCCTTGCGGCAGATGAGGCACAGGAGATTGAACAGCAGCTGAGAAATGGCGTGCTCGACCTTCTTTATATAGCACCAGAACGGCTGACCCAGGCGCGCACCTTGCAGATGCTGCGGGAAGCGGAGCTGGCGCTGTTCGCCATTGACGAAGCCCATTGTGTGTCGCAGTGGGGGCACGACTTCAGGGCGGACTACCTGCAGCTTAGTCTGCTGCACGAGTTATTTCCGCAAGTGCCGCGCATCGCACTCACGGCAACTGCAGACACACGCACGCGGAATGAGATTATCAGTCGCCTGCAGCTAGAACAGGCCCAGCAATTTCTCGCAGGCTTCGATCGCCCAAATATTCGCTATCGCATTGCCCTGAAACACAATGGCAAACAGCAGCTGCAGAAATTCCTCAAGAGTGAGCATCCCAATGATGCCGGCATTGTCTACTGTCTCTCGCGCAAGAAAACCGAAGACATCGCTCAGTGGTTGAACCAACAGGGTTTTAAAGCCTATCCCTATCACGCGGGCCTGAGCGCTGAGCTGCGAGCCCGGCATCAGTCAGAATTCCTGCGTGAGGAAGGCGTGATTATTGTCGCTACCATCGCCTTCGGCATGGGTATCGACAAACCCAATGTCAGGTTCGTGGCTCATCTCGATCTGCCCAAGACCATCGAATCCTATTACCAGGAAACCGGCCGCGCAGGCCGCGATGGCGAACCGGCCACGGCGTGGATGGTCTATGGCTTGCAGGACGTGATCAAACTGCGCCAGATGATGGAAGGCTCTGAGGGTAGTGAGGAACACAAGCGCGCAGAGCAGCAGCGCCTGAATGCCATGCTAGGCTTGTGCGAGATTACCAGCTGTCGGCGCCAGGCTCTGCTGGACTACTTTGATGAGCATCTCGAGCAGCCCTGCGGTAATTGCGACACCTGTCTCGACCCACCGCAAACCTGGGATGGCACTGAGGCAGCCCGAAAGGCACTGAGCGTTGCTTTTCGTACCGAGCAACGTTTTGGTGTGAATCATCTCATCGAGGTTCTACGTGGCGCAGACAGCGACAAGATATTTCAGTTCGGCCATCAACATCTGCCCGTTTACGGTATCGGGAAAGACCTGGACAACAACCAGTGGCGCTCAGTTTTTCGCCAGCTGGTAGCCCGTGGCTATATGAGCGTTGACCTGGAGCGCTACGGTGCCTTGCGCCTTGAGGAAAAATGCCGGCCGCTGCTTCGCAACGAAGAGACCATTGCCTTACGCAAAGACATCAAGCCGAAAGCAGCAAAGCAGCAGACCAAAGTGCATCTCGCGCCAGATGTGGATATCGCCCTGTGGGAAGCCCTGCGCGAATGTCGCCGCGGCTACGCCGAAGAGTTAGGCGTGCCCCCTTATGTGGTATTTCACGACTCAACTCTGCAGGAGATGTGCTTGCGCTTGCCGCAGAATATGGAAGAGTTTGGTGAATTGTCTGGCGTTGGCGAGCGCAAGCTGGAACGCTATGGGCCAGCCTTTATTAGTGTCATCACCGAACATCTCGCGGCCTGAGTTAGAATAGGCTCTCATTTTCCACTTACAAGTGACCAGATCCGAATGCCTCTTTTAAGACTCGACAAAGTCTCCCTCAATTTTGGTAGCCACATTCTCCTGGACGAGGTGGATTTTCAAATCACCAAGGGTCAGCGCATCGGGCTGTTGGGTCGTAACGGTGCCGGTAAAACCACGCTGATGAAAATCATCGCCGGGTCCATGCAGCCCGAAAGCGGCGAACGCTGGTTGCGACCAGGCACCTCTCTGGCCTGGCTGGAACAGTCATTGCCTGAGGCGGACCAGGAGACCGTTTATGACATGGTGGCAGGAGGTCTATCGGAGATCGGCGACCTGCTGAAGCGCTTCCACCATCTTTCCGCACTTGGCGGCGACACTGACATGACTGAACTGGAACAGGTGCAGGCACTGCTCGAAGCCAAGCAGGGCTGGAACCTGGGCCAGAAAGTAGACACGGTCATAGATCAGCTGAAGCTTCCTGCCGATGAGCCCATGGCGCAGCTGTCCGGCGGTTGGCGCAAACGGGTAGCGCTGGCGCGGGCGCTGGTCAGGGAACCTGAGCTGTTGCTGTTAGACGAGCCGACTAACCATCTGGACATACCCGCCATCGAATGGCTGGAGCAGGCGTTAAAGAATTACACCGGCGCCCTATTGCTGGTCACTCACGACCGTAGCTTTTTGGAGAATGTCGCGAACGAGATTGTCGAAATCGACCGTGGCCATCTCTATCAGTTCGAAGGTAGCTATCAGCGCTTTCTGCGTTTCAGGGAAGAGCAGCTCGCCGCAGAAGAGACTGCCAACAAGCTATTCGACAAGAAGCTCGCCGAGGAAGAGGTGTGGATTCGCCAGGGCATCAAGGCGCGGCGCACGCGAAACGAGGGAAGAGTCCGGGCGCTCAAGGCAATGCGCGAGCAGCACCGCCAGCGCCGCACTCAGCAGGGTACCGCCAGCTTCGAAGCCAGCCAGGGTGACCGCTCCGGAAAACTGGTGGTGGACCTGGATCAGGTTTCCCATAGTTTCGACGACAAGCAGGTTATCAAAGACTTTTCTACGACGGTGATACGCGGCGACAGAATTGGCCTGGTTGGCGTCAACGGTGCTGGTAAATCCACCTTGCTAAAAATTTTACTGGGACAGTTAGAGCCGACCGCAGGTAAGGTCAAGCTGGGCACGCGCCTTGAGATTGCCTATTTCGACCAGCTTCGGGAACAGCTGGATCTGGACAAAGATCTGATCGACAACATCTGCGGTGGTCAGGACTTTATTGAGATCAATGGCAAGCGAAAACACGCCATTAGCTATCTCAATGACTTCCTGTTTACCCCAGAGCGTGTGCGCACCCCCGCGAAAGCGCTTAGCGGCGGAGAACAGAATCGGGCAATCCTGGCTAAGGTCTTCAGCAAGCCTGCTAACGTGCTGGTATTAGATGAACCCACCAATGATCTGGACATCGAAACCCTGGAACTGTTGGAAGATATCCTGATCAAATTCGAAGCTACGGTGCTGCTGGTAAGCCACGACCGTCAATTCATGGACAACACCGTCACCAGCCTGATGGTGTTTACCGGCGAAGGCCACATCGAACAGCATGTGGGTGGTTTTACCGACTGGACTCGGAGCGGCGGCTCACTGCAGGAAATCCAACAGCAGCTAGCGGCAAAAGCAGAGCCCGCAACGAAGAAAGAAAAACCAAAGCGCGTGCAAGAACCGCAGGACAAGCAGGCTGACAACAAGGAATCCCACCGAAAGAAGAAGGCGCTGGAAAAGCTAATGCGCAGCATTGAAAAACTGGAGTCACAGGCCGAGGCTCTGGAGGGTAAGATGGCTGAAGAAGGTTTCTACAGTCAAGACCAGCAGCGGATTGACGCCGTACTGAAAGAGTCAGCTGACAACAAGGAGAATCTGGAAGCGGCTTATGCAGAGTGGGAGTCCCTGGAAAACTAGCTTAAAGCCAGCCAAGGCGGCCACTTCGCATCGAACATACCGGCGTCTCGCTGTTTACTCTCGACCTTAACAGGCATATTCTGCCCTAGTCCAAGCTGGTCGTCCTAACTTAGTGGCTATAGGCCAGCATAAAAAGAACAAGTTCAATATTGGCGGACATCAATCCAGGAGGTTTCCCATGTCTATCCTGCAAAAAAAAACCGCCCGCACCCTATACATTGCCCTCGGCTGCAGCGTCATATCCCCTTCTGCCATCGCGCAAGACTCGCAGCGACCGAACCTGGAGGGAATCTGGACCAATGCATCATTAACCGGCCTCAATCGTCCACAGGGGGTTGAGTCGCTCACGGTGCCTGAAGATGAAGCTCGCCGCATTGCCGCCGCTACCCCGATTGCTGGCCTGGAGGGCGGGCTTGATGAGGGTGATGGGGTAAATGATACACCTCAGGAAGGCGCCGATGATTTTGGTGTGCGTGCCTATAACAACTTCTGGGTGGACCCCGGCTCAAATCTTGCCCTGGTAAAAGGTGAGTATAGAACCTCCTATATAATCGATCCGCCCACTGGACGGGTGCCGCGCCTGGAAAATCCGCAATACGATTTTGATCGCGCCAGTTTTGGTTCGCGCTACGCAACCGGTGTGGCCGACTTCAGCGGGCCCGAAGCCTTCCCAAACTCTGAACGCTGTCTGCTGGGCTTTGGCAATAAGGCTGGCCCCGGCATGATGGGCGCGCTCTACAACAATACCTATCAATTCGTGCAGACCGACGATTACGTCATGATTCTGGTGGAAATGGCGCACGATGCGAGGATCATTACAATCTTCGATTCTCCGGAACAAGCCAGGGCCAACCGCAAGCCAGCACAGTGGGAGCCCTGGTTTGGAGATTCCGTGGGCTGGTATGAGGATGGTGCTCTAGTCGTAGAAACCGTCAATATCAAACCACAGCAAATGAGCCAGAGTTCAGTGCCTATCACCAAGCAGGGCAAGATCACCGAGCGTTTTAGTCGCTACTCAGACGGCGAAATCCTGTATCAGTTTATTGTGGAAGACAGCAATATCTACCGCCAAACCTGGACCGCTGAATTGAGCTTTTATGCCACGGAGGACAGGCTTTATGAGTATGCCTGTCACGAAGGCAACTACTCCATGCCGGGCTCCCTGGCTGGCGCCCGCACCATCGAGCTGCAGGAGGAGTTCGGGCTGTCTAACTAGAAAAACATGGATTTTTGCTGTTTTTGCGGTAATGCGATGGGCAAAAGCGTGGTCTGTTCCTAAACTTAAGCCGATATTCTGTTAGAGTCTCCCGTTTTCGGCCTCTGCCCAGGGCATAAAGTCTAAATGAAGTCCAAAATAAACCTAATCCTACCCATTTTTAGCGTTTTGGCCTGTGTCCCGGCATGGGGTCAGCAGGCCTCAGAGAGCGCTCCTGCACAGACAGATTCTGCAGCCGAAGCGACTCAGGAAACCATTCCGGGCGCCCCGGTCGACGGCGGCCCAGCGGTTGACCCTGGTGCTGCAGACTCCACCGTGGTCTATGAAGCCGAGTTCTTCGACCAATACAACCCCATAACCGCCAGTGACATGCTTGAGCGGATTCCCGGCGTCAACGTGTTTGGGGGGCGTGGTGGTGGCGGCCGTGGTCTCGGTACCGGTGGCAACCTGTTGATCAATGGTCAACGCATAGCCGGCAAAGACAACTCCGCTCGCGATCAGCTTGATCGGATTACTGCCGCAGAGGTTGAACGCATAGAGATCATTCGCGACACCTCAGGCGAACTCAACGTTCGTGGTGCAGGCGAGGTTATCAATATTATTCTTGTCGAAGTGCCGTCCCGCTCCAGCACCCAGGTGCAGCTCGTGAATCGCCTGAACCACGATGACACCTATGAGGTGGGGGGAAATGTCGGCTGGTCAACCCAAATCGGTAACTTCCAGGCGCTGGTTAACCTCGAAGCGCGACCAAACTATGAAAATCGCGACAACCGAGAGGTGCGGGTCACACCCGAGGGAGAACTGCTAGGCACATTATTCGAAGAAAACATTCGCGATCAGGACGAGCATACAGTCAGCACCAATATGAGCTATGGCATTGGCTCGCACCGCATGCAGTTGAACGCCCTGCTAAGTGAAAGCAACTTTCCACGCAACATAAGACGCGACTTCATTGATTTTGAGAACAGCGTCGCAATTGACAGTATCCAACAAGAAGATATAGATAACGAAGAGAGCAACTGGGAACTGGGCGGTGACTATGAATACGGTTTCGCCAACGGCTCTCGACTTGCAGTACTGTTCGTCGCCAACGATGAAATACGAAACTCAGTGCGGGGACGATTCGAGGCCGATCCGTCCAGCGATCCCCTGTCCAAGAATCTCTTCATAGACTCTCAGCGGGAAACCAAAGAGTTTATCGTTCAGACCAACTACAATTTTTCTTTAACCGGCAACCAATCCCTGCGCGTAGGCGCAGAGCGCGCAATTACTGAACTCGACTCCAAGCTGTTTATCGCCAGCCCCTTCGGCAGCGAACCTCCATCGGCTCAATTCGGCGGCCTCTCACTGATACCTTCAATCTCTAACCCTGGCACCCATGTTGAAGAAACTCGCTACGAAGGATTTGCCTTCCACAATTGGACGATTAATGACAAAAGTTCACTCGAGTCCAGTGTCGTTTATGAGACTTCGGAAATTTCGCAAACTGGAGAAGTCAGCAAGACAAGAGACTTTCAATTCTGGCGCCCGAGCTTTGACTATCGCTATAACTTTGCCGACAACTTTCGCTTTCGCGGCACAGTTCGTCGCAATGTTTCACAATTGAGCTTTTCATCCTTTGCGGCAACCGCCAACAATGAAGATCGGGATATCGATGGCCTGGCGGGTAACCCGGAGCTTGAACCAGAAACCAGTTGGACTTATGAAGGTGAACTCGAGTATCGATTGCCCAATGATGCCGGCGTCCTAGCGACCAGTTTGTTTTACTCCGATGTGGATAATCGAATCGGTCGCATCAATGCGACCATTGATCCAGACCGGCCACTATCGGCAACAGGCAATGTTGGCCCGGCGAAACAATTAGGCTGGTTCACCAGAGCCAGCGTACGCTTGAATCAATTCAATCTGCCAAACGCCATCATCTCAGCCAGAATGGGATTGTTTGATTCTGAGATACTCGACCCGTTTATCAATCAGAAAGTTAGAACCGGTGGCCGCGGCTTTGCCAACATCGACTTTCGCCAGGACATTACTTCTTTAAATCTGAGTTACGGCGTTGAATACAGCCACTCCATTTGGGGCGGCTACTATGATATCGATATCGTTACCCGAACTCGCAATGATAGAGAACGCTCTCTGGACCTGTTTGTCCAAAAAATCTGGTTCGACGATTGGGTTTTCAGGCTGGAATCCGACAACACCCTGGACGCATCCCGCTGCCGTTATCGCGAGCGCTACGAGGGTACTACGATTGAAGGCAATATTGCCCTGATCCAGGATTCCTGCAGCAGCCGCTATCGTCGCCTGATCTTGAGCATTCAAACCACGTTTTAGTCTGGCCGCCCCGTGAAGGGCTCCGGGCTAAGCCGGCTCAGAATCTGTCAGAATCTAAAGGTATAGCGGAATTTCACGCTTAAATCGGAAGAGGCAACCTGAAAGCTGTTGTCCCTGTCCCAGTCCTGAAGGCCATAATTGAGCACTATAAAGCCCTCCTGGCCGGCCCGAGGGATCCACTGCAGTCGGGTGTTAATGCCGATTTCTTCCGAAATATTGTCGTACTGCGCCAGGGTTATCCAATACAGCGTTGGTGAGAATGCCACTTGAGAATTCACACTGCTCAGGCGCGTGGTGAATTTACCCTGGGGTAGTTGAATATCGTTCCAGTCATAGCTGGCAGAGAGAATGAAGTAGCGGGATTGGTTCCAGGTAACCCTGCCACTCAGGTTAACTCTCTCACCATTGAAGAAATCGCCACTGCGGTAAGTAAACGAGCCCGAAAACTCGCGCTGACCTGCCGTGGCGAAATTCACGCGCTGCTCATTGAACTTATAATTACCGGGCTCAATGTAGACTTCTTCACCGGTGCGCCGAAAAATTGGAAACCGATTCCTGACTACTTCCTTGTTGGTGATATAGCCAAACTGCAAGCGATCCCGTGAACCCGTATCCAGTTCGAGTATTCGAAAATTCACGACTTCAGTCTGTAAACCGCCATCCAGCAGATTAATGCGCTGCATATCGATCCCACCAAAAGCACTCTGCAGAATGCTGGAATCGAAAAAATAGGTGTAGCCAACATCTGCAGTTAAATCTTCGATGCCAGCATTGGCAACAAAGCCCATCGCAGGGTCGAAGTTTTTCTCGACTACTTTATAGCCTACCCGTGAGCGTAATCCGATGCTGGATGGATAGGCCACACCGATACCATAAGAAGAATCATCGCCTTCCAGCCCTGGCGTATCAGACTGCTGAAAGAAAAAATTTCCAGAGAGTCTGCGCCCATTCGATAAGCTGTTATTGATGTACTGAAAATCCGCACCCGCAACTCGATTATCAAGGTTTGAGGTTGGATCCCCATCGGTAAAGATAAAACCAACTTGTGAATCTTCCAGTACGTTGGCTGAAACCCGAGTCACCAAAAGGTTCGTTGCAGCCACGCTAGCAGTGTCGCCCTGCCTGATTGCCAGGGTACCGATATTGAAGCGTCCTACGCGACCACTGATGCGGCCGCCATACTCGATGTCTACAGGTGAGCCATCCGCGGCTAGTCCAAGCTTACGCGAGAAATAGGGTCGTGCATTTTCCCGGCTAGCGCCGCCAGTCGCGTCATTGCCTCTGGCCATACCGCTTATATTGCCGAACTGAAATAGCTCAGAGTCATTGTTAAAAAAGTCGCGCCGCTCCGGGAAAAACAGGTTGAAGCGCGTCAAGTTGACCTGTCGATTGTCGACCTCCACCGCGGAAAAATCTGTATTTATCGTGAGTGCCGCATTCAGCGATGGTGTGAGCCTATAGAACGCATCCAGTGATGGGTTGTACTGCTCGTCACTGCCGGAGGGGTTGAAGCGCCGCTGCCGCACAGCAGCCATGCTAGGCACGATGTCCAGGCCCACACCCTGATCCATACCAGTCATCCCCGTCATCTCACCCATGATGGTGGGGTTGTATTGACGATCCAGTGACACCCAGGCCATTTCTTCATTCTTGCGACGGATGCCGCGACCGAAATTAAATCCCCAGGTATCCACTGCAGGATCGAATGGCAAAGATTTGAAAGGGATTTCGATCTCAGCAACCCAGGCATTGCCATCTACGTTGGTCGCCGTTTCCCATATCGTATTCCAGTTAAGGCTGAATTGGGTTGGTGTCGTGTAAAGTGCGTCGTGACGCACACCGTTGAGATTGGTCTCGAAGCGGTAGCCTGCTCTGCCTTGATTGAAAGGGTCAAGTATCACAACCAATCTGTCATCAAACGGCAAACCCTGACCATGGCGAATAGTCGGCGCCGCGATCAGGTCAGGATCAGCGTCATACATGCGTGCGCCAATGTAGAGCGCATCGCTGGTATAAACAACATAGAGTTCAGTTGGCTCAGAGGGTTCCGTGTGGTCGCCGGGGCGGCTCTGGTGAAAGTCAGTCACCGCTTCCGCCTGCTGCCAGACTGCGTCATCCAGCACGCCATCCATCACCGGCGCAGTGTCTACTCGAACCGCGCGGAAGCTTTTGGCTTCGACCCGTTGCTCTTCAACTTGCTCTTGGGCAATCGCTGGAATTGCCACCAGCACAAAGGTGGTCAGGAGCGCGAGCTGCCTGCTGCTGGGTAGGGGGTATTGGTTCATGGACTGCTAACTCGCTGTTCCGCTCTGGCACCGGAAAAAACAAGTCGCGAATTCTAACAATAAGGCCAGTATGCCACCCTCAATTGACACACAAAGTTTCAACTGCTTCTTCAGTGCTGGACAATTTCCGATGAAAAACATAGCCTTGACGCTCTCAGAACTAACTGGAGATCCACCCGTGAAGTATTCCCTGCCTAATTCAGCGAACTGGATGAGAACTACAAGCCTGCTTGTAGCGGCCGCCTTGATTGCCGCCTGTTCACCTGCGCCTGTCCAGCAAGAATCCGCTGCAGTCAGCACCGTTGCCGCACCCGTCCAGGCACTCGAAAGAGTGGCTCCTGAAGCCGTTGGGATGGACTCTGACAGATTGGACCGCGTCACTCGGGCCATGCAAGCCTTGGTCGATGAGGGCAAGCTGTCCGGCGCCGTCACCATGGCTTCGCGCGATAATCAAATCGTGCATTTCGAATCTGTAGGATATCGGGACATCGAGGCACAGGCCCCAATGACGCCTGATACGATGTTTCGAATTTATTCCATGACCAAACCGGTTACCGGTGTAGCCCTGATGATTCTGTACGAGGAAGGCAAATTCAAGTTATCCGACCCAGTTGAAAAGTACCTCCCCGAACTTAAGGATCTACAAGTTTTCACGGGTACCGATGATGACGGCAATATGATCACCGAAGCGGCCGGCCACCCGATGACGATCCGGGAACTGATGAATCATACCGGCGGTTTGAGCTATGGCATCTTTGCCCAATCTCCGGTGGACACTGCCTATGTAGAAGCCGGACTGCTTGATCCCAATATGACTAACGCTGAATTTGTGGCCAAGCTCGGGCAGATTCCTTTAAAACACCAACCCGGCAGTCGTTGGGAATACAGCGTTTCCGTTGACGTGCAGGGTTATCTGGTAGAAGTCTTGTCAGGCCAGCGTTTTGGTGAATTCCTGGACGAACGTATTTTCCAGCCGCTGGGTATGAGCGATACGGACTTCCACGTCCCGGAAGAAAAACTTAACCGCTTCGCCCAGATGTATGTCTATGGCCCCGAGGGTGAGCTAATCCCCAGCGAGATGTTTGACGGCGCCGATTTCACCGTGGACATGACCTTTGAGTCCGGCGGCGGCGGCCTGATTTCCACCGCTAACGACTATATGCGGTTCAGCCAGATGCTGCTCAATGGCGGTGAACTAGATGGCGAGCGTATCCTGGCACCACTCACTATTGAGTTAATGCGCAGAGATCAAACTCCTGCGGGTTTGACCGGACCCATGTCAGGTGCTGGCAACGGCACTGTGTTCGGCCTCGACTTCGCCGTTATCCAGGACCCAGTGGAAGCGGAGAGCTATTCTACGGGCGAGTACTACTGGGGCGGTGCTGCTGGCACCTGGTTCTGGATCGATCCTGTGGAAGACGTGGTTTTCGTTGGCATGATTCAGCAAGCTGGCCAGGGGCTACCGGACGTGCGTAGTACGTCGCGACGCCTTTTTTACCAGGCCATCTTGGACCCGAAAGGGGTGTAAATCTTTCGCTTCCAGCGAGTTACAAAGAATCAAAAAGGGCTGCAACTGCAGCCCTTTTCCGTTGTTGTTTGGCCTCGTTCAAGCCCGCCCTTGAACAAGGACCTGCTGACCAGGACACCGGTCTGACAAATAAATTTTCTTGTCTCTCCGGGCGGTCACCAGACTGCCGTTTCGACGGTTATTACGTTAGTCTCTATAAACACCCTGCAATCGTGACTGCATATAATTACAAGCGAGAGATCATCATGTCCAAATTACTCAGTATTTCGTTTCGACGCATATTCATAGGCTTGACCGCGCTGGCAGCTGGCCTCGCTGCAGCACAGGACATCCCGTGGGCCAATAGCGCCGAAGACGTGGGTATGTCCAGTGAACGATTGCAACGTATCAACACAGTGATGCAGCGACACATGGATGCCGGTGATATTCAGGGAGCCGTTACTGTGGTGGCGCGTCAAGGCCAGCTGGTACATTTCGAGACTCACGGCCTGATGGATGTGGACAATAACCGTCCTATGCAGGAGGACTCGATATTTATCATGATGAGCTCCACCAAGCCGGTGCTCGGCGTCGCTGCCATGATGATGATTGAAGAAGGTCTGATGCGACCCGAAGATCCTGTATCGAAATACATTCCCGAGTTTGCGGACATGCAGGTTGCGGTGCTGAAAGACAAGGTGATGGAGCAAGTAAGCCCTTATCGTGTTGACCCCGAAAACCCTCCAGCCCACCGCCTGGTGCCAGCAGCACGAGAGATCACGATTCATGACTTGCTTACCCACACCTCTGGCCTCGCTAGTGGCGGTCTGGGCACAGCCGTATCTCAACGACCTGCCAGGGACACCGACTCTGATTTGGCAAGCATAATTCCTCAATATGCTGATTACGCGCTGGATTTCCAGCCGGGCTCGCGCTGGGCTTATAGCCCTGGAGTGGGACTCGATGTGGTGGCTCGGATTATTGAGATCGTTTCCGGTCAGGATTTTAACGATTTCCTGAGCGAACGCATCTTCGGTCCGCTACAGATGAATGACACCTGGTTTAATGTGCCGCCGGAGTATCAAAACCGTCGCGTGGTCATTGAGGACCGCGACATGTCACGCTTCTTTGATCGCCCCCCTACAAAGTACTGGTCTGCGTCCGGCGGCCTGTCCAGCACAGCAGGAGACTATCTGAAGTTTGAGCAGATGCTGATCAATGGCGGCGAGCTTTACGGTAATCGATTGCTTAGCCCTCGAAGCGTACGCATGATGGGAAGTAACCAGATCGGAGATCTATACCGAGGATTCTCGCAAAATCAGAGCGGCATGGGTTTCGGTTATACCGTGGGCGTTACTGTCGACCCGATCTCATCAAATGCGCGTCGCAGTGGCGGCGCCTTTGGCTGGGGAGGCGCTTTTGGCACTCGCTCCTGGACAGATCCCTCAGAAGAACTGACCGCGGTTATATTTCTGCAGCAGCCCTACGGACCGGCGCAGTATGACTTTGAGAACGCGGTGCAGCAGGCAATCATTGACTGACTAGGGTGCTAAAGCACAACCACTAGCGGCTACCGCAGAAAATTTGATCTGACGCTGTTTACTCTCACCTGCGAGAAGCTGATCTTATCGCCATCTTGTTTGAGTATGCACGCATGAGCTTTTCTATACCTACCCTTATTCGCTTCGCGCTGTTCGGGATGTGCATCGCGATCCAGCGAATCTGGTGATTAGCGAAGACGGCCGCACGGCTTTTGTCATCGATCACCATGGCAGCATCGACAACGCCGAGTTTCGCCAGCACGGGGGCGCGGCCAGATTGCGGTTATCGATGTCGACGCTGCGCTTAATCCGGCTAATAATCTCACAGCCAATGCGTTGTTACGCAATATGGATTCGGGCGGCTTTGGCGCTATTGGCGCGGTGCTGCTGCCGGAAATGCTGGTGCCGAGCGCCTGCGTGTTGTTAATCAACCCGGCGCCTGGGGGATTTGCCGCCACGCCCGATGGGCGTCACATCATCGTAGCCCATGGCGGCAGACAGGACCGTGCCCAGGCTGGCAATACCATTGCCATTGTTGTTGTCGAGCTTGCGGTTGCTGGCTCCCCGCAGAGCGAAGTCGCGCGAGTCAAGGTAGGTACCAACGATCCTGCTGTGCAAACCCACCCACTGATCCCATCTGTCAGACCGGATGGGCGCGAACCGGCCTTTGTGCAAGAAGAACTACTGGGTATTCAGAAGCTAAACAAGCAGCACAACGAAGCCAGCAACAAATTCGTTCACGAGCACGCGCAGCATGCAGTTGCAGACGACAGCACTTCAATCTCCTCGCAGCTAAACAGCAACCGCGAGATTAACCATGCAGTCAAAATTTTGCTGAAAGCGACAAGTCTTTGGTATCGAGATAACCAGGAACTTGGTCATTGAAATCAGGAGAAGTTAACGAATGCCAGGTGCAGCAATACGGCAACTACCGCCAGCAGCTGCAAGCCATTCAAGATCTCGGAACGTCGATGCAAATTATCGAAGATCTTGTTGGTCCCTTCCTCGCCCGCCTTTGAGCGATCCCGATATTCATTAATTTTGGGCATCAGGCTCTGTCGACAATAAATCGTTGAAGCTGCGACCAGACCCAGCAAGCCCGCATTAAGTGGGGCAAGAAAAACCAGCACCAGGCTACCCATGGCGGCCAGGATTATTATCAGTAGGTAGTACCAGGGAAATAAGGCGCGAACAAACTTTCCGGCGACCTCGATTTCCAGCTTGATAAATATCAATGGCGCCATCACAAAAGAGAAAAACAGCATTGAGCCAGACAACAGCGCAATCAGCACGGTTGCCGCGCCCTGCAAAATATTGTGTAGTTCCATGTCTATTCCTACGCTTTCAACTCAGACCCAGATTGCATTCAGTGCGAAGGAAATCCCGTTCTCCTACGTACAAGACATTGCGAGATGCAAGCCCGGCCCATCTGGTGGGTCGACATGGCAAAACGTCCTGCCAGTAATAACGAAATTAGTCAGGAGGAACAATGATTATCAAGCCCCTGTCGAGAATCGGCATTTTTCTCATA
>DLPV01000010.1 GCA_002477465.1 Gammaproteobacteria bacterium UBA7449 | reverse complement strand
ACGCCACAGCTGTTCGCCAGTGTCAGTATCATAGGCATCAACAAAGCCACGCACACCGGCTTCGGCACCGCTCACACCGACGATAATCTTGCCGTCCAGCGCCAGTGGCGCCAGAGTCAGGGAAAAGCCCACATCGTTGTCTGCCACGGTGGTTTCCCAGCGCACGGCACCGGTGCCGGCATCCAGCGCAAACAGGCGCGCATCCAGAGTCGCCACATAAACCTTGTCATCCAACAGGGCGACGCCGCGATTGATGCGGGGAAAGCCAATGTTCAACACTTCGTTGGAGATATCCGGCACGAAATGCCAGAGCAGGCGCCCCGTGCGCACATCCAGTGCCGACACGCTGCTGGGCGATTCCGTGATGTACATGACATCACCGGCCACCAGCGGCGTGGTTTCCTGCAGTGCCGCTCCGCTAATGCCGGTGGACTGCATCTGGTAGGCCCACATCACCTTGAGCTGATCCACGTTGGCAGGCGTAATTTGGGTCAGGGGCGAGAAGCGCTCGGATTTATAGCCGCCAGAGTAAGATAGCCAGTCCGCGCCATTTGCCTCGTCGGCCAGCAGGTCTGCGTAAGACGTATCAGCAAATACGGATTGGCTTCCAAGGGTTAATAAAAAGAAGGCTAACAGGGAGACGTTTACTCCAGCCTTGTTATTCTGTGTTGGCATGCTGTGCTGCTCCCGTTCCTATTTCAGACTCATCAGGTAAGACACCACATTATCGATCTGGGTCTCGTTAAGTACCGAGTTGTAGCCGGGCATCAGGGAATGCCCCAGGGCTTTCTCATAGCTGAGCAGGTCGCCTTTCTCGAAGGAATAAATTTCCCCCGCCAGGTCCCGTATCTGCACGGTAAATGCGTCTTCGTTGATACGCATACCTTCATAGGTGCCATATTCAGAGACAACGCGCACCGTCATAAAGGCGTTCAGTGAACCCCGGAACCGGTCTACCAGTTTCGGTTGGTCCGCACTGGGATTAGTCACCGAGCGCCGCAGGTAGGCCGCATTGCGACGCTGTCCCACATTACTCAGCTCCGGCCCGATACCGTTACCCTCGCCGTTAAGAATATGGCAACTCGCGCAATTACCCACGTTCCGATAGACTTCTGCTCCTGCCAGTGGATCGCCCGGCATTTCCTCAGGCGGCAGTTCACCCAGGCTGCGCACATAGGCCGCCACATCCGGCCCATCCTCGCCCCGCAACTGCCGCGAACCCGGCATCCCGGTCCCGGGAATACCCCCTACGATCAGACTCACCAGCGCATCATCATCCGGCGCATGAATCAGATTGGGACGCGTCAGACTGGGTCCCTCACCCCCTTCACCCAACATGCCATGACAGCGGGCGCACAACGTCTGAAACAACTGCTGGCCATTTTCAAGATCCTGGCCGGTGGCGGGAATGGTGAACAGAGCTAGCAAAAACGTCAGCGGTGTTAGATAGCAGAGCGATAACTTGCGGCGCATATAATTAGTCTCCTGACTGGGAGGAACGAGCGGTCTTCAGGCTAAAGTACACTAGAAACGGCCACTGCATCAAAAATAAGGTGCAATTGAACGCCTGTTTGCAGTGCCAAGCTCATGCCCTCAACCCTCGTGGATTATCTGACAATACAAGAGCAATAACTCTGTATCTTGCAAAAGGGATTCCCTTCAGACCGCCGGACCCAATTTAAGAGATCAGTCCCAATACTCGGGAAATCAACAGCCTGTAAGATTCATGTGTCTCATGGCACAATGCGTTCTCGCAAATGAAGAAGTGCAGGGCAAACTTGCTGCCCCACAAAACTAATGTCTCTCGCCAAAAAACTAGTCGCACCACAACTCAGAGATCTGCAACCCTATCAGTCGGCTCGCCGCATAGGCGGGATCGGACAGGTGTATCTGAACGCCAATGAATCTGGGTTTGCGCCCTACGAAATGCCGGTCACTGAAACCTGGAACCGCTACCCGGATTTTCTGCCAACGGATCTCACGAATACCTATTCACGCTATGTCGGTATAAACCCAGACCGCACGATGGCGGTGCGCGGCGCGGATGAGGCTATTGATTTGTTGATTCGTACCTTCTGCGAACCCCACAAAGACGCCATCCGCATTCAGACGCCAACTTACTCTATGTATGAGTTTGTGGCCCAGGCCCATGGCGTCGCTGTTGACACCGTATCCCTGGATTCAAGCTTTGAGCTGGACATGAAAAGAAATAGCAGCGCCGAAGTCGGTGGCAAAAACCTCAAGATCATTTTTATTTGCAACCCGAATAACCCGACGGGCAATGCCTTGAGCCAAGACAGCATCGCTGCCATTGCTGAGGAACATCGAGAATCAGCATTCGTAGTCATCGATGAAGCTTACATCGAATACTGTCCGCAGGAGTCCTTGCTGTCACTGATTGATTCGCATCCCAATGTGATCGTTATTCGGACGCTATCCAAAGCCTTCGCGCTGGCGGCGATTCGTGTGGGTTTTTTGATCGCCAGGGAAGAAGTGTTGGAACAGGTAGGTAAGCTGATTGCGCCCTATCCGATACCAGACAACAGCGCGCGCATTGCAATCAGTGCCCTGTCTGAATCCGGTGTTTCTCATATGCAATCCTGCCGTGACCAGACCATCGCCCTGCGCGAGCAGACGCGGAACGATATGAATGAACTGAACGCAGTGGAGCAGGTCTACAGTAGCGTTACAAATTTTCTGCTGGTGCGTTTTAGAGATGCATCACTGGTGATGCAGACATTACTGGAAGAGGGCGTGGTGGTTCGTGACCAGACCCATTTTGCACAGCTTCCCCAACACCTGCGTATCACTGTCGGTACCAGCGAAGAGATGCTGGAAATGATGAGTCATATTCGCGCGCTATGACAAGCGCTGTCTAAGCAAGGAACAGAAATTCGATGCAAGAAATCGGCAAAAAGAATTGGCCGCAGTTCCTGATTCCCTCCGGCATCGGCGTATTGTTCTTCCTGACTCCTATGGTGATTGATAGACAGGTCACTGTCGGCATGGCCTATGTAGGTGACCTGTTTATTGGAAACGGCCAGACCCAGCTGCAGTGGATGGCGGGTTGCTTTACGCTCATTTCTGTCTTGCTCACACTGACCTTTCACTTTTCCGATGCCGTCAGCAAACGCTTTGCCTGGTTGGCGGAAGGGCTGACCCTGCACCCCATCTGGTTTTCGCTGCGCCTGTTTGGCTGTATCGCCGCCATCTGCTATCTGTTTAAGATTGGCCCTGAGTGGTTGATCGGTGGCGCCACGGCCGGCACCACGCTCGGTAGCCTGATCCCTATCACCATGACCTATATGGCAATCGCCACTGTGTTTCTGCCTCTATTGGTCGAGTTTGGTTTGATGGAAATGGTGGGTGTGTTGCTAAGCCGCGCCTTTGACAAACTGTTTCGATTGCCCGGTCGCAGCGCCATCGATGCCCTGGCGTCATGGATGGGCTCTGGTCCAGTGGGTGTCTTGATCACCCTGCAGCAATACGAGCGTGGCTATTACACGGCGCGCGAGGCCGCCGTTATCTGCACGAATTTTTCTGTGGTGTCTGTGTCCTTTGCCCTGGTAGTGGCCAATGCGATTGGCATGGGAGAATATTTTATCCACATGTATGCCAGCGTGATCGGTGTAGGCTTCTTATGCGCGCTCATTACGCCCAAGCTGCCGCCACTGAATCGCCTCAAGGATGAGTTTTGTCCTGGAGTAGAGCCCCAGGGATTAAGAGACTTCAGCAACTATGATTCACTGTGGAGTGCGGCAACCACTGAAGCCCTGGCCAGGGCTGGCCGTGCACCTTCCTTTGCCGAGTTACTGCCTAGAATTGGTCGCGGCGTCGCCGAAGTCTGGTTGTCCCTGATTCCAGTTGTCATGGGGCTGGGAACAGCCGCCCTGATTCTGGCGGAATATACACCGCTGTTTGACTGGTTGGGTTTTCCCCTAATCGCCGTGTTGAATTTATTCGGTTTGGCCGAAGCGCCTGCCGCTGCGCCGCTCATGTTTGTGGGCTTCACCGATATGTTTCTGCCGGCGCTGGTTGGTGGCAGTATCGAAAGCGAGCTGACTCGTTTCGTCGTCGCGACGGTGTCGGTCTGTCAGCTGATCTATATGTCTGAAGTAGGTGCCCTGATTGTGAAGTCCAAGATTCCGCTGGGCTTTTTTCACATCGGCGGTATATTCCTGATTCGCACCGCCATTGCCTTACCCTGCGTGGCGCTGATTGGCCATGCGATTTTTTAGTCGCTGATAGGTTGCGATTGGTCATTCCAGAAAAATAGCAAGCAGTAGTTTTCCTTCTCTCAAATTTAGCTTTTCTACTCAAGCGGCAGCGCCGTGGTCTGCTTCATGGTTTCCATCACGAAGCTCGAGCAGACGTCGAACAGGTCGGCCTTGATCAATTCCTTGTAGAGCCGGTCGTAGCCTTCCATGTCTTTCACCACCGCCTTGATCAGGTAGTCGAGATCGCCGCTCATGCGGTACACCTCCAGCACGCCATCGATTTTTTCCGTGACCCGGCGAAACTGGTCCGCCCAGGCGTCGTTGTGTTGGTTGGTGCGTAGCTGTACATAGACGGTCAGGGGTAGGTCAACCTTGGTTTGGTCCAGCAGCGCGACCCGCTCGCGGATCACCCCGGTCTGCTCCAGATTCTGAATGCGGCGCCAGCAGGCGGATTTGGAGATGCTGATCTGCTCGGCAATCTCGCCAACTGATAAAGAGGCGTCATGTTGCAGCAGATTCAATATAGCCTGGTCGGGTTTATCCATCCGGTGACTTCCTCGGGGGCAAGGCCAAAATGATCAATAATCCATCATAGAGACAGATAATGGGAATAAATACCATAAATTGCAAAATATAGGGAAATAATTGCGAAATATTGCCATATATATGGACAGATAGGGACAATTTTTGGCGTGGCTTGCCCTACACTACTAAAAGCTCCCAGACGGTGCGGAAATGGCTATGACTATGGAACTGATCGACAGGATTCGAGGCGGCGTTATTGGCGATCGGCGCGGCATACAGACGCCGTTTGGCACCAAGCCCTTGGTCTACGCTGACTACACCGCCTCGGGGCGCTCGCTGGATTTTGTCGAGGACCTGATCAGGGACCAGGTGCTGCCGCTCTATGCCAATACCCACAGCGAATCTTCTTATACCGGTGCCCAGACCACTGCGCTCAGAGAACAGGCGCGCACGATTATCCGCCGGGCTGTCGGTGGCAGTGATGATGACCAGGTCATCTTCTGCGGTGCGGGTGCTACCGCTGCGATCAATAAACTCATCGACATTCTTAACCTGCGCCTGCCGGCAGATCTGGCGGAACGTCATGCCTTGCTGTCAGCGATTCCTTTGGACCAGCGTCCCATAGTGTTTATTGGGCCCTATGAGCATCACAGCAACGAACTGCCGTGGCGGGAATCGATTGCTCGGGTAAAAGTTGTGCCGCTGGATGCCAGCGGTCAGTTGGACATCGCCGCGCTGGAACAAATGCTTAAGGACCATGGCGACACACAGCTACTGATTGGCAGTTTTTCCGCCGCGTCCAACGTTACCGGGATCAAGACCGATGTGGAGGGGGTAACCCGACTCTTGAAGCAGCATGGCGCACTGAGTTTCTGGGACTACGCTGCCGCTGCTCCCTACGTCAAAATTTCGATGAACGAAGAGAGAGCTGACCCGGTTGACGACTCACGGCTTTCCAGCTCACAGTCTTCCAACTCAGGGTCTTACAAAAAAGACGCCGTGTTCCTGTCGCCCCATAAGTTTGTTGGCGGTCCAGGAACGCCCGGCGTATTGATCGTGAAAAAACAGGTGCTAAAAAACTCGGTGCCTGCGGTCCCTGGTGGTGGCACCGTGTCATTCGTGTCGCCAGAAAGGCATCGCTTTATCGACGATCATCAGCGCAGGGAAGAGGGCGGCACGCCTGCAATTGTTGAAGCGATTCGTGCCGGCCTGGTATTCAGGCTGCAGCAGGAAGTGGGTCTGGCTGCCATAGAAGCAAGGGAGTCGGCATTCATCAAGCGGGCAATCGCGTCCTGGCAGTCTCATGCCAATATCGACGTGTTGGGAAACACTGAGGCTGAGCGCTTGGCCATCGCTTCCTTGCGAATCAAGCATGGTGAGGGCAAAAACCGTAAGGACCTGCACTACGGATTCGTGGTGGCGCTACTCAACGACCTGTTTGGTATCCAGGCGCGGGGAGGTTGTTCCTGTGCCGGACCCTATGGCCATGCGTTGCTTCAGATGGATATGCATACCAGCCGCAAACTCGAAACCCAGATTCAGCAGGGGCAGATGATTCTGCGTCCGGGCTGGGTGCGCCTGAATTTTAACTACTTCATTAGCGAGGAGACTGTGGAATACTTCATTGAAGCAGTGAAGCTCATTGCGGCACATGGGTGGCGGCTATTGCCCTATTATTGCTATGACAAGACTTCGGGCACCTGGCGCTATCAAGACAGCAAGCAGGACGTCGAGCTAAATCTGCATGCGTTAAGTTTTTCTGACCTTCTATTATCAGATCCTGGCTATTCAGTCGCAGATGCCAATTCCCAACCGTTGAGTGAACCGCTGCGGTATTTTCTGCAGCAGGCTGAAGCGGAATTGACACGGGATCGCACAGTAGGCACTTACGAACTGAAGATGCCTGCCGAGGCTGAATCTCTGCGCTGGTTTATCCTGCCGCAAGAAGTCCAGCCGATCAGCCTGCTCTCAACAGCGTGTTAGCCGAGAGTGATTTCGTGTCACCATCGTGCTTCGCCCTCTGTTCTTGCCAAGACATCTCGAAAGAGAGTTGCAGTTGTTCATCCACAACTTTCAGCAGATCACTATTGTCCCAGGGCTTCAGCACCTGTTGATCAATGGCAACCATGTTGAAGGCATTGATCACCTGCTCGAAGTCACTGTAGCTGCTGATCAGGATGATCCGCGCCGCTGGCTGTAGTTTCTTGGCTTGCTGAGCGAATTCGGTGCCATACATGACCGGCATGTGCTGGTCGGTGATGATTAGATCGAAGGTTCGCTTCTTGCAAATCACGAGCGCTGCTTTAGGGTCGGGACACATGCTGACGTCATAGCCCTTTGTTCGCAGCAATCGTGCCAGCGAGTTGGCGACCAGGGAATCATCATCAACTAAAAGAATTGTGTTGGGTTCTGTACCCATAGTTTGTTCCTCTAAATTTTAGGTTTCACTAAATAAGGGGCAATTGCGGTGCCAACGGAAAATTAGGCGCACGAAACTGCGAACCAGTTCAAACTTCAAAGATAAGGTTGCGGCAGGCCGCTGAAATCTGAGGGTTCAGAGCTGCTAAATTAACCAGATTGGTCACGAGAGTTCGTGAATTTGGTAGGGGTCGTGCCAAGAACCACAAATCGACGTATCAGAAACGTAACAGGCGTATCAAATTTGTGGGCTGATACACTTCATTTATCCCTCGGGGAATTAACTGTCTGCATGGATAGAACCAGGCCCACCATCGCTATCAGGATGAAGACCAGGTTGCCGATTGCACCGGGAGGAGTGCCGCTCAGGGCCAGCGGCTTGATCATGCCGATGGCAATGCGCCCCCCGTATTCGAGCAGAATTAACAGATACATTAAAGGGATCATGCTGCGATAGCGCAGCGCTACCAGCACCATAATGAACGCTAGCAGCAGTTGAGACAGGCCCCAAAAAGCAAACATTGACACCACCGATGCAGCACCCTCAGGCGTGAACTGCTCCAATGGAACAGTGGCGATGGACTGGGCACCACCATCGGCAAGAAAAATGTGGGCAAGGCTGCGACCGACGGTGACTATCGTGGCAAGGTAGAATAACCACAGCGCGAGTGGGTGCCCGCGCTGCTGGTTATCGAAGCTGTCAGGAAGTAGCCTTAACCCCATTCGTTTTATCTGCTCATCTCAATGTAATTATCGATGCGCCGTTCCAGAATGGCCAGGGGCAAGCCGCCTCCACCAAGTACTGCATCGTGGAAATCGCGTATGTCGAAGTCATCGCCTAACTGTGCCCGGGCCCGTTCTCTGAGCTCGAGAATTTTCAGCATGCCAATCTTGTAACTGGTTGCCTGTCCCGGCAGTACGGTATAGCGACGTATTTCCGAAACGATACTAGGCAGTGGTGTGGAAACATTGTTGGCAAAGTAGTCCACGGCCTGCTGCTCGGTCCAACCCATTGCGTGAATGCCGGTGTCTACTACCAGGCGCACTGCGCGCCACATCTCACCTACCAGACGCCCAAAGTCTGAGTAAGGGTCCTGATAGGCACCCATCTCCTTGGACAGCAGTTCTGTGTACAAACCCCAACCCTCTGAATAGGCGGTGAAACCGGCCTGGCTTCTAAACGAAGGCACGGATTCCAGCTCACGCGCGATGGCGATTTGCATATGATGGCCGGGCAAACCTTCGTGATAGGCAACTGCTTCGAGTTCAGTAATTGGATTCGCCGACATATCCGAAAGGTGGACGTAATAGGTGCCTGGGATCGACCCATCTGGGCTGCTGCCAAAATAGTGCGCAGCTGCACCATCCTGTTCGCGAAAAGGCTCAACTCGCTTCACCACGAGATCCGCCTTCGGCAGGATGCCAAAATATTCGGGCAGCAATGCCTTCATGTTATCGATAAATGCCGTGGACTCATCCAGATAGCGCTGCCGACCCGCATCATCATTGCTGTAGAAAAACTGCTCATCGGTGGAGACAAACTGAAAGAATTCAGACAGGTCTCCATCAAATTCAACAGCGTCTTTGATCGCGATCATCTCCGCGCGCAGCCGGGCAACTTCGTCCAGACCAATCTGATGAATCTCGTCAGCGGTGAGGTCGGTGGTGGTGTAGGAGCGCAGCATCTGGTTATAGAAGGCAGCGCCATTTGGCAGAGTGCTCACACCCACCGGCTCTGCCGGCGCGTTGTTAATGTCTTGATCTAACCAAGAGATCAGTTCCTGGTAAGCGGGTAAGAACTCGTTATCCAGCGCAGTGCGAGCCCGAGCTCGCAGATCTTCGGCCGTGGCTGCGTCGATTGTCTCCGCACTGACCAGCGCATCGATCTTGGTCTTGGCATCGTTCCATACCGCCGAGTCATTCTCCGCATCATCAAAAGGTTGGCCCTGGGTCAGGCCGCTGGATGCGTCTCTGACAAATTCATAGGCGTAGCGGGGCGGACGCACACCGCGTTCGGCATTGTTTTGTGCCCACTCCAGTTGCTGCCCCAGTGCGCGCGCAACCCCACCAATGCGGCTAATATAGGCCTCCATGTCTGACAGAGATTCCACCTGATGGTAATTCATCAGGATGACCGGCAGCTGGGAATGTACGCCGCCCATCTGCTCGAACACATATTCCTGGTTGTTGAATTCGAAATTGTCGCGTGCCTGTTCGTATTGGAATACCCACAGGTCATATGAAGTCTTCGCCTCAAAATCCAGCGCGTCGGAATCAAACTGCTGCTCCAGCTCGCTTACTGTGGCAGCCATCCAGTCCAGCTGTTCCTGGGCAGCCGCAACCGACATATCGTCGACCTGGTCATACAATTCCTTGCGGCCCAGGACGGTGAGCTGAATCGGGCTGAACTGCAGTTGCTCCTCGTTCTTTTCCTCGAACCAGGCATTGATGCGCTCGGTTTCTGAAACCGAGGCTGTCGCCATCTGTTCTGCTGCGGGAGGAGTCTCGACCGCTGGCTCACTGCAGGCCGCCAGTAGTAGCGCGGCCGAGAGGTAAATCGTGTGTTTCATTTCAGGATCCTGATGTTTCGCACAAAAAGGCTGCTTGAGCGGCGCTAATTAAGCGCAAATATATGAGAGTGCTCAGAAGAGGAATCATACAATAAACTCGGCCTGCATTTCTGATCCAATTGGCGATTCACCGCCAAGTTCTGGCCCTTTGCAAGGCCAGCAATCGCTGATGCCTGTCAAAAAACTGCAATCCTGGCCCGGTTAAAATACAAAGATGAAAATTCAAACTGATAAAGCCCTGCAGCGCAGGCAATTTCTGCAACTCGGCCTGGCTGGTGCCAGCTTCGTTGCAACTGGCGGCCTTTCTACTCTGAGCCATGGTGCTGAGTCAGACGCGGCCTTTTATCGGCTAGGCAAGGTGGGACCACTGCAAGCCCCCGACGCCAACGGCATCATGTTGCCCGCCGGCTTTCAGTCCCGCATCGTGGCCCGTTCTGGACAACCCGCGGTGACTTCATCCGCATATCGCTGGCATGCTTCACCGGATGGGGGTGCCTGTTTCGGCACCGATGATGGCGGCTGGATCTATGTGTCCAACTCTGAGGAGAATTCCGGGCGCGGCGGGGTGGGCGCATTGCGTTTCAATGCCAACGCTGAATTGATAGACAGCTATCCTATCTGCCAGAACACCAGCCGCAACTGCGCCGGTGGCCCAACACCCTGGGGCACCTGGCTAAGCTGCGAAGAATTTGCAGAAGGACAGGTTTATGAGTGCGACCCCAGTGGTAACAAACCCGCACAGCTGCGCGCTGCCCTTGGCACTTTTGAGCATGAAGCCGCCGCCGTCGATCTCGCCAATGACCATATCTATCTTACCGAGGATGATCCGGACGGAGGGTTCTACCGCTTCACCGCTACAGAAGGCCTGCCGGGTCTGTCAGAGGGCAAGTTGGAAATCGCAACCCTGGTTTCAAGAGATGGTAAGCGCTTTATCGAGTGGGCCGCGATTAACGATCCGGAAGCCAATATTATTCCGACAAGGCGCCAGGTCCCTTCTTACTTTGCCTTCAATGGTGGGGAGGGCATCGGCATTCAGGACGGCATCGTCTACTTCACCACCAAGGGCGATAACCGCGTTTGGCGTTATGACACAGACTCCCAGCAACTCGGCATCCTCTATGATGTCCGCAGCAGCGACAACCCAATTATCAGCGGCGTCGATAATCTGGTGATCACCCCCGCCGGCGATGTGCTGGTGGCCGAAGACGGCGGCAACATGCAGATCGTCACCATTACACCAGACGGGGATCTGTTGCCCTTGCTGCAAATAGTTGGGCAAGATGATTCCGAAATCTGCGGCCCGGCGTTTGATCCCAGCCACCAGCGCATGTACTTCAGCTCACAAAACGGTGTGACTGGCAGCGGGGAGGATGGAATTACTTATGAGATTAGTCGGATTGCTTAAAGTTCTGGTTTGAATCCTGCGTAGCCAGCATTAGTTGACAGCGCTGTCGACGCACAATCACCAACCGCTTGTTAGAGCTTTGTTATCAAGCAAGGCTTAAACAAGCATGATGTACAAGACCGCAAAGAACACCGTGGCGTAATACCACGGTGTTCCGGTTATCTTTTCTTTCCCGGTTGCAACATCCACGCGCTCACCGAACTCTTTCCAGGAGCTGGACAGCAGGAGCTTGGGGTTTTCGAAGGCGAATAAGAATGTGAAGATTCCGGCAATCGAAGTGAGCGCGAAAAAGATGCTCTGATCGAAGAAAATAGAATTCACGAAACCGAAAACGCTCATTGCAAGCAGTATGCAGGCAAGGAATTGTGCTTTTTTTCTGTCATCACTGTTTCTCTTCTAACCGAGCTACGAATCCGTGTACCAATCATAGAGTTGGCTGCCGACGTAATAGCCTCCCGTGAACGACGTACCCAACATCGCAACAGCAAATCCGCCTCGAGTCGCACCCGCAATTGTTGTGTCAGCGACATACCCGACAACAGTGCCAATGGCTCCCCATTCAGCAGCGGTGTCCGCGATATAGCCACCACCGGCAACTGACTCCATTTCCTTCTCTGTAAGTTCACGCATAGTTATCTCCTTATCTAAGTCCTTTGAATTAAGGATTGAGATAACAGCCTAGTTTGAATCGGGAGACTTGCTAAATTTCTACGAAAATAAAACTCGCTTGTGCTCAAACCACTCGCATCGCATAGCGCTGGGGAGGAATCAGTCAGACCTAAGCAAAGAGCATAGAAATAGCAGGCTTGATTCCAAGGTTACATGTGGGTGACAAACAGCTGCTTGTGACACCAGGCCAAGGCGCAGAGAAATTTCAGAGAAAGCACAGGGTCAGAGTAAAAATACAGTACCCAAGTACTGTATTTTTACTCTGACCCTTTCTCTACTGACCACCTAAGAAGCCACCTCCTCAAAATCCTCCTTATACCTAACCGAACAATCCGGACAAACAAAGTCATCCGACAACGACTCAAAAGCAGTCCCAGGCGCATAACCCTCATGCTCATCCCCCAGGTCCTCATCATACTGATACCCGCAGTCCGGGCACTGAAACACCTTACCCATCAAGCCGCCTCGTTCGTCAGTTCTTCAGCTTCATTCTCGGCCCCGCCATCAGAACCCGCCGCAGGCGCATACTTCTCATACAGCCGCTCTTTCTCATCTGGGTCCACATTCACCTTGGTGATGTCACCATCGATATGGGGCAGGGCCAACAGCCGCGGGTCCATCACCTTGAACCACAGCGGCGGCACATAGGCCAGCGGGAACATGCCGTTATAGCCGTTCGGCAAGCGCGGCACATCCTCGAAGTTGCGCAGGGACTGGTAGCGCCGGGTGGGATGGGCATGATGATCGGAATGTCTTTCCAGGTGAAACAGCACCAGGTTGGTGTACTTGTGATTACTGTTCCAGGAGTGATGGGGTTGGCAGCGTTCATAGCGCCCGCTGGCTTCTTTTTGACGCAGCAGCCCGTAATGCTCCACGTAGTTGGCACTGGTTAACTGCCACCAGGCCAGAAAATTGTGAATCGCCAGGAACGGCAGCATGATCCAACCGAAGGCGGCGATCAGGCTGATCTGCACGGCAAAGGTGACGGCATAGGACTGCAGAATCTCATTCTCCCAGCTCCATACCGACAGGCCCTTGCGGGTCAGGCGTTCATCCTCAACGGCCCAGGCGCGACGAAACGCCCCCGGAATCTCCCTTCTCGCAAACTTGTAGATGCTCTCACCCATGCGCGAGGAAGCCGGATCTTCTGGCGTCGCCACGTCGCGGTGATGCCCGCGATTGTGCTCGATGCAGAAATGCCCATAAGCCGGCACCGCCAACACGATCTTGGCCAGGTTGCGCTCCAGCTGGGTCTTCTTGTGCCCCAGCTCGTGGCCGGTGTTGATGCCCAGGCCATTGGCAATGCCGGCGGAGACTGCCAGCAGCAACACGCCCCACCAGGACAGGTTCTGGGTGCCGGCCCAGTAGGCCGCGCCTAATAAAGAGGCGAAATGCAGGGGTACCGTGAGCATGGTCAGCGTGCGATAGTAGGGGTCTTCCTCTAATAGAGGCACGATTTCCTCTGGGGGGTTGTTTTCGTCCTCGCCCAGCCACCAGTCCAGAACCGGGCCCATGCCGTAGGCGATAAACAGGGGCAGGGCCAGCCAGAGCTCATTGCCGGACAGGGCGTGGGCGCCGATGCCGACGAAGGGGAACAGGGCGTAGAAGAGGGAGGCTAGCCAGAGGTAGCGTTTGCGGTCGGTGTAAGTGATTTCGCCGGAGTTGGTGGCTAGGGTGTATTGTTTCATGGGCTTGCCTGATTAATTGCTCGTTCGGGCAGTTTATCGTATCTGGAGAGCGGCGATAAACCATTATAGATCAAAGATTTCTGGGCTGTTGCGCGCGAAAATGTGGCCTCTTCAGATCATCCGCGCAACGCTTTAGGATAGAAAGGTAATGCCTGTCCGAACCATATAAGAAGTGTGTTGACATGATTGGGGAGATTGGGAAGAACATGAATGCCATCTTCAAATGGTTATTGCCGCTGTTGGTCGTTTTGGCCGCCGGCTTCTATTGGGTTTGGGATGAACGAACTAATCTCATCGCGACCATGGTGGTAAGCCAACTGATCGAAAATCTGGATGCCAACGATGATGGTGTATTGTCGGAGGAAGAGGGCTTTGAAGGTATGTTCTCGCTACTTGATGCCAATGGCGATGGCATTGCAGAACACTCTGAATTGCTCACTTTTATTGTCCGAACGACACAACCCTTTCGGTGGAGCAACCCTCCAGAAGACCCTTCGCAGGTTCACCCTGGTCTCAGTCATGAAACGTTTTACAGTGAACGCCTTGATGAGGATGTGGGTTACAACATTTATCTGCCTTCGGACTATGCGTCTGCCACAGCCTCGTCGAAACGTTACCCGGTCATTTACTATTTACATGGTGGTCGACCTGGAAATGAATCTCTGAGCATTGATCTGGTTGATCATGTCCATGAGGCGGTTCAATCGGGCTCAGTAAGCCCGTTGATATTCGTCTGGGTGAATGGCGGCGAGGTAAGCCATTACAACTATGCCCAATCACCGGGCGAAGATGTCTTTATAAAGGAACTTATTCCTCATATAGATGCCACCTATCGTACCATCGCAGCGCGCGATGGCCGCGCGTTGCAGGGGTTTTCGCAAGGTGGGCGGGGCGTCACACGCATCATGTTCAAGTACCCGGAGTTGTTTGTGTCTGCGGCGCCCGGTGGTGCTGGTTACGCTGTCGAAAAACAGATTCAGACAAACGGTGGTGTGGAGGTCGACACCCGCCAGGGTGCGGATGCGGCTGCATTGGATTTTGGTGCCGGAAATGATGCCTATAGTCTCGCCGAGCTCTATGCCAACAATTCAAATGAACGAACATTGCACATCATGATCTGGGGAGGTGAGAGAGGCTTTAACTACGCGGCCATTCTTGAATATGTGGATTACCTTGACGGTTTAGGCGTGCAAACTGATCGGTTGTTCGCGCCTACCGTGGACCACAATCCGTTTCTGTTCTACGAGGCTCGTGGTGTTGAACTTCTAAGGTTTCATGATCGGCATTGGGTTAGTTAGCCGGCACAGCTACTCGAACAAGTTGAAATTCCGGGACACCCACAACTTAACAACTTAATTGGTTGGGGGTTGGGGAAGATTTGTAGAACAAGCATTGGCGGATAACGAGCTAAGCCTGGAAAGAAAGACGCTTAGGCAGCAACAAGGGTGGACGCTGGACGCCGTGATAGATCGGGTTTGCAAGGCTTACGGCGTGGATGCCCAGGATCTGAAGAAGAAAGCACGAGCAAATAATCTGTCGAAAGCAAAATCGCTTATCTGCTGCTGGGGCACGGAGGAGCTCGGATTAACGATGTTGGATATTGGCCTGAAGATGGGTATGAGCCAGCAAGCCATCTCCAAATGGGTGAAAAAGGGCAGGGACTATTGCCGATCTGAAAATATAGATATTGATAGTTTATTGCGTTAGGTTGTGAGTGTCCCCTTCTAACATTCGACTATGACTATGCTTTCCAATCTCACACACGAATTTCCAGGTGCCCGTCGCTATCTGAACACGGCATCGGTCGGCTTGCCTCCGGCCACTGCCGCGGATGAGCTGCGAGCTGCGATCGACGCCTGGCAAGAAGGCAAGGTGACTGCGCCCAGCTATGACGCATACGTCGATGAAGCGCGCAATTTGTTCGCAGAGCTGGTTAAAGTATCGCAAGACAATGTTGCCATAGGGAGTCAGGTATCGGCACTGGTTGGGATGGTGGCAGCAGGATTGTCTCCTGGGTCTCGAGTATTGTGTCCCCAGGAGGAATTCACTTCGGTGATATTTCCGTTTCTTGCCCGTGATGATCTGAATGTGACATTCGTCCCGCTCGATGAGCTGGCGACTAGCATTACCTCCGAAACTGATCTGGTTGCTTTTAGTCTGGTTCAGTCAGCAGACGGGCGTGTGGTGGATGGCAAAACTGTCGCCGATATTGCGCGGGGCTGCGGTGCCGTGACCCTGGTTGATACCACACAAGCTGCAGGCTGGTTGCCTTTTGATGCAGGCCTTTATGACTTTACCGTCACTGGCACCTACAAGTGGTTAATGTCTCCGCGCGGTAGCGCGTTTATGACCGTACGCAAGGAAGTATTCGATCTCCCAGACTTGCTTTATCCAGGATGGTACGCAGGGGAAGAAATCTGGGAATCCATCTATGGCCCGCCGCTGCGATTGGCCGAGCAGGCTCGACGCTTTGACCTGTCGCCGGCCTGGTTGGCGTGGGTTGGAACAGCAGCAGCGCTGCGATTCATCCGTGAGGTTGGTGTAGGCAAGATCCATGAACACAACGTCACGCTGGCGAATCTGTTTCGGGACCGTCTCAAGCTCGCTGCCAGTGACTCAGCGATTGTTTCTCTCGAATTGCCTGAAACAACTCACACAGAGAAGCTACAACAATTGAGCACTGCCTCCAGAGCAGGGCGCTTGAGGGTGGGATTTCATCTTTATAATCAGATAGAAGATGTTGAGCTGCTGGTAGAGGCGCTTGTCGCATAGTCTTTTTGAAAAATAGAAAAGGAGTCAGTGCCACTGACCTACTTGTCGACCTGACTGGATCGCCGTTAGGGTCAAAACTGCAAACTGAAGAGCTGATACAAACAGCAGCACTATAATGCTAGACACATAGGTGGCCTCAATTGGCCGATACTCAGCGAGACCAAGACTCAGCGCTGTAACAGAGAGCACACTCAGCAGATAAATGGCAGTCCCTACAATTCGAAGCAGCTGATCAGCAGGCTCTAAATTCAACAGATTCACTAACTTAAATCCGCGCTGGAACATGAAAATCAATATCACGACGAGCATCACTGAGGATGCAACTTTCCATACATCCCTTTCTTGGAGGCCGTAAAAAGACAGTGCTTGTGGAAGCAGACTGAGAAACACACACATTATGGATATCAGCAGAAGATTCTGAAAACGAAAAACTGCCACTGTACTCCAGACATTTTTCGATCCCAAAGCAGCTACGACACCACTGAAGCCAGCGAATGCAACCGCAATTTCAGCTAACTGAATCAACAGGTCTGAACTGTTCATAAATCTTATCCCAGGTCACATCCGAGCCCAGCATAATGTATAGGGCTCGGCGATATTACAAAAGGGGTCATACTAATGGGGTCAGTGAATCTACGGGATACCCACAACCCTAAATACTGAGATCTAGCAAGTTATAGTCTTTTATCTCGGCTCTTGCTCTATCGCACCAGGTAAACGATTTATTCCTCACAGAGAAAGGTTTGTATACAAATGGTTCCTCGTGCGGATACTTTTGGCTACGGGCATCTATCGCGTATCCAATAACTTTTGAGCGTTCCTCGATGATCTCGTCAGTATAAATCTGACTTGGGCTGTGGATACCAGCGCCTTTTACATTAAGCACAGAAGAACGGCGATGAAAGCCGAAATTTATCGTTAACCGTGGTTCAAACCCCGCATTCGCGAAAGAGCCATGCACAAGTTGACGATTGCAAATTACTACATCTCCAGCTTCGCAAACAAGCGGAACCGCATCGCTCAGGCGCTCACTCCCAGAATCTTCGACCATTGCCTTAACGTCCATCTTGCCAACTTTGTGAGTGCCGGGCACGGTCCAAACGCCATTAACGGGTGAGCTTCCATAGACTTGTGCCATGAAGTTAAATCCATGGATCCCTTCATCAAATTCAGGATTATCCCAATGCGTATCCCCATCCTGATGCCAAGAAACAGCTGCGCCCAGACCTGGATCTTTGATGAAGAGGACTTCATTAAAAGGCGCGAAATCCTCTCCATTAATGGTCTCTGCAACGCGCAATAGATCAGGATGCGCATAGGTTCGCAGAGCTGCATCTGAAAATTGCAGTGATCCGGAAAGAATAAATGGTACTGCTTCAGGTGCATCAAGCGCAGCAGACAGCTCCGTAAGTTTTACCTGATGTCTGCCATTGGATGCAGTAGTTCCTCCAAAAGGATCGCTTAACGGCTTACTCCAACGTAAACCGGCTCCTTTGCAATCCACGCCTATCGCTTTTCGTCCTGCCTTGTCTACCGCAGCGCCTGGCGCTATGGGAAACCGATCTCGTAATTCAGCAATGTCCGCCTGAATGTCCGCGAGCTCTCGCGGCTTAATAACCGATTCAAAAACATAGAATCCATGTCGTGAATAGGCATCCAATATTTTCTCATCCAGTTTACCGTCTTCGTCAAATTTAATAGGGCCACGATTATCAAGCGCAAGCGCACGCCGCAACCCTTCAGTGAGATACTCCTTAGCTGCTTCCGCTTCATCTCCATAGTGACTGGCGCAAGCGTCTATAGATTTCGAGAAATTAAATTTGCTCATAGTATTTTCAGTACGCAGTGATAATGATAGCGCTCATCGCATAAAAGGGCACAGATTTAGTAAGGACCCCTGCAGTTTGCTAAACATGTGGATCACATAGAATTGTCCGTGTTGGAGATCATAGGCAAAATAGGGACAGATTTATTTGACGCAATCATCAGACTGCTACGAATTACTAATCATAAATTCATGAATAGCTTTGATTGCTTCAGGAGATTTGGCTAAATCACTATGGTCAATGCCGGCGACTTCCAGGAATTCGCAGTTGGGCAGGTTTTCAGCTAGAGCCCTGCCTAGCCGCACTGGTATAGCCATATCTCCACTGAAGTGAATAACTAAACATGGGCAAGAGACATTTGGGACAATCTCCCGAACGTCCAAAGTTTTCATGTATCCGACAAGCTGGCGCATAGAATCTCGTTCTGCAAGCAGCCGTTCCAAGCCTTTATAAACATCGTCGTCCATTTCATTGCGGCTCATGCTTGGAAAAAATGTGTTTCTGGCTCGTCCACTACCCCAGCTTTCAGCTAGCGCATCTAACCCTTTTTCTGAAATTCCAATCTGAAAATCTTCGCTTTGGACAAATTTTGCAGAGGTTCCAAAAAGGATAAGTCCTTTTATTTTCTCCGGCGATTCAATGGCGTATCGAATACTCATCGGGCCGCCTTCGGAAATTCCCATCAAGAAAAATTTTTCCGAACCTGATGCCTCGGCTACTGCGCCAATGTCCTTGTATCTTTCTTCCAGTTCTGTGGTTCCGAGGACTGTATCCGATAGGCCCTGACCTCTTTTATCGAAACACACAACTCTAGAGAATTCTGCCAAAGCATTCATAGAATCCCGTATGGCAGGTAGGTGAGCAGCAACGTGCAGGTTTGAAACTATACCAGGGCAGACTATGAGAGTTTCTTCAGCAGAGCCTATTGTATTAAAAGCAATACGAAGCCCATCTACACTTGCAAATTGGATTGGATGAGGTGACGGTGAACTTAATTTTTGAAGCGTGATTTTTTCACTTTCAATTACTTCGGATTTCTTGGATATTTTTGGCGCAAATGACTGACGGAAGTACCTTAATGCAGTAAAAATAAAGCCACTCAATACTAACAGCGCAGCCATTCCGCTAAAAACCGATTCATTTTCCGATATCCACGCCGATATTACTGAGATTGTTTCCATCAAGTATTAACTTCCTGACTATCCTCAGTTTACAAAATACAGTGGGGCTGCATTTTCTGAAATAGTCTTATGATTAAGAAAATCGGTCTATCTATCCAGTGCCGAAAATTTGGAAACCCAAGTTGCCAGCATTCGGCCCATGACACAATCAAAAATGCCCGAGAAAAGGATAAAGGGCGGGAATCAAAGGGGTCAGAGTAGTTTGATTTTTTGGATCAGACTGTCGATCAAAGTATTCTGACCCCCTTTTCTACCTTTTTCCATTTGATCTCGTGTGTTGTAAACTAGCCAAAATGTTTGCTCTCTCCCCCTCTCAGCGGCGGAAGACAGCACTTTAAACGGTTTCAGTCCAGTCCATTGCGAGATAAGAGTCAGATAGGAGAAGGATGTGTTCATAAAAGTTGTTCAGTGGTTAAACAGAGTGCCACGGCTGTTGCTTGCTGCGCTGTTTGTCGTCGTCACATCAATGACAAGCTTCATGATGAGCTTCGCGAACGGGCCTGAATCTTCGAATGAGCGATCACTCAATGCCCCGTCCCTCGAATACCTCGGGTTCGACGAAGCCCAGCTATCTGATGAGGCCAGTGAAGGTCTCAGAGAAATTTTCTCAGGCAGAATGTTCTACAGCGCAGTGCCTCTCAGCTTCTCGAAGGCGCTTGATGACGCTGCAGCTGCCGAAATGGACAGGCTAGGCTACGACCCAAGCACAGCTGATGGAAGATTCTTCAGGAATGGAAGCTTGCCGTCGCCACCCACGCGCGATTCAGATCCTGAGGTCTCCCTGGGTGAAGTGGTCTTCGAAAGAGAGGGTGTTGAGCTAAAAGGCATTAATTGTTTTGCCTGCCACTCTGGGGTCGTGAATGGCCAGGTGGTAGCAGGGCTGGGAAGTAACACGGTGATGCAAAGTCCTCCCCGTCCAGAGGGTACCGAAGGGCCAAACATGTTTCAGATAATGGCGGGTCTAACTCCTGCGGAGCAACAGGTCGTTGCTGAGGCGATGGGCGAAAGTTACGCAGTCAATCCACTCACGCCCGAAAGGACCAGTCGCGGGGACAATTTTGGTCCCTTTGGTGTGTGGGCTCGTGGTGCAGTGCTCGAAGATCCGGAAAACAAAGGTTTGGTTGTGAGTGCTGAAAAGACAGAGCTGACCGACATCATCGAGAACAATATGACACCGCCGGTTAATCCTATGCCGTGGTGGTTGATGAAGTACAAGACATTTGACTATTGGTATGGCGATGGCAATCCCTACGATGCCGGTCACTTTTCGTTTAACTTCACTGGCACGTCGGCGAACGTTAACGACATTCATGGCGATCACGTGGCATCAACAGCTAAAGCCCTGGCTTTTGCTCGTGAGACTAATTCTCCCGAATTTCCGGGCAAGCTTGATGCAGAGCTGGTTCAGAAAGGTGCCGATATTTTTCACGAGCGCACCTTTATAAAAGATTGGGATAATTTTAGAGCTTGTTACAGGTGTCACGGTAACTACACCAAAATCGGCGACAACCCTGACTACAGTGTGCCGGGCGGTTGGATGGTGGACTACGACGGCACGGAATATGAAAACGCGCGCACCGATACAAAATACAACGAAATCGTAAAGGCTTTCGCACCGGTCAATGAGCACATTACAAAGCTCCAGACGTACTTTGAAACGATGGATCAGCCTGGTCTAGGGACCATTTATGAACCCCTGGAGGGTGAAGGCTACGTGCCGCCACCGCTAGTTGGAGTCTGGGCAACCGCACCATACTTTCATAATGGATCGGTACCTACCGTCGAAGCGGTGCTGAATTCGAAGCTCCGCCCTGAGATTTGGGCAAGGAACGAGGACCCGAATGCTTATGATCTCGACAGCCTTGGCATGGTTTATTTAACATTGTCTCGTGAAGAACTGGAAGAAAGTGATCGCATCATGGAAACTGCGTCGCATTTGAGCCGGAAATCTCTCGACCAGATGTTCATCTATGATACTGAGGGCTTCGGTCGGGGCAACATGGGTCACAAATTCGGCGATCGGCTAACACAAGATGAGCGCATGGCAGTCATTGAGTTTCTCAAAAGCCTCTCAGGCCCCGATATGCCTTCTGCATCCCCACCGGTCATCCCGGAGAGGCTAGCGCAACTCGGAATCGATTGATGCCTTCCCAACCATTGGGGCGGGAAGTTAGCTAAGCAGTAAAGAAAAGGGGTCAGAGTAAAAACACAGTACTGTATTTTTACTCTGACCCCTTTACCATGCTTTACCACTTCACCATGCCTATAAGGCAAAAGACTAACGCACTTGGAGGAACCCATTATGGGCTACGTAGTCACCATCGATTTCTTCGTGGTGAACAACCTGATCCTGCTCAGCGCCTTCTGTATTACCCTGTTTGTCGGTTGGGTGATGTCAACCGAGGCTACTCAGGAAGAGTTGGGTCTGAGCAATACCCTGGGCTACCGCAGCTGGCATTTCATCATGCGCTATTTGGCACCGATCGCAATATTTCTGGTTGCTGCAGTCACTATTCTGAGTTATTGAAGGCAATAAATAGGAATGATTTATTTGTCACCTTTCATCCTACGGGGCGCTCTGAGTGGCCCGAACCAAGTCAATGAGTTCCTGGCTAATCCTGCGGAGCGCTTATGAGTGATTATTCGCGTAGACAATTTTTGCAAGTCTCCTCAGTGTTTGTCCCTGCTGGGCTTTCCTCTTTGTCCACACTATCTACACTTGCCCTACTTAGCCCGGGCGCTGCTTTAGCTCAGCCGACTGGTGCCGGCGTAGTACTTGAGCCTTATCCCTCTGCCTGGTTGCCGGCAGGCATTCGCTCCCGTTTCGTTGATGATATAAATGGGCTGCGCATTCATGTCCTGGAAGCTGGCTATGAATCGAGCGGCAGGCCAGCCCTGTTGCTACTGCATGGCTTTCCCGAACTCGCCTACAGTTGGCGGCGAATCATGTTGCCGCTGGCTGAGGCTGGTTATCACGTTATCGCACCTGATGTGCGCGGTTATGGGCGGACCACCGGCTGGAGTTCGGATTACGACACAGATCTGACACCGTTTCGTCGCCTTAACAAAGTTCGCGATGCCCTGGGCCTGGTTGCTGCCTTTGGCTATGAGTCGGTTGACGCAGTTATTGGTCACGATGCTGGCGCACCGCTGGCCGGCTGGTGTGCTCTTACTCGCCCTGATATATACAAATCCGTGGTAATGATGAGCGCGCCTTTTGGCGGGGTTTCAACTTTGCCCTTTGATACCGTAAATAACCCTACCCGGCCAGCTGCCTCTGCTCCGACGGATATTTATGCTGATTTGGCAAACTTGCCAAGGCCTCGAAAGCACTATCAGCGTTATTACAGAACCCGTGAAGCGAATGAAAATATGTGGCACGCGGAGCCGGGCATCCATGATTTTATTCGCGCCTATTATCATTTCAAGAGTGCCGACTGGGAAGGAAACCAACCGCATCGACTTGCCGCGCGCACGGCAGAGCAATGGGCACTGATGCCCGAGTACTACATCATGGACCTTGATGCAGGCATGGCAGAAACAGTCGCGGCGAAGATGCCTTCCGCTGCAGAAATAGCTGCGAATAGCTGGTTGCCAGATGATGAGCTCGAGGTCTATGCCACCGAGTATGGCCGCACCAGCTTTCAAGGCGGGCTGAATGGCTATCGCATGGGTGGCACGACAATTGGGCGGGCGGAAGTGGAGCTGTATTCTGGCAAAACGATCGATCAGCCCTCCATGTTTATCAGCGGCAAGAGCGACTGGGGAACATTCCAGAGCCCAGGGTCATTCGAGCGCATGCAGGAGCAAGCCTGTACGGACATGCGTGCCGTCCATCTTGTTGATGGAGCCGGTCACTGGGTGCAGCAGGAACAGGCCGCAGTCGTTTCTCGATTGATTCTGGAGTTTCTGGAGAATACGGGCTAGCAATAAATCAATAGGTAGAATGAATAGGGACAGATTTATTTACCGATTTAACTATCAGTGACTCTATGCGATGCTTTGAGTTCGATGTTCACGTCTTTTCCGCGAATCGAGCTTAAAATGACACTACATGCCACAATAAAAGCGCCTGTCAAAGCGCGGCTAGCATTACTCCCCCCACTTAAATTATTCCTTTTGCTGTTTTTGGTTGGCTGCTCTGCTGAAAATGAGCCTGTCACACAAAACAATGATGACTATATAGACGCAGAGATGCGGGCCCGTGTGGAGCAACTCAAGCAGAGTGTTGCCAGTGAAGCCACCAGTGAGGCCACCATCGCCGAGCGCGCCGAGTTACTTGCAGACTGGATTGACGCCTATGCCCTGGCCGGGGGTGAGGTTGGTGTTGATGCGCCGCGAGTTCGTCTGCAGGCAACGCTGCCACCGACAGGTAACGCGGCGCGAAATCAATCCCGTAATGTCGACAGGTTCGTTCGCGAGTTTACTCTGCGTGACGAAGAAGGCGCATTGGGCTTGCTCAGTTCAGATGATCTGGGGCCCTTTGTAGTCGGGTCCATGCAGTCTGTCAGCCAAACCTGGCGAGTGGGTACGCGGACGGTGCAAACCGGTGGCGGATTTTGGGTGGCGCGCCACTTTGCCGCCAATTTTGGCGAGTTTCAGACAGAGGATCCGACAGGGCCCGGTTTTATCACCATCGAAACCACAGACGATGATGCCGTCTTCGAACGTGAAACCATTATGGCGTCAGGGCCCCATGGTGGGTTTCGGGGGCCACAACCGGCCATTGTATTTCGTTTGGTGGCGGGAAATTTGGATAGAGGGTCAAGTGTCACTATAACTTATGGCGATCAACGCCAGGGTGGGCCCGGTCTTCGCATGCCCACCTTTGAAAGTGTGCGCGCGCCACTACCTCTGTATGTGGATCTTGATGGTTCAGAAGAATGGCGATCTCTGCCCATTATGCCCTTAGTGACGAGCGGCGGCGTTACGACCAGTGTCCATGGGTTCGGCCCTAGTGTGGTTGCACCAGGTGAATCCTTTGAATTGTCGGTGCGCGCCGAAGATCAATATTCCAACCGGGCCACCGGTGCCATTCCTGCCTTTGAAGTGCTGATAAATGATGAAGTCGTCGCGACGACACCGGCAGGCAACGATGCCATTAATATAGTGGAGCTAAGCCTTGCCAATACGGGGCCGCACTGGATAAGCATTCGCAGCCTCGATGGCACTGTCAGCGGTGTGGGAAATCCTATTCTGGTTGAGGAAAATCCTGAGTTTAGAATCTATTGGGGCGACACCCATGGGCATTCCGGTTATTCGGAAGGAATAGGCACGGTAGATCAATTCATGCGCTTTGCCCGCGACGATGCACGTCTCGATTACGTGACCCATTCCGAGCACGATATCTGGCTGGATGCTGGCGAGTGGGAGATTATTCGAAATGCTACTGCTGAGTATGATGATCCTGGAAAGTTTATTCCCTTTCTCGGTTGGGAATGGACCCGGCACGCCCGCTTTGGTGGCCACCACAATGTGCTATTTCGGGATGTCGGTGAACAGGTTCCGGTTTCAGGCCTCCAGTTCCCGGTGCTTTCATCACTCTACGCGGAATTGCACGAACGCTTCGATCCGGCAGGTATAGTTGTCATACCCCATGCTCACAACCCCGGCGATGCCCGCCAGTCTGATCCTCAGCTCGAGCCTTTGATTGAAGTGATGTCGGACCATGGGTCATTCCAATGGTTTATGCAGGACTACCTTTCCCATGGGCATGAAGTGGGTGTGGTCGCAGCGTCTGATGACCATTTGTCTCGGCCGGGTTACTCCGCCCCTACTCGAGATAGCCTGGCACAAAGAGGTGGCCTGGGCGCAGTAATGGCACCACTTAGATCCCGCGACGCTATCTTCGATGGCATGAAGGCGAAGCGAACCTATGCCACCACGGGTGATCGCCCAATACTGAAGTTTGATGTTAATGGCACTGCGATGGGTCAGCGAGCAGCTTTCAGCGAAAGTCGAGCAATATCCGGCCGCGTAATCAGCACTGAACCGATCCGCACAATCACCTTGTTTAAGAACGATGAAGTGATCTGGCAGGAAGAATATTTACTTGAAGATAATGCCGGCGGTGAGCAGGAGCTGTTGCTGAGCTTCGCCTCTGACGCCACTCCCTTTTACAACGGTGATGCCCCTCGTGGCTGGCGTCACTGGCGTGGAGAAATTGAGATCAACGGCGCTGCATTGATGTCTGCCATACCGCAGGATTTCTACAATCCTACTACCCAACGCTTCGAACAAAATGGCAGCATGATTGCATTCGCTACCCATACCCGGGGCGATACCAGCTCTATTCGGCTCAATCTGCGAGACGTTAGCGCGGATGCGTCTATAACAATTAACCTTGAAGAGGCCTCTGAAACCGGCTCGGCACCGCCTTTCTACCGCGCGCACGCGACAATCCCCGCCGCCAGCGCAGAGCTGGCGCTGTCTGAAATTGTCGATGGGATGATGAGCAGGAATATTCCCCAGGCCGACTATCCTGATGACAGCGTCACCATTCGGCGTGTCATTACTGGCGGCCAGCGCGATATCAGTTTCAATATGACTGATGCTGAGAATGCAGATCAGGGCGATTATTACTATTTCAAAGTTGAGCAGGCCAATGATTCCATTGCCTGGTCCAGCCCGGTTTGGGTAGGCGGCATGCCTTCACGGTAGCAATATAGGGGACACCCACAACTTAACAACTTATTGCGACAATCCATCTCGAAATAAATTGGGACAGATTTATTAGTCTGATTTATTTATCTCACCTGTTTATTTTAGCAATTTATCTATGGTACGGCCGATAGCACGAGATGATGGCCCGGTTAGTGCTTGTGATTTTGGGTCGCAACTAGAACAAGAAAAGCGGCCACACAGAATTACAGCGCGAAGGTTAGGCTCTGGCTGTTGGGCGGGAAGAAACTCGTTGCCACCAGTCGTTCAGATTACCCAGTGATTCTGGAACACGAATGCCCAGCGCAGCCTTGCCCATGACGAAGGCACATTGCGCAGTAATATCGGCGATGGTGTAAGTATCGCCGGCAATAAATTCCTTGCTTTCAAGTTCCTTGTCCAACCATTCCATGCTTGCCTGCATATTCGCCCTGGTTACTTCGGCGAGCTCAGGAATCTGAGTCACTCTGCCTTTCCACATCTCGCCAGTGTGAACAAAGATGGTGATCATTGGATTGAGAAATTCGAATTCCATGCGGCGATGCCACATGTCGACCTGGGCTCGATCCAGCGCATCGGTTCCCATCAGGGGCGGGTTGGGATGGGTCTCCTCCAGATAGCGACAGATGGATGCGGACTCAGAAATACAGCTGCCGTCGTCTAACTCCAGCACGGGCATTTTGCCCAAAGGGTTTTTGGCGAGATAACCCTCAGTCTTGTTTTCACCCGTCATCATGTTCACCGGCTCGGTTGGTATGTCCAGACCCTTTTCGGCGATGAATATCCTCACCCGGCGAGCATTGGGAGAAGGAGGGAGGTCGTAGAGTTTCATGGCGTGGATTCCTTGCCTTATTTGATGGCTGAATAGTCGGTGGCGCTCATGAAAAACAATTCTCTGTTTACGGGCACATTGTATTTTTCCCGCAGCGCCACCCATTCCGGATCGGCGCGAAAGGTCCTGAAGACTTCATCGCGATGGGCACGATCTCTAAACGCCAACAGCCACACGATCGTATTAGGGTTGTCTAGCCGCTGCCAATAGCCGACTAATTCGGCGCCGTGTTGAGTGAGCAGAGCTTGCTGTCTCTCACGGAAGCGCTGGTGCAGGTCATCTACACCGCCTTTATCGTTGACGGCAGGTTCTGCCGTATAGAATCGCAGTTCAAAACAGCGAGAATCTTCTGCCACATTGTTGGCATAGCCATCTTTAAGAACGCTGGCGGGTCCACAGGGATCTGGTGCTTCCTGAGCCTGTGCTTGAACTGTAAGTTGCAGCGAGAAAATCGCCAGTAGGGAAAGACACACCGATTTCTTCATGATTGGATTACCTTTTGTTAATAATGTAAGCGGGGACAAATTTATTTATCTACTTATTTCTTTTTTTACAGGGAGAGGAAAGCAGGGAAAGCAATCAAGACTATTCACATATAGTCGAATTGCTTATCGTCTGCTTTACCGCCAAGGCTCAAGTCGCAGCACTGCCCCATCATCCTCATCCGTCAACAAATACAGGAGCCCATCTGGGCCTTGCCTTACTTCGCGAATTCGTTGCCTTAACTCGTTCAACATACTTTCGCGTCTTAATTCCTCATTGCGTTCGTTAAAGACGATGCGCTGCAAGTGCCCTGTGCCCGGGATGCCGCCCTGACGCAGCGAGCCGACAAAGAGGTTGCCAGTCCAATTGGGAAAATTCTCGCCGGTGTAGATTGTCATGCCTGCAGCTGCGATAGCGGGCAGCCATACCAGCAGCGGCGACTCTACCCCTTCGCGGGTCGGATGCTCGGTAATGCGCGGGCCGGAGTATCGCCGCCCGAAGCTTAACTCTGGCCAGCCGTAATTTCTGCCTGGGACGAGTATATTGATCTCGTCACCGCCATTGGGTCCGTTCTCATGCTGCCAGAGTTCGCCCGTCACCGGATGAAGCATCAGGCCCAGGGTGTTGCGGTGCCCCAGGGTGTAGATCTCTGGGCGATAGCCTCGGTTCACGAAGGGGTTGTCTGCAGGAGCTGAACCGTCGTCTTCCAGCCGCAGTACCTTGCCGCGCAGATTCATCGGTTCTTGTGCAACGTTGTCGATGTTACCGCCCGAGGACATGTAGAGTTTGCCATCGGTACCGAAGGCGATGCGAGCGTTCAGGCCTGAGTTACCCTCGTAGGCTTGGGTCACAATAAGGTCTTCAAGGCCGGTGATAGTGAGCGTATCCACATCGAGCTGGCCCCTCGCCAGCGCCGGGGCGCCCCAACCATTTTCCATCGGCTTGGTATAGGTCAGATAGATCACGCGGTTCTCGGTGAAATCGGGATGCAGGGCCACATCCTGCAGCCCGCCGTTACCCTCGGCCCTGACTACCGGCACACCAGAGATGGCTTGAGGATCGAGCACGCCGTCGCGAATGAGTCGAAGGCGGCCGGGTCGCTCGGTGACCAGCATACCGCCGTCCGGCAGAAAGGCGATGGCCCAGGGATGAGACAGGCCGCTTGCCACCACACTCACACGAATCCTGTGCTGCTCGGCCGTATCGAAGACCCAGGGCCCGGTGCCCAAAGGCGCTACGGGGATGCCGATTGATTCGCCGTGGCTGAGACTACTGCTGAGCATGCCCAGCAGCAACAGTCCTGCGATGACAACGGGTTGCTTGAGTTTCATAAAAATCTCCCCCTATTTCTTTCTATTTCTTATTTGGCAAACAGCTGTCCCTCTATGTCCCGAAATGCCTTGAATTCAAGGGCATTGCCAGAGGGGTCGAGAAAGAACATGGTCGCTTGTTCGCCAGCCTGTCCTTTGAATCGTATATAGGGTTCGATCACAAAACCATCGATAAAGCCTTTGACCTGCTCGGCGAGCGCCTCCCAGTCCTCCAGCTCAAGCACGACCCCGAAGTGGGGTACTGGTACACCATGACCATCAACACCATTGGCAATACTAGCCACTTTTCCCTCTCGGCCGAGCGCCGGATTCAGATGGGTTACCAGCTGATGACCGAACAGGTTGAAGTCTATCCAATCTGGCGCACTGCGCCCCTCTGGCAGGCCTAATTTACCACCATAAAACTCTCTGGCTTCGTCAATGTCTCGAACCTGAATTGCCAGGTGAAAGGGAGTTAGCAGCATCAGACCTCCAAGCCTCTTTGATTGAATTGCGTTGCGCTAGTTTATCTTGGCCACGGATTTGGGGACACCCACAACGTAACAACTTATAGCTGCAATCGATACAGATCTGTATTTTCAGGTTGGTAGAAGTGGCTACGCGTCTTCACCCGCTTGAATATGGGCTGTTGCCTAACTTAAAGCTCCAGCCCTGTTTCAGGTTCAATTTACAGCATCGTCAAACCCAACTCTTCCAAAATCAGGGGAGCCCCACCTATCAGCAGAGTATCAAATGTCCTTGTTCGGCTCAGTTCATGTTAATTTACTATTCGCCAGGTTTCTCATGGAGACTCATTGAGCGGGGCGTGAGTCTGTGCTATTTCATATAGTGGGGCCAGGGATCTAGCAAATAAATGACCCCAATAAATAGTTCTGTCCCTATTTCATAAGCTACTTCATAACCCGGGAGTAATCGTGTCAGAAGCAATTCAGCAAGCGAGTGCTAAAGCCAAATACACCATCGAAGAAATCCGCGCCCGACGCAAACGAGATTGCGCCCTGGGTTATCGCTTGTTCGCCGCGCATAGATGGGGTGATCTGGGTGACGGTCACATCAGTGCTCGAGATCCTGAAAGAACCGATTGCTTCTGGATGTTGCGCTGGGGCGTTTCCTACCACGCGGCGAAGGTTTCCGATCTTGTTCTGGTTGGCCCAAATGGTGAATTGGTCGAAGGTGAAGGTGAGGGCGAAGGAAAAGGCGCTATAAATATAGCGGGCTATTATATTCATCATCCGATTCTTGAGGCGCGGCCCGATTTAGTCAGCGCAGTTCATGTTCACACGGGTTGGGGATCACCCTTCTCAGCAGAAGCGAGAATGTTTGAGCCAATTTCGCAGGAGTCCTGTATCTTTTTCGACGACCATGCGTTGTGGAATGACGAGGAAGTGCAGGTGCAAAGTGTGCCAGCAGGGCGGCGCATTGCTGAAGCGCTGGGTCAGAACAGCGCAATAATTCTCAGAAATCACGGATTGTTAACCGGTGGTGATAGCGTCGCGGAAGCGGTTGGCCGTTTCGTTTACATGGAGCGGGTTGCCGAACTGCACATGAAGGTGCGCAATCCAAAACCAATTTCTGCAGAAGCAGCCCGGTTTGCCAAGGAAGATTTAGTCAAGATGGGGATCGGGCGTCAAGGCTTCGCGAGTATGGTGAGGCGGCATATTCCTGACCCGGAGATCGTAATCTAAAAGTATAGCTTAGGTCATGAAGGAGGACTTGGTGGGCAGACAAAACTTAAGCACAAGTGCGGTTGAGAATTCAGGGTCTGGCGGAAGCCGGCACGTTTACGTGCCCATAGGGGCAATGCCGACAACGGCTTCCACAGCAGTGGCCGCGCTTGAGGTGATACCAGGCGGTGAATACCAACAGGCCGCCTGCTTCGATGTAATAGTCGATACCTTCTATTAGCGACTGAGCCTGAGTCTGACCGAGATAGGGAGCCGCGGGGTTGGTGATTTCGCCCGCCTCGAACTGCTGCACTGCCTGCTGGATTCGTTCAACCACCATTGCCTTCATGCAGGCAGGACACAGGCAGTCACCCGCGGCAGGATCGCCGACTGCGGGCAGGCGTGCACACCAGCACTCGCCATTGATGCCGCAGGAGAAGACGGCAGCACATTTTTCACAGGATTTGCTTGGCATTGACTATGACAGAAAGCTCGATTTAACGGTGGCGCACAGTGTAGGTATTCGTCGAGAATAATTCAAAGTTGTTTGCGCCAAATTATGGACTACCGCAACTCGCCAAGCCCGGGACTATTCCAATAAGGCTGAAAAGTATCGAGGCCTACGCTCATGACCAGAGACCTTATTTATTGTGGCAGACTACTTTGAGCACACCGAGTATTGCGCTCGGGGGAGCCTCATCGTATTGTGCATCTATCGCGTATCTGCTTTTTATCTATTATGTGATACGGTCGTCGACGGCCTGCTGAATAAGTCTTTCTCTTCTTTCATATAGCTTTCTCACTTATGCCTAATTCTCTACAAGATCAACTCAAAAAATCTGGCCTGGTCGACGACAAGAAAGCCAAGCAACTTAAGCGCGCTAAAAATAAACAGGAGAAGCTTGCCCGCAAAACCAGGAACCCCTCTGTGGATGAAGCCAAGTTAGCGATGGAAAAGGCCAAGGCCGAGCAAGTCGAAAGAGACCGGCAGCTGAACCTGGAAAAGAATAAACAGGCAGAGCAAAACGCAATAGCCGCACAGATCAAGCAGCTTATTGAGATGAATGCGATTAGCAAAGAGGGTGATCAGAAATTCAATTTTACCGATGCTAATGCCATTAAACATATGTATGTGAGCCAGGCTCAGGTCGATCAACTGAGTCGCGGCACCCTTGCAATCGTTGTGCAAAAAAATGGCAAGGATCGCAACTATGTGTTGGTTCCTATGGGTGTGGCGCTGAAGATCGAGCAGCGTGATCAGGAGGTGGTTCTGTTTAAGGCGCAAGAAAATACCACTATCAATGAAGATGATCCCTATGCCGAGTTTCAAATTCCGGATGATCTAACCTGGTAATAATCGATAGCTAGCGGTTATCGCAAAGGGCCTTGCGGAAACAAAAGATACTGTAAAGCACAGAGCCAAGCTTCTGCCCTATGACAGAAGGTGCCTTTATTCATATCCGTTCTCTTTGTAATTCATGGTCTGGATCGTGGAATCGGTTTATTC
>DLPV01000041.1:11301-12860 GCA_002477465.1 Gammaproteobacteria bacterium UBA7449 | reverse complement strand
CGCTGACAATGTTTTTCACACTCCTCAAGCAATGGCTGCTCACGCCAGTTAGCAACTACCGGTTGCTTCACAACTTTACCCGGCAGGATTTTTACGGCCAGTTCACCGCATCAGTCGGCGGCTGGCTATGGCTATTCATGACGCCAATCGTGCATATCATTATCTACGCCTTCGTGTTCAGCTATATTTTTGAGGTGCGCGCACCAGCGGAGTTTGGCCAGACCCGCTTCGTGATCTTCATGATGATCGGTTATCTGCCCTGGTTCGCTTTTGCTGAGGCCATGTCGAAATCCACCGGGCTGTTGCTGGAGAAAGCACCGCTGATCACCAAAGTCATGTTTCCGGTACAGATTCTACCGGTGGTCGGCACCATGGTGCCCTACCTAACACATGCTATCGGATTTGGATTGCTGCTGGCCTATCTGGCGACACAGGGTCTGTTCTCAATTACCTGGCTATTGATTCCGGTGATTCTTTTCTTCCAGTTTCTATTCACCATGGGGCTGGTTGCCGTGCTGTCGGCGCTATGTGTTTTTTTGAGGGACCTGCAGCAAATCGTGATGCTGAGCATCACCATCTGGTTTTTCCTGACTCCGATTATTTACCCCATCTCGATGATTCGGGATGAATCCGTTAGGGATCTGTTCCTGTTAAATCCGATGCACAATTTCATTAACCTGTATCGTGAAATTGTCTTGCTGGGTGAGGTGAATCCAACTCATCTTGCGATCATCATCCCCGCTGCCCTGTTCAGCTATCTGTTTGGCGGTTGGCTGTTCATGCGCATCAAGCATGCATTCGGAGACGTGCTGTAACCATGACTCATCCACCAATCATCGTGAACAACCTGAACAAGGATTTCAGGATTTACGACAGCCCGCAGGACCGCCTGTGGGAGCTCATTCTGCGCAAACCCAGACACAAGCTCTACCACGTGCTCTCCGATATTTCTTTCGCCCTTCCTGACGGCAGAAGCCTGGGCATCATCGGAGACAACGGGGCTGGCAAATCCACCCTGCTAAAGTTGCTGGTTGGCACTCTGCAGCCGAGCAGTGGCGATATACAATTGAACGGGCAGGTCGCGGCTCTGCTAGAGCTGGGCGCCGGTTTCCACCCGGAGTTCACCGGCCGCCGCAATATTTATCTTAATGCCTCCCTGCTTGGCGTACCCGATGACAATATCGCCGAACTAGAGCAGGACATCATCCAGTTTTCCGAACTGGATTACTTCATCGACCGCCCGGTCAAGACCTATTCATCGGGCATGTATGTGCGCCTGGCATTTTCGATTGCCACTATGGTCAGGCCTGACATCCTGGTAATTGATGAAGCCCTCTCAGTAGGCGACATGGCGTTTCAGCGCAAATGTGTGGAGCGCATGAACGAGTTTCGTGCCGAACAGAAAACCATGGTGTTATGCAGTCACTCCATGTTTCACATTCAGGAGCTTTGCGATACCGCGATCTGGATAGACAAGGGCAAGATTCGCGAAATCGGTGACAGCGACAACGTGGTTAGCCACTACGAAGATTTCTGTAACAGCAAGAAGAGCTATAACA
>DLPV01000041.1:0-10927 GCA_002477465.1 Gammaproteobacteria bacterium UBA7449 | reverse complement strand
GCACTGCAGGACTGCCGCATCAACTCATTGGCAATAAAGGATATGGATGGCAATGAGATTGATCAGCTCGACGCTCTCAGCGACATCCGGCTGGAGATGGAAGTTGAGGTGCTAAAGGATGGCATCATGGGCAACTTTGGTTTCGCCTTCATGAAGTCCGCAGAAGAACCCCTGGCTTCGTTCCTGACCCCCGACGTGGGAGGCGTGGAGAAAGGGCCGTTTCGAAAGGGCGATTGCTTCACCGTGTCCCTGGTGGTCAAGAGCCTGGCCATGCGAGTGGGAGAATTCTACGTGTTGTGTGGCCTCGCCGATGAGAGTGGGCTGCTCTGGTATGAAACCAAGTTCAGCAAGCTGTTAACGGTCAAGGCCAACAAGGGCGTTGGTCCGATCATAATGAAATCCACCTGGCACATGTCAAAGAAAAGCAAGGCCTAGTCGTCGAATAGAAAGTCCGCAGGATGCACCCGCGGTGGCCCTGTGTCGGGCAGATAGCCATAAGGGTCAATCTTGTAGATCCGTGGTAGCGCGGTGTGCGAGCGCGCCTCAACAATTTCCATGTAAGCCTGGGTTACGGGATCAGGGTTAATGAAATCCTGAGTTTCTTCCAGCGCCAGCAGCGCCTCCTCATCCAGATCAGCTCTCGGGTAAACGAAAACGGAGTAAATCTGTGAGGTATTGGTACCAATCCAGGCCGACAGCTCCTGCAGATTCTCGAAGGGCACGACCTCCGCAACTTCCGCTCGATTATCGATGTCTTCCTGCTCGCGAAACGCGAGAATATTCTCGATAAGCTCCTCATCAAGCCCGGGCAACAGTTCCATTGCCTCGCGGGTAGCCAGGTTGAGATTCACGGTACGATTGTTGCCGTAAATGGTGAAGGCAGCATCGAGGTTCACGCCCTCGAACAGGTCTGCAAAACCCCGAATGTGTAAAACCTCCTCCACCGTGTCCAGCTCAGGGTTATTGCGCGGCGCGTAGCCTTGCTCCAGGGATTGGTAATATTCTTCCTCCGCGCCATTCAATCCCTCCAGGTCATTGAGGTCGGTCCAGTCAGTCCAGGCGCTGAGCAGATCCTGTACTGCCTCGGGGTCAGCATCCAGACCGCCCAGGCGCTTCTCGATCAGCATCTGCATATTGCGGCGTGGGATCCGATTAAGATTGATCTTGCCGGCATGGTCATAGACTCGCACCACGAAGTCTTCAGACTGTGGATAGTGAAGCGCTAAGGGCTGGCCATTAAAGCGAAAGCGCGGGTTTCGCACTTCGCCCTCATCAGTCAGCTCTACTTCCTGATCGACCGGCGCAGCCATCATTTCCAACATCAGTTCCATTTCAGCCTGGTGGAGAGTTCCCATGAGCTCTGCCCAAGTCGCACTGACTTCCTGGTTATGGAGAACGGTTTGCGCTGACAGCCTTACCTTGCCCGCCATTGCGGTGACCAGCACGGTTAGCAGCACCGCCGTCCACAGCACAATAATGAGAACTGACCCTTTTTCGGCAGAAAGTTTTTTAGTGGGTGCTGTTTTTGAGAAAACCTGGCGCATAGTTACAAAGCCCTTTGCCCCGCGGTGTTAGCCTGAATGCTTCGGTGCAGGTTGTTGCGGACTCTAGCCAGAACCTCCAATACCTCCTCATCCTCATCGTAAGGCTCCAATCGAACATAGACAGCCAGCGGCAGACTCAAGAGCTCCTCCGCCTCCCATTCCTCACTCCACAACCGGTTTTCGTCGAGCTCTTCATACAGGTAGCTAAACTCTATCTGGTAATCCGGGAAGATCAGCATCGGCTTAGCTTCCTGCAGGCGCAGGCTTGGGTCGTCGCTAAACGCGGGCACGAGGGTGAGATAAACCCCTTCGTTTTCCACATTGAACAGCTCCCAGGCGGTGAGCCCGGGCGTGCGTTGGGCAGACACAGTTGAAACCCAACCAAGGTAGTCGGACTCGCCGCTGAAAAACAGCTGCCGGGACAGTGTTTCCATATTGGTATAACTATGGGGGAAGGCGCCGTGCAGGGCCCGTTCAATTTGCAGCACCGCGAGGGCTTCATCCAGGCTTTCATCGAGTACATCGGCATTGCGATTCCAATCACCCGCCACGATGAATACGCCAGAGCTCAGCAGACCAAGCAGAAGCGTAGTTAGCGCCAGCGCCAGGATGACCTCCACCAGAGTGAATCCAGATTTGTAATGATTGGTCATTATCGGCTGACCCTATTGCGGTAATTCAAGCTGGATCCAGCGTGTGCCGGAAATGACTTCATCACGATCGGGATTGACGATGTCAAAAGCCTGAAGTTGATGCAGGGTGGGTTGGGTTTTCCGCTCTGGCGGCTCTAGCACTTCACCTGTCTCGATGCGGTAGCTATCGTGCTCGAGGATTTCTTCTACATCGCTGAATTCATTTTGCAGCAGGGCGAAATTGGTCGCGGCGCGAATCTCGGTGGCACGGACCAGACTAGCCTCGGAGCGCCAGGTCAGCTGCTTGCTGCCGCCAACCAGCGAGAACAGGCCGCCCAAAACGAAACCCGTGATGGTCAGCGCCACGATGACTTCCAGCAGGGTAAACCCGGTTGCAGCGAGCCTAGATCGCTTCATCAGATTCCTCGCTGCTGATGCGCCCGGTGAAGGGGTCAACAACAATCCGGGTTTCCCGTTCATCCTGCGCCAGGATCAAGGTGCCTCCGGTACTGCCGCCTTCCGGGTAGAAGGTAAACTCAACGAAGTCTTCAACATCCGTCACGCGCTCGGTGCTGTCTTCGAACTGCAGCGCGATACCTTCACTCTCCCAGATAACTTCCTGAGAAAGGTCTGCTGCAATTTCGTCGCGCGGGTCCCTCGATGCGGCGTACAAGCGAGCAGTGCTGGGCAAGCCAGTGATCACCGCATTACGCCGCGCATAGTGCAGAATAGAATTGACCTGCCTTAGCTGAACGCTGAAGGTGCGGGTATCCATGTTACCCACGTTAGGAACCACGAGGATGCTGGCCATGGCGATGATGGTGAACACCAGCAGGATCTCCAGAAGCGTAAACCCCCTCTGGATGTTGGCGGGAAAAGCCTTTTGCGGCAGACTAGAGCCCGATATCGGCGTCATCACCCTCGCCGCCTCGCTCCCCGTCAGGGCCATAGGATACCAGCGTGAAGCTGCGACCCTCGCTCTCGTAAATGTACTCATTACCCCAGGGGTCCATGGGCACCTCGCGCCGAAGGTAAGGTCCATTCCAGGCGGCTCGACCGGAGTCATTTTCGATCAGACCTTCCAGGGAATCGGGATACTCACCCACATCCAGTCGATAGGTATCCAGCGCAGCTTCCAGGGAAGAGATTTGCGACAGCGCGGCATCTCGCTGGGCGCCAGCCTGTTGATTGAAAATATTGGGCGCCACCATTACTGCCAACATCCCAATGATGGCCATGACCACCAGAATTTCGATCAGGGTGAAACCGGGGTTTGTTGAAAATGTCTGGCCTTGATAACGCTTAGCTTTTGTCATGTTGGGTGTCCTTTGTGCTTTGTTACTCACTCTGTGCTTGTCTGCTTGCCGATGTCGGTCAAATTGAAAATCACTCGCAGACCCGGGGGCCTATTGCACATTGAGATCTTCGAACAGTTCGGAAGCCAGTTCGAAACGATCGAGAATATCGGAATATTGTACACCGCCCTCTGCATTCAGGTTGATGATTTCCGGACGCAGCACGATAAACAGCTCGCGCCGTTCTGTGTTGTCTTGCTGATAGGAGAACAGATTTCCCACTCCCGGGATACGATTCAATAACGGCACACCGGTGTTGAGCAGTTCGGTGTCGGTTTGAATCAGGCCGCCAAGTACGATGTTTTCACCGTTGCGCACGACTACCGTGGTGCTGATCTCCTGATTGTTAAAAACCGGGTTGTTGTTCACTCCCGCAGAACTATTATCAACCGAAGACAAGACCTGACGGATTATGAGATTGACCACGCCGTCTTCATTAATTTGCGGCGTAATATAAAGCTCAATACCCGTTGGGCGATACTGTATGTTCGTGGTTGAAACACCGCCCGTGCCAATAGATTGACCCGCTTCCACCGGCACTTCTGCGCCAATCTGAATTTCCCCTTCCTGATTATTGCTGACGGTGAGCGAAGGTCGCGCCAACAGACGCACATCGTTGTTCACGGCGATGGCATCCAGGGTTGCTTCAACCCGAGCCGACCCATCCAAAAAGCCCTTGCTGAACATCAAGCCCCCCAGGTTCGGCACAAAGTTGGTTGAAGTCGAAGTGGAAATTGGGGCCAGGGCCGCGTTGTCGGCAATTCGGCTCCAGTCCACACCAAAGCGGGTCTCATCGTTTAGTGTAATTTGTGCGATGACCGCGTTCACCATCACCTGCAGGGGAACTACATCAAGCTGGCTAATCGTAGTCAGGAGCTGACGGTAGTCACGAGCGGTGCTGCGTATTAACAGACTGTTGGTTGCTTCGTCGGCAACAATCTTGACCGACAAGTTGGCCGACACCGCGGTGTTCGAAGCGGATACGGGTGTGTCTCCTGCTGACAGGTTTTCGCCACCCAGTACATCGTCCCCAGTTTCCGGAAAAAGTTGCGGTGGCCGATTGCCGCTGTCATTACCAACCAGGGAGACGACCGGGTCATCTTCTTCCTCGAAGACTTCCGATAGGGTTTCGGCGAGCTCCACGGCGAGCAGGTTTCTTACCCGATACATGAAAAGCTGTTCCACCTGCTCCTGGCTGTCGGCATCCAGTATCTGCACCCAGCGGGAGATTTCTTCAAATCCACGGGTGGCTGGCGCTGTCACCAACAAGGCATTGATACGCTCGATGCCCTTGACCTGGTAGGACGGGTTTGGACCCTCGATGATCTCCAGAATTTCTGTCAACTCAGTGGCGATTTCACCGGCGTTGGCATTGCTGAGCTGATACAGATGAATGCCCTGATTTGCAAAGGGATCGGCATCGATCAGCATCAGCAGCTGATTGACGCGCTGCAGATCATATTCAGAGCCCGAGATAATCAGCATATTGCTATTGCCCAACTGGCTGACGTCGCCGTTAGGCTCGAGCAAAGGCTGCACCGCCTGGATCACGGCATCGGTGGAGACAAACGTTAACGGGGTAACCTGCATGATGCGCGCGGCTGAGCCGTCACCTAATGTGCCGGGCGTGGCAATCTCTGCAGTGAGATTGGATACAACACGGCGCGCATTGAAGACATCACCGGCCTGTTCCAGGATCACGCCAGCATCACGACTCAGCAATCGGATAAGCGGCCAGATATCGTCCCTTTGCAGCGGTCGGTTGGGGGAGGTACGAATGCTGATCTGGCTGTCAATGCTGGGGTCTATTACCAGAGTTAGGTCCAGCGCATCTGCCAACTCCTCAAGGACCAGGCGCAGTTCCGCCTGCTCGTAGTTGAGCTCAACCACATCTTCGCCTTCGGTCACCTCTGGTGCTGGAACGTCCTCCCGAAAGCCGTCGTAGTTGGGGGCCTGGCCGTCGCGATTGATGGCATCGATGAGCGCCTGCTGTTCGGCGGCGCTCGCGGCTTCCAGTACCGGAATCGCGGGTGACGGGTTGCTCGCGGAGCTCGGCGCTGGGGCCTGGCGCTGGCTGCTGCCTGCCTGTGCGCCAGGGGAAGGCTCTCGATCCAGCACCGTACAGGAACTCAGCCCCAGCAACAGCGCCAAACCCAGCATTGGCCGGACTCGATTTGCCGAGACTTGTGGCTGAGTCAGGAATGACAGGCCCGGTAGGCGATGCCTCAGATTCGGGAAGTTCACGTTTTTCTCCAGATTCATGATCAGAACTCCACAGCATTCATGCTGAATACTGCGGACAACATGGTAATAGTGATGCCACCAACGGCGATGGCGAGGAAAATAATGAGTGCGGGCTGCAGGGCCGCCACCAGTGAGGACATCTGATTGCGCACCTGGTTGTCGAAGGTGACAGCCGACTTCAGCAGGATGTCCGCAGTTCTGCCCGACTCTTCTCCAACGGCAACCAGCTGATGTAACAGCGTAGGAAACTGGCCAGTTTTTTCCAGGGACAGCCCAAGGCCTGCGCCGCCGCGCACATCTTCCTCGACCTGGTCGAGGCTGGTGCCAAGCACCGCGTTGGCAACCACTTCCCTGGCCACGCGCAGCGCGCGAATAAGAGGAATACCTGCCCCCAAAAGTGCGCCAAGCGTACGCGAGAACACCGCACATTCACGGTAGAGAATCAGTGAGCCGAGTATCGGCAGGCTCAACAAGAATCGGTCTTTTCTGAGTTTATTAACCGGATCGTAATCGAGACGGCGCCAGGCGACTACTGCGACAACCACGGCCAAGATAAACAGATAGCCATAGCTCTGCAGAAAAGCACTGAGTGCGAGCAGGAAAGCCGCGGATGGGGGAATGTCGGTGCCGGCATCTTCAAACATTGTTGCAAACTGCGGCACCACAAACACCAATAACAGAAAAACAGAGATCACCCCGGTAATCAAAAGTACGGTCGGGTAAATCATGGCTGAGATTACGGCCTGACGGGTCTGGGCCGAGGTTTCCAGAAACTCGGCAAGATCTGGCAACAGATCATGGAGAATGCCACCCTCTTCGCCTGCCCGCACAATATTCACATACATCTTGTTGAAAACCTGAGGGTGCGACTCCATCGCTTCCGCCAGGCTCCTGCCTTCTTTCACATCCCGCAGCAGCTGCAGCACCAGCTCGCGCATGGCAGCGGACTCGGTGATGCCATCGAGCAGACGCAATGCCTTGTCGATAGGCACTCTCGCTTCAACCAAGGTACAAAGCCCGCTGGTGAAGTCCAGCAGATCGGTATTGGAAATTTTCTTGCGACGCAGGCGCTCGGCGCCGGGCCTGGTTTGCTGGATCTTTACCGGCGTCAGGTGACGGCCCTGCAGGATTCGCACGGCTTCGCGCTCCGATTCCGCGTTAAGCTGACCGTTTTCAACCTTGCCGGCCTTGTCAAAAGCCTGGTATTTGAAATACAGCGCACTCATAAGGCTCTGGTCACCCTCACGACTTCTTCCGGGGTGGTGATGCCGGCCTTGAGTTTTTCCAGGGCATCCTGCCGCAGGGTACGCATGCCTGCCTTGATCGCCTCGTCGCGAATGATTTTAGCATCAGCGCCAGAGGCAATATGGTGGCGAATGGCATCACTCATCATTAGCAGTTCATAGAGCCCCACGCGACCGCGATAACCGGTCTGACCGCAGGCTTCGCAGCCGAGGCCACGCTTTAGCGTTGGGCACTCTTTCTGCTCGATCTGCAACACCGCCAGTTCATCTGTAGTAATAGGCACTTCCTCGGCGCAGTCCGTACACACTCTGCGTACCAGTCGTTGTGCCTGGATTGCAAGCAGGCTGGAACTGATCAGATAGCCTTCTACTCCCATATCCTGCAAACGCGTCACTGCGCCTGCCGCATCGTTGGTGTGCAGGGTAGAAAACACTAGGTGTCCTGTAAGCGCCGACTCGATCGCAATTTCGGCCGTCTCGTGATCTCGTATCTCACCCACCATGACTATGTCAGGATCCTGACGAACGATGGAACGCAGGCCAGCGGCAAAACTCAGCCCGATACTGGAATTGGCCTGAATCTGGGTAATGCCGTCCAGCTGATATTCCACCGGATCTTCCACGGTGATGATCTTCTGCTTTTCGCTGTTGATCTTTTCCAGGGTGGCATAAAGCGTTGTAGTCTTTCCGCTGCCGGTAGGGCCCGTTATCAGGATCATGCCGTGGGGCTGTGTGATGACGCTCTGGTAGTTCTGGAGAATTTCCACAGGCATGCCAAGTGCCTGCAGTTCCACTGCGGTATCGCTGCGATCGAGAATTCGCAGCACCACCGACTCACCGTGGACACCGGGTAAGGTTGAGACCCGCATGTCGAGCTGATTACTGCCAATCTGATAATCAATGCGTCCATCCTGAGGCAGTCGCTTCTCACCGATATCAAGCTTGGCCATCAGTTTCAGTCGGGATGCCACTGCGGTGTGAATCTTCACCGGCAATTTTTCGATACGGGTCATGATGCCATCAACTCGACAGCGCACATCCAGAGAGTTCTCGTTGGGCTCAAAGTGAATGTCACTGGCGCTCAGGTCCAGCGCGCGCGCGAACAGGTGATTAACCAGACGAATAATTGGGGCATCGGAAGCCAGGTCCAGTAGCGCTTCATCATCCTCAAAGCCTGAAACAAAGTCTTCTTCGTCGGAGCCCTCAAGCTGCGGTGACAGTTCTGCACGCCAGTGCTTGAGCAGGCGCCTGACCTCATTATCGTGACTGAGTTCAAAGCGAATATGGTCACCGATAATAAATCGAATTTTTGCACGCAGGTCGATGCCGGGCAGTTGATTGCAGAGCAATTTACCGCTGACGGCGAAGTCCTGCGCTGGCGCGATACCCTCTGGCTCAAGCAGCTGGCTGAATACTGGTAGCGTCACTGCCTGGGTCGATGTTTGAGTCGCAGCCTGGGCCATTTCCGCTTCGAGCTCAGCCTCGTTCACGACGGCGCTCATTGCTCGTCACCTACGCGGGTAGTCGAATTCTGCGCGAAGCCAACAACGGTGATTGAGCCACTGTATTGATTGCGACTCCGGTTCAGACTGAAATCCCGCACCCGCAGGCGTGGCTGGGAGTTTTCTAGCTGCCTGAGAAAGTTGACCGTATAGCTGGCATCACCGGTGCGAAACGACATCTCCTGGCTAATCATTAACCAGTCATTAGCTTCAACGCTTTCTGCCAAACGCGTTGAGTTCACGCTTAATCCTGAGTCCCTCGCGTGTTGGGACAATTCACGCTGTATATTCGCTTCGATCAAGGGAATCGTGTCGCCGCTAAAAATTTGCGTTTCGATCTGCGCCTGTTGGACCTCAGCATCGATACGACGTTCGCGCCAGGCCAGGGAGTTTTCTATCAAGCGCTCTTCACGCTCTATCGCCAGCAGCACATCATCGATATCCGCTTCACGGCTGTCATAAATATTCCCCACTGCCGGCACGACGCGCGTCGCCATGAACATGAGTGCAACCACGGCAGCCAGCAGCAGGATGTTTCTTTCTCTTGAGCTAATTTCCATGCTGGCTTAAGTCTTGTCCGGGAAGTAGCGCACCATGTAGGCTTCAAAGTTCACAGTAGCCAGGCGCAGGTCAATGTAGTAACGGGTGTTGCTGGTTGCACGGGAGAAGACAACTTCGGTAAACATCGGATCCTGCTCCAGTCGCTGCAGTATGGCTTGGGGGTCCGAGCTCGTGCCCTGAATGCGAATAAGCCCCTCTGAAAGTTCGAGGGAAGACAGTTGCTCACCTGCCAATACTTCCTGCAATCGAAACATTGCTGTCGCAACGTCCTGGTTAGGGAAATCATTGATCGGGCCCCATCGATTCTCAAAATCTACAACGACGGCCTGGTCTTCGTGCGCCTCTGCTGACATGGCGCGGTTTGAATCGAGCCGGGCAGTAGCCATCTGTAGCTCCAGAGTCTGGGTAATAAACGGTAAGGCGACGACTAACAGTATCCCTGCCAAAACCGCTGCCGCTAATTTAAACTGGCGTCCTCTCTGCGCTTTCCGACTGATGGCCAGTGAACCCGCGGGGAAAAAGGCGAAGTCCGGCTCGATTGAGCGAGAGCCTGTGAGCGTATAGCTGGAAAGCTTGTCGGCGCGCTGCATCGCTTCGCTCTCAAACTGCGCCAGCTCGGCTTGCCACTGCTCTGCGTATGCTTTTTCTTCCAGCTCATCATTTTTAATTTGTAACCACTGTTCCAATACGCCCTGGCGGCTGCGCACAAAGGTGGTGTGACAGCCATCGTCGTCCACCAAGTTTTCAGTCTTATTGTGCGCAGATAATGCCAGGATGCGGGGAGCGATTGCTGCAAGGGTCAGGCCATATTGCGCGAATGCGTCGAACAAATCAGAAAGCTGGTCCGCATGAGTCCAGAGAGCAATTACACGCCCAGTTGGGTTTTCATTTGCGGTGGCCAGAGCCAGAGTGTCTTCACAGGCGGGTAAAATGGAATCCCTTTGCAGCGTGATGGCGGAGCGCAGGTTCGTGCCTGTCATGCCAAGCATGTCTTGCTGGGTCGCGGCGAACTCAGAAGGGGCCAAGAGTAATAAGATAGTGCGAGGTGTTTCGGTGCTATTCAACAACCGCCTTGCTGCCGTTGCGATAGCAGCGGCATTACTAGTTGTGGCTTTGGCAGCCCCAACATTGCTAGCCTCGATATTGGTAACCTCGGCAGCGTTTATCAGTTTTTCGCTTTGACCAGTTTCGAGATGCAGCAGGCCATCGCCAAATACCACAAGGGTATCGGTGACAGCAGCAAGCAGTTCACGGCCTGAATTGCCAAGAACTTTTCCCCTGACTCCTTCAGGAATCAGGGCAGTAATCTGATTGAGAAAGTCCGCCATGCTTTTTACGCCCGAATTCCCGGTTTTGCGGAGGAGGCGCTGAACCCATTCCCTGATTATCGACGCTGACTGCTCTAGCCCCAGACCATGAAGTATTTGGGGCAGAGGCTAAGGCGTTGAAAAATTGACTAATTATTATGAATTAGGACTGCGCAAGGGCGAAAATAGTTTTAATCCAGGGCTAATTAAGCTTGCGCCCAGTATCGACTGTGTAGGCATCATCTTCTGATGTTGCTTAAAGTGGCTGGAACCCTGTGGGAGACAGGATAATGAAGGGGGTAAAGGGCTAGAAGACGCCGGAAGAGATTGAATGAGGCTGAAAACAAAACAGCCCCGACATGTCGGGGCTGTACTGGCGTGCAATTCAGAGCTGGGATTTGAACCCTTAGTCACCCGATGAACGAAGGCTCTGAAGTTCTTTTTGTACAAGAAATTCAACGACTTCCAGCATTTCTTCCTGGGTTGGTACATTCTGACCGGTAGTCACAAGATACTTACCGTTAACAATCATGTTGGG
>DLPV01000039.1 GCA_002477465.1 Gammaproteobacteria bacterium UBA7449 | reverse complement strand
TCGCCGGATAGCCACGGGATCTTCTACACAGGCGATCACCTTGACCGGCCCCTGGCACTGCTCACAGATTTCAATGTCGATATTGAATACGCGCTTCAAGCGCTGGGCCCAGCTCATGGCCATATGACGCTCGGCGAAGCTGCGATCGTCGCTATCCTCCGCAGCCATCCTGCTACCCTTGCCCCTGCCCGCAGGTGTGATTAGAGCGCGAAGCTTGCTATTGGGCGCAAACACACCATGAAAGCGAGTCAGGTTAACGTGCGGTTTCGGCACCAGTGCTGCAAGTCTGGCCATGAAGTCTAGTGGTTCAAAGATCACATGGGTGGTGCCGTTTCTAAACGGCGTCTTCAATTCGTATCGCACCTTGCCTGCGGGAGTAAGTGACAGGCGCTTTTCTGCAATAGCTGGCCGGGTAATATAGCGGCACAGGCGCTCCAGCTTTCTGCGCTGGTGGGCCCTGGCCGCAACCCCGGCATGCAGGCTGAAGCCATTGAGTTTGGCTACTCTAGAATTGTCTGATGCAGGTTCCGGCTGTGGTGGGATAGTCTGCAGGGTAAATACCTTGCGGCGCTTCTGGGGACCCACTGCAACACGGTAAGTAACCGAATGACCGTGGATATCCTGAAGTGGATCTTCCTCCAGACCATCCAGCCTCAGGTAGCTGTTGTCCTCATCCCGCTCGACTCTTCCCCCTAGGAGGGCACCGCCTCAGCTCGGGTTGTTTGATGAGATATGAATCACTAACAGGGAGAAAGAAGGGCTACCAGGGAGGGTGGCAGGACAGGGCTTGGTCTGAAAATTGGAAATAGCGGTTTGGAAGCGGCAGTGCGGTACAAGTGTGGTTAATTCCGGTGGTTCTAGGGGGGTTCTTACGTATTTTTGACCGACATAGCTATGGCCACGGGTTGGAAAATCATAGATTTCGCCAAGACCTGGATTTGGATATAGCGTTAATGCTTCCTATACTCAGCAATTTGGCCTCGGTGAAACGTATGAGCAGCGTATAGGGACTTCGCAAGAATTATCAAATGCTAAACATCGGTACCAAGAATCGGTCAGCCGTAACCACACTCACGCAGCGACAGTATTGTGGAGATTTTAATGGGACTAAGTGCAGGTGAGATCATTTTCGGTCTGTCCTGCTGCGCATCTATTTGTGATCACAAAGATGAGGTTAAATGAAAGGTCCACCAAATGTTGTCAGGGGGCCGAGGTGTGCCGGGAGCTCTTTCGGCCTTAATGCTGCTTGATAACCAGGCGTGGTCTTTTTCCGCTGTTGCCATAAGTCGCCGAGCGTTAACGGGATAAACTGTATTGTTGATCCGAATACGGGCGACCCCCTGCTCAGTTAATGCTGCTCCCCAGTTCTTCCCTTCGCAGTTCATACACCCTATAAAAAGGTCATTCTCCAAAGACGAGCAATTCAAATTAATAGAATGGGGAAGGAGGAACGCCCTGGTCTGCAATTGACATAGAGTTACCTCATTTACAAATGACCAGTCGGCAATTACCTCTTGGGACTCTTCTCCCAACAAATACCCCCCGGGTGTACGGCCACAAGGACAGGCCAGGAACCAATATAAAAATCCAACGATCCCCGCGAGCAGTAGGAGAGCCGCGGCGGCTCTGACGACTGCCATTCTACTTAATCGAGCTAATGCAATTGATTGATTCACTGGCGAACTCTTCTATTGTTAAACTTATACTTGGATACAAATGTGTATCTACTTTTACCAACAACCAGAAAGCGTTGAATGGGCTCGTAAGAAAATACGGCACTGCATTTTTATACGCCCCATTGTTATCCTGCAATTAGCTCTTACTCGATCAATTTGTGAATACAAAAAAAGCGGCGCCCAATATGATCGGTACACCGCTTATTTATTCTGCTGTTATAACTTCATAACAGTTCTGCTTCGATCTGGCTAAGGCGCACCTGTATCGGTATATTTTATGGCCATATTACCGATAAACATTTCTTCAAAGCTTTGATCGCCCCAGGTTACAGCGGCACTAGGATCCGGATTACTCGGATTGGCTGTGGAATTATCAAATGCACCCTCAACGACAATAGTTGTGCCGGCAGGAATGAATTTCGGTTCCTCTAACTCATAGGTCATCTGCCAATTGAAATCATAATTTGGCACTGACAATAAAGGCTCAACAGTGCCGTCCGGGTATTGAGCAGACCACTTCATACGCTTGCCGCGCAGGTGCATATGGGGATAGAAGCTAAGCGCGTAGGCATCCCTGGGAATGGTGCGGGTTCGGATCACTTCATAGTCGCCATCATTTGGCGGAATAAGGAAGTCATTAGCCAAAACACCACCAGAGTCAATTTTTTCTGTGGGTTCGAATCCGTCTTCATAAAAATAAATACCGAATTCTGATGCATCTACAGTGGCGCGACCGCTGGTGGTGTAGTGCATCTGGAACACCATACGCGAACCAGCGGGCACGAACTGTCCGGTATTCTCTTCCAGGAAGCGTGCATTGTTGCCTGGTATATAAGCAGGAAGTGAAATGCCGCGCTCCTCAGGGCTTGTGTCGCGGTCGCCTTGACCGGTTTCACAGGGACTGGGGCATATACCGATTCTAGGACCTGCTGCACCAGGTGGTATTGCATGGGCAAGGATGTGGTGTACTACACTTCGATCACCTGGAATCAGGTCAGCGCCCTTCACCCAGCGATCTTTTGCAAACGTAAAGCCTGAATCCACCCAGATGTAATCCATGACTCCCGTCGCAGGCACTTCTTGCGGCGGAATTTTGACCAGAACATCGGGCTCTCCCAATGGCCATTTAGTTGTAGGCCATTCGATCTGGGTCAGAGGATCTATTTCACCATCCCTGATGGCGCCAGCATCAATCCAGTGTACGAGTTTTTGAATCTGGTCAGCCGATAGATTTCTGGTCACCTTAACATTGCCGATATGTGGATCAATCTGACCCGGCGGCATGCGCTTGGTCATGACCACTTCTTTAATCATTGGAGCCCAGCCCTGGATCATCAAATGACTGTCCATGGCGAAGGGCGCGATACCTTGATCTCGATGACAACTCGCACAATTCTTTTCCAATATGGGTGCTATGTCTGCTGAGTAGGAAACTGGAGCCCTGTCGTGAAGCTGTTTGGCCGCAAATTTTACCCCACAGCCAGAAGCAACAGTCTCGGGACTGGACACTTCATCACCAGCAGCAATTTGTTCCAAAGCCTGCTCGAGATTTGCGACTGAGCCACGATAGAGGAGTTCGAATCGATCAGGGTCGATAACCAGCGCCTCACCAATTTTGCTCACGCCCAGTAACTCGGAAACAACCTGACTCTCGTCCATTAATAAGGGCAAATTGTTATCGTAAGTTTCAGCTTGAGCCAGCACAGTGGCGCGATCTTGTGTGCCGGTAGCATTCAACAACATAAACTCAAAATTTTCTGAGTAGTCGTTGCTTACCGCATTGAATTGCGCAAGCGAGCTACTAAAACTGTCGCAATTTGCACCTTCCGAAAGCAGGACCACAGCATTTTGATAGTTGTACCGACCAATCTGATGAAAGTCTCCCTTGTGATCCAACAAGGCGAAATCACCGACACGTTCCAACGCCTGTAAAGAGTGCATTGGTATTAGCAATATCACTACGAGTAATAGTTTTTTCATTTTCTATTTCCCACATTTTGGAATTTGGACTAATTGTCTTGTGCTCGATCGTACTGCGGACTGCTAAGTATCTGAAAATATGAGATATTTCCTTTATCAGCAAGGCACAAATATGATGCCCAGATTAACAGACATCGAGTTTCGTCGATATCAAGAAAATTAAACAGCACATTGTCATCAGAATTGTATCGGGGCTGCTTGGAGCCCAGTTCGAATAGGCAGCCTGACAATGATTTATTGTCCAGTTTTGTGTTTAAGGAGAAGGCTGCGGCAGCCCTAAGGCTACCGCAGCCTAACCCGGCATTGATGCGATTTAGAACCGCATCAATGCCCGCGCATAAATGCGTCTGCCTCTTGGATCAAAGATATTAATATCGAAGTTGTTGAGAGTTGTATCGTCACCCTTTTCGATATAAGGCAGATCCGCTTCGAAGAGATCGAGCACGCCTAAAGTAAAAATGGTAGTTCCGAAGCGCGCATTCGCCCATTCATGAGTGTAGCTATATTGCACATCTACGCTTTGATAGGAATCTACCTTTCTGCTTAAAAGGGATCGAGTCAGAGTGTTACCATCAGCAAAAACAGAATCATAGCCTAAGTTTTCGTAGCTCCCGATATAACGACTTATTGCTGTGAAGCTGTGGTTATTGCGATTCCAGTTAAAAGAAAGGAAACCGCGGTTATCGGGCAGAGACTGAAGTGTAGCGCCGCCATCACCGGTGGTTCCAGCCGCATCTGTTACACCTGTACCATTGAAGCCTTCGTCGAATCCAGGCAATCCTGCAATCTTGTATTGGCGGACATGGGTGTAATCGAGACCCAGTCGGTAATTGCCACTATCTCGTGACCATTCATAGCCAAGTTTTACATCCACGCCGTCACTGACGATATTACCGGCATTGACTGATCTAAGTTCTGCAGAAACCAGGTCAGCATCAGCGAACTTTCGTTCAATTCCTGGAACGAGGTAAAGTCTTGGGTCTACTACGCAATTGAGGCGTTCAGTAGAGTCAGCGCCAAATTGCGCTGCGACAGCATTGGGATCACATGCTGTGAAAGGATTTTCTGCACCCTCATCCAGAGACTCTTGCGTAACGTAATTGGCAGGATTGCCCACTGCCGCATCAAACAGCGCAACTTCAGCTTGCACAACGGAAGAAGGTTGTTCGGATACCACTCTGTCGACAAAGTCAAAACGCCAGAAATCCATCTGTATGGATGCGCCATCGAGTGCTCCCGAAGGTTGCCAGATAAATCCGGCACTGTAAGTGTCGGCAGATTCATTGCCCAGATTCGGACTAGGCACACCAAAATTTACCAATCGTTCGGACTCGCCATTTGCCACTGTCGCAGGTAACAATCCTGCTCGCACTTCTTGAGTGGCAAGCGGATCAATAAATGCCTGCCCGGCGCTGGCACGGCCGACGAATATCAGCTCCATATTTGGTGCTCTAAAGGATTGGGAATAGGAAGCTCGGAGTAAGAGCTCTTCGACTGGACGCCAGCTCACAGCAACTTTAGGGCTCACCTCGCTGCCGATCGCACCGCCATAGTCTTCATAGCGAAGTGCGAGTTGGGTTTCTACATTTTCCAGAACTGGCAGAGATGCTTCCGCGAACACAGCATCGACATTGCGTGTGTTGTTGAATGAGCGTGTAATAAATCCGCCGAAATTATTGTCATTGCTGACATAGTAGGTCTCGGCCACGTCGGTTTGTCCGGGTCCGTAGGACAAGATAGCGTTTGGAATGCCAGGCTCAATCAGGGGATAAGAGCGGCTCACCTGCTCGAAGTCACGATTCTGATAACCTAGAGCAAACGCTGCTGTACCTCCGCGCATTTCAAACAGGTCACCTGATACCAGAGCATCAAATACGCCGAGGGTATTTGTTCGATCTGATACTGGAACCAGGGGCGACATCCAATCAAGTAATTCCTGGCTATTGGCAGAATTTGGATCGGTGGCTGAGGTCAGCAGGGGATTAAAGAACTCACAACCTCCTTGCCCCTGGTTACTACTGGTTAAGGCAAGAGACATACTCTCGCGAAGGTTCCAGGGATATGAAGGTGCAACTACAAGAAATACCGTTGGTCCGAGGAATTGCCAGTAGGTTTGGGAATCAAGATTAAAGTTTGATATGCCGTTTGGTGTGCAGTTTGGGCCACCAAGACCATTAGCGGCGAGCTCCATGCGGTCGCGCTGGAAAGACTTGTCTTGCCTGAACACTTCGCTTTGACTCCATGCATAGGAAACATCGAAGCGCATATCCCGATCCAGGAATTCGAATTCCCCCTCAAGGCCCATTTGATAGGACTCATGACGAAGATCAGTGGTTTCAAAGCTTTGATCTCCAGGTCGCGGCACCTGTGAAATATATTCCACAAAACCTGGTACACCAGGGCCACCGTTAGCGGTATCAATAGGCGCATTGGTTATCGTAGGAATAGTATTGCCGGCAACTTCTGCAAAGGCCCCAAGCTGCGCGGCTGACCCCAGAGGATGAGTAGTCGTGCCAAAAGGTGGCAGATGATACGGTCCAATACCGACTACATTCACTGTGCCATCGTCAGAGCGATTCGTATCCTGATCCGAGACCTGAAACATAGAATAGAAGCCGACGTTGTCATTGAACTGGTGATCGAAAGACAAAACGACTGACTTTCTCTCCTGCGCGGCCAGGAGATATTCATGGTCGGAGACATCATCATAGCAACCTGATTCAGGATTTATGTCTCGACTGTTTCGGGTTGAAACCTGAAAACCCAGTTGTGTGCAGAGTGGGTCGGTATACTCTATGCCAGATCCTCCTGATGCAGCTTTGAGGTCGGTTAGGGGCTGATTGATATAAGCCGGGTTCACAGTGAAGCCAAAGGATGGAACTGGGATGAGTTTTGTGTTGTTTTCCACAACCTGAGAATTTGCATCGAAATTAGAAGCCGCAGATGCACCAACTGCATCACGCTCAAAATATTCACCAGCAATCACTAAATGTGTGCGCTGGTCATTACTGGTCCAACCCCATATCGCATTGGCTGTTGAGTCAAATTGCGAGCCTTCGCCAGCGATTTGCTGGACATCTCCATAGACTTCAAAGCCCTCAAACTCGGTGCGCATAATGACGTTGACCACACCGGCAACTGCGTCCGACCCGTAAAGCGCAGATCCGCCATCAGTTAGCACTTCGATGCGGTCCGTCATGACTATAGGGATAGTATTGAGATCGACGAATTCACTTCCGTCGAGGGTTACACCGGCTACCGGCGTCACCCGTTTTCCATTGACCAAAGTTAAGGTTGAGTTGGTACCCAGGTTTCGAAGGTTAATATTAGAGGTGGCACCAGAGATGCCATTGCCCGAACTACCGTTAGTATTGGTAGTGGACCCAGCATTAATATTCAGATTTTTAATAACATCCCAAATTCCAGCAGCACCCTGCTGTTGTATGGAAGATCTGTCAACGATAGTCACTGGTGACGGCGCATCGGTGGGAGTGCCGCGAATCAGGGATCCGGTAACAATAACTTCTTCAATGTCGTTATCCTGGGCGTTGGCGACAGTACTGGCCAACGCAGATATTACACAGGTAACAAGCAGCTTACGATTAAGTGGGCATTGTCTCTCAGTCACAATACTTCTCCTTCCTTTACAAGCACAAGCAGAGACTTGCAGGATTTTTTATAGTATGAAAACCGAACTTTTACTTACTATTGCAGGGAACGAGCAGGGAACTTCGAATGCAGCCTGGAAGTAAAAGCTAATACCGGGCAGGGCCGAATCTTTAGAATGGTATTCCTTTTTGCGAGCAACCCGGAAAACGTAGCATCACGATATAGTGGCTGCAATAATATTAATTAAACAGTTAATATTTACAAAAAAAAGTGAATTTTTTCCTGTTAAATTCAATCTGATAAGTGAAAATCAGGAAATTGTAGAAAAGTTAAATGGCCATTCTTGCAATAGAAAATTCAAAGCTTTTTAGAACGATCTGTCTCGTTACGCCGGTATGACTCTTTCGGCTGTTTAATTTGTTAGATGGCTATATACAGTAGCTATGGTTAATCTTTAGTTAATTGAAACTGGGCTACTTGCGCGCTGTCTGGCCTGCGCTCGACACTTGCTGGTGAAAAATCAGGAGCGAGAAGATGAAACAGAAATGCCAAGAATTACTAATCACCCTGGCTCTGTCGCTGTTGGGACTGCCTGCTGCGTGGGCAATCGAGGAACCGGTTCAGCTTACTTCAGGACAAGTCTCTGGTGTCGAGCTGGAAAGTGGCGTTAAGGTTTTTCGAGGCATCCCGTTTGCAGCACCGCCAGTAGGCGATTTACGCTGGCAACCCCCGCAACCAGTCATCGAGTGGAGCGGCGTGCTAGTTGCAGACAGCTATGGTCCTATCTGCATGCAACAACGCACTACAGCGTTGATGAGCGAAGACTGTCTTTACCTGAATGTTTGGACCAAAGCGAAGTCTAGGGATGAAAAGAAACCTGTGATGGTTTGGATTCATGGTGGAGGTTGGTCCAGTGGTGCCAGTGTCAACCTGGGTTCTTCCAGTACAGCCATTACGGGAACCTATGATGGCGAGGCCTTCGCGGACAATGGCGTCATTCTCGTTTCAGCCAACTACCGTATGAATAGTTTCGGTTTTATGGCACATCCAGCACTTTCGGCGGAATCCGAGCACGGCGTTTCTGGAAACTATGGCATCCTCGATCACATTGCTGCTCTCGAGTGGGTGCGTGACAACATAGAAGCCTTTGGCGGCGATCCCAATAATGTCACCATATTTGGTGAGTCGGCTGGTGGCGCCAGCATCTATGCCCTGTTGGCAACGCCGATGGCCAAAGGCTTATTCCACAAGGCAATCTCTGAGAGTACCTGGATCACACATGACAATGTCACTCACTTGACACGCAACAATGGCCTTAGTGAGAGTGCAGAGTCGAGAGGGCAACGCGCTGTCTCTGCAAAATTGTCAGAGCTTGGGCATTCAGCAAAGGGTGACCTCCTGGCCAAGATGCGGGCACTTTCAGCACAGGACATTTTGAACCTACAGCTGCAAGTATCGCTGATCGAAGATGGCTGGGTTTATCCCAAATCGGCCGCAGAAATATTTGCTGAAGGCTCACAAACTGCTGTTCCACTGATAGCGGGAATAAATAATGGTGAAGGGCTTCTCTTCGTTCGTGGTCCGCGAGCGATCACTACGGTGGCTGAACAAAGGCGGGCGAGGGAGGCAGAATTTGGAGAGTTCGCGGGCAATTTAATGGATTATTACGTCGCGGATTCCGATGCAGAAGCGTTAAGTGTGGAAGTTGATTACAACACTGATTCCTGGTTTGCCAGATCGACTCGGGAACTGGTTCAAGCCATGGCGAGAACGCCCGCCAATAGTTTTATGTATGTTTTTACGCGTAATTTGGATGATCCGACCGCGCGCTCACCTCACGCGATGGAGTTGCGTTATGTGTTTGATGAATTGCCAGCAGACGCAAGTGCAGTAGATCAGGATATTGCACAGCTAATGAACAACTATTGGACTCAATTTGCTGCGACTGGTAATCCTAATGGCCCCGGCTTACCGCCGTGGCCGAGTTACAATCTGGAAACTCAGCAACATCAAATCATAGGTGCTGAGCTTGGACAAGGTGCATTCTTGTTAAGAGAACAGTTGGATGAGCTGGATCGCTATATTAGGGATCGATATAACTCGGCTAAGTGAGAAGACGTAATCCGAGGACTGGTATTGAATCCAGGGAGCTAGTCAAATGGAATTGAGGCAGTACGAATTGACATTAATCAATGCTAAAGAAAGTGTGTAATACATCGTCCAGTAAGGGCTTCCAATTATCCCAATTGTGCGCCTCCTCGACTTCGCGATAAGTCAGGTCATATTCCTTGAGCGCCAGGGCTTGCATAAACACACGACCTGCTCGTGTGTTGTCGTCAATGGTTCCAACACTCAAAAACACTTTTAGCGGCAACTTATCTTGTTCAAGGTATTGATTGCGAAGCCTGTCTACCATCTCAGAATTAGCTGGTGACTGCATGGCGATTCCTGCAAATTTATCATGGGCCATTAATCCGAAACAGGCGCTGTTTCGCCCACCGAATGACAATCCGAGTATGACTCGGCCCTCGCGATCTGCCGCTGTGGGATAGCTGGAATCAATTTCCGGTAGTAGTTCCTCCGTGAAGAAACTCACATAGTCAAGGTTGCAAAAGAATTCTTGATTACGACGATTTTGGTCCAGATTGTCAGGGTTGCGACTGTCTACGAAAACAGTAATCACTGGCTCGATAGTGCCGGCGGCAATTTCTGCGTCGAGCAACTGGGGCAGTTCACCGCGGGAGATGTACCATTGCCCATCGGTGACATAGAGAACAGGTGATTCACTATTTGCTTGTTCAGGCAAGTAAATTCTGTACTGCAGAGTGTATCCCAGCACCTCACTTTCGATACGAATATCGTCAGAAAGAGAGCCTGCGCCGTAGACAGCTGCCGAGAAGCCAAGGAGAAAAAATAAGAGGGGGGATCGAATGAAATTATCTCCGATGTTTAACCGTCCAGGGGACCAGGTTGAGCGCTAGCGTCATTGTCGAATTCTACCGGCTGTCAACATTCGTAAACGAATAATTTCTCCAAAGGAGATATAACCCAGTTAATTTGACGCGGCGTTGTTCTGCTCCTGTACTCTGGCACCACGCAGGATATTCGTCAGTCCATAGTTTCCTTCATGACAAGCATACTCATACAATTGTCCAGCAACCTTGGTCATGGGGATCAATACATCGACTCTATCCGTGAATGTGGATGGGTCATCGAGTGTAAATTCGTACTGTACCGTATCGTGAGAAGTTCGAGTGAACCGTTCAGTAAGTGCTTTATTGTAGGAGTTGCCATAGGCAACTCTGGGTTCCATGAAGCTACCAGTGAGCGCATTGAAGTTTCTGGTTTCGATAACAAGTGTTTCACCATCATAGTAGCCGCGAGAATCACCAGTCCATAGCCTGATATCGTCATTCAACGGAGGGCGACTGCCTATTGGCACTATGCGTGCATCGTGAATCATTTCTGTAAGTACAACGACATGATCCTTGTTTTGAAAAATTTGTAAATTATTGTTGTACAAACTTGGGAAGATAGGTGCGCCGGAATTAAATCCCACCAGGCAACGTTCTGATAGGCCTCTGTCTTCAGGCCCATCATTGGCAATGCCGCCTACGGTATAAAGAACTGGTCTCTCACCCGGAATTTCAGTAATGCCGGATGCGTCACTGTGCTGGGCCACTGCGCCTTCTGCAAGCGGCGGGAAACGCCCATTTTTCGGATAGACAATGAGAGAAGTGCGCGTATTCTCCTGCAACCCCGCACTCTCAACCCAGAAATCGTTATAGCCACCGACGCCCTGTTGCGGTGGCCCGCCACCAGTGGTGCGTTCCGTGTTCGCTAAAATTGCTGCCTCGCGTTCGGCCTTTAATTGCGCGACTTCCGCAGGTGTTAAGAATTCTTTTTCGCCAAATTCCTCAGGGCGCTGTAATGGTGTATTGGATGCATAGTTCCAAACGCCTTGCAGGTCGGGGTACCCGTATAAAGTTTTTGGCGACACATAATCACTCTGGGCAAAACTTTCGATAGCCAATAAGCTTGAACAAAGTACTGCCGCTCTCCAGATTACGGTAGTTAAACCGATGCCACTTGTTTTGGTTGTTGGAATCATCGCTGAGCCCCCTGAATAACCCTTAGTATGTAAATCAGCCCTAACTATTGGTTTTGATTTTCAAATCTGGATGGTGAAGTCTTGCCTTTTGGTACCTAACGCTTGGCAGCACAGGCGCGTTGCAGTTGCCAGTAGAACATGACCCATGCATCCAAACGACAGTAGCACCACGGTTTTTGGCGTGCAATTGCATTAATTAAACGCAATAGAATGGTGGAGTGTCGGGGCTTTGATTCAGAGCAAAAGAGTGGAAAAGTCTGCGAATCTATTGTTCTCGAGAGATGTTCTGATTTTCACGGATACCATGCAGCAATACGTCCGTCGTATGAGCTGTCAGTTGCTTAAGACCTTTTTTGTCAAACGATAGCCCCAGCACCTTTTCCATTAGCGGTCTGACTAAAAAAGGAAACGTAAGCATACTGCTAAGGGTCATCGTGACAAGACTGAGGTCAAGGTCTTCACGCAGGCGGCCGTTTATCCTGTCATTTTCCAATGCTCGAAACATAGCGGGGCCCATGGCACTTCGCAGTCGCTCGGATGTCGCATCACGTATCGGACCTTCGCCAATTATGCCCTCTCTCACAATGAAGATTGGGTACCAGGGATTCTCTGTCATTGCTGATATGAATGAATCAATAAATTCTTCAATGGAAAGATCATCTCGCTTGGCAATCTCATTCAGCATTTTTTCGACGGGCAAGGAAACCTGCTCCATCATGGCGTTGTACATACCGGCTTTGTCCGTAAAGTAGTAGTGCACCATTGCAGTATTAACCCCGGCCTTGGCACTGATTTGCCGGATAGATACAGCTCTGTACTCATAGCTGGCAAACAGTTCCGCTGCAGCATGCAGCAATTTTAAGCGGACCTGATCATCATCTTTTATGGATGGTCTGCCACGACCTCTTTTGGGCTCTTTGCGTTTAGGAGCCATAACGGGTTGCCTCTCAAGCTTGCTCCGCCCATTAATTAATCGAATAGTTAATAATAGTCAAGCGCCAGCAAAGGATTGCTTGTGATAATTGATTCCGTAAAAGATCTTATGGCTATCCGGCAGATTCTGGAACGCCTCAAGTCAAAGGCGGCGACTGGTAAGCAGTCTCGATTCTCGATAGCAGGTCATAGTGATCCAGTGGTTCTG
>DLPV01000064.1:4353-58471 GCA_002477465.1 Gammaproteobacteria bacterium UBA7449 | reverse complement strand
GCTTGCACTGCCGGCGCAGCAGCGACTATCGACGCTTGCTGAAGATCTGATGCACTGTATTGCGACCTGACCCGCTGCCTCGCGGACAGCCACAGCAGGCTTGTCGGCAACAGGCTATAGCAGACCTGCACTGCGAGGATGAAACGCCACCATTGGCTTGCATCGGGCATTGCAAGCGCACTATTTGACAACCGGAAATCTCGAGTCTGTTCCAGCAGTAAGAGACTGGGCTGAGCCTCAGGCCACCAGCGCCACGGAAAGGAGATTAACTGCAAGGTGGCAGCAAGTCCGCCGCCTCCAGAATAGTGCTGCGCCAAACAAAACTGATGTCGGTCCCCAGCAGCAAAAGCAGGAATACAAACAGTGTGCCAAAAGAAAAGCTGAGTCCCAGTACCTGGCCCTGATGCACTAACCAGTCTTTACGGCACTGTCTGACATCCAACTCCAGCAAGGCGGCCGACAGGTGCCGAGGCCACAGAGGCAATTCCAATAGCCAACCGGCTAGCCCGCGACCATTGCGACGCAGCAAAAACACAAGACTCAATACCAAGGTCATGACTGGGAGAAAGGCTAAAATCAACAGCAGAAACAGCAGGTTTACCCTGCCCTGCTGATCTCCGCTGAGAGTACCAAACCCCACCAGAAATCCCACCAGCATACCAAGCAGCGCAAGACCCACACCGATTTGACGGAGATGGGTATCTAGTAAAGTCTGGGACTTCTTCGGACTATTCAATGAGTAGCTTCGCCTGCAGTCGCCTGGGTTTTGCCACATTGGTTTTTACCATTACGGTTTTCCCTATTATAAGGGATATCGGTCAGATACCGCGGCACTGATTATCCAATAGTCGCAGATTGTGAAACAGGGAACGTGAACTGCGCTCTCAGCCGGGGCTGGGCTTGCGCTGTCGACGGCAGCGTTCTGAGCAGTATATGACTTGCTCCCAGTCACGCGCCCATTTCTTGCGCCAACTGAAGCTCAGCTTGCAAACCGGGCAGGTTTTTTCAGGCAGATAAGGCTTAAGGTGGACCATGATGAGTCTCCGAACAGCAGTTATCGCGCGGCCTAAAGCCAACGCCTGCGGTAGCTGCCATCGGCGTCATAAATTTCTGTTTGCTTGGCCAGATTGAAGTGACGCCCACCGCGCGCATCAGCCCCGACCCCGGCGATGTACTGCCAGTTTCCCCAATTTGCCGCTACATCATAATCAATCAACTGCTGTTCGAACCAGCCGGCTCCATAGCGCCAGTCGCCCTGCAGCTCGTTGATCAGACAGCTCGCTGCAAGCTGACGACCACGATTGGACAAGTAGCCGGTGGCGTTTAACTGACGCATGCAAGCGTTAACCAGAGGATATGCAGTATTACCTTCACACCACTCCGCCAGACCTGCAGGATCGAATCTGCCGGCATAAGCTTGTGATGAGCTGCCATCTTTCGCGGACAGGCACTTGCCAATTTTCAGGGCCAGCCACTGAAAATATTCACGCCACAATAATTCAACATAGAGCCAGTAAGTGGACTCGTTTCTCTCACGCGACTCTTCATAATCGTGAATTTGATTCAACATACGCCGGGTCGACAGACACCCCGCATTGAGCCAGGCAGACATCTTCGACGAGTTCTCCCAGCCATCAAGCGCGTTGCGCACCTGCTTGTAATCAAGCGGCAGATCCTCTCCGAAATAGTGCTTAACATGCCGCTGGGCTGCGGCTTCACCGCCGTGGAACTGGCTCTCGCAAACCTCAAACTCCAACTCCGCCCGCAGCGGGAAACGGTCGACTTTAAGCTGCACCATCGTTGGCAGAGTTGTCGGTGGAGGGATAGGCGCAATTATTGGAACTTTCTCGGCCTTGCGTCGAAACCTGGAATACGTTTCCGGTATCTCGGCGACCGGCATCGGCAGCGATTGTCGATCAAACAGAGTATAGGTATCGACGATCTCGAACCGCACTTGTGGGTGAACCCTTTTTAGCCGCTCGATCCTGTCAAGCTCATCGCTGCCGAACTGCTGCGAAGTCACAAGCCGCTGAAACGGTATTTGATGCAGGATTTGGGCAATGGTTTCCCCTGGATCACCTTCAACAATGCACAGGCGATGTCCTAGATCTCGCAATGCACTATCCAAATCTATCAAGGCCTGCTGAACAAAAAGCCAGCGATGATTCCCCATGCTCAACTGTCCAAAGCGATTAACCCTGAACCAGGCCGGATCTACGACATAAACCAGCAGCAGCTCCTCAGACTGAGCAGCCTGAAGCAGCGCTGGATTGTCGTCCAGACGCAGATCGTGAGTCATCCAGTAAAGTGATTTCATATCCGGTTTACGCCAGGTGCTGACAGATAGATTGGCGTGGTCTGCGCACCTTCGGAGAGCGTAGTAACCAATATGAGTGAATTGTCCGCATCACAGGATTTCAAATCCCGGGAATTGCCGCAGTGGTTGCTTGCAGAACTGCGATCTGACCACGCCGGTGAAACCGGTGCGGTCTGGATTTATCGTGGCATTCTGGCCGTCACATCTAATGTGGAGCTAAGAAAATTCGCCGAACATCATCTAACTACAGAAGAACAGCACCTGACCCTTGTTTCAAAACAGATGCCTGAGCAGCAAATCAGTATATTTATTCCTGTCTGGAAGCTGGCAGGATTCCTCACCGGCGCAATCCCGGCGATATTCGGCAACAACTCTGTTTACGCCACTATCGATGCTGTAGAAACCTTCGTAGATAGGCATTATCAGCATCAGATTGACAGTCTGAGGCAGGAAGGCAGCTTTCCGGCCCTTCGTAAATTGCTAGAACAGTGTCAGGCGGATGAACTCTGTCATCGAGATGAAGCAAGAGCGGCGGTAAAGTCCCGAAACCATGCGCTGAGAGCATGGTGCTGGCTGGTTGGATATGGTTCTGCAGTTGCGGTGAAATTGGCTCGCTGGCGCTGAGGCGATTCGAGTCAGTCAAAACCAAACCAGGTGGAGCTTAGTTGCTCAATAATAGTCGGCCCTCCACTCAACACTTTGTTTTTTAGTTGAAACTGGTTCAACTCAGTATCGAGAGGGTCCAGTTTTGAGTTTCCGTTACAAATGCGCACGCTCCAAAAACTTTGGCAGTATCAATACCGTAATCGAACAAAATGATATAAAGGCTAACCGAGTCGAATCGCGCCAGATACAGTCTCGACGAGTATTCAACACTCTTGCCCGGTAACACCTATCAATGCCCAGAACCGATTGCCCACGCTGTGCCTATCCCCAGCAGTCCTGCGTCTGCTCCGCGATTAACGAGACAAGCTATCAAACCCAAATCGTTATCCTACAGCACCCCTCCGAGGTCAAGCATGCCAAAAATACAGCGCGACTCATTTCACTGGTGGCACCCAAGACAGAAACCATTGTGGGAGAAACTCCCAAGGACTTTGGCGCTGTACGCGGCAGATTAATATCAAATCCAAATGCAGTCATTCTATTCCCCACTGCCACAAGTCTAGCCCTTGACGAGAGCATGGATACCATGCCGATAGACACTTTGATCATAATAGATGGCACTTGGCGTAAGGCCAAAAAAATCTGGCTTTCGAATCCCTGGCTGCATGGGATGCGGGTCTGCCACCTCAAGAGTCCGATCAGCAGCAGGTATCACATCCGCAGCAGCAGACAGCCAGATGGGCTGGCAAGTATTGAGGCAGCTGCCAGTGCACTCAGTCAGTTGGGAGAAAGGAATACTGGCGCCCTGGTAGATGCGCTCATGGCAATGCAGAAATGCTGGCCTTCGCGCTATTAATGGACACCCTTTATAGTGCGGGCGTGTTCCTGCTAAATCTCTGACAAGCTTTACCCTTACCTGTTCAAGCTCGCGGCAAACTGGAAGTCAGGCTCAAAGCCAGGTGTACCTGCCAGGTCACCTCACAGGCACTAGTTTGCGACTGCCCTCGTCATACCACAGCCGACCCGTCACGACTTCGCCTTTGTCGATGCGTGAGGCAACCAGGTCAAACAAGTCCCCGTTTTGCCCAACGAGTTGATGCGGCACACCAGCTTCGCCCGCCAAGCTGGCATTTGCGCGCATGTGCTTTGCTTCACCATGCACCGGGATGGCGAGGCGCGGTTTAGTCCACTGATACATTTGCCTGAGCTCCTCTTCACATGGATGCCCGGAAGCATGGAGTGGTATATCTGATTCATCAGCCAGGGTAACCTTGATACCGCGCGCGCGGAACGCATTTACCAGACGAACCACCTGCTCCTCATTTCCGGGAATAGTTTTGGTGCTGAAAATCACATGGTCACCGGCAGACAGATTAACATCCGGGTGGCTGTCGGCCGCCAGCCGATGCAAGGCAGCCCCGGGCTCACCCTGACTGCCAGTGGCTACTAACAGCACTTCATCGGGTTGCAGATAAGCCAAATCAAAATTATCAACCAGGTTGAAATTTTCCCTGAGGTAACCGGCTGCTCGCGCACTGGAAACCATGCGTTGAATGGAGCGTCCCAACAAGCCGAGATAACGGCCGCTGACCCGAGACACATTGCCCAAGGTCTGCATGCGAGCCACGTTGCTGGAGAAGCAGCCAACGACCACGCGCTGCGTGGACTCCCCGATGATTTTATTCAAGCCATTGAACAGCTCCGATTCCGACACCGAGTGGCCAGCCACCGTGGCATTGGTGGAGTCACAGACCACGACGTCGATTCCGGTTTGCCCCAGCGAACGATACAGTTGCGGGTTGATTGCCTGACCGGCAATCGGCGCCGAGTCCAGCTTCCAGTCGGCGGTATGAAGCACGTTGCCCACCGCCGTGGTAATCAACAGGGCATTGGTTTCCGGTGTGCTGTGAGTAATAGGCAACCACTTGACACGGAAAGGCCCAAGGCTGATTTCTTCGCCTTCAAGCACCGTAATAATAGGCGCGTTGAGGCCTTTATCTCGCAGTTTGCGCAGTACCACGTTGCGGGTAAACGGCGTGGTGTAAATAGGGCAACGAAACTGCTCCCACAGATGGGCAATGGCGCCGATGTGATCCTCGTGGGCATGGGTCGCGATGAGTGCTTCCAGCGATTCGGCGCGGTTACTGATAAATGTGGGATCCGGCATTTCTACTCGATTGCCGGTTCGTGATGCTTCAGGGTATTTCTCGAAGGTAACGCCGCAGTCCACTATTAACCATCTGCCAGCGTGGCCATAGAGATTGAGATTCATGCCAATCTCGCCACAGCCGCCCAAGGGTACGAACCAAAAATCTTTATGGCTGGGTTGCATCAGAGAATCAGGTTTAACCAGAGAAAGCGGTCACCAATATCGACCCACAGGGGGATGGTGAAAAACGCAAAGAGGGTTTGCAGGGTTATGATATTGGCCATCAGGCTCACGTTGCCGCCCAGCTGCCGTGCCAGGATATAGGCAGATGGTGGTGCCGGGAGGCAGGTTAACAAGAGCAGCACTGCCGACAGTCCAGGAGCCATTTTGAATAGCAGCGTAGCCACAACCACCAGAGCAGGAAATGCCAGCAATTTACAGAACAGCGCTACGACCAGTTGCCAGGTCTGATCACCAAACGCCACAAAGTGAATACCCGCGCCCACAGCCAGCAGCCCCAGGGGCAAGGCAGGGCGACTCAGCACTTCAATAATCTCCCAGCCCAGATCCGGTACTTCCATATTATAAAAACTCAGCCCCATCCCGATAAGGCAGGCCAGCACCAGCGGATTGGTCAGCACTGAGCCAGTGACGACGACCCAGCGGTTGCCGCCGCCGCTGGCACTGATTGAGATCACACTGAGAACGTTGACGAGCGGGATATAGACTACCAGGCAGAGTGCCGCCAGAGTCAGGCCATTGTCACCGTACAGTGCTTCCACACAGGCAAGGCCAATATAGGTATTGAAACGGATGCTGCCCTGGTAGACCGAACTGAGTGAGCCCTGATTCCTGGCAATGAACTTTCTTAGCCCGATAAACAGAATGGTAAAGACGAATAGCGCGAAACCAAGCACATACCCGATCTCCAGCAGCTCGTTGACCTCGAAGTTGGTCTGCGAGAGACGACTCACCAGCAGTGCTGGAAAAAACAGGTAGTAGGTCAGCCGCTCCAGGCCCTGCCAAACCTCCTGGGAAGATATCGGCGTGCGGCTGATCAGAAAGCCCAGCAGAATGATGGCGAATATCGGTGTCAGGGCTTCCAGAATCATGGCTGCGCATCATAGCTTGCCTCGGCCTGGGTAGCCAGAACCGGGGCGGGCCCAGACTTAACGCGCATGTTAGACTTCGGCACAGCGTCCAATAAAAAATGACAACAATGACAAGTCCTGAGTTAATCATATGTTAAATGGCACATTCTTAAAGCCCGCCGGGTTCTGCGCCTTGCTCGCCACTCTGGCCTACTGCTCGGACCAACAGGAAGCCGAATTCGCCCTGGCGCCTATCGCTGGCAGTACGCCTAAGAACGTTATCTATATTCTCTCCGATGATCATCGTTTTGACTTCATGGGCTTTACCGGCAAGGTCCCGTGGCTGGAGACGCCGAACCTGGACCGACTGGCGGCGGAAGGCGCGTATTTTCCAAATGCCTATGTTACCACCGCCCTGTGCTCACCAAGCCGCGCCTCTATTCTAACCGGGCTCTATTCCCACACCCATACGGTGGTGGACAATGCTGCACCCGATCCGGGCAACCTGACATTCTTCCCCCAGTACCTGCAGGCCGCGGGCTATCAGACCAGCTTCTTTGGCAAGTGGCATATGGGCAACCATTCCGACGAACCGCAGCCAGGCTTTGATCACTGGGAGAGTTTTCGCGGCCAAGGGGTTTACTATGGTCCAACCCTGAACATCAATGGCGAACGGGTTGAATATGACGAGCAGGCTTATATTACCGACCTGCTGACGGATCACGCCGTGGACTGGCTGGAAAACCGCGACGCGGAGCAACCCTTCTTTCTTTATCTGTCCCACAAGGCGGTGCATTCCCAGTTCCAACCGGCGCAGCGTCATCAGGACATGCATGCTGAGGAGTCCATCATCTACCCGAATTCCTATAACACGCCGGTTTATGGCGAACCCCAGCTACCTTCTTCCGGCAGCGACGGCGAACCCTCGCGCGGACGCGACTACTACGGTGAGGAACGCCTGCCGGACTGGGTAAAGGCACAGCGGGAATCCTGGCACGGCGTGGACTACATGTATCATGGCCAGATCGACTTTGAAGAATTCTTCCATCGCTATACTGAAACTTTGATGGGAATAGATGACAGCGTTGGCGCGGTGCTGAATTTTCTCGATGCCAATGGCCTGGCAGAAGACACCCTGGTGATCTACATGGGGGATAACGGTTTCTCATTTGGAGAACACGGTCTTATCGACAAACGCCATTTCTATGAAGAGTCAGCCAAGGTGCCGCTGCTGGTGCGGTGGCCCGAGCAGCTGGCGGCTGGCGAGCCCATAGCGCAGTTAGTGCAGAACATAGATATCGCGCCTACCATTCTTGAGGCAGCCGGGCTGCAGACGCCACCCCATATGCAGGGTATGTCAATGACACCGCTGTTCGCGCGCAATGAGACAGACTGGCGTGACCGCATTTTCTATGAGTATTATTGGGAGATGGACTTCCCCCAAACCCCAACAATGTTTGGGGTGCGCACGGAACGATACAAATACATCCGCTATCATGGCATCTGGGATACGAATGAGTTTTACGACCTCGAGAATGATCCCAGCGAAACCAGCAACCTTATCGATGCACCTGAGCATCAGGGCCGTATCTCCGAGCTGGCCACAGAAGTCTACGACTGGCTCGAAGCAACCGGCGGTATGCAGATTCCCCTGAAGAATGTTGTCCGCCCGAAATTTGGTGACCACAGGAATCAGTCCGTACTGTAGTTTTAGCGATGGAATACCTGACAATTATCCTGTTCGCCATAGCCACCTGTGTGACACCTGGCCCGAACAACACAATGATCATGACCTCCGGGCTGAATTACGGCATCCAGCGCAGCCTGCCTCATTATCTTGGCATCATTTTAGGCTTTCCAGCCATGGTGGTAGCCGTCGGCCTGGGCCTGGCCTCACTGTTTGAGCAGTATGCTGTTCTGCACTTGTTGCTGAAGGTTGCAGGGGCCAGCTACCTCACGTTCCTGGCCTGGAAGATCGCCTCTGCCCCAGTTTCCGATCTCAGCGTAACCGAGGGCAAACCTTTCACATTCCTGCAGGCCGCCGCTTTTCAGTGGGTCAACCCCAAAGCCTGGGTGCTGGCGGTGGGCGCTACCGCCACCTACACCGTCGTTGGCAGCGACTACAGTCTGCAGGTGCTGGTCATTGCAATAATATTTCTTGTTTTTGGCGCGCCTTGCATCATGCTGTGGCTCTGGTTTGGCGCTTCGCTTAAACGCTTGCTGCAGAAACCGGAGTCCGTCAAATACTTCAACTACGCCATGGCAACACTGCTTATGCTGTCGCTGCTGCCGGTGTTCAACGACATTTATTTACAGCTTTCAAGTTAAAACAACCAAAGGAGGAAACCATGCAGTTTCTAATCACAGCCTATGATGGCAAAGATGAAGATGCCCAGGCCCGCCGCAGTGCGGCTCGCCCCGCGCACATTGAGGGCGCCAAAGACCTATTGGCAGGTGGACACGTGTTGATTGGCGGTGCCATTCTCAATGACGCCGACGAAATGATCGGCTCCTCACTCATAGTTGAATTCGAAAACCGTGAAGCGCTGGATCAATGGCTTAATAACGACCCCTATGTCACCGAGAGTGTCTGGCAGGATATTACGGTGCAACCTTTTCGAACCGCGGTCAAAAGCTGAAACTATCCCACTTCTTCTCACTATTCCTCATAATCAAGGGATCTCTGTAACAATCCGTGGCCCTGATCGTCTCTTATCCTAGAACGCCCCCCCTGCCGGGGCGCTGAATAGCAGTAATACTTTCAGACAGGGATTGAGACATGAAACATCTATCCACGCCGGCAAGCATTACGCTTGCCCTGATTATCCATACCTACGTCAATGGCGGACAGGCGCAGGAAATAGAGCAATATCAGCCATCACTTAATGAATTTGGGCAACCAGAATTGCAGGGTACCTGGTTTTTTGGCAGCACCACACCTGTTACCCGCCCGAGCGATCTCGGGGATCGTGCCACCTACACGGCTGAGGAAGTTGCGACTATTGAGTCCGAGGCCCTGCAAGCCAACTAGTCTCAGGAAGCACCACTCGACCCTGACCGACCAGCACCGAAATCCGGTGCCTAAATCGGTTTCGAAGCAGATTTCAATTTCGCAGCAAAGCGTCACAAGCGCGACACGGTGCTCGGTGAATATCGCACGTCCTTGGTAGTTGAGCCTGCCAATGGGCAAATCCCAGCCAGCGTATAATTCAAAGACTACAACGCCAAACTTCGTGCAAAAGGTTTAGAGCCCAACTCGAGCGCACTGGCCTATGGCTCCGGAGAGCGCTGCCTGGCAGGGGGACTAGCCATCCCTTCATTGTACCCCATGCCATGGAATGCCAACCTCCAGATAGTGCAGAAAGAAAATTATGTGATGATCATGACTGAAATGATTCACGACGCCCGCATCATCAAGTTGTCAGGTGATTACCTCGGCGAACACATGAACTATTGGAATGGCGATTCGGTGGGATTCTGGGAGGAAAACACGCTCATCATTCACTCCAAAAACTTCCGCCCGGAACACTCCCAATTCCTCATGCGCACATCTGAGGAGCTGGAAGTAGTTGAGTATTTGACGCCTGTCAGCGACGACGAAATTCTCTATCGTGTTGAAGTCATGGATCCGTTAGCTTACACAGACAAATTCGTACTAGAGCGTACGATCAAACGCAGAGCCACTAGCGAACCTATCTATGAGTTTGCCTGCCATGAAGGTAATTATTCTCTAAAGTGGATGTTAACAGGTGCAAGGCGTGCCGAACTTGATGCCGAGCTCAATACAGAGATTGCCGCCGCAAATTAAGACTCGAGCAAACTACTCAGGGCTTTTCAAAAACCAGCACAAAGCGATCAGTCCTGCCCTGCAGGTCCTCATCAAAAACAATGCGTGCACGATCGTCATTGGGGTTTCTGAGCGCAGCTTCGCTACCAATAAATTTGAAGCCATGGGCTTCAATGTCATCACGTAAATAGTCTTCCCCAATTCGATGCAGATCCGTGGTCTGCTCATGTCCCATGCCAGGTTCACCGGCATGATCAACTACTACGAAGCGTCCACCTGGCTTCAAGCCGGCCAACAATTGCTCATAGAAATAGGCGACGTTTGCAGGAGGCCCCACTGGGACATAAGCCTCGCCGTTGTAGCGTTTGGGAATCACGTAGAGATCGTGCAGCGCCATGACTATCAACGCTCCATCCAGGCTAGCAGGCTCGAGGTCAAGATTAATCCCGCTGCGGGTATGCACCACCACATTGTCAGGCATGCCGTTGGCGTATCTGTCCTGCAGAATATTGCTGCCCCACTGCTCAAAACCCTGGTTGTTGTGCAGGATAGCGGCGCCCTCCTCTGCCAACAGGCGAGCCAGCAGGTCGCTGTAATAGCCCCCGGAGCCGAAGATATCGATCACGCGGTCGCCTAGAGCGAGATTTAGCAGCGGTATGATCTTATGGGGCTGACTGCGAGCATCCCGTTCCACATCTGAGGCTAAGCGGGCCGGCTGCTGCATCACGGCCAGTACGCTGGATTCATCGATACTCTTTGCAGCAGCCTGCGCAAGAGCGCCACCTGAAATAAACAGCGAGCACAGGCCAAGCAGGACCGGGTTTTTAGTTCCAAGCATTTGCATTGTGCGGACTAATAGCCTTTGTCGAAATTGATGAGGTGCAGCAAGGGCTGATGACTGGCGAAGCGCTTATAGTTTTCCGCGAACAATCTCGCGATATCATCGGGACGACTAACCGCAGCAATGTGGCCCGTAATGGTGAGATTGGATGCCGACCATAATGAATCCGTAGCAGGCAGTGGCTCCTGTTTAAACACATCCAGCACAGCAGCCGCGATCTCCCCCTGCTCCAGCGCCCACAGCAGGGCATTATCATCAATGAGGTTGCCACGCCCGACGTTGATCAGCAGTGCCGTATCTTTCATGCTTGCGAAGGCCGCCGCATCAAGCAAGTTGGTGGTGGCTTCAAGATCAGGCAGGATGCCGACGACATAGTCACAGCCTTCGAGAAAAGCTGTCAGTTCATCCGTCGCAAACACTTTCTCGAAAGGCGCTACCTGCAAACCCGAGGTGTTAAAGCCGATGGCACGCATACCCAACTGCACACAAGTCTGGGCAACGGCAGTACCGATGGATCCGGTACCCATGATACCAATAGTCTTATCTTGAATCGTACCACTAAGACTGTCATCCCAAAGCTTGCTGGACTGGCTCTGTATCCTAGCAGTCAACTTGCTCTCAAAAGCCAACAAGTGAGTCAGCACATATTCCGCCATCTGCTGTCCGAACACGCCTTTCACGCCGGTAAGCTGATAATCACGGAAGCTGTGATGCGCGAGGGGCGTCACACCTGCCCAGGTGGATTGCAGCCACTGCACCGGTGGCTTTGTGTTTAACAGCGGTATAAGGAAATCGGGGCGACCCAAAACTACGGGCTGCCTCCCGTAATTGCTGACCACTTCGCCCTGGGTGTTGGCGAGAGTGATATCAATACTGCGGCCTAGCCGATCTTCAAGCAGCTCCTGGTAACGCTCGGCGTTCTGAGTCGCAATGAAAATCGGAGGCTTTTGCATTGGTTTGGCTTATTCGTTTATCAGAGTGGTCCGCATTCAGAGCCATGCTTGCCGTTAAAGCTTGGCGAAATCCCGTCCGGGCTATTCGCCAGGCGCCAGGTGCTCCATCATCAGACCCACCGCGCCGCCTGACGAGAATCCGCGCCAGTAGGTGTGATCCTCAGACTGCTGACCGTCACGCACCGAATACACACCATCCGCGCCATCTGGGATCAGGTCGAAATAAGTCAGCATGAGGTCTTCACTTTTCAGGTGGTAGTCGAAATAGGCAGTAACAAAATGATCCATGATGTTATTCATGCGCACGTTATCCCACACCGGATCGGTATAGTGGCTAACACCAATCTGTCCTTCGCTGTTTAGCACTTCAACCGGCAAGGGAATGGGTGCACCGGCGTTGTGCCCGGCATTCTTGAAGGTTAGCAAGTGACGATCGCTGTTCACTGCCGCCTCAAAGATTGCTCGAGTGCCATTTTCATAACCCGATACACCATCGGCGCTGCCGGCGATGTAGAGCGTTGACACAGTAATGCCGGCCAGGTCTTCAACCCGCCACAGTCCATTGTTCATACCCCAGGGTCCAACAGCAACACCTGCCTTGATACGAGAATCCAGGTTGTCACGGTAGTCGGGGTTATTCTCAGTGTGCTCGGCCAGCAGCTCATTGGGAGGCGCCATGAATGAGCCAATCATGTCTGTGCTGTAGGCACCACCGAGATTATTCACCAGCCCATAGCCGCCCATGGAATAGCCAATGATGCCGGTGTTGTCCGCATTGATCATGTCACCGAAGACTGGATCTGATCCTTCCATTTCCGCCAGACCTGCCAGCACGAAGCGTTGATCCAAGGGTCGGTTATAGAGCGTCGAAAAGAAGTTTTGCTCACTTTCGTAGGTGCTATCGGTGTGGTCAATCGAGGCAACCACATAGCCCTTGCTGGCGAGACTCTCTGCAGAGTGGCTCATGAGAAAACGGTTGCCCGGGTGACCGTGGGAGATGATAACAAGGGGGTAAGGACCATCGGCTGGGTTGGGTTCGGCATCGCGAACGGCGCGCCCTGACAGGATGGCGGTAATTTCCGGGTTGCGAGTGATGGCCTGGTAGGTGCCGCCGGGGACCTGTCCGTTCAAATTGGCTGGATACCAGATTTCCACGTTTAGCGGTCGATCGTAGATGACGTTGTCTCCGCCGCGTGGCGTATTGATCACGTCAATTCGACCGGGGTCTACCAACTGCAGCGCGCGCACGCCAATATCATAACCCCCAAACCGGGCTAACTCAGGGGCATCACCGCGAACGGTATCGATGCGGTTGACTTGTGCGAATAACGCGGCGGAAATAAAGACGCTGAACGCGCCCAGAATAAACCTGCTCATGATCGGCAAAAAACTCCAGCTAGTTGAAACTCGGCTTCCCTATTGGGAAGCCGATAGACTAGTTGAACTGGTGTTGATATGCCAGTGCGCGCTCTTCCTTGCTGTCGGTATGACCTGAGAAGTCATGCAAAATAAGGTAGAGACAGGGCACCAAAAATAGCGTGATAACTGTGGCAAACAGAACGCCGAATGCCAGTGAGATTGCCATGGGAATGATAAAGAAAGTTGCCGGATTGGCCGTCGCCATCAGGGGCACCAGACCAATAAACGTGGTGATTGAAGTCAGGATAATCGGCCGGAATCGCAGTGCCCCAGCCTTGGAGACCGCCTCCACCATCCCTACTCCCTGATCCCGCAGGCGATTCACAGTAACCACCAGCACCAGGCTGGCGTTAACGACCACACCACTTAGGGCAATAATGCCGAGGATCGAGAAGAACACCAGATCGGCACCCATTATGAAGTGGCCGAAGATGGCACCTATGGCGCCGAACGGAATGACACTCATGATCACGAGCGGTTGCATATAAGACTTCAGTGGAATCGCCAGCAGCGCAAACATGATTAGCATTGCCATCGGGAATAAGGTTAACAGCTCCGACAATGACTCTATCTGGCGCTCACCTTCACCACCGATTACCATATCCACATTCAGATCGCGATCCCATTGCGCCCGATACTTCGCAATTATATCGCGCCGAATCTCTTCCGGCTTCACCACGGTTCGGTCAACGTCACCACGCACTGTGATCACCCGGCGGCCGTCCTGGCGGTTGATACTGGAGTAGCTGTTGCCGAGGGAATAGTCGGCCACGCTAAGGAACGGCACCTCAGATCCTGATGGCGTCCTGATTAACAGGTCTTCCAGGTTGCCGAGAGAGGAGCGTTCTTCTTCCGGGTATCTCACCATGACACGAATATCGTCACTGCCGCGCTGGATACGCTGGGATTCTGCGCCGTAAAATGCCTGGCGTACCTGGGTGGCAATATCGTTCAGGGTTAGACCCAGGGTTTTACCGCGATCGAGAATCTGTATCTGTACTTCCTGTTTACCGGCCCGGAAAGAGTCGGAAACATCGAATACCCCAGGGTAGCGCATGAGCTCTTCACGCAGCTGAGTGGACGCAATCTTCAGATTGTCCTCGTCGCGGCCCTCGAGGCGAAAATTAATCGCATCTCCGGCAGAGAAGGCATCGGAAACAAAGCTGAGCTCGAGCGCGTCGGCAATGCTGCCGACTTTCTGTCGCCAGCGATCGCGAATTTCGGCAGAGCTGATTTGACCTCTTTCATAAAAAGGTGTCAGGTACATCACAACTTCGGCGACTTCACTGCTGCCTGCACTGCGCTCCCCACCGCCTGGGCCACCGCGTGGTGCGGTACCCCCAATAATTGTCAGCACGCTGTCCACAACAGTGTCAGTTTCCGCCGGAGCGGCGCCTGCCGCCTTCAGCGACACAAGCTCCTGGTCAAGTTCGGCCTTAAGCTCCAGCGCCTTCTCTTCAATCAGCTCCGCGGCCTGTTCAGAGAGATAGGCGGGAACGCCGGCCGGCATACGTACCTGACCGTAGACTGTGTCACCCTCAATCGAGGGCATGAATTGAAAAATTACGCGCCCACTGATTACCAGCGCCATAACCACCATGATCACGCCGGTGGCAAGTGCCCAGGCAGCATAGCGGTACTTCAGGACCTTGCGCAGCCCGCGACGATATCCATGCTCCGCGAAGTACTCCATGGCGTAGGCAATCTTGCCCTGGAACTTCTGCCATGCCACAACAATACGGCTGCCTTCGAGGAAATAGCCCTCGGTCTTGCGGTGGGCGATATGTCCGGGAAGAATTAACTGTGATTCCAGCAGGCTGGCAATCAAGCAGAAAACCACGGTGCCGCCGATCACCTGTGAGAAGGCTGCAAAGCCCCCTGTTTGCAGCAGCAAGGGCAGAAATGCTGCGATAGTCGTTAGTACACCGAAGATAACTGGTACGGAGACTTCCACCGTGCCTTCAATAGCCGCCTCGTCCTTACTCAGCCCCTTCTGTTCGAAAGCGTGAATACGCTCTCCTACCACAATGGCATCATCCACCACGATGCCAAGCACCAGAATAAAACCCATCACGGTCAGTGAGCTGATGGTCAGTCCGATCGAAGGGAAAACAATCAAAGCGCCAAGAATTGCTATAGGAATGCCGGCGGCGACCCAGATGGCAATCTTGAAGCGCAGGAAGAAAGCCAGGATTATCAGAACCAGCATGAGACCGGTGTAGGCATTTTTCGCTACCGTCGCGATACGAGTCTGGGTGCTCAGTGAAGAATCCGTAACAACTTCCAGGGTCATACCTTCCGGCAAGTTAAACTCCGTGGATGCCATGAAGCCTTTTACCTGCTGCGCCGAGGTCACAATATCTTCGTCGCCGACCCGCATGACATCGATGATGGCGGAATTTACGCCATTCAGGCGGGCGTCAAGATAGCCCTCTGCGAAATCGTCTCTTACCGTAGCAATCTCACCCAATCGCAGCTGCGTGCCATCTGGATACGACGCCACGACAATATCTTCATATTCAGAACCTTGATATACCTGCCCCTTGGTCCTGAGCAAGATTTCACCGGATTCGCTGCGAATAGTGCCGCCCGGTAAATCCAGCGAAGCACGGGAAATAGCGCGGGAAATCTGGTCGAGAGTCAGGCCATATTGGCGCAGGGTGAATTCAGATACCTCGATTGCAATCTCAAGGGGCCGAATGTACTCGATGTTGACCTGTGATACCTCGTCCAAATCCAGCAGATCGTCGCGAATGTCTTCGGCCACGGTCTTCAGGCTTAGGTCGTTAGTGTCCGACGACAAGGCGAGAGTCATTACATTACCGGTGCTGCTAAAGGCACGGTAGATTGGTTTTTCAGTCTCGGTGGGAAAGGTCGTAATCCCGTCCACGTTGCCTTTTACATCGTTGAGAACGCGATTGAGATCGGCGCCGTTCGCCAGTTGCACCGTGGAGTCGCAACCGCCTTCACGCGCGGTCGAAGTCAACGTATCGATGTTTTCAATACCTTCGAGTGCCTCTTCCAGGCGCAGACATACGCCCGTTTCTGATTCCTCAGGGGTAGCACCCAGGTAAGGCACACTGACTTGAATGACGCCAAAATCGATATCAGGAAATTCTTCCTGGTTCAAATTCAAATAGGCGATAAATCCACCGACAAGGAAAATCCACATGAGCAAATTACTTGCGACAGGATTCTTAACAAACCAGGTAATGGGAGTTCTCACGATTGACCTCTTGCCGAACTAATTCCGGGAAAAATTATGTTGCTGTTCAAAGCAGCGCGCGCAGGGGGCCCTAAATCACTTCGACCACTGGCTGCACGGCCATGCCGTCCACTACCGCTTGAATTGGAGATATGCAAATACGTTCTCCGGGAAGAATGCCGCCGCTGATCAGCACTTTCTGCTCTTCCAGGCGAAAAATCTCAACTTCCCGGAAATACATCTTGTTCTCTGCGTCTACAACCAGCACCTGATTATTATTACGAATCACAGAGCGTGGCAGGGCGATAATGTCATCGACGGTTTTGCCTGTGATGTCGGCCTCGACATAAAGGCCAATTGGCAAAGGAATTGCCTTATGCTGCTGCATCGCCCACTGATCGCTGGCGCTTGGCTGCGGGACTCGAATGATGGTCTGCACTGTATTGCTGTTCGGGTCGATCGAGGCCTCTATGCGAACCAGTTTGCCCCGCCACTGGTATTGCTGACCACCATAGGTCCCGGTAAGTGCCACCTCTGGCGCATCTTGCTCCGGGATTTCGCCGCGCTGGCCCAGGGGGACATCCAGGAATCCAAGCTGACGCATTGCCAGTGGCACCCGCACCTCAACTTCATCAGCGCCGAACAGGACGGCAACGGATTGGGCACGATTTACATACTGGCCCAACTCCACGTCACGGGATTGAATGATGGCATTAAAAGGGGCCCGCAGTTCGGTGCGATCAAGATCCAGCTCTGCCTGCTTGAAGCTGGCCTCTGCATCTGCCAGGCGTGCCCGGTTAACTTCAGTTCGACGCTGGGCATCCTGCAGTTGAGAGTCGCTGGCCAACCTGCGCTCCGCCAACTCCTGCAGACGCTCCAGCTCTGCATCTGCGAATTCTGCCTCTGCAAGAGTCTGCTGCATATTGGCGCGACTGCGCTCAACGGCAGTTTCGAAGTCTGAAGTGTCAAGTCTGAGCAGGACCTCGCCTGCTTCGATATAGCCACCTGACTCCATGCTCGGCGAAATCCACTGGACTGGGCCGGCGACTGCTGCGGACAGGCTTACTGTTTGAGCAGCCTGTACTTTGCCTTGCGAACCGACCACCAGATCCACAGACTCCAGGCTGACTTCAGCGACCCGCACTGAGACTGGAATGATTTCCACAGCGGCTTCTTCCACCGTGGTTGGAGTGCGGATGAGATAACTTGAGACTAGAAGACATCCCACCAGGATGACGATGGGTAGAACGATTCGCTTCATTTCAAAGCTCCTGTATCCTTAATTTCCCTATCGGCTAAACCGCGCTGTTGCGACAGATCATCCGACATTATGTTTTTGTTAACCGGCCCGTCGTGCTGACAGGACCTGTCTTGCTGTAATCGCCTCTGTTACTGCCGTGCTCAGGGCATCGCAGTAACGGGTTTCGGCTTCCGCTGCCCGGCTGCCGTCTTTATCCATCAGGCACTACTTGAAAGCGCCTAGCAACTCATCCAGCACAGGTTTTTTGATTTGTGGTTGGACATCGAGGCTCATCATCTGTTCTACAGACTGTGCTTTCAGGTCATTGCCGATAAGCTGCACTACCAGGTTGTCCGAAACCTCGGTGAGCAATTCCAGTAGTTCGTGCCGCTTCTGTGCCATTGCCTGAAAGTCTTTCGTCAGCTTGCTCAAATCTACGACTAATTCACGCTTGCGGTTCATTTATCCCTGATTCGCAGATTGCACCGCTACCCGCGCAGACAGGGCCGCCAGAGCGCCAAATGTCTGGAGAAATTGTTGCACCAGCACAGGGTCAGGCGATTCACCCCTGGCCATCAGCGGACCTAACACCGCGATGCTGGCAGACTGCAGGGGCTGCACCCTGGCACCACCCGGCTGAATATCAATCAAGCCGATCTGTTCCAACTGCGACAATGCCTCACGCACCGCACCACGACTGGCTTTGAAGCGCACAGCTAGGTCCCGCTCTGAAGGCAAACGCTCACCTTCACGGTATCTCTGATCAAGAATCTCGCCGCGCACAAGCTCCGCGATCTCATTACTGAGAGTGCTGTTTGTAGACATTTTCGGGAATTATCTGCGGAATTTTGGTCAGACCAAAAGTTGTAGGGTAAATGGTAGAGGAAATTCCCCAGTTTGGAAGATGCAAGCGACAAGTCGCCCTCAGAATTCGTTGGATGGAGTGGGTCCTGGCGATCTAATGGTTCAAGAGAGTCCACATTGGCATTTTGATCATCATACGTCCTGGGTCAAAAAATCCTGCCCTGCTGGCGGCGAGATTAGCCAGATCGCTGCCGCCAGTCGCAGCGTGAATGCCAATTTTTGACTATTGCCTGCGCAGACGGCTAATGCTGAAACTTATTGGCCACAATCAGGCGTTTCGACGCAGGCGTCAAGGCTCCTGGCCAGGATTGCGAAGCCGATCACATTCGTCTGTAAGCTGCGTAATAGCTGTTGTTCAGGGAATTCAAAAGTGATTAGATCGATTCAAAATTTCCCTCCGGATCGGATAAGAAGATAAATAAACCGCACTTTTACCCGGGTTAGATATTTATAACGAATTACCCATCGCTATAATGCAGAACTACGCCACATAGGGTAGGAAGCCTTGCGCTTCACTTGAGGATCTCAGGCAAAAAATATGGAATCTCTAAAACAGTACCTCATCGATAATTTCGAAGGCGTATTTATTCTGGTCATCCTCGCTTTTGTTAGCGCTATTGTGTGGGTCTTCGAATCCAAACTATTGCTATTGAATCGTGCATGGATTGTGATCTAGCTTTGCTCTGCTTTTGTGAGACAAATTGTAAGACCAATAAAACCTGATAGCGGCATTTAGACTGGCCCGCTGAATTAATTGTCCGATAGGTTTTCCCGCACGATTGCCTGCAGTCGCTCTGAAGTCATACCCCAACGCGCGCCTTCCGCGATGGCAGAATCAACGCTGGCGCCATCCGCGAAGGATGACAAAGCCATCAAACCACCTACCCGATTACCCGTGGCGCAGTGAATAAGGACTGGCTCACCATTCAGGTCCGCCAGGATGTCTGCAAGGGCCTGGGCATTGTCGGCATTAATGCCGGCGCCTCCTGCCACGGGAATTGAGTGGTACTCCATCCCCAGTGAATCCACGACTTCACTCTCATTGAAAGCCACCTCTTCCCCCGCCGTGCGCAGATTGATCACATGGCGCACGCCAGAGCGAGCGGCAACGCCCAGTTGCGCTGCCGTGGGCTGACCACTTGAGAGGATTCCGCCCTCAGGGGCGCGCAGATTCGTAATCTCAGCGGCCTGAACGGCTTCAAGATCAAACGCTGGGGTGCTGGCACAGGCGGCCAGCAGCACGCTGAAGACTGTGATTGAAAAGACCCTAACCTGGACTGGAATGCGTATTGCCCCTGAAATCATGATGCTCTCCCTTTTATCGCAAAATCGCTGTTTTATCGCAAATTCTTGTATTGTAAACACGTACGCATGAAGGTTGTTTGTTGGCTTGTCTGGATTGAACCCATTCGGCCCTTGATGCGCCTTTTAATTTACGATCATAAGCGGGTTAGGACTGTCTAAACAAGGCGCTTAGTCTGATTCATTCATCATCTGGTAGCGCAATTCCACATGATCTCGCGGCTTTGAGCGGTTGCCGTAAAGGGCAGGCCTGAACTGTAAATTGCGCACAGCCCTAACGGCTCGACTGCGGGCGCGTCGGTCCTCTGGCTCAATGACCAAGCCCTTGACGCCAGAGGTGTTACCCCTACTGTTGATGCGAAATCTCACGTCTACCGTATACAAAGGAGTCTGAAATTCCAGCAAACCATCAACGGGCTGTGGCAGCGGGATGGAGGCAAGCCCCTGCTCCCAGGCCCTGAATTGCCCAAGATGGATAGCCGTTTCCCAGGGGTCGGCATCCTCGTCCACATCAACTTCTCCCAACAGTGGCATTTCAGATCCGCTAAGCTGATATGCCTCCAGGTCGCTGAAGCGAGAATAAAAAACAGGAATCGGAATTATCATGGGGCGACCAAAGAATGCATCGAGCCGTTCAGTTTTTATGCCCAGGGCCAGCAGTTTTTCCCTCGCCTCCCGATAATCACTCCGACCGATGGAGCGCCCCTGCAAATAGGCATAATCACCATGATAGAGCTGGGCCAAGGCGGCCATCTCCGCATCGCCCTGTGCTTCGGCAATGTCTTCGATGTCATTAATAAAGCTATTGGCCAGGCGTAAATAGGCTACACCTACCGGTTCCCCTTTTTCTGTAACGGGTATGACGCGGTTAATACCGCCGGGCGAGATCGGGTTATTGAAGCCTCGCATCCGTGGAGTTTCGAGACGCGCCGGCCCATCCTTGCGGGCAGTTTCCTGGATCATATCCATGGCCACTGGGCTATCGACGTTCAACCCAGCCACCTGCTGGTAGAGGCTGTAGGCGCGTTTGTTTAGCCAGGGCACCAGCCGCGGATCGTCTTCGCTATACTTGTTCTTTGCCAGGTCAAGCAGTTCTTCATAGATATCCCTAGCCTCCATGAAGTTATCCGCGCGCTCTCGGTTTTCATCAACATACACCCGTATCTCGTACCAGGACGCCTGTCGCTGCAGCGCCAGCATGGCCTGCTCGGAATCGATACCATAGTTTGCAACTGTCAAGGTGTGCAGATGTTCAAGGTGGTCTGACACCTCTGTCCAGTTGCTGAGGCGGATATCAGTTCGCACCATGGCCTCTACTAGGGGAATAATATCAGGATGCTCCAACCCCAGCGCCGTGCGTGTCAGCTGCAAGCGTCGGTTCTGCGTGGCCCGCATCTCCGGGTAATCCCCGAGTTCAGCATGGAGCGCTTCGATAGCCAGCAGCGGTTCCTGCAGCCGAATATCAAAAAAGCCATATTCGAATTCATATTCTTCTAACTGCTGTTCGTAACGCTCAAGGTCCTGCAGCAACCCTGAGGCATCACGCGCCAGCTGCTGCGCCCACGCGCCAGGGGCCGCTATAAGCCACAGCAAGCCCATAAGAGTAAGCGATCCGGCTACCAGCGGAATCAAGCCGGGTAACAAAAAAGCTGAAACTAGAGAGTTTGAAGAATGACTCATGGTTCACAAGCCAGTTTGGGAACGCCCTGACAATAACTTGATCTCCGGGCGTTGTCGATACAAACTACTGTAAATCCTTGCGTTTTCGGGTGCTCACAGCCGATGTTGCGAACTCTTTTGTTACTGGCCTCCATTCTTACACCCTGCCTGCCGGTGCTCGCGCAGCAGGCGCTGCCGGACCTGAATGATATTGCCGGCGAGTTTGCATTTGTCAGAATACAGTACGACAGCTACTACGGTGGGGGTTTTTACGGGGGGCCTTGGCTAACAGATTTCCCTGCCTCCGATGAAAATTTTCTGCGTGGGGTCGCTCGCCTGACCAACGTGAGGGTAATGAGCAAACCCATCGTGCTGCGATTTGATGACGACGAGATATTTGACTACCCTTTTCTGTATGCATTGGAAATGGGTCGCGGAGGCGGTCTTTCGCTATCTCCTGCTGAAGTCGAAAACCTGCGCGAATACCTGCTGCGGGGTGGATTCCTGCTAATAGATGACTTTTGGGGCCAACAGCAGTGGGATGCCTTTTACCGAGACTTCTCGCAGATCTTTCCGGACCGGGAAATGGTGGAGCTGAATGCCGATCACGAGATTTTTCACACTTTCTACGACATCGACGGCCCACAGATGATTCCGGGGCGGGGCGGCAGGCGCGGTATGGGTCAGGCCGGCATGAATGAGGCGAGCAATCACGCCATCATGGATGACAATGGACGAGTGATGGTGCTGATCAACTGGAATTCCGACATGGGTGATGGATGGGAACATACCTATGACCAGTGGTATCCTACTCAGTATGCCAACTCAGCCTACCAACTAGGCATCAACTACCTGATCTATTCTTTGACCCATTAACTCGCATCCGTCAACAAAAACTGTGAATGTAACCTGACCCGATGGGATTCGCCTCCTTTTTCATCAATACTTTTCTCGTGGCCACGGCTGTGGTTATTCACTACGAAATCCTGCGCTTCCTGTCTATCCTGATTCCGCGCCTCAAGATCAAAAACCGGCTGCGCGTCATAATCGGCGTATTCGGCACCATCTGTGCGCATATCATAGAAGTCGGTTTGTTCGGCATCGCCTTTTACCTGATGATTCATTATGGAGATTTTGGCAGCCTCGCTGGAAACTTCGAAGGCACACTCGAAGACTGTGTCTATTTTTCATTTACCAATTACACAACCGTTGGTTACGGCGACATTGAGCCCTTTGGCAGCATTCGTTTTCTCGCCGGCCTTGAGGCCATAACAGGCCTGTCATTGATTACCTGGTCCGCATCGTTCATGTTCATGGAGATGACGCAGTTCTGGCAAGACGATAAAAAATAAGACAGCAACCAACTATTGCTCTCTCAGTTAAGCTATAACCACAAGTCAGAACTTCGCTGAGCTCGGACCTCAGCTGTCGATTTCATTTTTCTGACCCTTAAAACCTCTCTTTCAAAATTCTGAAACCGCTGACACGGCAATGGAGCAAGGCCGCCAGCACTGCGACATCGAAAAAGTCGGGATCAACTAACCTATTGCAGTCTGGTAAACGAACTGCCAATGATCACTGCCGCTCACTCACCGCAAGTCGCAGCGCCAGGACGACGAACACCATCCCCGCAATACGATTCATCACGACCTGCACCCCGTCAGAGCGCTGCAGCCACTCGCCGATATAGCCGGCGAGCCAGGCCACCGCAGCAAACACGATTAGGGACGAGACGATAAACAGTCCACCCAGAAACAACATCTGCACTGTGATTGAACCGCGCGCCGGATCGGCAAACTGGGGCAGGAACGCGAGGAAGAATATGGCTACCTTGGGATTGGTGATGTTCATGATGACGCCGCGGGTGTACAGCCCACACCAACTGAGTGCTCCACTGCCATCCGACTCGAGTGCGGCTTTACTTGCCCGAAAAGCCTCAGCCGCGAGACAGAGCAAGTACAGGACACCGGCTAGTTTCAAGAGACTGAAGGCCAGCAGCGAGGTTTGAAAAATAGCTGCCACGCCCAAGGAAACCGCCGCTGTGTGCACGAGCAGGCCTGTACATAAACCAAGGGTCACTAGCAGGCCAGTCTTCCTGCCATGCAGCGCCGATTGGGTAAGCACAAATATATTGTCAGGACCTGGTGCGAAGGCAAGTGCAACTGAAGCCGTTACGAACAACAATATGACATCTGCCGGAATCACGCTCGCCTGGGTTATGAATTGTTATGGCTGGCACGAAGCTTTAGCTACGGTCACGCATCCTAGCGAATCACGATTTAAAATTTCTTTGGCATGACGAAGCAAGTTAACTTGCTATACGAGCGGCCAGCGATTGCGCCTGCAACCACTATCAACCATGCGCGCCTCAACATTGGTCGAACCGGAGGCGGCTTCGCGCCGATGCGAGCAGGGTGCCGACATGCTGCGGCCAACCCCATCGGTTTCTTGTATTAACGCAAATCCAAGTTGCCTTGGATACCCAGCCTTAATTTCTATTCAGACCCCGGTTCAAGCTCGAGTCGCCTGGCACCGGCAAGAATACCGGTTAGCCCGTAATTACCTTCATGGCAGGCGTACTCGTAAGGCTTGGTATCTGTAGTGTTGAACGTCATCTCACCGCGCCAGTCCTCGGTGTAGTACATCGGATCGCTCACTTCGAACTCATAGAGGATCTGCTCGTCTGAGTCACGGGAGAAGCGCTCGATGATCTTGCCCTGCTTGGACAGCGGCGCCGCGTTGCGCGGCGCTTGCTGCGGATGCAGGTTAACAGTTTCCACCACCAGCGTGTCGCCATCCCAATAAGCAGCTGAATCACCTAACCATGGCTCAAGCGCATTGGGGCGGTGGTCACCATTGATAGGAATAATACGGGTGTCATGTACCATCTCGACCATGATCATCAGATAATCATCGGTCTGCACGATCTGGTACATATTATTGTAAAGCACGTTGTTCATGGGCGGCCCACCGGTGGAGCCAAAGCCGATAATGCAGCGTTCTCCAAGAGAGCGGCCCTCTGGACCATCGTTACCGCGTCTGGCAAAGGCTGCACGCCGCAACTCCGAGCCTTCCTCAGAGAACGGAATTAGACCGTTCTCTGGGTAAGTAATCCATGAGGTACGGGATTCACCCTTTACTCTGCCGAACTGCGAGCCGGGATCTACCCAGAAAGCGTTGTAACCCCTGCCACGTGCCAGATCGGAGCCATCCGGCAATTCTCCCTGCACCTGACCATCATCGGTGGCCTGGCGGACATTCTGGTGATGATTATTAGTGAATTCTGGCAGCTCATCCTCGGGTATCACTAGACCCACACCCTCATAGGCGGAGGAACGCTGCATGGTAGTCAGGGACGCATTGGTCCAGAATCCCTGCAGGTCTGGTTTTCCTGATGCCGTGCGCGGCGGCTCATAGGATTGGGCTAAGGCGACGGAAGTAAAAAGGGCTAAGGTCAGCGGTAATACTAGGCGAATCATGATTTGTCTCCCGGCCTTTCGCTGGAGATTTATCCAGTAAAATTAGCCTGTTAGCCTTGTTCTTATTGGTACAATTTTTGATGTAATTGCTGCTTTCAAGCCCGTAATAATAGGCCAGCACGGTCCGGCTAGCAATCACCGCCGCAGAGAGCCGGGCGCAGGGTTTAGCGACATCTATCTTGAGGATCCGCACCGAACATGCGCAGCGCCCGATCCGGCTTAGGATATTCTCAGCAAACCATTGAACCGTTTCCCGGCTGGCACGACCCTAAAGCAAAGGATTAGCAAATGTTGAACCAGAAACAGCGATCCGTCAGCGAGTGGCTGGTAGTGCGCGCCCAGCGGGGAGAGCGCAGCGCATTTGAAGTGCTGATTAAGCTGTGGCACCAGCGTTTCTATATGTATGCCATGAAACGTACGCAGGATCGGGAAGTGGCGCTGGATTTAACTCAGGAAGCGCTGGTCTCAATCAGCAGGAATCTGCAGAAACTATCGGACCCTGCGGGGTTTCCGGAATGGAGCTTTCGCATCCTGGAACGGCGGTACATTGACTGGCAGCGAAAAGTAATCAGAGAGCGGCAAGTAATGGCGCTGGATGAGGAAGCTCCGGAACCAGCGCAACTAGACAACACGGACGCCAGAATCGACGCGAAAGAACTTCTGGCCCGACTCGACCCCGATATTCGAGTGGTTCTGCAGTTGTATTACTTGGACGGGATGAGCTTGGCTGAAATTGCAGAAATTTTAGATGTGCCAACTGGCACTGTTAAGTCACGGCTCTACTACGCGCGCAAACTGGCCAAGATGACGACCACAATAAAATAATCGGAGAATCGATATGAGTACCATTGATGAAGAAATCAGGAAAGCGCTAGAAGAAGAGGATCAGCAGGCGCTGGCCCAAATAGATGATGAAGCCGGGCTATTTGAAATAGTCGGCATGTCTTTCCACGGCAAACAGGCCTGGCTAACCTTGTATATGTGGGCCATGGGCTTTATTGCCTTCTTGATCGGCGTTTACTGCTTTCTGCAGGTCAGGGAGACCAGTGAAGTGATGGATGCACTGATGTGGACAATCGGGATAATTGTCTGCCTCTTCATCCTGGCCATTATCAAGGTGATTAGCTGGACTCACATGCAGAAACTGGAATTGATGCGTGAAATCAAACGCCTGGAAGCCCGGGTGATGCTGGCATTGGCAGATAAGAGATAAGCGCTAGCCTTTTCGGGTGGGGAGTAGCAACAAGGAAGTACTAGCGCGTCAGACAGGAATCCGCCCGGCAACAATTGATTCCCGTTGCGGGCTGAAATGAAGAAGCATTGATCTCGAGCTAATAGAGCTGATTGATAGGCGAAGGCCCGAAAGATTTCCAGACACCCTGATGAGAGGCACCACTGCGGTCACCCTGCGACCAGTCGCACACGCCGGCGCTGAAAATTTCCCGCAGTTCAGCAAACTCTTGCTCCGAAAACTGCACGGCATAATCGAAGCGACCGGGCGGACGCAGTTCACAGGCAACTATGTCGTTAGCCAGCGGCGAGCCGGCGACCTGCCTCGGTGTGGAATAAGCGGGATACAGATTATTGCAATCACTCACACCAGAGTAAGTTTGCAACTCATCAATCTTGCTGCGATCGTCATCATTCTGCCAACAGGCATCGTCCAGAGTCGAAGGCTTGTGGTTTTTTACCTTGGCCGCCAGTTCGCTATCTGAAAAGTCACCCTTAATTCCCATCAGCCAGCGGTCCATTTCAGAGAACAAGTTACCAAGATCGGGCTCGGCCTCAGTGTAGCCCCAACGCCCGCCCACCTGCATTACGTGGTTATCAGCGTGTCCATTCGCCTCCATCAGGCGCTGGCGAGTAGAATACTGGTGCACAATCATATGAATGTCACCCCCTTCCCTGGCGTCCATATAGCTTCGGTAGTCAATCACTGGGGTGGCGGCTAGACCAGCGCCACCATCAAGAATGCGACCCGACTCAATGGCACTGCGCGCCGCCTCGATATCGGCCTGATGTCGTTCTGGCACATGGTTAAGATCCCGATCGAAACCCCCGATGTCGCGATTCAAATCGAGAAACTGCCGCACTGTAATGCTGCCATCATTCAACGCCGCCAAGCCATATTGAACGCCTACATTGTCCAAAGGACGGAGTGCGATGCGAGTGCCAGGAACCATTCCGTAGACGTTGGCGGTGTGATCGTACACCGTGGCGCGCACGCCATTCTGATTAGTGGAGTCATAGCGCAAGGCTTCCAGCGCGGTAACAGAAACCTCTCCACCCTGCTGCTCCAATTCAGCACTGGGTTCGAATATTGGATCAAGTCGTGCCGCACCGCGCGCCAGGTTGGCAATAGAGTCCCAGACACCAAAACCTGAGACCAAGCGCTGCTCTTCCTCGGAGAAAGTATCGGGTGCAACATCATTGAAGTAATGATGCAGTAGCCTGGCATCGGCGAGAGTAAAAATCGTAGCAGACGTAACGTCAGGGAAACTCAGGCCAACGATGATGCCGTCAAACACACCCGGGTAATTGTCCGCAGTCTGATGTGACTGATAGGAACCCCCAGAAACACCGGTGGCGATGGTATAGACCGGCTCACCGTAATGTTCGATAAAGCGCTCCTTCACCATGATATGAGTTTCGGACGCGAGCAAGTCATTGCAGTTTTGACCAAAGACATTTAATGAAGATGACACCAGCGCATAGCCTCGTGCCAGCAAGCCTTCCCGCAGCACTCCTCCAGTGCTTGTACCCTGCTGATACCAGCCACTGCGACAGCCGCCACCGTGCGTGTATACCAGCTTGCCGTTCCATCCTGCGCTGGTCACCCAGGGCGTTGGCGCAGGTTCAGCGGGATCATGCAGAATGGCGATTTCATAGATGGCACGATTGACTACACCGGTTTCCACGCGCACGATGAAAGGAATGCTATCGCCCGACTCATCAAAGACCTGGGCAACATCAGTTGGTGGCAATCTGTCGAATGCCAGCACATAAGGTTTGAAAATTTCTTCGTCAGCGGCCCAGTAAACATAATCCACCTGTGTAGGGACGTAGCAGCTACTGTTTGTGGACGGCCCTAGTGGCGCGCCTGTGACTGTAATGAAATCGCTGGCCTGACAAAAGAATGGCGTCTCATGCTCACCGGATATGATCGGCCCGCTGATAGGATAATTAGTCAGGCGCAGTTGCTGCGCCAGGCCGCCTGATAGCTCTGCCCGCAGCACGCTATCGCCCAGCGGCAAGTCGGACAGCAGAATCTGCTGCAGCTGTGAACTCACTCGAACCAGTTGTGTGCTTACATCCAGGTCATTGAGCTTAAGCGACAGAGTCTGAGCGCTGAGATTTTCCGTAATCCTGAGTTCGATCAATACATCGCCACCAGTGACCAGCCAGGGCTTGGTGGAAATGGCGCGCAAGCTCAGCTGTGCATCGCTGGCGTCTGCGAAATTAGTGCCCGCCGTGGTAACAGTTTCTTCGGTCGAGCAGGCGGTCAGCAAAACCAGAACTGTAATTGCAAAAAGTGGTAATTTAAAAAGGCGCGGGCGTGACATAGCAAACATTCCGGTTTTTATTATGATGGTCGGCTCAGTTTCATTTATTGAAATGATATAGCCTCACCTAAGCCCCAGTTTGAGAGGCTCGATCGATCACTCATTTTCCTGACACAATCCGAAAATGTAAAGCGCCAGCCCGCAACTGTGCAGTTTAACTAAGGCTTTTATGCAAACAGCAGTGCAATGCTAGAATGCTGGAGGGCAACTGCACCAATTTTTCACCTCGACGTGGTTAGGATATGAATGCTAAGGATGACTCAATCAAGCTGGTAGAAGCTATAAGCGCAGGCAAGGTCGAAATCGATGGGAAGTGTTCGAAATGCACAAAATCCATCTGCTGCAATTCGATTAATCAGAAGATTCCGACGCCCAGATCCAAGGAAGACTTTGACCATTTAGTCTGGCAAGTCTCGCACGAGAATATTAATATCTTTAAGGATGCCGACGGCTGGTTCCTGCATATCAAGGCCAACTGCATGCATCTGCTACCAGGTGGTGTCTGCGGCATCTATGAAACCCGCCCCTGGGTATGCCGAGAATACTCAAACGATTTCTGCGAGTACGACGAGTCGATAGCAGACGCAAGCGAGCATTTCTTTGCCGAGCCCGAGCAACTTCACAAATACTGTCGAAAACGCTTCAAGAAATGGGACAAGAGATTTGAGCTCTACGAGTAATCACAGGAAGTCGACGCTGGTTGGGTACTCGTACTCAGCGGCATTCGCCTTGCTTCTAATTTGCCATGCCATCTCCAGTACTGCGCAGTCTGCTCTGGACACTGACCCAGCTATAGACCTGGATACCCAGATTACTGCGGCGAAATCGTATCTTATGCGCCTTGATGAATCAGCCAGGCTCTGCCTTGTTGACTCCAGCGACAGCGAGGCCTGCAAGGAGTTTCGTGAGTCCATAAGTACAGCACAGCTCTCAATTTACCAGGCACTGTGCGAGCCACTGGTTATTTGGCGAGAGCAGTTAGTCTCCAATAATGCTGCCAGCCATGATGAAAACGGCGCACAACTAACCCTGACACGCTTGCTAGATGTGGAGTTTGCCTGCGGCAACAAGGCGCTGATAAATCGCACCCAGTATGTGGCACAAGCTTACGCGGCAATTCAGAATGGATCCCGGCAGCCAGGATTAGGCATCGCGTCGAACGGCCTGAATCAAACGGAACGCGACAGTTATAACTTGCGACAGTCGGTAATTAATTCTGTTGATCAGAGTCAGAATCGCCTGCAGCGGGAAACCGATCTGCAATGGCGACGACTGGAAATAGAGAATGCGGTGCGTTTGCAGCAGCGACTTAAAGTCAACCTCAGCAACCCAAGCCTTCAGTGAAGCACCAGGAAATCGCCGTCTGGCAGGGCGGCTGCAGCCGGAAAACTGAAATCTACGATATGCAGCTCTTCCTCTAGCTCGTAGTCTGCCACTTTACCCTCAGCATCAAAAAAACGCAGGTTCAGACGACCACCGCGACTGTGACTGATGGCCTCACCCCAGGCGATTAACTTTTCGCCCTGCGGATTGAACGCAAGTGTCGGATTTTTTTGCCGGGTTTCAATAAAAGGTTCACCTGCCAGAGCGATCTTGTCGGGGTTCAAAAGATTCATTTCAACAATCCGCCCTTCTGTTTCAAACACAATCCAGTGCTCGTCCTTTTCAGACGCAGCGATGTCATTAGTGCTTAAGGGACAGAATGTGGCTTCCCACTGTTGCAATGGTTGCAGTGACTGATACCGCCCTGACGGAGTTTCAGCAGAGACACCATTTAATGTCAAAATTTGCATGTGCCGCCCGATGCCGTCGATTGCGGAGCGGTACGCAACCACCAATGTATCTTCATTGAGGTACTCAGCCGCCAACGAACAGCAGGCGCAGGCACCGAGGGCCGGATCACTGACTCGCAGCTCCTCACCAAAGCTAGATCCTGAGTCATGAGAGAAACGGGCAAACATGGTGCGTTCAGCTTCTTGGGTTAGTTCACCTGCACCCCAGACTATCGCCACCTGCGAACCGAATGCCGCAATGTCGCCGCCAGCATCTATGCCTTCCCTAAACTCTTCAACCATGGACTGCTGTGGCTCAAATGTACTGCGGTCTGAATTTGATCGGGCATAAAAATACTCAGCCTCACGTGCCAGGTACCACATCACATGCAGGCGACCGTCTTCACTAATTGCCATTGCAGCGCGGGAAATGGCTACTGTCTGCAGATTAAAAGCCTGGCTGGAAACTTTTATCGCAGGGCCAAAGCGTTTTTCGTCGATCAGGTATTCGCGATAGTAGAGATTTCCCTCGCGGGCCGCAGGGCGATTCAGGCGCTTCTTGAAATATAGCAGATGGATACCTCCATCTGCTGCCTGCACCAGACGCGGCTGCAGTCCCTCATCTGGCGTTTTCTGAACAAGAATTTCAGCACGGGCCTGCCCGCACAACGTCAGTAAGAGGGTTAAAAGGACCACCTGGAGCGCGCGCGGAATCTGCAATTTATTTAACATTACCAGTACCTTAGGATTGAAAGTCCGCTTTTTCCAGTGGATTATACAGGCAATTTAAGGCAGACTTGGAGATGCTTCCGGCACCATAACAGCTACCTGAATTATTCGGGCAGCGCCTTGCCGAAACCGCATTGAATAAGGATACATCGTTATGCCCATCAAGATCAGCCTATCACTTCTCATCAGCCTTGGCCTAGTGCTGCTAACAGGATGTTCAAGCCCTGAGGAAGACTCAGTATCCACTGCCTCCAGCGCTTACAATACTGAACTGGATATGACGGAGATCATGTCCCTGGTACTTGAACCTGCCTCCGACATCCTCTGGTCATCTGGAGGCTGGGTTTTGGATGCCTCTGGCTACGAGGAGCTTTATCCCACTACCGATGACGGCTGGGCCTATGTCAGGTCACAGGCAGCTATCGTTGTGGAGTCTGGCAATATGCTGGCGTTACCGGGCCGGGCTGAGGATAACGACGCTTGGATGATCTACTCACAGGGCCTCAGTGAGGCAGGCGTATTGGCCATGGAGGCCGCTGCGGCACAGGATCAGGAAGCGTTCTTTCAGGCCGGGGCCCAACTGTATAGCGTCTGCACCGCCTGCCATCAAGCCTATAACCCCGATATCCTGAATCGCTTCGACGAAGCCGCTGACTAGCACATGCAACGTAAAGTCAAGACAAACACAGTCATGGCGTTGCGTTGCCTCACCGCGGTGTTATTAAGCTTGCTGCCTGTCGTGGCCTTTGGTCACACTATCGAAGGTTCTGATGCCAATTTCGTGCAGGCCATAGACGGCCCCGCCGTAGGCCCATTCATTTATCTTGGCGCCAAGCACATGGTCACGGGATATGATCACCTGCTGTTTCTGGTTGGTGTGATATTTTTCCTGTACCGCCCCAAACATGTGGTGGAGTACGTCACCTTATTCGCGATAGGCCACAGCATCACCCTGCTATTAGGCATGCTGGCAAACCTGCAGGTAAATGCCTACTTAATCGATGCCATTATTGGCCTGTCGATTGTTTACAAAGCCTTCGAAAACATGGATGGATTCAGGCGGGTGCTCGGTGTGGAACCAAATACCAAGATCGCCGTGTTTGTGTTCGGCTTGTTTCACGGCCTCGGACTGGCAACCAAGCTGCAGGAGTTTACGATTTCTGACAATGGTCTGGTCACCAACATCGTCAGTTTTAACGTCGGAGTAGAGATAGGCCAGATACTGGCTTTATCAGCAGTTCTAATCGTGCTCAGTATCTGGCGCAACAGCGCCAGTTATTTAAGGCGCGCATTTGCTGCTAATACGGTCCTCATGACCGGTGGTTTCTTGCTTGCCGGCTATCAACTCAGCGCGTATTTGCTGCAATCACCTTACTAGCGCTAGCAGCAGGAGAATCCCATTTGCACTCACCCGATAACACCGAAGCCCCATCACTAAAAACGATATTGATCGCGACTGCCGCCGCAATTGGGGTTGGCACCCTCGTGCTAGTGGTTGCTATTTTACCTGCTGAGTTCGGCGTCGATCCCATAGGTACCGGAAGATTGCTTGGCTTGACCGCTTTGTCCGCAGACGAGAATCCATTCGAAGAACAATTGATTGCTCACCGCAATGATTATGTGGAATTTGAATTGGGACCCTTTCAATCCGTCGAATACAAATACACCTTAGACCTGGATGCAACCATGGTGTTTAGTTGGCAGACTGATGGGGAGGTCTACTACGACATGCACGCCGAACCCGCTGGCCTTGGCGAAGAGTATGCTGAAAGCTATGAGCAGGGGAACGCTAGCGAAAGTTCTGGTGCTTTCCACGCCCCTTTTACCGGCATCCATGGGTGGTTCTGGGAAAACCGTGGCTCTCGCACCGTCACCGTAAAACTGCACGCATCCGGGTTCTTCGTAGATTCGACCGTATTCAGAGACGGGGGTGATTTTACGCGGGTGTTAGATCCGGTGGTGGAATAGCAAAATACCGGCAGAAGCTGCATTCAAGCTAGTCCACTGACTGCGAACAGCGTCGAGACTGGACGTCCAGATTTTTTGTGACCTTGCTCGCTGCGTCGAAGGACAAAAAAAACCCGGTGTAATAACCGGGCTTTTTTGAAACTAAGTAGAACTTAGTTACTGTTCAGTCACATCAGACCCATCGCGTGGGGCACCTGTTCCTGAAGATCCCATAAACAGCTTACGCCCATCTGGGAAGGTGATGTCACGACCATTCGCGCGGCAAGTTGGCTCGCACAGACGGTCTTTACTCTGGTAGCCAGTCACCACGATGTCTGTACCCAGTACCAGCGAGTTGCGGTTAATGCCGCGTCGCAGCAAAGTGTTGGGAGTGCCACCTTCAACCATCCAGGGACCGGGATCGCGAGTAGCCTCAGGATCGTTATTATCCAGGTGAATCCAGGTGTGCGGGTTAATCCACTCAACACGAGTAATCGGACCACCCAGACGAACCGGCAGGTTGGCATCAAATTCAGCGGAAAACGCATGGTGCGCTGTCGCTGGTGGCTTGATCGCTACCACACCAATTGCGGTCACTGCGGCTAGAGCCAGAAGTTTTGCTTTCATAGATTTACCCCTTCGTTACAGTTAGCCGTTCTCAAATCAGCCGTACTGGCTGCTTGCTAAACGACCTCCCTATTCAATGCTGTGCAATATTAATCAGCTGCTTAACGTAATTGGTTCTTTTTACACGAGTTATCGCGCCTGAGGAAGTCAATTACACCGGAATTTCATTCATTTTAACGAATCAGCGGCAGAAACTCCAAATCTGCTGGAATTACGCCGCTGAATCATGAAACGATTAGTTGCTCTGCGCCTCCTCGAGCATTTCCTGGCGCAGACGCTGTTCGAACTCACCGCCCTTGCGATACTGGCCGTACATCATCTCTTCTACAAACTCGACGCACTTGAATTGCGGCAACTCGTAGCCTTCTTCGAGGCGACGGTAGATAGGCATGCTGATGGTCCAGGGACGTTCGAAGATCTCGGGATCTTCCATGGTCGCTGAATACATGATGACGTTTTCACTCACCATGTCATAGCGCTCGGTGACCTTGAGCTGATAGGTGTGATAGTTACCTGCACGATCAAACCACGTTCGATCATCCAGACCAGTCACTTCCACTACCCAGGTATCGCCATCCCAGTAGCCGTAAGACTGACCCATCCAGGAATCCAGTGGCGCTGGACCCGGATCTTCCAGGAATACATTACGCACTGCGCCGGCAAAAGAGTAAGCGATAAAGAATGCACTTTCGCTCTGAAAAATCTGGAATGGGTGCGGCATGTAGGTCGCGCGCGGCACGCCGGGCATGTAGCACTTCACTTCAGGATCATTCGCCAGCCAGTTGGCGGCATTTTCATCACGACGGGCCAATGCCTCGGGCTTGTAAGGGATTGTGCCACCCTCAACGACACCGAAGCTCGCTGGCACAGCACCGACGGCACCCATTGCCACGACTTCAGGATGTGGAACCGGGACAAAGTCACCAGGAACCAGCTGGTAAGCTGCCTTGGGCGCGGCTGGCTCTAGATTGTCGTTGGCATTCATCATCACTTGCCAAATGCCGTTGAAATCTGGCTTACCGCTTGGGGTGCGAGGAATCCCGTCACTGGCGGGTGCCGCAGCAGCAGCTGCCACCGAAGCAGGTTGGGAATCAGTAGTTGTCTCAGTCGGAGAACAACCGGCGAATAGCACTGCGATTGCTATGAGCAGCCATTGAATCTTCATAGGTCTACCTTTATTGCTTTAATTAGAAATACTCCCCCGGAGGACCTGAGATATAACCATTCAGGGATAGTAGTGTCAAGCTAAACGCTACTAAATACAGGGGCTTCAGAGGAATTGGCCGTTTCTGCGTGATACCGGTATGAGGATGAAAACTGGCGCCAGAAAACTGTTGAAAAGCCCTGAGTGGGCATTGTCGCAGGGAAGCAGCGCGACTCGGTTCAGGCCTTGCCCAGTGCGATGAGCTGGTGGCCCCGCACTTCCGGGATGAAGATGAATAGGCACAGCGCGCTCAGCACTGCTGCGGCAAAAAAGGACACACCAGGAAAATAGATCGGGGCCGAAGGCGCAGTAAAGGCCGCGAACAGCTGGGTCATTACCAAAGGTCCAATGATGGAAGTAATCGAATTCACGCTGCTCAATGCGCCCTGCAATTCTCCCTGGGCGTTAGCCGGGATCTGGCTGGTCATGATGGCCTGGAAAGCTGGCGTCACAAACCCCGACAGCGCGGCAATAGCGAGCCAGGGATACATCTGCCAACCGACGCTGGAAAAGGCGTAGCCACAAAAACCAATAATTATCGCCAGCATGCCGAACACTCCGGCCTTGAAGGCACCAAAAGTGGGAATTGCCCAACGTATCAGGACGGCCTGAACCAGGATCATGAATACTCCGGCAAATCCCAGCGATAAGCCAATTTGGCTTTCCGACCAGTCAAACTTCTCCATGGTGTAGTAGGTCCAGGTGCTGGGCAGAGACATATGGCCAATCATGTAAAGAAAGTACGCAAACGCGAGCCCCATGACAACAGGATATTTCCTCATCTGCAGCATGGCTCCCACTGGGTTTGCACGCTTGAGCTCGAACGGTCGGCGATTCTCCTTGTTCAGGGATTCTCCCAACACGAAATAGCCATACACGACATTAGTGAGTCCCAGGGCAGCCGCCGCGTAGAACGGTACGCGCTCACCAAACTCGCCCAGGAAACCACCGATAACGGGGCCCAGAACGAATCCACCGCCAAACGCGGCACCGACCATGCCAAAGCGCTGGGCGCGCTTCTCCTCCGGGGTGATATCGGTGACGTAGGCATAGGAAAGCGCAAAGGTGGAACTGGAGATGCCCGCAATCAGCCTGACAAAAAACAGCCACAGCAATGTCGGTGCAGTCGCCATAGTGCCGCCTGCTGAGATGCCACAGAATATACCTTCTTCTGCGGCAAGGCGTTTCGCCACGGCGATTGACTCCTCGTCAGAGACTTTAACAACTTCATGGGGGACCGATTGATCCAATACAGCGGGAATGAAATCAGGGGTCCAGCCCTGGATCTTGTGAGGGCTCCAGTCATCGCCAGATAGGAGCGCCGCGTTTTCTGGATCGACCGCGACCACTTTAACTTCCGGGCGTGCCAACCTGATCATCTGGCCGGTCCCGGTCATGGTGCCGCCGGTACCCCATCCGGATACAAAGTAATCCAGGTCCTTGCCAGCAAAGTCGCGCAAAATTTCAGGTCCAGTGGTGTTGCGGTGATAGGCCGGGTTGGCCGGGTTTTCAAATTGGCTGGCCAGAAACCAGCCGTGTTGCTGCGCAAGCTCCTCGGCCCGTCGCACCGCCCGAGCCCTTCTCGGCCGCCGGCGTCAATATCACCTTGGCACCCAGCGCTTTCATGATCTTGCGTCGCTCGATGGAAAAGGTTTCCACCATCGTCGCCACAAAGGGATAGCCCTTGGCGGCGCAAACCATTGCCAGCGCTATACCGGTATTACCTGAGGTCGCCTCTACCACGGTCTGGCCCGGCTGCAGTGTGCCACGACGCTCTGCGTCGTCGATGATCGCGATGGCGAGGCGGTCTTTAACGGAAGCCAGCGGGTTAAACGCTTCCAGCTTGGCATAGATGTTCTGATTTTTAAGCGCAATACGATTGAGACGAACGATAGGGGTGTTGCCAATGGTTTCCAGAATATTGTCGTAGATCACTTTTTTGTCCTGTCGGCAAATTGGTTAAAAAGTGAGGGGCTCAATGTGGTCAGGTTAGGAGCTATTTCACTTGCCAAGTGTGTCCACTATGCAGCAAACCTTTGAGATTTCCACTACTACGTCGAACCTGCTGCAGGTGGGCTTCCGTATCTGCTGTGAACGTACTCTTGGCTTCACTGTAGAGCACACCAACGGCCACTGGAAAATCAGGGCCTGACATGGCTGCGAGAAGTTGCGCCAGCACTCGATTGGTCTCATTGTGGACAAGTATGCGGTCTGCGTTATTTGCCGACTCAATCACTTCCAGCGCAAGCGTGTCGCGATTTAATGTAATAGCCTTTTCCTTTTCCTTGCCAAAGAGCAGCTGTTCTCCATGAACCGCCTCGACACGAAAGTCTTGTGCAAGCTTCTTGTCTTTTACCTGCTCAAATACACCATCGTTATAAATTGGGCAGTTCTGCAGAATCTCAACGAATCCTGTCCCCTTGTGTGCGTGTGAAGCTTTCACTACCGCCGAGAGATGTTTTGCCTCGGTGTCTATGGATCGTGCTATAAAAGTGCCACCTGCTCCTAATGCAACTTCGCAGGGTGATAGCGGTGCATCAATAGAACCTTCTGGTGATGAAGGTGAGCGAGTACCGGGCTGAGAAGTTGGGGAATACTGGCCCTTGGTAAGCCCGTAAATCTCATTGTTGAAAAGCAATATCTGCAGATCAACATTGCGGCGCAGGACATGCAGCATGTGATTGCCGCCAATACTGAAGCCATCACCATCTCCGGTAATCACCCAGACGTCCAGTTCCTCATTGGCCAGTTTAACGCCAGTTGCAACAGCTGGTGCGCGGCCATGAATTGTGTGAAACCCGAAGGTATTCATGTAGTACGGAAACCGAGAGGAGCAGCCAATACCGGATACAAAAACCTGATTTTCGCGGGGGCGATTGAGTTCCGGCATCAGCTTCTGGATGGTCTTCAGGATCGCATAATCGCCACAGCCAGGACACCACCGCACTTCCTGGTCCGAAGCGAAGTCTTTAAGTGTAAGAGCAGGAATCGCCTGATTCATGAAGCCACCTCCCTGGATGCTCCCAACTGCTCAGTATCAACACCCTGATTCGAAATCTTCTGATGTATCGCCGCCAGTATTTCACCAATTTTAAATGGCTGCCCTGCTACCTTGTTCAGCCCATCTGCAGGGATCAGGTATTCCGAACGCAGCAAACGCGAGAACTGGCCCGTATTCATTTCCGGTACCAATACTTGATCAAATCCACGCAACAGATCACCCAGGTTGCGTGGCAATGGCGACAGGTAGCGCACGTGCACATGAGAGACGTCCAGACCTTCCCGACGCGCGCGCTTGACCGCCTGATGGATAGCACCAAAAGTAGAACCCCATCCCACTACGACCAATTTACCGGAACCGCTGCCGAGACAGACTTCCTGCTCAGGTATATCGTTGGCAATGCCCTTCACCTTGTCATGACGCAAGTCCGTCATCTTCTGGTGATTAGCCGGGTCATAAGATATGTCACCGGTATCAAAACTGCGCTCAATGCCGCCGATACGATGCTCCATACCTGGCATACCTGGCTTGGCCCAAACCCTGGCCAGGGTGTCATCATTACGGATAGAAGGCTTGAAGCCTGCTGGATCCGCATAATGCTGAACCGGGAATGGCTCAAATTTTTCGCTGTCTGGAATCTTCCACGGTTCGGCCGCATTGGCCAAATAGCCATCTGAAAGCAGCATCACCGGCGTCATATATTTGATGGCTATTCGCACTGCTTCGATGGCAACGTCAAAGCAGTCCGCCGGCGTCGATGACGCAATCACCGGTATGGGTGTATCGCCATGACGACCATAGAGCGCCATATTCAGATCAGATTGTTCTGTCTTGGTTGGCAGGCCAGTGGAAGGCCCGCCTCTCTGTGTGTTGACTATGACCAGGGGCAGCTCTGACGCAGCGCCCAGTGCCATACCCTCGGCCTTAAGCGCAATACCCGGCCCCGCCGAGGAAGTCACTCCCAGCGAACCAGCAAAAGACGCGCCCATGGCTGCACAAACGGCCGCAATTTCATCCTCGGCCTGAAAAGTATTCACCCGAAACTGTTTACGATTCGCCAGCTCATGCAACAGGTTGGATGCCGGGGTAATTGGGTAGGATGCGAATAACATGTCGATATCCGCCAACTCAGATCCAGCTATCAAACCCCAGGCCAGTGCCGTGGTTCCAGTGATGTTCCTATAAGTGCCAGGTGCCACTTTCGCTTTCGGCACCTTATACACATGAATACCTACCGGTAGCTCCGCTGTATCACCATAGGCGTGGCCCGCATTAAGAGCGGCGATATTGGCCTCGGCTATTTCTGGCTTACTGGCAAACTTGGCTTTAAGGCTCTCTATAGTAGGCGCCCTATCCCGGTCGAATAGCCACATGACCAGACCAAGCGTCCACATATTCTTACAGCGCAATGCGGCCTTATGACCCAGACCAAACGGCTCAACTGCACTCAGCACCTGCTTCGATATATCGACGTCCAGCACTCGATAACGAGCAACGGAACCATCCTCCAGAGGATTCGACGCGTACTTGGCCTTGGTCAGGTTCTTGGCGGTGAAGGCACCGCTATCGACAATCACCAACCCCCCTTCTACCAAATTATGAATATTGGTGACCAGTGCAGCGGGATTCATGGCAACCAGCACGTCCAGCTCATCACCGGCGGTAGTGACATCTTCAGCACCGAAATAAATCTGAAACGCGGATACGCCGAAGGTAGCGCCAATCGGCGCCCTGATCTCGGCAGGGAAATCGGGAAAAGTTGAAAGGTCGTTGCCGTAGAGCGCAGTAGCCTGGGTGAAGTTGTTACCGGTGAGCTGCATACCGTCACCGGAGTCGCCGGCGAAGCGCACCACCACATCGACGACTTCTTTCTCGTCCAGATGATGCTCGCCCAACTCTTCTTCAGCCAGTTCCATGATGCTTACCAGGCCCTATAACAAGTGACAGTCAATGCCCTGGAGGCACCGACCTGCGTGAAGGAGGCAGGATTCTAACAGAATAATCGGAATTAGACCTATATTGGCCTTGGTGCGAGGTATCGGACGACTGAAGGTCGCCCGACTTATTGATAGCTGGGTGCCAGGATCCTGAATGACGTCCTATTGCTTGATGAACTTGCGCATGATGCTGCCTTCGCCACTTTCTCCGCCGGTTACCTCGCCGGTGTAGACATTGCCGTCAAGGTCCACGACTACCCCCTCAGGCTCTGAGCCCTCGATGAAGCCCAGCACCGTGCCATCTTCGGCATTGCCGTAGGTAACGCCGTGCAGCTTTTCGTAGTCAGCTACATAGAGCATATCGTTGTGGTCGATGAACATGCCGCTGGGACGTCCGAATTGATCCCATTCCGTCAGGTACTCACCATTCTGGGTGAAAATCTGGATGCGCTCATTGGAGCGGTCGCCAACCAAGATACGACCCCGGCGATCGATAAGCAGGGTATGGGGCACATTAAACTCCCCGGGGCCGCTGCCCTTTGTGCCCCACTCCATCAGATAGCGTCCATCTTTATCAAACTTGACGATACGGTTGTTCCAATGGCCGTCAGCGACAAAGAAATCCCCATTTTCTGCCTGGGCCACATCCGCAGGGCCATTGAAAGTATTGGGGCCAGCGCCGGCAAAGCCACGGGCACCAAGGCGCAACAGGATATTGCCGTCGGTATCGATCTTGGTAATGGTATGACCGCGCTGGCGCTGAAAGTCGGTGGTCCAGATGTCTCCATCTGGCGTCAGACGGAATCCATGGGGCAGCGCCACCCATTGCGGGCCGCCGAATGAGTCCACCAGGTTGCCTTGCTGGTCAAACTTGAGCACCGGCGGTTCAGCGCGGTGAAAGGCGTATATATAGCCTTCCTCATCCATGGTGACATTGGGGACCTGTCCCCATTCGATACCTTCTGGCAACGGTTTAGGCCAGTCTAGATCCAGCACATAGTCCTGGGCTTGTCCGGGCAGAGCCACCAGTAATGCGCTCAACAGAATGAACACGGGAAATGAATGCTTGTTCTTATTAATGTTTTTCATGGTGTGTCCTGTTTTCTGGTTAACAGTGATTCTCAAGCTTACACCCTGCCCGCAACTTATCAATATTTCTATATCTCTGATGAGAAGGTTTTTTCTGAATGCCCCGTATAAAGCATTGAAAGCACAAAACCTGGAGACTCAACATGAAAAAACTCACATTATTTACCGGTATCGGGCTTATTGGCTGGAGCAGCCTGAGCAGCGCACAGCCTGGCGAACGCGCTCAAGAGCTGTTTAATGGCCTGGATACCAGTGGCGACGGCAATCTTAGCTTCGAGGAATTCCTGGAGAACGGCAGGAACCCGGTGGAACGACTCGACAGCGATGCGGATGGGCTGGTGTCGCTGGAAGAATTTCTTGCGGGCAAGCCAGAAGGTCGACGGCCCGGTCGCAAAGGGAAAGGTGGCGGCCAGAGTGACCGACCAAAGCCCACGGCCGAGCAGATCGCCGAAATGCAGGCCAAGATGCAAGAACGCGCCATGGCCAAGTTCGTAGAGAGGGACCTGGATGGCAATGGACTCCTGTCCGCGCTTGAAATCAGCGAGGCCACTTTTCTGGAAATGGATGCTGATGGCAATGGTGTGCTGAGCGCCGAAGAACTGAAGCCACCTCGCCGAGCTGGACGCAGTGAGCGCGGCGGTCGTCGCAGTAGACCCGGCGCCAATTCAGGAGGACAATCAGGCCTGTCTTGATTCCCTTAGCAGCAACGGAATAGCAAACGCGTAATGACTGATGAAGAATTGATGCTCGCCGTGAGCAAAGGCGACCAGTCAGCCTACCAGACTCTCGTCAGTCAGCATCTGAACGCCATCAGTCATTACGCCTTCCGCCTGCTTGGTAATCGCAAGGACACCGAAGACATCTGTCAGGAAGTATTTTTGAAACTCTGGACCAATGCCTCGAAATGGCAACCAGAGAAGGCCAAACTCACGACCTGGTTGCACCGCATTACCCACAACCTGTGCATCGATTACTTGCGCAAGCATGGCAGAACCCATACCAGTGACACACTGGATATAGGTGCAGCTGAGCATTTGCTTGAAACCCCACAAAGTGACGAGCAAAACGAAAGCATTGCCATAGATGAGAAACAGAGAGTGAACCACGCCATCAGTCTATTACCGGAAACCCAGCGCAGTGCACTCATGCTTTGCCATTACGCCGGTTTTTCCAACAAAGAGGCGGCAGCTATTATGAATGTCTCCGTCAAGGCATTGGAATCAAGCATCGCAAGGGCGCGTCGCAGCCTCCGCACACAACTAGAAAGCAGGGATTTGCACAGCACAGCAATGAAACCTGCGTCAGGAGAGATCAACAGCGAGGAGAAAGCCGAGACTATCGGTTAAATAATCATGAATATTGATGCCTTTACTCAAATCCTGGAAACCTACGGAGCAGTTGAAGCAAACTGGCCCGAGGAATCCCGCGCAGCCTGTCGGCAGCTGACAGCGACTAGCGAAGAAGCACAGCAACTGCTGCGGCAGTTCATGCTCCTGGAGCAGTCACTGGATGCGCTAGACCCACCCCATTTCCCAGGCCTGGAAACTCGAATTCTGCACCAGGCGCTGCCACCGCAGCAGCTGTCCCTGAGCGATCGCCTGATTAACTGGCTAATCCCGAAAAGCGGCTCACCGCTCAGCCTGTGGCGGCCTACCCTTGCCGCCTGTTTGCCACTGGTGTTCGGGATACTGGTGGGCAATCTTACTGATCTTGGCGCCGCGCAAGACAGCAGCGAGTACCAGTACTGGGATGACGAGTTGATCATGCTGTCCTTCAACGACTATAGCGACAGTGAGTACTTGCCATGATCAGACGCAATGTACTCATCATGGCCCTGCTATTGTCACTGGGATTGAATCTGTTTCTGCTGGGCGCTATTGGCTCGCGCATGGGCAGCGTGAGCGATTTCCGTGATGCACGCCCTTTGCCACCCAACCTTAGCTGGATTATTCGAGATCTTGACGAAGACCGGCAACAGGAGCTCACCCGCGTGATCGAACCTTTGGCAACTGAGATTATCCCGCTGCGCCTGGCCATGATTGAAGCGCAGCGAGAAGTGAATCGACTGATGGCATCGAGCGAATTCGATAATGATGCGATCACAGCCGCGTTTGCTGATTTGAGAGCTGCGTCCGAGGCCTATGGCGCGCGTTCTCATGAACAAACCATTGCGATTCTCAGTGAACTCTCGGAAGCCGAACGTCAGTCGGCTACCAATTTTGTCCGACGGCGCGGGCCCCGCGATGGATTCAGCGGCTTCGGCGGACCAGGCCCGGACGGATTCAGACCACCGCGCCCCAATGATTTCAGGGATGGAGGCCGCCCTCTGCGAGGTGATCGTCCGCCGCGGCCCGACGATATTCCATCACCGAACTAGCAGAGACGCCAGCTAATCATGTCAGGATCAAACGAAAAGCATCCACCAGCGGGGCTGTATCGACATTATAAAGGCAACAACTACGAACTCCTTTATGTTGCCCGCCACAGCGAAACTGAAGAGTTGTTGGCAGTCTATCGCCCTCTCTATGGTGAGCGTGACATCTGGGTCAGACCACTCGCCATGTTCACTGAATCGGTAGAGGTCGCAGGTGAGCAAGTGCCGCGCTTTCGTTTCATAGGATCGTGAAACCATCATGACTGCATCTCCTTGTCTCTTTAGCAGGCGAGGGTGAGCGATTTTTGTATACCCAGGCGCCAGTTGACAGCTTCAGCCTGCTAGATTCAATGCCCATGCCCTGGCAGCAATGATTGCTGCAATGGGACACAGTGTTCTCTCAAATTCACGATGTCTGCCCACCGCCTCCACGCGCCTCACCGCGCGACATAAAGGAAAACGCCAAAACTCCTTGCGAAAATGCTGCGGACAAAAAAATGTGACCAGCTTCGCAATAATCTTCCAACTAAATTTGTTTAACGGCCTAATACTGTCAACCTCAGCTCTGTAGCCGCGTTATCTTGCTTAACCACCAATTAGTGTGATCGTGGTCGGTGTAAAAACATGACCACCAGCAATGAAGAGTGAGAAGCCCAATGCCTCGAATGCCTGACAAACTGAAATCACTGTTAAAGATAGCCAGTCTGTTGCTTTGGGCCCTATGCGCAAGCCAGTTCGCCTCAGCCCAAAGCGGAAGCTCTCTGCCGACCTTCTCTGACGATACCCTTACTATTCCCCGAATCGACGTGGAAGGTTATGGCTCACTTGAACTACAGCTACAGTTGGTTGATACGACAAATCTCACGTTCCAATTGACGTCTTCCCTGGCAGCCAACCCCAGCCTGACTCCAGGCGCAACTTATGATCTTCAGACTAGCGAGCTAAGCATTCCCATGGTCCAGGCAGACACCGTTTTTTACAAACTGGACCTGCAGCTTCAGCCGGGAGATGTTTTTACGGTTGTCACCGCGGCGGAGACAAAACTCACTGGCCAAGATGACTACAACGCGCAGTGCGCAAGCTGCCATGGTGTTGATGGCCAGGGCGGACTGGTTTCAGTTTCATTGGTGAACTGTGCAAATTGCAGCAGTATCAGCACACTCAGTAATTACATCGCCAACGTCATGCCGGTAGGCGCACCGGAGAGCTGCGCCGGAGACTGCGCCAGCAAAACCGCCGAATATATTCTTACTCTGTTTCAGATAGTTGACAATCCTATGGTGGAGCAGACTATACAGGCAATTTCAAGCCTGTCGCTGGATGACACCCTGCGCAAGGCTTCTTTGCAGCTGGTTAGCCGCCTGCCCACGGCGACAGAATCCCAGCAAGTCGCCAATCAAGGCGAAGCCGGTTTGCGCGCAGTGCTAGACGGGATGATGCAGGAGGACAAGTTTTACGATCGCGTCGCGGAAATCTTCAATGACCTGATCCTCACCGACCGCTATCTGAGCGTGAACGGCGGACGCGCTGAGGCACTCCGCTTAATGCGCATATTTCCCGATGCATTCTGGTTTGGCGACCCCCAGGAGGCCACGCGCGACGATGAATGGGTGCAAAATCTCATTCTATCTAATGACAGTGTCGCTCGCGAACCATTGCAGTTAATTAACCACGTGGTCAAAAACGAACTACCCATGACGGAAATCCTGACCGCCGATTATTTCATGGTAAATCCGTATTCGGCCAAGAGCTATGGTGTCTTTGATGAGCTTGCGTTTCAGGACGAATTTGACGTAAACGAGTGGCTGCCAGCGCAGATCAAAGACTTTGAGTTTTCCAAAATCAGAATAGGCGATATCCCACACGCTGGCATTCTTACCAGCCTGATGTTTCTGAATCGCTACCCGACTTCTGACACCAACCGCAACCGAGCCCGTTCGAGGGTGGTTTATGATCTGTTCATGGATGTCGACATCCTGGCGCTGGAGGGGTCCCGGCCAGACGGCGAAGCAGTCGACATCTCTAGCCCTGCACCGACACTGGATAATGATGACTGCGTAGTCTGTCATGCCCTGCTAGACCCGGTTGCCTCCTCCTTTGAGAACTGGAATGACCGCGGTTTCTATCGGCCCAACGCGCGGTGGTATGACGACATGTTTCAGGCCGGGTTCGCTGGCGCCGATCGACCTGCCAGCGAAGAGCCCACCTCGCTGCAATGGCTGGCAAGTCAGATGGTAGTCGATCCCCGTTTTAATGATGCCATGGTGCGAATTGTATATAACGGCCTCACTGGCGCCGAACCGCTTGCTCCTCCCGGTGATAACGCCACCGAGGCAGAATGGGACGCCTACAACGCTGAATCCGTGCAACTCGATGCTCTTAAGGACAGTTTTGTAGCAAACAACCAGAACCTAAAGACTCTGATCAAGGAAATAGTGCTAAGCCCGTATTTCCGGGCCGATGGTCTCACCACAGAATCCTTTGCCATCGTGCACGAAGATACCGGCGCTGCGCGTTTGCTCTCCCCCGAGATGCTGCATCGTAAAATCAATGCGTTGCTTGGGTTCGAGTGGCGCGGCCCGCTGGATTTGTACAGCGTAGCCAAGGATAACGATCGCAGGGCAAGACTTCTGGACGATCGCCAGTACTATCATCAGATCTATGGCGGCATCGACTCCTTTGTAGTCACTCAGCGACTCACCGAACCCAATGGTCTTATGGTTGCGGTTCAGGAGCGCATGGGTAATGAGCTGGCCTGTTACGCAGTTCCCAATGATTTCCTGACAGCCGCTGAGCAGCGCTTGCTAATGCCTTTCGTGGAGACCACCACCCAACCCACCAGCTCGGCCAATCAAGAGGCAATCATGCAGAATATTCAGCACTTGCATTCCCATCTGCTAGCTGAGGACCTGGCCATTGAAGATCCTGAGCTGCAGCTTACTTACCAGCTATTCATCAGCACCCTGGAAGCAGGACAGGCCGCAGTTGGCAGCACTGAGGATGGCAATCTGCCCTTTCTCTGCCGCCGCACCAACGACTTACTGACCGGCGATGATCTCGCATCGCCGCTGACAACCGACCCCAATTACGTGATACGGGCCTGGATCGCGGTAGCGGCCTATCTTATGTCTGACTACCGCTTCGTCTACGAATAAACCAGGAACCCGGGGGAATACAGCAATGAAACGTCGTACACTGTTAAAAGCACTCACTGGGATTGGCATGGCTGGAGTATTGCCCATGTCCCTGACCCGACCCGCGTTTGGCGCGACCGCAGAGAGGTTTCTAGTTACGATCAGCGCCACCGGCGGCTGGGATCCTACTGCCTTGATTGACCCCAAAGGCAACACGCCGCGCGCTGACGGCCTGGGTCCGGTCAATAACTATTCAGCCAGCGCCATTAAGTCAGCCGGCAACCTATCTTACGCGCCGTATCCCAGCATGATCGAAGAGCCCGCAACCGAGTCAACAGGGCACTTCGACACTTTTTTTAACAAGCATGCCGACCGCCTGCTGGTCATTAACGGAATAGATACCCAGACCAACGGTCATGACAGCGGACGTCGCTTCATGTGGAGCGGCAAGCTGGAAGAAGGCTACCCCACTATCGCCGCACTTGCCGCGGCGCCATTTCCAGACCAGCCCATGGCGTTTATTTCGAACGGCGGCTACGACTTCACGGCCTCCATCGTCGCGCCGGTGCGCACTGCGAGCCCGGGCACCTTCAATCAGCTGGCATTTCCGAATTCAATGTTCCCAACCGATCCCGATCTGCTTGACCTCGAACTGGTTGGCCAATCCAGTTACTCCCTGGTGCAACAGGCCAGGGAGGAACGCCTGGTTCGTCAGCGCATGGCCGAGACTTTGCCCAAGCGCCAGAAGCAAATGGAGCAGCTGCAAACCGTGAAAAACTCTGATGTGGAGTTGCAAAGTCTCCTGGATTTCCTGCCGAACGAAGTCTCCAGCGGCCTAGCCGGTCAAGCAGAAGTCGCCATCGCAGCCTTCGCCAGCGGCCTGGCCGTATCCGCTAATCTCAACGCCAGTGGATTCGATACCCACGGTGATCACGATCAGGACCATACGCCGAGCCTGACTGCGCTACTGGAAGGCATCGATCAACTCTGGGAGCAAATCGAACTGAGAGGTATGCAAGACAAAGTCACTATACTCATCGGCTCAGATTTCGGCCGTACACCGTTCTACAATGAAGGGGACGGCAAAGACCACTGGAATATCACTTCCATTATGGCAATGGGGGCAGGTATCACGGGAAACAGAATCATAGGCGCAACCAACGAGAATTTTGAGGCACTAAAACTGAATACCAGCACTCTGCAGCCCGACGACAATGGCATCATCATCACACCGCAGCATGTGCATCGCTCCTTACGCGATTTTCTGGGCGTCCAGGACGACCTGGACAAGCTCTTCCCAATCGGCGTAGAAAAACTCGATCTGTTCTTATAGTCTTTCAGGATCAGATCGCACGAATTTCAGACGTATCGATGAGCTTTGCCGCAAAGGGTGCTTGGGCCTGAGCAGCCCAATTGAGCTGGACTGCCCCTCCCAATCCCGTGTAACCTCACCTCGCATTTTTTTACGCGAGATCTACGGTATTGTCATGATTCACCAACCACACAAAACATTGACCCTAGGTTTACTCCTGATTCTCGGCTTTAGCTACTGCAGCGAACCGACCACGGAAGCCCCCGCAGCTCAGACCGCTAGCCCAGAAGCCGCGGCAGTAAACGAAGACTCACCCACTGCCGAGATTGAGGCCATGCTGCATGAGCATGTGGCTATCCTCGCATCTGATGAGTATGAGGGCCGCGCGCCGGCTACACCCGGCGAGGAGCTGACCATAAATTACCTGCGCGATCAGTTTGCCGCGCTCGGCGCAGATCCTGGCAATGGTGATAGTTACTTTCAGTCTGTTGAAGTCACCGAGATCACCGCTGTGGGAGCACCTGCCTTGACAATACAGGGTAGTGATTATGAGGCCAGCTTCGCCTATGGCGAAGAACAGGTTGTAGGCTCACAGCAGCAAATCCCTTTTGTCACCGTACAGGGCAGCGAACTGGTCTTTGTCGGTTACGGCATTGTGGCACCGGAGCGAAACTGGAATGACTACGCGGATATCGATGTCACCGACAAGACTGTGGTGATCCTGGTCAACGATCCCGGCTACGCGAGCCAGGACCCAAACCTTTTTAACGGCAATGCCATGACCTACTACGGCCGCTGGACTTACAAGTACGAAGAGGCTGCTCGCCAGGGAGCAGCAGCCGCTATCATCGTGCATGAGACTGGCCCGGCAGGATATGGCTGGGGGGTTGTAAACAACAGCTGGACCGGCCCACAGATTGGTCTCACTGCGGCCAACCTTAACGGCGACCGCGCCGAGATCGAAGGCTGGGTTACCCAGGAAACAGCTGCAGCGATCTTTGATGGCGCTGGCCTCGACTTTCAGGCATTGCAAGCAGAGGCTGCCCAGCCCGGATTCTCGGCAGTTCCCATGTCAGACCTTCGACTCAATGTCTCAGTGGAGAACTCGGTGCGTACCTCTCTCTCCCAGAATGTGATCGCCACCATTCCCGGCGCTACCAGGGCGGAAGAAACTATCATCTATACCGCACACTGGGATCATCTGGGCATGGTGCCAGATTTGGAGGGCGACCAGATCTATAACGGCGCCTCGGACAATGCCACCGGCACCGCTGCGTTATTGGCGCTGGCGTATCTCCACTCGCAGCAGCCGCCACCAGATCGCAGCATTGTGTTCCTGGCAGTCACCGCCGAGGAATCCGGTTTACTGGGCTCGCAGTGGTATGCCGAACACCCGGTTTATCCGATTGCCAAGACTGTAGCCAATATCAATATGGACAATATGAACACCTTTGGTCGCACTCGAGACGTCGTCGTGGTTGGTGCCCGCAGCAGTGAGCTGGAAGACTATCTTGACGAAGCCGCTGCCGAGCAGGGCCGTTATCTTCAGAATGAGCCTACCCCTGAACGCGGATACTACTATCGTTCCGATCACTTTAATTTCGCCAAGGTCGGGGTGCCGGCACTTTATGCTGAGTCTGGCGAAGACAATTTAGAATTAGGGCGCGAATATGGTGCCGCCCAGGCTCAAGACTATACCGACAATCGCTATCACCAACCCAGCGATGAGTATGACCCAAACTGGGACATGGCCGGTGCTGCAGAGGACTTGCTGCTGTACTTCAACATCACTTCGCGCCTGGCAAACGGAACTGAATTTCCCCGGTGGTACGCAGGGAATGAGTTCAAGGCGATTCGCGATGCCTCTGCTGGTGAAAGGCAATAAACTCGATTTCGTATTTGGATCATATCTTTCCAACTAAGAACTTGAAGCCAATGTTAATGCTAAGACTTCGCATATATTTACTGTTTTGTAGTCTCGTTCTCACGACCTGCGCCAGCAGCGACCTTGAGAATAGCAATCTACGCCGGCTTACCATACTCTATACCAATGATGAGCACGGCTGGATGGAAGGGATGGAGCCCGGTCAATCAGCGGCCCACCTCTATGAGATGTGGCAGCAAGAAGAGGGTTATTACGAAGACGGGCCATTCCTGATTCTAAGCGGCGGCGACAACTGGACCGGCCCAGCGATTTCAACCTGGACCGAGGGTGAGAGCATGGTCGAGGTGATGAACGCCATGAACTATGACGCCAGCGCAGTTGGCAATCACGAGTTTGATTTCGGGCTGGAAGTTATCAAGGCACGTTCTGTAGAAGCCGACTACCCTTACCTCAGTGCCAACACACGTTGGCGCAGCAGCGGAGAGTCACCAACAGACATTGGCATCCTGCCGTTCACGGTCACGACTGTGAATGAGCTGCGCGTTGGCATCATTGGGCTGACCACCCTGGATACACCTTCGGCAACCAACCCTATTAACGTGCAAGATCTGGATTTCATCGATTACGAAATGGCGCTGCGTGAAACCCTGCCCCTGGTGCAGGCTCAGGATACTGACATCAACCTGGTGATTGCGCATGTCTGTGTCGAGCCGCTGGAGCGCCTGATTCGCAATACCAGGGATCTGGATATCGCCCTGTTTGGTGCAGGTCATTGCAATGAATTGCTCTCCAGACGCGTTCACGGCTCCGTGCTGCTGAGCGGTGGCTTCCATTTTACTGCCTACGCGAAGGCAAGCTTCACGGTAGATACCGAACGCAATGTCATCTCTCAACGCATGTTCACTATCCATGACAACGAGTATGCAACTGATAACGAGACCATAGCGGGTATCGTACACAGCTGGTCTGCAGAAACCGAAGAAATCCTGTCCGAGAAGCTGGCTTATTCCGATCGCGTGTTTGAGCGTAGAGGGGAAGAATTAGAACAAGCGATTGTCAACAGCTGGTTACTGGCAGATCCCAGCTCCGACATCGCCATAACCAATGCCGGCGGCATACGCATCGATTTGCCTGAGGGCATCATTGACGTAGGCACAGTGATGGCTTTGATGCCTTTTGATAACACTATTATTGCCACCGAGCTGGATGGTACCACCGTGCGCACGGTGGTGGAAACCGGGACGCGACCTGTAGTCGGGGGACTCATTCGCCGCGGCAATCGCTGGATACTGAGTGCCCGCGGCGAAGAGCTGGATGATAGCAAGACTTACCGGGTGCTGGTAAACAGCTTCATGTACGCGGGCGGCGATGGCTACAACATCATACCTGAAACCGACCCTGACGGTTTCGATACCGGCATAAATTACCGGCAGCCGTTTCAGGATTGGCTATCGGCTCAAAATACCTCCGAGCAGAATCCCTTGCGGCTCAATTAGACCCTGAGCCTAGAGCCCCGCACCAAATGTTATTGCAATCCCCGTGCAGTGCGATCTTCTAACGGGGGTGCTGGAGTCATCCGCGGCGGCGCACTTTCCAGCATCTCCATTAATTCGCTAACCAGACGCTCCAGCTGCGGATCTCTGCTGGATGCCAGAATTGATGGGTCATCCCAGACTTCCAGGTCCGGGCTCACGCCCTCACCTTCCCAGAACCAATGCCCATCATTGTCGTAGAGCCGTGCGCCGGGGACAGTGATACCACCACCGTCTATCAGGTTGTGGCCAGTGGCCGGGCCCACCAGAATACCCATGGTGTTTTCACCGACAATAGGGCCAGCCTCCAGTTCCTGAAAAGCCCAGGGCAGGCCATCACCGCCGGATGCAGCCCAGCCGTTGATGAGCATGCCTAGCACGTTGGAGCCTGGCTGCGGTGGCTGCGTTTGATCCTGACCATGACGCCAATGCAGGTTATAGACAACCGGGCGTTGCATCAGCTCGAGGAAACGGTCTGCAAGCTGACCACCACCGTTGAAGCGCTCATCGATGACAAAGCCCTCCTTGTCGAGCTGGCCATAGAACATGCGCACCAGCTCCAGCTGGCCACGGTCTGCGGTATTAGTCATATAGACATAGCCCAACCTGCCGTCAGACAGTTCTTCTACCATGCGGCGATTGCTCTCAATCCATTCAAGGTTGCGCAGCAAATTTTCCTGACTCTGGGTGAGGGTCTTGACAATAATCGCTTCAGCATCTTCGCGCTCCCCGGTGGCGCTGACCAGCAGTGAAACAGTTTTTCCAGACAGACCTTCGAAAGGTGCGTAGGGATCAAGGTCAGATCGCAACGGCATGCCATTGACCTCGAGAATGTAATCACCAACGCCCACCTCAATTCCGGTCGCATCAAACGGGCTGCGCACTTCCGTATCCCAGGCCGCTGGCTGCACGATTCTGGCAACGCGGTAGAGATTGCCCTCCTGCTCCCAGTCTATGCCAAGGTAACCGGTCATTCTGCGCTCCACTGTCTCCACATCCCCTTGACGCACATAGGTATGCCCCGCGCTGGTTTCACCCAACAAATGAAACTGGATGCGCTGCACATCCCAACGGGTACGCGCGTCCGGTAGCATCGCGGCATACTGCTCACGTAGCGCATCCCAATCCAGACCGTGCATTTCCGGATCATAAAAGAAATCGCGATATCGGCGCCAGGTGTCATCATAAATCTGCTGCCACTCTTCTCTTGGTACCAGCTGCATCACAAGACCATCTGTGGCGATCGCGTTTTCCAGCCGCTGTTCCGGCTCCGCACTGACTATACCGAAACGATTATTGCTCTCCACCAACAATCCCGAGTAGTCCGCTGTGGCTACCACGCTATCCACATCAGCAAGAATTGTCTTCTCTTCCTGACCCTCAATGTCGTAAAAAACCAGGTTGGCATCTTCTTCGGCAGAGCCCGTATTGGGCCGTCTGACGTAAGCGACCTTGCCATCAAATGGCATCAGGGCCCCAATGTTGCCAGCCGCTGGTGGCAGTAACTCAATCCGCGCCTCCATGCCGGCAAACATAATGTTCACAGCTGCGTCTTCAGAGGCTGCGTCATTTGTCTCTGCTTCATCTTCATCCGCTGCAAACTCCACTTCATCATTTTTGACCGGCAGCAGGCTGGGCGTTGATGGGTCGAGGCTGATAGCCGCAAGCTGGGTTGCATTGGGATAGACCCAGGTCTGGTCCAGGTCTGAATAGACCACGTCGAAATTACGATTGGTCAGAAAAAACAGATACTGCCCGTCGGCGCTGAAGATCGGGCTCAGGTCTGAATAGAATCCGCTGGTGACCTGCTGCAGCTCACTTTCTTCAGCGTCATAGATGTAAATCGCCGTGTGAGTATTTTGCTGACCCAGGGCGAAGGTGAGCCAGCGCGAATCCGGCGACCACGAAATATTGTAACCGTAGCGGGAACCATGCCCCAGGTTCCACACACTGCTTGCAACCTCAGCCACCTCGCCTGATTCGACATCGACAAGATAGATCGTATTGGTCTCATCAATAAACGAGAGCTTGCTGCTGTCAGGCGACCAGAATAAGCCGTAGCCATAGCCTTTACCCCGAGTTGTGAGCTGGCGGCTGCTCTGCTCGCCACTCACGCCATGTAGATGAATTTCGTATTCACCGGATTGATCACTCCAATAGGCAATCAAGCGGCCATCCGGAGACCAGGCTGGGCTGTGGTCAAAGGCGCCACTGCTCCGGGTAAGGTTAAGGGTAAACCCTTCTTCAGCCGGGACATCAAACAATTCACCTCTGGCTTCAAACGCCACCCGGGTCCCGCCCGGCGCTGCAGTCATGCTGGCAATGCGCCGACTCACGTCTTCAGCCCGCGACAGCTCAGCCGAGAAATCGCTCACCACATCAACCGCCACCTGCTCAAGCTCCAGCTCCGCGGTATCCATACGGTAGAGATCACCCCCGGCAGCGAATACGAGCTCTGAGTCGCTGGCACCAAGGTAGGAAATATCGAAGTCTGTAAATGCAGTAACCTGAGAGGCAGAACCCTCTTCGAGATCGTATTCCCACACGTTGAGACGCATGTTCGCGTCCTGGTCTGAGAGAAAGAAAATCTTGTCATCAAGCCAGATAGGCTTGGCATCAATGGCCGCGCTGTCGGTAATGTTGACCGTACTGTCGTCAGTCAGATTGTAAAGATAGACATCAGACGAGAAACCTCCACGATAGCGCTTAAAAGGCCGATCCTCCGCCAGCCTGGTGACATAGGCGATGCTATTGCCATCTGGAGAGAAGCTCGCAATTTCGCCGTAAGGCACGTTCAACAACTCCGGCAAGCCGCCCTGCTTATCAACCAGGAACAAACGCCGCACCCGCTGGGTACCGCTGGCACGGGGCGAAGCAAACAAAAGATGCTGGCCATCCGGGTGCCAATCTAGCATGCGGTCAGCATGGGACTGATAGGTCACACGCGTCGGCACGCCACCATTAGTGGGCACCACAAAAATATCTTCGTTACCGTTATAGCTGGCGGTATAGGCAATCTCGCTGCCATCGGGTGAAAAACGCGGATAAGATTCTTCGCCCGGCGAGTTGGTCAACTGCACGGCCTGCCCGCCTTCCTTGG
>DLPV01000064.1:3833-3977 GCA_002477465.1 Gammaproteobacteria bacterium UBA7449 | reverse complement strand
ATAGCGCATGAGCCGCGCGTTAATCTGCCCAAAGGCAGGCGCAGCAAGCGATGCCAGCAGTGTAACGACTAATAGTTTTTTCATTTTCTTTCTCGTGTTATTGAATATGGTTCTCAAAAAATAGGAGCCGGCTAATGTAGCCTT
>DLPV01000064.1:2637-3448 GCA_002477465.1 Gammaproteobacteria bacterium UBA7449 | reverse complement strand
AATGATGGGTTCACGGCGTGCCGCTGAAGTCGAACTCGCGCCATTGTCAGGTACAAATATCCAGCTGCAAACCCGCCAGTTTTAAAATTGATTCAAATAATTGTTCTGGTTGCGATTTGCTCTGAAAATCAACCAATCTTTCTATTAAGCCACTCAATAATTACCCGATTCACCTCATCAGGTTTCTCCTGCTGGGTCCAATGCCCGCTATCCATTACCGTATATTTTTCCAGATCGGTAATGAAATCCTCCATGCCGTTGGCAGATGATGGCGGCAGAATCACATCATTCTCTGCACCAATGTAGAGACTAGGCACCTCAATACGCGTCGCCGCATTAGCCATGATTGGACCCATGCGAGGAATCGCGCGGTACCAATTGAGACCACCGGTGAAGCCAGTTGTCTCATAAGTATCAACAAAATACTGCATGACCTCATTCGGCAGGAAAGGGTCACCGGGTGGATCATCGCGCTGCAGCATTGCCAGCAGGTTCATCTGCCGCTCTGCTGATTCTTCAGGCAAGCTGCGGAAGGCCTCCGCGTCCCAAATACCACCCCGACTCAAAAAGAATTCAAACGATTTGCTCACATCTGCCTCGAGCACCGCTTCCGCTTGTCCCGGTGGCAAAAAAGTCGCCACGTAGTAATTCGGCGTCATAACAATATCATTGGGCTGGGCGTCATCGGCAGGCGGCAGATTCGCGGGTCGACCCGCAGACGTGTTGAGCCCGATGATGCCAAGGCAACGATCCGGATGCAGCACACCCATAGCCCAGACTAGGGCACCGCCCCAGTCGTGGCCCACGAAGA
>DLPV01000064.1:0-2262 GCA_002477465.1 Gammaproteobacteria bacterium UBA7449 | reverse complement strand
ATATCATATTGCATGGGGTCTTGCGGGCCGCCGGTCATACCATAGCCGCGCTGATCAGGCGCGATGGCGTGATAGCCGGCATCCGCTATCGCGCCGAGCTGATTGCGCCAGCTGAAAGCCAGTTCTGGAAAGCCATGACAGAAAATTACGGCGGGGCCTGAGCCCTGCTCGTACACCGCCATATCGATGCCATTGATGGGCACTAACGAGGGAGCGGGCATACCCGGCGCAGGTTTCACGCCATTAGCCTGGGCATAGCCAAGGGAAAAGGGCGCAAGGGCCGAACTAACGGCCAAGACCATGGAAGAATTGAGGAAACGACGGCGATTTAATGACATAGAAAAACCCTTATCTCTATTTGCGACAGATTACCGGCACAGTAATACAAATTTTGGGAGACTGAAAGCGCACACACGCTAGCCAAGCAATGGTTCATCGCCTACATTAGCAACACATCGACAACTGCCTCACGCCCCAATGAAACTTGACTCTCAGATCCCTGCGCCCATTCTCCCCAATCCCGAGCAGAGCTCGGTACTGGAGCTGGGGCTCACGCCCTGCAGCAAACCAAACTGGCTGGCGATCGATGCAGATTTTGCGCATTTCCACGACCACAAATTGCAGCAATTCGAATCTCACCCTGACGAGGTGTTTGCCGCCCTGCCTCAATCCGACGCCGCGCAGGAAGAGTTCAGTCAGATTTTATTGGAAGACCTTCTGACGAATCACGCTGATCGGTATTTTCGCGAGGGCAACTTACTACACCAACACAGCGGGATAGAGTGGAATCTTGATGCACCTGATCTTGCCGCCAGCAGCCTGTGGATACCCGAAGATATCTGCCTGCTACAGCAGCTTGGTGACGAACACATTCTCACGGCCGCCAGCGTCTGCTCACCGAGTAACTGGCAGCTCAGACACAAGATCGGAGGCAACCTGAATGTGATACATGACCCGGTTACAGGATATGAAGCCAGCTTGCAGGAAAGGGTAAATCGAATGCTGTCGCAAATGAACGAGCAAAAGCTCATTCTGCGCTTTAACTGGTCAATACAGCGAGGCAATGAACTCTGCTGGCGCCCTGACCTGTACCCACCCGACTCTAATGAAGGTCTCTATTGGAGAGTCGAACGTCAAACCTTGAGACGACTGCCAATAACCAGAGCCATTGTATTTGGCATTCGCATCTACCTGGAGAGCTTTGCACAATTGGAGAAGCGAATACCGGCAGTCCGGCAGCAGGTCCGCAAACTAATCGATAATCTTGACGCGGAGCAGCGCGGCTACAAAGGACTAGATTCGATTCTCACGCTACTCTGAGCGCGCGTAGTCACCTTGCAAAAATTACAAACAGCTTATGGCGTCTCAAATGACTGCAGAGTAAACAGCAACTGGGCGGAATCAGTCAGCGAGAGTATCAGGTTTCGATAGGCGACCTGCCCACCAACCTCAAGCTCGGGAATTGTTAGCTGACCCGTCGGTTCATTGAAAGTGGAAAAGCCTGCCTCGACAGTCGTCTTCGGTATCAGACTGGTAGGCAACGCCCGCACGATAACCTGGGGGTCTTGAGTTTCAATAGAGAACGCAATCTGAAAAATACCAGCGCTACCAGCATCTACACTGAGGATGAGCTGATTGCTGCTGTCATCAAATCGGTTCAAGGCGCTTGAAGTAGGTGACTCGAGCACTGCTATCGACAAATTAACGAAATTCTCAGTAGCCAATGCACCGCCTGCATAATTTACCAAGGGCACTTGAAAATCTAGTCCGTTAATTACTTTCTGTGCTGGTAGCCTTGCAATTGCATCAACAGTGTCCATCCCATCTCCAATCACTGTACCAAAAACGGTGAATCCTCCGTTGTTAGAATCAAGACCTGGATTGTCGGCTAAATTCACGAACCATTGACTGGTAGCGCTGTTCGGATTCCCGCCCAACTTTGCCATAGCAACAGTTCCTCGAGTGTTGGAAATATTAAACTCATTGACAATAGGGGCATCTACTTGGATTTCATTCAAAGAATTTGAAGTTTGATTATAAGACAACCACCCTCCTTGGATAACGAAGCCAGGCTCAGATCGGTGGATGAATGTTCCATTGAAACGCCCCGAGTTCACATAACTGAGAAAATTGGCAACCGTAACAGGCGCGGTCGAATCAAATAATTCGATATCAAAATTACCAAGCGCGGTGCTTACCCTAACAGTTGTTTGCGCCTGGACACTTGAAACAGAGAAGGCAAACAAGATTGCGACTAACTTA
>DLPV01000050.1:19820-23526 GCA_002477465.1 Gammaproteobacteria bacterium UBA7449 | reverse complement strand
CCGAGCGAAAAAATACACGAATGTATTCAATACACCCTGTATCAAGGTCAGGGTCACCATATCGCCGTTGGCAACATGACTGATCTCATGGCCCAGCACTGCCTCGGCTTCATCTGCGGTCATCTGGCGCAGCAGTCCCGAGCTCACTGCAACCAGCGCATTGTTGCGGTTGGCACCGGTAGCAAAGGCATTGATTTCTGGGCTGTCGTAAATGGCCACTTCTGGCATGCCGATACCGGCTGATTCTGCCTGACGCCGAACGGTGTCAATCAGCCACTGTTCGTCACGATTACGTGGAGATTCGATCACATGGGCGCCGACACTGCGCTTGGCTATCCACTTGGCCATCCACAGGGAAATAAAAGACCCGCCCATGCCGAATACGGCACACATGACGAGCAAACCGGCGTTAGAGGAAGAGTCCACCCCGAGTACTGGCATAAGAATGCTGAGCACAATGCCAAGAACCAGCAGAATCGCTAGGTTAGTGGCCACAAAGAGAAATACGCGTTTCATGAAACTCTCCAGATTGAGCGCTTAAAAAAGATGTGGCGGCAATATTTGAAATTTAAAGGCTGAGTTCACTGCTATTTATCAAGCTAACGGCCAGCTGGGCGAATATTGTCATAGCATGCCACCCATTGATCTACGGTACGCTGCCGCATCAGTTCGCCGATTAGATCAAAGGGAATCAGCTCAGGTTTCTTGAAGCGGATACAACTTTTACCCATATCCAGTTTCTGAGGCACCTGTTTATCATAAGCCTGTTGAAACCAGGTCATTAGCTCACTATCTACATAAAGACCGAAATGATAGAGCACAACGTGGCCCTTTTGAGAGGCGATGCTTATGTAGGGGAGGGGCGTATCTTTACCAGTATGATAGCCAGCAGGATAAGTGGAAAGTGGCACCACGAAACTTACCATACCACTGGAAACTGACTCGACAAAGCCGGCGGGAATATTGCTGCGAATAGCGTCCAGGAGCTTAGTGACTGAACCAATGCGCCCAGACGAGAGCGAAGCAAGAAAGTCGCCAATGCTCACCGTAAACTATTCCTTACGCAGGACAATGATTCATGCGCAGCAACTGCCAGAGAAGTGTCTCAGTTCCAAAATATCTGGAATTTATATTCCAGTATTCCGGCGGTCTCGCTACAATTTGCCAAAGTGCAGTCATTCAAACTGCCCCTATGAGAATTTCCTTCGGCCAAGATTGGCTATAGGAAATTATTGGGCCAAATTATGCTACGCCACATGTGCGCGACAGGGCTGCCATCAAATCCCAAACCACCTTTTGGATGTCGCCAGTGACGCCCGATAATATCTTCAAAATCGTCGATATCGACTTCTACACCTTCTTCAAAAGAGTAGAGATCGTTCAGGGTGATTAAACGTCCAGTCATGTACCAACGGTGATTCTTCGCCTGTTTGTAGGCTTCTTCGATATAGGGTTCTACTTTATAGTCGGCACCGAAGAAGCGGATATACGCTTCTGGATATTCGTAGCCCACGGACTCATCGGGGAAGAATCGCAGGGCCTGGTGAGCCTCAATCGCCCAGGCGATCTCTTCGTCCACATAGGGTTTCACCATCTGGGCGCACCAATAGCCATGGTCTGTGCGGATCAGGTTGGAGACACATATATCGTGCAGCAAACAAGCCAGCACAACTTTTTCATCCATGCCGTTCACACGAGCATAGCGCGCGCTCTGCAGTACATGGTTGGCAGGGGCAAAACGGAGTTTAAAGAAATCCCTTAGTGTCGGCTCTTTCGGCATTTCTGGCAGGCGCGGGTCGTTGTGCTGATACCACGGTCGATTGTCGCCAGGAATGGGCTCCGGCGTGGGGTCTATGCTGCACATCCAGGGGGTTGCAATACGCTTGTCCAGCTCGTCGCTCATCATCTCTTCAAGGGCATCAGCCTTGGCTGAGAGGGTGGTAGCGCCAGCGATGGAAGCAGCGGCAGCAGTGCTCATATTGCTGAGAAATTTACGTCGATCCATAGTTTGACTTTCCTCTAAAAAGGCATCCATTTAATGGACTCGAATACCAGCGCTTAAACTGTGAAGTGAGCGCCGCAAGATGCCGATATATATAACAAATATCGACCATCTACACTATTTATTTCAGCCATTTTGATGATGGTTTGGGCTAAAAAGACGCAACATACCCATGTGAGCAGGCCACATTTCCGGTAATGGATCGAATTCACTATACTGCGGGCTGCCCGGGGATATCAGGAAGCCAAATTCATGTATGAACCCAACTGGATGTCGGTATTGCCACCATTGCTGGCGATTATCCTGGCCATCGTCACGCGCCAGGTCATAATCTCCCTCAGTATTGGCATCTGGATAGGGTTTTGTATCCTGGAATCGGTAAATCCTTTAACCGGCCTTGGATTCGGCATCGATGGGGTAATCAACGTTTTCACTGACCCCGGCGACACGCGGGTTCTGGTGTTCACGCTGGTTATCGGCGGCCTAATTGCCACCATCGAGAAGGTAGGGGGCGTGAGGGGGTTCATCCATCTGCTGGAGAGTCGGAACTGGGTTGATAATCCCCAGAAAGCGAAATGGCTGGCCTATTGCACTGGAATCGTCGTATTTATTGAATCTAACATCACGCTTCTAGTGGCCGGATCAATCTCCCGACCACTGTTTGACCGCTACAAGATCGCCCGGGAAAAACTGGCCTATATAATTGATTCCACCTCGGCGCCTATTTGTATACTAATACCCTTAAATGCCTGGGGTGCAGTCATCATTGGGTTGCTTGCATCCTCAGAGATAGAAGATCCCATTGGCGTTTTTATTTCTGCCATACCATTCAATCTGTACCCGCTCACTGTGGTGGCGTTTTCCGCTTTTGTGATCTGGCGCGGCCTGCATATCGGTCCGATGAAGGCGGCCCAGGATCGCACCGACAAAGGCGATTTGCTTTGGCCCAACGCGACTCCCATGGTGGACCCAACTCTGCTGGACAGCGAGGGGCACGCGGAGGCATTCGACAAGGCGCGCTATATGATTGTGCCGATCGCCGTTATGGTGCTCTCGATGCCGGTCTCACTCTACGTGACAGGGAATGGGGATATTAGCGCAGGCTCTGGCTCCACTTCGGTACTATGGGCCGTCCTGATAGCGCTGTCTTGTCTATGGGGGCAGGTACTGATGGCTAGACGCTCACGCTTTGATGACTTGATGAATACTTTTCTTCGTGGTGCCGGTGGTTTCCTGCCTGTGGCCATGATTCTTCTGTTTGCCCTGGCCCTGGGTGATGTGGCCAATTTGCTTGGCACCGGCACTTATGTTGCACAACTCACCCAGGAAGCGATTCCACAGGTCTTGCTACTCCCACTGTTGTTTCTGGTAAGTAGCTTTATCGCGTTTTCCATTGGCTCCAGCTGGGGAACTTTTGCCATCATGATTCCGCTGTCAATGCAGATAGCGCTGTCGCTGGATTTGTCGCCGGCGCTGTTCCTGGCCGCCGTATTATCTGGTTCGGTTTTTGGAGATCATGCCTCCCCAATCAGTGATACGACCGTCGTTTCGTCGATGGCGGCCGCAACAGATCATATCGATCATGTGCGCACCCAGTTGCCATACGCGCTGGTGGCAGCAAGCATTGCAACTCTGGGCTTTTTGATAGTTGGCGCGACGGTGCTCTAAAGCTTAAAAACCTAGTGCGTATAATTATAGGGCCTA
>DLPV01000050.1:0-19486 GCA_002477465.1 Gammaproteobacteria bacterium UBA7449 | reverse complement strand
AGGGCCTAGAAAAGTAGGGCCTCAGAAAAGGGCAGAGCGCTGCCAAACGGCTGAGCCTGAAGCTATGCAGTACCGATAGAGACGTCGCCGGTAAAATCCCTGAGTTCAGTGATGGGTAGCATACCCACGTCACGGAACTTACTGTTATTGCGGTCCGTGTCGTCAAGCAGACTGCCGAGACTGGCGTAGGTATCAGTCACAAACAAAAACTCGTTATGCTGAGTTTGACGAGTGATTCCAAAATTTATCTGCTTGCGTTTTTCTGTGGGGATTTGGTTCAGCATGGATTTACTTGCCCACACTGAGCCATTACGAGCGAAGTCCGACACACGTGAGGCGGAATTGATTGTTTCTCCAAGCACCGTGAACTCGACGTGCCCGCCGGCGTGAAAACTGCCAAACCATTCCTGACCTTCATTGAGTCCTATATTTAACAGCAAGTCACTGAACCAGCCCTTGCGGCTCTGCCACTGCTGGGTGATTCTCCTCATCATGGCCTTTAGCTCCAACGAGCATTGGATGGCATTCAGACGGTAATCGCAGTCAGGTTGGGGGAAAAAATAGTACACCATGCCGTCACCAGCGTGCTTGCCGTAAGTGCCGTGGTATTTGCGGAATATAGGTTCACTCTGTTGCCAAATATCGTTGATGAGCTCAAAGTATTCTTCGGCCGGCAGCTCAGAGCAGATTTTTGCAGAGCTCTGCAGGTCTGCCACCATGACTGTCACATTAGTGAGATAAGGCTGTCGCTTTTTGAGTAGTTCATTGATGACCTGGTTTCGCTTGCTGAGGAACTCGAGGAGAAAATCGACCTCTAGTGAGACAGGACTGTAAGTAAAGAGAATCCCTTCTCGGTAGAAGCAGACGTACAGATCAAAGAGTTCTGCGCTGCCGTCTTTGGCAGGTAGTATGGAAGGGTAGTGCGCCATCGGCGCCTTAAGGACAGGCTCTACATCATCATAAATTGATTTCAGAAGGGTGAGTTGTTGGGCTCCCAGTGCAGAATAGATTTTAATCAGTCCAGACTTTGACAGGCGCTTCTTGGCAGCAGCAATATGCGGCGCCAAGATTTCTTTTAACGTAGCTTCATCCGAGGCTGGCTGCACTTCAAACAGAAGTTTGAGCAAATTTCGGGATTCCAGTTCACCTGGCATATCTCTATTATCGCCGAAAAACGACTCCACAGCGCTGTCATTCCACCAGATCAACTCAAAGTTGTTATTGACCATATAGGCTGGCCCAGGAAAGGACTCAATGCTTGATTCCAAACAAAGTGAGGTGAGCGATTCGTGCTCACCCAACGAGGGTTCAGATTGATGCACGGCCGCAAGGGCTGTTTCTTGTACTGACGATTTTCGGCGTCGGCCGCCAAATTCCTCAGCAATGCCCGCCATTGAGAGGCCTTGCTTCTTCAAGATCTGGACACGCTTGATGACATCAACTGCTGATTCATCGAAATAACCCAGCCGGGTTGCCTTGCCTTCATTCTCGGGAGGCGATTTAACCACCGGGTTAGGCAGTATGCCCAGTGCCACGTAGTTGTTAAGTGTGGCCCGGGAAATCCCAGTTATTTCAATGAGTTGCTTGCTATTTAGCATTGCTTCTATGACTCTAGCGGCATTGATTTTTTAGCAGTATAATTAGGCTGTCTAACCATAGCAACTGTCTATTTATACAGTTTATCTAAAAACACCGTTCACTGGACAGTTAAACCTGGCTGTCTAAACCGGGTCTCCCGGTTACAGATTTGATGCTCGCAGCGAGTCTGTTAAAGTGCGTCCCGCGGAGCCAAGGGGGTCAAACAGAGTGAATTTCAAGCGCATTTCAGTTGAGCGAGCTATGAAGATGATGTCCGAGCAGGACCTAGTTCAGATTGTTGATATCCGTGACGACCAATCCTTTATAGCCGGACACATCCCTGACAGCTTCCAGCTACATGGGGCGAATATTGACGAATTCATGGCCAGCGCTAATCCGGAGGCTCCGCTGCTCGTGGTCTGCTACCACGGCATATCCAGCCAAAGCGCTGCAGCATATCTAGCTGAACAGGGATTTAGTGATACGTACAGCCTGGATGGCGGATTTGAGGCCTGGATGAGCGCGCAAAAGTCATCTGCAAGCAGTTGACCCGAGGTCTAAGCAGCAGCGGACAAAGCGATACTGGTCAGCGAACAAGAATAATCCTTATCAAAGCCACTTGCCCGGGATTTACTCTGCGTCGACATTTGCCTGACGGGCTTCGGCATCTGCCTTGTCCAGTTTACGCTTACCCGTCATGATAATGACCATGTAAATCATGTTAAACATTGCCCAGGCGAATAGCTCGAATGGCCATAGTCGATGAGAGTTAGAGTCTCCCAGGCGCGCCGTCAATATCAGTCCAACCCAGACCGCCAACACGGCGAGTGGAAATGCAGCGAAATATCGCCAGCGACCCTGCCATTGTCGCAAAGCCGCCACCGGCAGCGCGGCGCTGGCCAGCAGGGTGCCAAGCACAATTATAGCAATCACCATATTCCAGAAGACAGCCTCTGCCTCCTGCTCGGCGTTGATATTTGCGCTGGCGGCAAAAGCGAGTGGAGTTTGTAGCAATATCAGCAGACCGCCCGTCAGTCTGTTGAATTTTGAATATGACTTGTAAAATAGATCTGACACATGCACCTCTTGGCAACCCGCATTAAATCACTACGACGCCAGCACTTAAAGTTCATTCACTGCTATGAACTTAATACATTAAAAACGCTTGGTAGGCTCTGGTAGTCTGCAAGGGCGGGCTTTCAAGGTAGAATGGGACTCAACGCTGCATAAAATTCTAATTAGCAGACGCTGTTTATTGCTGCTATTACTGCACCGACGCAAGTATCTAAAAACAAACCAACATCAGGACAGGGAATGGTTGATCTTCAAGCGACAAGAGAAAGTTACGAAAAAGAAGTTGAGCTCAAATACCAGCTATACAACAGCCTTTTTCTAACCTTACCGCTGGATGCTGTGGAGCAAACCGGCCTGTTGCTGCCTTTACTCGAGGATGCCTGTCATCAGGGACAGGATCAGGGGCTCAGCCCGGTCGCAATCATCCAGCAGTTTTTTGCCACGCATAAGCCAGACTTTAGTAAAACACAGCAGCTTAATTTCCTGTTTAAGATTATTCAGTATGTTGAACGTCAGGTGGTATTAATAGATGCGCTTGAAGATGCAGCTTATGCGGGCATTCATCGCACCGAGGAACACAACCGATTGCGCCTGTTGACAGAACAAGTTTCAGTAGAAGGCAAGCAGGAGCAATTGCGGTCTTTGCTTGAGCACTTCGGTGCTCGTGTTATTCTCACTGCCCACCCAACCCAATTCTATCCGGGTCAAGTGCTGGCCATAATCACCGATCTGACTAGCGCAATAGAGCAAAGCGACGTGGATCGAGTGCGTGACTTGTTGCAGCAACTCGGTAATACCCCGTTTTTTAAGAAAACCAAACCATCCCCATTCGAAGAAGCGACGCAGCTCAGCTGGTACCTTGGCAACATATTTTATCCAGCCTTTGCCAAGATCAGTGACTTTCTCTTGCAGTACACCGCTGGCTCACAAGACAACAATCAACTGTTGAGTATCGGTTTTTGGCCCGGTGGAGATCGCGATGGAAATCCTTTCGTAACCTGCAGCGAAACGCGACAGGTCGCGGCGAAGCTGCGATTCATCATCGTTGAGTGTTATCGCAATGAACTCAGACACCTAAAGCGGCGCTTGAGTTTTGAGGGCGTCTACGATGAGTTGGAGAATCTGGAAAAATTGTGCCATGCCGAATTAACGGGCTTGATTGATCGGGCTTTCAGTTCAGTGGAAGAGTTTATAGAACGCCTTAGTGCTATCAGCGCGGTCGTTGAAGAAAAACACCAGGGTCTTTACTTGGATCGACTGAATTCGTTCCAGCGGAAAGTGCGGATGTTTGGTTTTCATTTTGCCAGCCTGGATATACGACAGGACTCTCGAGTGATCGAAAGGACCTTAAACAACGCACTTTCACTGGTACCTGATGCTCTGGGAGTAGACTTTGAATCGCTGTCAGAGACTGCGCAAATAAACAGGTTGCTCAACGTGGATGCCAGGGTGACGCCGGAGCAGCTGCAGGACGAGACCGAGTCTGACACTTTGGCATCCATGCAGCTTATTAAAGAAATTCAACAGGCAAATGGGGCGCTAAGCATCCATCGCTATATCATAAGCAACTGTCGCGGCGCACGGGATATTGCTAACGTCATTGCCCTGTTTCGGCTTTCAGGTTGGCTGGATAAGCTGACTGTGGACATTGTCCCATTGTTCGAGACCATTAGTGATCTGGAAGGCGCCGATGCAGCCATGATAGAGCTATACCAGAACCAACTCTACCGTAGTCACTTACGCAACCGGCTTGATCAACAGACAGTGATGCTTGGATTCTCCGATGGCACCAAGGACGGCGGCTATTTGATGGCAAACTGGGGTATTTATAAGGCTAAAGAAGCCATAACATCAGTGTCACGGGAAAACAGTATCCAGGTGACATTCTTTGACGGAAGAGGCGGACCACCTGCACGCGGTGGCGGTAGCACCTATAAGTTTTATGCTGCCTTGGGTAAGAATATCTCAAACGATAAAATACATCTCACTGTGCAGGGCCAGACCATTAGCTCATATTATGGGACCGAAACGGCTGCTCTGCACAACCTCAATCAATTATTGGCGGCGGGACTGGAAAGCAATTTATTTGACAGGCCCGAACGCGAACTATCTCCCACGCAACGAAGTCAGATAGATCGACTCGCGGAAATTAGCCATGACAAGTATCTGAAGTTCAAGGCCCATCCACTATTCCTGCCCTATCTTGAAGAGATGAGCACCTTGCACTATTACGCGCAATCAAATATTGGCAGCCGTCCCGCTAAGCGAGGACAATCCGAAGGCCTGAAATTTGAGGACTTACGTGCGATCCCATTCGTTGGCGCATGGGGCCAGCTGAAACAGAATGTGCCGGGATACTTTGGGCTTGGCTCAGCATTGAAGGAAATGGAGGAGCAGGGGCAGTTGGACGATTATCGGGCGCTATATAACGAATCCAAGTTTTTTGAAGCAATGATAAGCAATAGCATGCAGAGTATGTGTAAAAGCATCTTCAAGCTTACGGCTTATATGGAACAGAACGAAAAGTATGGGCAGTTTTGGCGTCTCATTAAAGATGAGTTTGAATTAAGCCGAGAGATGGCCCTTCGAGTTTCCGGACAGCAGGAATTGCTTGAAGACAATCCTATCAGCCAGGCCAGTATCAAATTGAGAATGAATATCGTATTGCCGCTATTGGTTATCCAGCAGTATGCGCTCACCCAAGTGCATTCTTTGTCGAAGCAGGATGACCCTAAAAGTGTTAAGCAATTGCAAACATTTGAGAAGATGATCGTCAGAAGCCTGTTCGGCAACATCAACGCATCGCGAAACTCAGCTTAGGCTTTCACCGCCGATAGCTGAATCGATTTATCAGATTCGGGATTCTAACAGCTACTGCATACTGAATTCCACTGGCGCACCTGGCCCCAGAGGCAGTCCCAGTATCACCCATACCATGGTAATCGCGATTCCCGCGATCAACAGCAGAATCGAGTAAGGCAGCATGGTCGCAGCCAAACTGCCAAGACCAAATTCTTTTTGCCAACGCTGACAAAACACCAGGATCAGCGGAAAGTAAGGCATTAATGGTGTGATGATATTTGTCGCACCATCACCAACACGGTAGGCTGCCGTGCTCATTTCCGGGCTAAGACCTAATAACATCAACATAGGAACCAGGACGGGTGCTAACAGGGCCCATTTCGCGCTGGCCGAGCCAATGAATAAATTGATTGAGGCGCCAAACAAAATGATGAGTGCAAGCAGTATCGAATCTGGCAGACTGGAACCCTCGAGTACCGCTGCACCTTTAATCGCAAATATGAGCCCAAGGTTTGACCAGTTAAACATGGCAACAAAGTGAGCTGCAGCAAAAGCCAGCACCAGGTAATAGGACAAGTCACTCATGGACTCACTCATCATTCGCACGACATCACGATGATTGTTAATCGAACCGGAAGCAGAACCGTAAGCCCAGCCAGCGGCTAAGAACAAGATGAAGAATCCAGCAACCAAAGACTGATATAGGGGATTTAAACGCGCCTCCGGGTTTGCATCTTCGTTGATCAGAGGCGTGCCAGGTCCCACACACAAGAATACCCATAGCGCCACTATGCCAAGACAGGCCATGCCAGCGCGCTTTAAGCCCTGAATTTCACCCTGGGTCAGGCTAGTGTCCGGACCTTTAATGATGCCCGCCGTGCTGCTTTCGGCTTCGCCGGGAATAATGGGCGCCAGGTGTGGCTCGATGATCTTGTCAGTGACATACCAGATCACAGGTAGAAACACGAAGGTCATGGCGATGATGAAGTAGGCGTTGCCGGCAATATTGGCGTCCCATGTGGGCAGAATCGTTTCTGCTGCCGCTTCGGTAATTCCAAACAACAGCGCATCCAATTGGCCGGGCAGGATGTTGGCGGAAAATCCCCCAGAAACACCCGCAAAAGCCGCAGCGATTCCTGCGATAGGGTGTCTGCCTGCTGCTGCAAAAATAACCCCTGCAAGGGGAATTAGTACCACATAGGCGGCATCAGCTGCGAGATTACCGACCATGCCTATGAAGGCAACTGCGGGCGTCAATAAAAGACTGGGAGCTCGAGAAACGGCGCTGCTCATGGCGGAAGCGAATAATCCCGAGCGCTCAGCCACCCCGGCTCCGAGCATCACCACCAGCACGTAGCCAAGGGGGTGAAAGCCCGCAAAGGTAGCCGGCATCTCCACCAACAGTTTCTGTACATTGGCCGCTGATAGCAGGCTTTCGGCGCTAACTACCAGTGCATTTCCGGCCGCATCCACCTGGGTCGGGTGCAGTGCGGAGACTCCGGCCAAGGCCGCGATTACACTGATCGCCACGACACCGGCGATACAATATAGAAAGATGAATACCGGATCTGGCAGTCTGTTCCCCGAGCGCTCAATCCACGCCAGGACGCCTGTCATTTCCGAGGGTTGAGGGTGGCTGGTATCAGTCATGGAGTGCTTCTGCCTTGTGTTTTAACTAAATTTATATGAACGGAATCAGCGCAGTAAACGGTAAAATTCGCGTAAGTCCTGTAGATAGCTCTGGGGTTGCTCGAGGGCTGCGAAATGCCCCCCTTCGGGCATCACCGTCCACTGTCGCAGATCATAGGCAGCCTCGACCCATGCACGCGGCAGAATATAGATTTCTGCAGGAAAGATTGCCGCGCCGGTCGGCACGTTAATATAGGACATGGGTTTGAGGCGAGGCGAATTTCGGTTCTCGTAATAAATACGGGCTGAAGAGGTAATGCTGCCGGTGAACCAGTAAATCGAAATATTGGTCAGGATTTCATCTTTGCTGAAGTTGTTGTCCAGATTGCCAGCCTCATCTTGCGGCAAATCGCTCCAACCGTGAAATTTTTCTACGATCCAGCCCGCCAAACCGGCCGGTGAGTCATTTAATCCATAGCCTAAAGTCTGTGGTTTAGTACCCTGTATTTGTTGATATCCCACTTCATTAAGCATGTAGTTACGGCGCGCTTCGACAACAGCAGCTTCAGATTCAGACACTGCGTCTCGCTGCTCTGGATCATCGGGAGGGTTGGCCAGTACCATGTTGGAATGCAGTCCGATCAATCGCTCTGGATAATGGTTCGCGAGATGCCGATTGATAATCGCCCCCCAGTCTCCGCCTGCAAGTGCATATTGTTCATAACCCAATCTTTCCATTAGGTCAGCCAAAGCCACTGCCATTTGCTCTGGCCCAAAGCCAGGTTCTGTTGGCGCTGAAGAAAAGCCAAAGCCTGGCAGTGAGGGCGCAATCACATGGAATGCGTCTTCTGCACTACCACCGTGCGAAGTAGGATCAGTAAGTGGGCCGATGATCTTACTAAACTCGCTCACTGAACCTGGCCAGCCATGCACCAGCAATAGCGGAATCGCGCTTTCGTGGCTGGATCGCTGATGGACAAAATGTAAATCTATATTATCAATTGTCGTCTTGAACTGACTGAATTGATTCAGTAACTCTTCCTGTGCACGCCAATTGAATTCAGTGCGCCAGTAATCCAGCAATGCTTTTAGATACTCAAGATCGGTCCCATATTCCCAACTGACCCCATCCAATTGATCAGGCAGGCGTGTGAGTGACAGGCGCTGACGCAAATCCGCGATCGCACTATCAGGCACGTTTATGCGAAAAGGGGTAATTGCAGTTGAGCTTGCTGCCAAGTGCTGTTGAGCCTGTGCTGGGGAAAACTGGGTATCGGGTTGAGACAATGTCTGTTTACCGGAAGTTGCTATGATATCCACAGCTCCTGCAGAATGACATGCAAGGCTGCCTAAAAATAACAGTCCGACACTAAGTGCTCTGACAGGGATCTCAAATCTAGCTCGTATTGAAATTTCTTTATGCATATCAGTCCACTGCGCTTGGTAATTATTAAAGCATTGAAGCTTTTCCTACCCATTGACCAGACTCTATGCAGACTGGTGCGGGGCGCGAAAGCCGACGTTGGGCGCTATGAAACACTACACGGTGCCTGCCAATCAAGTCATGATGGCGGCTGCGCCAGAGAAGCAACTGATAATGACTTGAATCTAGAGTTATTAGCATCGAAGATTCGAAACTGATTCGAAGGGCCAAGCGTGAGCAAACTAACTGGCAATCTGGCTGAGCCCATACATTCAACTATAGGAATTACCGTATGTTATTTGGATTAAGTAAGAAGCCTGTGGAACTTCCTGATGACAGCAGCGCGCTTCCCGATCGCGCTTATCCGAACCAATACAATTCCTCGCATTTCGTTAACGGCAACCCGATTGTCGAACCTGTACCAGATCACCTTGAGCGGGCCGTCTTTGGTCTAGGCTGTTTTTGGGGAGCGGAACGACTGTTCTGGGAGCTACCGGGCGTCTTTAGCACTGCCGTGGGTTACGCTGGTGGCATAACCAATAATCCAAGCTATGAAGATGTGTGCAGCGGCAAGACCGGTCATACCGAGGTAGTCACGGTGTTCTTTGACCCTGAAAAAATCAGCTATGAAGCGCTTTTGGCTGCCTTTTGGGAAGCCCACGACCCAACCCAGGGAATGCGGCAGGGCAATGACGTAGGCACCCAGTATCGCTCAGCAATCTACACTGTGAATTCCATGCAGGAGCGTGTCGCCGAGGCCAGTCGGGCCCGCTTTCAGTTTGCACTGCAAGAGGTAGGGAAGGGCAGTATTACGACCGAGATCAGTGAGTTAGGTCCATTTCATTATGCTGAAGATTATCACCAACAGTATCTGGCCAAAAATCCTGGAGGTTACTGTGGTTTGGCGGGGACCGGTGCCTGCTATCGACCTGCGCCTGAGACAAATGAGTCCTAAGGCCAGGGAGAGCGGGTCAAGTGACAAACGGGCCGTGAGGGCGGGGTCTGGCGAGCAACAGACTTAGTGACCCAGATCCAAACAGCTAGCTAAGGTGGAAAAACCTGCGGATGTCGTCGGCCTTTGCCATCGCGTCATAATAGCCGAGCTGATGCAGAGCAGAACAGAATCCCTGCTCAAACAGCACCAGACTGAGCAGGGTGCCTGCGCCCACGGGTTTAATGTAGCTCGAAAGGGCTTTTGGTAATTCCGCGTAGTGCTCTTTAGCGAGTTGATTCAATTCACGGGATGGTGAAATCTCAAGCGGTTCAACTTCATGAACAGCATATCCAATTTGCCGGCGGGCGCGACGGTTCAAAACAGGGATAAGGTCATTCATATGTCGCAGTGAGTCCAGGTCATATTCGAGAATATCAACAAACGCGCTGTTCATTAAATGGCCAAGAATATGCATTAGTCCCGGTGGCTTGTGATATGCTTTAAGCTCATTGTTGCCGCTGCAACTTCAACAGCTGTCGCTCCCTCTTAAGAAGTATTGCAATAGTTCGTTATAGCGCCTTTCCGTGAACTTAGAATTAATTCAAATAATTGACAAAACGAATATACTCTAACCTGTCGCATTGCATATTTCTTGCAATCACTTTTTAGCCTGCACGGCTCGTCCTAAAGAGGGTTTGCAGTTTTTGGTAGATTCGCTGATGTAGGCGGCTTTGACTCATCCCTATAGCCAAACTGCAGTGTAAGCAAATTACTCACCTGCCGGCGCTAGATTTCCAGTTGGCCCTGTCCCACTCAGATCCATCCAGCGCTTTTGCCTGCTCCGTAGCTCCTTAAGACACTGTCTGACGACGCCGCCCTGGAATTGACCAAGAATCAGGGATTTTGAGTCAGGGTTTTCACCAACACAGTCGGCTATCAGTTTGGTAGACTAAGTATTAAGACAAAGTCACATCCGGACTCTACTTTGACACAAATAACACCTGGCACTGCCGCAAACATTGATCCTCTGGTTATCGCTATCTCGTCCCGGGCGTTATTTGACCTCGGAGATAGCCATTCTGTCTATGAGCAAGAAGGATTGGATGCCTATCAGGCTTATCAAATAGAGAGGGAAGATGAGCCGCTTGAGCCGGGAGTTGCATTTCATCTCGTGGAAAAACTGCTTAATCTCAATAATCTCTTGGATCAATCACCGGTAGAGGTGATTCTGCTTTCTCGCAATAGTGCGGATACTGGCCTGCGCATATTTAACTCCATCAAGCATTATAATCTGAGCATCACGCGCGCCGCGTTTTGCAGCGGAGATAGCCCCTATCGCTATATCTCGGCCTTTAACAGTCACCTCTTTCTCTCCACCGATGGTGCCGACGTCAGGCAGGCGCTTGAGCTAGGCGTTGCAGCGGCTACCATTCTGCCTTCCCAGAAGTCTAATGTGGATGAGGACATCCTCAAGATTGCCTTCGACGGTGACGCAGTACTGTTCTCCGATGAGTCTGAAAAAATATTTAAAGACAAAGGCTTGGAGGCTTTTACAATGAATGAACTTGAAGCTGCTAACGAACCTCTGGCAGGGGGGCCCTTCAAACCATTTCTCGGTGCTCTGCAAAAATTTCAGCAGGCGTTTCCAGCTGGGGCCTCCCCAATTCGCACTTGCCTCGTAACGGCACGTGCTGCCCCAGCCCATGAGCGTGTGGTGCGAACCTTACGGGCCTGGAATATTCGTATCGACGAGTCTTTATTCCTAGGCGGCCTTCCAAAGGGAGAGTTCTTGCAAGCCTTTTATGCAGATGTATTTTTTGATGACCAGCAGGGGCACTGTGAGTCGGCTTGCAATCATGTTGCCACAGGACACGTGCCGCATGGTGTGGCTAATTCCTGACCCCTAGGTTTATGGCGCAATCGAGAAAACGCGGCAGAAAATCCCCATAACCACTCGCGCAAGGCGCATAGGTTAACGTTCATCAGGATCGGCAGTCCGGCCGCAGGGTTTGAACCTGGTAATGCGCTAGCCCTTACCATGCAAGGGGATGTCGGAAACGAGTGGGATTTCGGGATTTTTGAGAACCCGCAGAAAGTCCCAGCCCAAATCTGGTCTTTCGCAGTGACCCGATCCCGGTTGTGTCAATGTTCCACGGCGACACAGGCCATGTTCCACGTGGAAAACTTGTTAAAAATTAGAGAGTTAGACAGTCTAAAATCAGTGGCCCCGGCGCTGCTATTGGATAAGGCGCCAGAATTCAATGACTTGTGACTCTAGCATCGAAATATTATGTCGTGGGTGTTTCAGGCGGCAATATTTGCTAAATTCACAGCTGTCTAAATGCACTTAAGCCTCGCTCAGCATCGCATCAATTGCGGGCGCCACGCGCCACCCACAAGGAGTTATCACTGCATGGAATTAGCCTGTCTCGATCTGGAAGGAGTTCTGATCCCGGAAATATGGATTGGTTTTGCGGAAAAAACCGGCATTGATGAACTCAAAGCCACCACAAGAGATATTCCTGACTATGATGAGTTGATGAAGCAGCGACTCGCTATCCTCGATCAGCACAATCTGGGCTTGCCGGATATACAGAAGGTTATAGCCACCATGGCTCCTTTGCCTGGCGCCAATGACTTCGTTGAGTGGCTCAAGGAGCGCTTCCAACTCATTATTTTATCTGACACTTTTTACGAGTTCTCCCACCCTTTGATGCGCCAGTTAGACTTCCCAACCCTGTTTTGTCACCGCCTTGTGGCTAACGAGAGCGGTGCAATCGTAGATTACAAGCTGCGCCAGCAAGACCCAAAGCGGCAGTGTGTTAAGGCCTTTCATGGCCTTAACTTCCGCGTGATTGCGGCGGGGGATTCCTACAATGACACCACCATGCTCAGCGAAGCGGATACGGGCATTCTGTTCAGGGCGCCAGACAATGTAATCGCCGAATTCCCTCAGTTTCCGTCAGTTACCAGTTATGACGAGTTGCGCCAGGAGTTCTGCAAGGCCAGTATTCGCAATCTGTCACTATGATTCAATGCGAAACCAGTCGCTGAATCTTATTTTAGAGGCGTAGGGCAGTCCCATAGAGCGAACGCCTGAAGCGGACCCAGCTAGCGAAATAGTGCAATGAGCTATTGTTGCAGCGAGATGACGGTGAAGCACTTGACCTTCTGCGGTCCTCGACGTGAGGTCTGATTGGCCAGTTGGCCTGCGCATTATAAATTTTGGTCGTGCGTGGGCTTCGCTTAGTCTTCGGCTTCAGCTAGCCAAAGTGCTCCTTCCTGTACCAATTTACAGAGTAAGGCCTGCCCAGCTTCCTGCGCCCACAGTTCGGCGATTTCGAAGGTATCTTCAGGACTTACAGCGCATAGCTTACGTATTCCAGGCACTAATTCGGCAGTGCAGGGATAGGCCTCTCCATCTACAAACAGCACAGGTTCAGTGGCTGGCGTATCGGCAGCCAAAATCAGGCGTGAGGCTGGGTTTCTAATAAGGGCGATGCCCTGGGCGCGGTAGCGCATCAATTCTTCGGCCGCTACCGGTTCCGTCAACGTTTCAATCAGTTCGGGATATTTTGGTGCCGTGACCAAACATCCAAAGGCCAATAAAAAGGCCTGGGGGTCGTCCAGAGAGGCATGCAGTGATTGCCAAGCTGTCAGCCATTGAGCAGGTGTAATCTCCCCATTATCAGGTACTTCCAGGTCATCAACATCGGTGAAACGGTCTGATTCTGTACTTGCCGCCATAAGTCGGTCGCTGAATCCTTCAATCATTTCGGCTCGCGAAGGTGCGCGGAACCCCACTGAATAGCAGAAACCGGGGGTGACCCCGACGCCCCAGTGAGCATAACCGGGTGGTATATAGAGTACATCTCCTGAAGTTAATGTAACCTCCTGTACTACCTCAATTTCTCGCAAGAGTTTGAGGCCTGAATCGGTAGTGAGAAGTGCCTTGGAAGCTGTATCCTCGGCAATTTTTGGACCAAGGCGCCAGCGGCGCTGGCCCGCACCATGTACCAGGAAAACATCATACTGATCGAAGTGAGGGCCGACTCCACCGCCAGAAGCGGCATACGAGACCATAATATCGTCGATACGCCAGCGGGGGAGAAAGCTAAATTGTTCAATGAGCTGCTGCAGCCCAGGTATCCACAGCTCTGCCGCCTGAATTAGCAGAGTCCAGTCGCTATCCTGCGATGATGGCAGCTCACCTACCGTGAAAGGGCCCTGTTGTAATTGATAGCCCAAATCCTCATTGCAGCGAACCAGGCGGCTTTCAACTGCGGCCTCCTGGGCTAATTGCTGTAATTCAGTCAATTCTACAAAATCTTCGAAACTATCAAAGAAGTCACGTATAACTATCGGTTTTTTCTGCCAATATTCGCTTAAAAAGCGAGCAGAATCGAAGGATTGATTAGGCATTCAGGGCTTATTAGAGGCTTCAAACGTCCAAGGCCTGCTGCACCGCATTACCGATGTACTTGCGGGGCGTCAGCGCCAGTAGCTCTTTTTTGGCGGCATTCGGAATCTCCAGACTTTTGATAAACTGCTCGAGGGTGGCCTGATCAATTCCCTTACCGCGGGTAAGTGCCTTCAGCTTCTCATAGGGTTGCTTGATGCGGTAGCGCCGCATCACTGTCTGCACGGGCTCAGCAAGTATCTCCCAGCATGCGTCAAGGTCAGCATCAATGGTTGTCTGATTGAGTTCCAGTTTGCCGATGCCCTTATTCAAAGACTTGTAGGCGATTACGCTGTAGCCCAGTCCAGTGCCGAGATTACGTAATACAGTAGAGTCCGTGAGATCTCGCTGCCAGCGGGAAACAGGCAGCTTGGCAGCCATATGTCCAAGCAAGGCATTGGCAAGGCCCAGATTGCCCTCTGCATTCTCAAAGTCGATGGGATTGACTTTGTGGGGCATGGTGGATGAGCCCACTTCTCCGGCCACAGTCTTCTGCTTGAAATAACCCAGCGCGATGTAGCTCCAAATATCTCTAGCAAAATCAATTAGTACGGTGTTATATCTCGAAATGCAATCAAAAAGCTCTGCTACATAGTCATGGGGCTCGATTTGCGTGGTGTAGGGGTTATGTTCTAAGCCCAGTCCAGCAATGAAATCCCGGCTCAATGTCGGCCAGTCAATAGTCGAGTAGGCGGAAAGATGCGCGTTATAATTGCCCACGGCACCGTTCTTTTTGCCCAGGATTGGCACTTGCTTGAGCCCTTCAATCTGGCGCTCCAGGCGGAAGACCACGTTCGCGAATTCCTTGCCAACTGTGGTTGGTGAGGCAGGTTGGCCATGGGTGCGCGACAATAAGGGTTGCGCAGCATAGTCATGGGCGAGTTTCCGCAAATATGAAACTGTCTCCTGCATCAGAGGCAAGAGTTCCGTCGTTCTGGTCGCAGCTAGCATCAGGCCATAGGACAGGTTATTAATATCTTCTGATGTGCAAGCAAAGTGCACAAATTCGATGCAGTCTTCATAGCCACCCAGTTCTTCGAGTCGTGCTTTAATAAAGTACTCTATCGCTTTAACATCATGGTTAGTTTTTGACTCTATGTCCTTTACTTTCTCCCCATCCTCGAGACTGAAATTCGTGTAAATGGCGTCCAGCTGCTGCAGTTGCTGAGCCGATAAGGGCGGCACCTCGACAATGTCAGGGCAAGCGGCTAGTTGCTGCAGCCACTTGATTTCAACCTGAACCCGGAATCTCATTAATCCGTATTCGCTGCAAAGCAGCGCGAGCGAGCGACATTTAGTGGCATAACGCCCATCTAGGGGGGATAGGCAGGAAAGTGGGCTAATTGCTTGGTCTGACATCAGTTCCTTCCAGAGTTAAGGCGATCCTGCGGGCTAAGTTGGCCGCGGTGTGTTGTATGCGCCGGCGGTACACAACGAGGCGCCAGCGACGACCCCCAAGTTGATACCAGAGCACAGCCGAGCGAATCCCCGCCAGAAGCAAGGCTCGAATTCGGTTTGCCACCTTTTCATCCTTTAGGAAGTCCACCTTTCCCTGCACCTGGACGCGGTAAGAAAGGGTGCTAATTGTATCCTGATAGAGTTTGGCAAGCTGCTGAAAACTACGCTCCTGCGTGGAAAACCCGGCGCCCTGGGAATCCTCAATCGATGTTTTTTCGCCGCCAATCAAGGGGTTAATATGTTGAAGTCGCCTATGCAGAATATCCTGCATCTCATTGTTACTCATTAATTTATTTCGCAATACCAGCATACCGAGCGTATAGCGCACTACCTCTGTATGTTCTTGTGAGCGCTGGTTTCCGAACAAAGCCTCCAATCCCTGCAGGCCACGAAGCATGCCGGCAAGATTAGTATAGATACCGCCCATATCGGGTGCGTTCAGGACAAGCAGGGGGTTCACCGATGCTTCTAGCTCCAGAACGGGCGCTTCGCCACTATAAGCCATGTCCCGGACCAGCTGGGCGGCATGGACAACTGCAGACAGTGCTAGGGTTTGCTGCTCCCAGTTACTGAGTTCCTCAGCTAAAGCCATCGATTATGGCACCTCCCAAACAGTGCTTACCCTGATAGAAAACCACATACTGACCCGGGGTTACGGCCCGCTGTGGTTGCTCAAATCTTACCACCAGCCCCCCACTTGCAGCAGCACTGACCTCGCAGGCCTGGTCTGCCTGTCGGTAACGAATTTTCGCGCCGCAATGCAGCGGCATTTTTGGCGCCTGGCCGCTAATCCAGGCAGCGGGCAGCGTCTTGAGTGCAGGGGAAAAAAGATCTGTATTTTCATTACCTTGACCGACAATTAACACGTTATTACTGAGGTCTTTCGCCACGACGTACCATGGCGCATCCGGACGCCCAGCCCGGCCGCCGATGCCAAGTCCCTGACGCTGGCCACGGGTGTAAAACATCAAACCGCTGTGCATGCCAATATCCTCACCATCGGTAGATTCGATGCGGCCCGGTTGGGCAGGCAAATAGGTCTCGAGGAAGTCTTTGAACTTGCGCTCACCGATGAAGCAGATGCCGGTACTGTCTTTCTTGTCAGAGGTGACCAGGTCCAGTCCGGCAGCGATTTTTCTTACCTCAGATTTCATTATATTACCGATAGGAAACAATGTATTACGAATATTATCTTCGGTAACTTCACACAAAAAGTAAGTTTGGTCTTTGTTGGTATCTGTGCCTTTGCAGAGAATGGTTTTTCCCTCCAAATCGAGGCGCTGTACATAATGCCCAGTGGCAATGAAGTCAGCCCCCAGCTCCTTGGCATAATCAAGGAAGGCTTTGAACTTTATTTCACGGTTGCACAACACATCAGGATTTGGTGTGCGGCCTGCCCGATACTCAGCGAGGAAGTGCTCAAACACGTTGTCCCAGTACTCTGCTGCAAAATTTGCCGTGAGTAGCTCGATGCCTAACTTATCGCAAACTGCCTGGGCATCGGTCAGATCTGCCTGCGCAGTACAATACTCAGTGCTATCATCTTCTTCCCAGTTTTTCATGAATAAGCCGGACACCTGGTAACCCGCCTGCTGCAATAGATACGCAGAGACGGACGAATCAACCCCTCCGGACATCCCGACAATAACCCGCGTGTTCTGTGGGCTGCTAACTGGTTCCATTTCCTGTATTCGCACTATTTGAGCAGACTTAAGGGATAGGCCTCGCCGGCCAGGTAATCTTCAAGGGCGCGCCAGACCATAGGGCTTCGGAGCTGCGCTTTCAAGCCCTGTAGCTCCTCCAGCGTCAACCAGAGCGCACTCTCAATGTCTGCATCCGGTGGCTGCGAATATAACTGTTGTTCAGGAGCTGCGATAAAGCAGTGCCGTACGTAATGGATTCCATTAGCGCTTTGCGGGTAAGAATAAACCCCCAACACGGATTGAATCTGTACTTGCCAGCCCGTTTCCTCGAGGGTTTCCCGCTCGGCGGCAGCCTGCAGCGTTTCCCCAACTTCGACGTGCCCGGCTGGCTGGTTGTAGACCATTTTGTTTTGCGCACGCTCCCGGACCATGAGAAAGCGCTTCTCAAGAGCTACGACAGTGGCTACGGTAATGTGGGGTAGGTTATTCATGTTTAGCAGAGCAGAATTCTATCAATGTTCTATAACGCTTCGCTAACCCAGGTTCTAGAAACATGACTTCAGCTGAAGCCGGTAAAGAGCGATAATCTCCCGCATTCAAAATTGGACACAAAATTATGAGTAGTTCTCTCACCCATCTTGATGCTGAAGGCAATGCCAGAATGGTAGATGTAGGCGACAAAGCCATCACGCAGCGAGAAGCGAGGGCGCAGGCCAGGGTGTTTATGGCAAGCGACACGCTGACACTGATTGCCGAGGGCGGGCACAAGAAAGGAGATGTGCTGAGCATTGCGCGCATTGCCGGCATCCAGGCAGCCAAGCAATGCAGCCAGCTGATCCCATTGTGCCACCCACTTATGCTGTCCTCTGTCGCTATTGACTTGAGTCTGGATCAGGAAAGCAACTGCGTTGACATCTTCGCGACTTGTAAGCTCAGCGGTCAAACCGGCGTGGAGATGGAGGCGCTGACTGCCGCCAGCGTGAGTGCACTCACGATTTATGACATGTGCAAGGCGGTAGACAAGGGCATGGTAATCGGCGAGATCTGTTTGCTTGAGAAGAGCGGCGGCCGCAGCGGGCATTATCAGCGAGCAACTGGACTGGAATAAACCATGATCAAGATTCTTTATTTTGCTAGCGTAAGGGAACGGCTCAATAAAAGTGAAGAAACCATGGAGCTGCCTGCCGACATTAATACCGTCGCCCAACTGGTTGCACTTTTAGCTGCAAAAAACCCAGAATTCAGGCAGCTTAACGAGGGCGGCCAGCCACTTTTAGTGTCGGTAAATCAGACTGTTGCAGATGGTTCTGCAAGTTTGGCTGCAAATGATGAAGTGGCATTCTTCCCACCAATGACTGGAGGCTAGCCATGATCACTGTGCAACAAGCAGATTTCGATCTAGCCGCTGAATATAAAGGACTTAGAGAAGACGCCGGCGATGCCGGCGCAATTGTGACGTTTACTGGCCTGGTGCGGGAGTTTTATATGCCCGATGCGGATGGAGCATTGACGGGTGGCAGTACCCAGACCCTGTACCTCGAGCATTACCCGGGGATGACCGAGAAGAGTTTGCAAGATATTGTCGCCCAGGCTGAATCGCGATGGCCGCTACTCGGCACCAGAATTATACACAGGATAGGAAAATTACATCCGGGAGATCAGATAGTTATGGTGGCTACCGCAAGTAGTCACAGACACGCTGCTTTCGAGGCGGCGGAGTTCATCATGGATTATCTGAAGAGTCATGCGCCATTCTGGAAAAAGCAGTCTTCGGCCACTTCCAGTGATTGGATTAGTAGTCGCAGCAGCGACAGTGAGGCACTAAAACGGTGGCAGGACTAGCTGCCACGAGCAGAAGCCACGGCAGATGAAGCCTAAGCCGATTCCAGCCGCCAATGACCGGGCTGCAGGCCCTGCAATTCCCAGAGATCAATCTGAACCCGGACCAGGCGTAGCGTAGGAAAACCCACCGCCGCTGTCATCCGCCTTACCTGGCGATTTTTGCCCTCACTGATTTCCAGCCGTAACCAACTCGTCGGAATATGCTGTCGAAAGCGCACAGGCGGATTCCTGGACCATAGCGCCGGCTCAGCGATCACGGTTGCGCTAGCAGGTCGCGTTTGTCCATCCCGTAAGGTAACGCCTCTCGTGAGTTGCTTCGTTGCCTCTGCGTTAATCTCACCTTCGACTTGAACAAGGTAGTGCTTCTTCTTGTTGTAACGCGGGTTTGAGATTCTTTGCTGCAACTGCCCGTCATTGGTAAGCAATAAGAGACCTTCTGAATCTTTATCCAAGCGGCCAGCAGGATAGAACCCAGGCAGATCGATGTAGTCGGCGAGAGTCCCATGACCACTTTCGGCGGTGAATTGAGAAAGAACCCCGAAAGGTTTATTAAAAACAATAATTTTGGCCATAAGAAAACCGCCTGTGGATCACTACTTCAATCGATCATCAGGGGGGAGGCAGGGTTGGTGCTAAAATCACCC
>DLPV01000032.1:21617-21930 GCA_002477465.1 Gammaproteobacteria bacterium UBA7449 | reverse complement strand
AGAGAGAGTTGGTGCCCAGAGGGAGACTTGAACTCCCACGTCCCAAAGGACACTAGCACCTGAAGCTAGCGCGTCTACCAATTCCGCCACCTGGGCAAGGCACAATGCGGCCTAAAGTGATTCGCATTGTTTAGCGCGGGTTGCTCAACCTGGCGGCTGTGCAAATAAGGGGCGCAACTTTACCCAGCGATGCTATTTCTGTCAACTTTCGGTGGGATTGCCCACAATTGGTCAAATTTCCCTGCCATACTTAGGTACAAACTGGTTAGTAGGCATTGGGGGCTGTGATGGGATCTTTGATGGGGTCTGCGAT
>DLPV01000032.1:0-21300 GCA_002477465.1 Gammaproteobacteria bacterium UBA7449 | reverse complement strand
GATGGGGTCTGCGATAAAAGCTACACGCCTGTTCTTGGCAATTTATGCGAGCCTGCTGTTGGTTCCGGCCTGGGCTCAACAGCTCGACATCGAGGATTATCAACCCCTCTCGATCCAGCAACTTGAGGCCATAGAAGTAGGCAGATATCCCACCCAGGAGGCGCGCCAGGGCGCGGCCGCGGATGCTGACCATATCTACGCCATCGTCAATTTCATCATCGGTAAATACGACAAGACCAGCGGTGAACTGATTCAGCGCTGGCAAGGAGCTCGCGGTGGCCCTATCCGCCACCTGAACAGCTGCTTTGCGGAGAACGGGAAACTCTACTGCGCCAACTCCAACTTTCCTGAAGTCCCCATGGCCAGCTCCATTGAAGTATTCGATACCGAGACCCTCAAACACAGCCAGTCCTTGAGCCTGGGCGTTCTGGATGAAGGCTCCCTGACCTGGTTTGACCGTCTCGACGATGGCTGGCTAGCCGGTTTCGCCCACTACGACGCGGACGGCGGCCTGAGCTACAAGGACCACCGCTTCGCCACGATCAATCGCTACGACAATGCGTGGCGCCGTCTCGGCGGTTGGATGATCCCGGAGTCTGTCATTGCTCGCATGCAACCCTACGCCGCCTCTGGAGGCGCCATCGGGCCCGATGGCTTGCTGTACCTCACCGGTCACGACCGGCCGGAAATGTATGTGTTGGCAGCACCAGCCATGGGCCCAAAACTTGTGCATATCGCCACCATCGCCATCGATGCAGAGGGACAGGCCTTTGCCTGGGACAAGAGTGAAGAGCGGGTGGTGGTCGGCATAAGCCGCCCCAACAGCGAAGTGCGGGCGTTCACTGTGCCTGAAGTACAGCTACCGGAAGGACTGAAGCGCTTGACTGAAGTGAATTTCAGCCTTTAATACCGGGTTTGCCAATCCAAGTCAGGGCTGGCAACGTTTACATCTCCGGCAAGAATTCAATTCCGAAGTGTCCAAACTCGAAACAACTCCAGTAAGGCTACTAGTTAAATTTTATGCGAATCGCAGTCGTTGGTGCCGGCCTGGCCGGGCTCAGTTTTGCACATTTCCTGCATCATAAAGCAGACCTTACCCTGTTCGAGAAATCACGTGGGGTTGGGGGTCGCCTGGCCACACGCCGCACCGGTGACACTCATTTTGACCACGGCGCCCAGTTCTTTACTTGCCGTTCAGATATTCTGCAGGCGCTGATCGACGATGAGGATTTCTCTGGTGACGTTAGCATCTGGTCGCCAAAAGTGATGGCACTTTGCCGCGGGGAAAAACCCTTCAAGCGCGACTGGTTCGAGCCTCATTACGTTGGCTGTCCCAGCATGACATCCCTGCCAAAGAGAATGGCACAGGACTTTGATGTTAAGCTCGAAACGCGAGTAGAAGAAATTTCAAAATCGGGTAATGGGTGGCAACTGTCTACTGAAACCGGAGCAACCCTGGGTAACTTTGACTGGGTGGTGGCGGCAATGCCGGCTCCCCAAGTGAATACACTCTTTAAAAGCCAGTTTGCTCATCAGGCGCAAATCGAGAGCGCGATCATGTCGCCCTGTTTTTCGCTGATGCTAAAACTTAAAGCTACGCCGGAGTTCAACTTTGACGCAGCGGTCGTCCGCGAGAGTCCAGTGGCCTGGATTGCCAACAACTGTTCCAAACCTGGCCGTAATGCTGCGTCGGCTCTACTGATTCACAGCAGCAATGATTGGGCCAAGGAACATCTCGAAGATTCTCAGGAAGACATTAAGGCAATGCTTTTAACTGCCTTGATGGAATTAGTGCCACTACAGACAAGCGATATAGAGGACACCGGACTGCATCGCTGGCGCTATGCCAAAGTGGAAACTGAGGTGGGTGAAGATTTTCTGATCGATGAAAGCGCCCAACTCGCGGCTATTGGAGACTGGTGCGCCGGCAACCGCGCTGAAGATGCGTTTCTCAGTGGTGCTGCACTAGCGAGACATATGCACTCGCTAGCGCTCGCAGACTAGCGCGCCAGCAGAGCTACCAGCAGCTTGATTTGGAAATCATCGAGGCGCGCGTCAAACGGAGGCATGATGCCAAAGCGGCCCTGACGCAGGGTAGTTTTGAGTGTGTCGAGGTCGCCTCCATATAGCCAGATATCATCGTTGATCCGCGGTGCCCCTAACAGCGCATTACCCGCACCGTCCAGCCCATGACAGGCAGTGCAGTTCTGCTCATAGGCAGCCTTGCCAGGATGGGATTCTGCGGACGGTCCACCGATGATTTGCACATACTCAGCCCCCTGGTCGACGCCGTCATCGCCCAGGGTCGCCCCCCAGGCAATCATCTGCGCCCGGCGTCCCCCTCGTATTGATTGCTCAATTTGCTCAGGATTACTGCCCCACTGCCAATCCACGTCATGCAGGTTCGGAAACAGAGCTGCCTGCCATCTGCCATATATGCCGTGGCATGCCGCGTTCAGGAGGCGTATCCAGTGCAATGGGAATGTCCTTGTAGAGTAAATACATACTCCAGATCAGCGTGGGTATGAGGATAAGCACATTGACCAGCACATCTGGGAACAGGTGGGCAATGCTGGCGATCGCGAGCGGCTGGGCAACAATAGTTATAAGCGCGAAGTGGCGCCCTAGAGATTCACTCGCGCCGCAAGTCCCGGCCATCCAGCAGCCGATAATTGCGGTAGTCACAAGCCCGAAAAGCAGCACAAAGAAATACCCCACACTAATTAAAATAAGAGTATTTGGCCCCATCATCAACGGCTCATTTGCACCCAATCGCCAACCGAAATTGGCGGCGCCTATCAATGAAGATAGCGGCGGCAGAAGCATCAGCCACAATAAGTATCTAAAAATGATACTGATCGGACTCGGATCAACTTTTGCCAGCTCAGTAAACGCCTTGAACGATTTATAAAACGCCTTAAATAATAGAAATGAATATATACCTGAACCGATAACTCTCTTGCCCAATGCTTCTCGAAGGAAGGCTGGAGATTAATTTCCGTTAGCTTAAAAGTGGAAACACGTCCTTTTCACGTGGTAGATCGAAATGCGCGGCCCCGCCATCGAAAAATGGCGTGACGTGATTATAGGAGCAATACTGGGTTTGCAAATTAATCTGCCTCAAGTTGTACCTTTAACAAGGTTTCCATAGGTTTGACCGAAGCTGCATTCCCGCAGCGATCGAGATGGGCGAAACCTGGTTTGTCCTTCTCTTATTAGTCAGGCTGATTTCACAATTTCATTGCAATCTTGCTATGACGTATTGGCCCGGTTTGGCTCACTCGCAGCCTGCAGGGATATTGCCTTGGTTAGTGGTGCTCGCTATCACTGCATTTTGTTTTACTCAGCAAGAGCGAACAGGTGAGTTAATTGCATTTTGTGTGCCAGAAGCCGTAAAAATCCTAAGCCCGTGAAAGTAGGTAGTCTTTAGTCGAGGGCGATATCAGAGCGGGTAGAATCGAGGCTATTCTGGCGCAAACAGCGCCAACACTGGCAGACACTGTGCCAGATATGACAGGGAAAAGGTTTTTATAGCAGAGCTTGGTCCACCAGCCCGTGCGAGCTAGATATTGATTAGACTATAGGGAAGTCTACTGGCTAGACTGATAGCGGAAATTGAATGAGCCGGAATAAACAGTCGGATCACCCTCTACCGCTGTGCTCCACTCCACCACGTACTCACCTGGTGTAACCGGATCCATGATTTCTATCATCAAGTCATCTGCCGCCATGGTGTGCAGACCGCGCAACTGATGCTCCCCATTGGGGCCGATCAGGCGCAGGCTGCTGCGCTCAACATCTGGCAGCGCGGCATAAAACAGGCGCAAGGTGCGAGGTGCTCTATTGAGAGTTGCCCCGACTTCCGGCTCGGCACGCAGCAACGGTGTGTACCCAGAGTTTGAGACACACCCAATCAGGGTGAATATGACCAGGGCAAGAGCGAGTGCTGCGCGCAACTTTCTCATGGGAATTTTTCTCCAGCGAAGCCAAGTAATGAAGGTCGGTAGTCTACAGATATCTTGATGGTGCAGAAAGAACGATGCAACTCGTGAAGAATAGAATATGTGACGGGGAGGCGGCGACGCTCGCGAGCTGCGTACACGAGTCGTCAATTTGCAAACCGTTCGAGCGCTTAGTGCTCGTCTCGATCTGACTTTACTTGGGCTAGCTCTTTGGCGAAAGCATCCAACTTGGCGCGAATTTCTTCTTCTTTGAGTTGGCGCATAAAAAGCTTATCGCCATCAACACCTTCGTCAGGCAGTGAATCAGTTGCGGATGTTTCGATAATAACTTCAGCAGGTTTTGACATGCTATCCAGACTCCAGCTCCTGGCCATGTGTATTCCAAACATCAAATTGGAAACTGTGTTTATTCTTATTCGTCACTGTGCATGAAACTCAATCAGTTCAAGCAGTGCGTGAATCGGCCCGGTAAATTCCGACAAGACAACTAAAAACTTGCCACTCCGATACGCAACGCAACATATAGGCTAGTGCAGTTAAAGTCAAACTATATGTAGTAGTCGAAGCACAAAAAATGCGCTGACACACCTGTCAAACCCAAGCCCGCCAACCAATAAGCGATTGAATTACCGCAATTTATCCCCCTACTTGAATTTTTAAATATAGGACACCCATTTTAATTTCAAATGGGTGTCCTTTGAATTTATTTTGGATTCATTCAGGTTTGGCAGATCAATAATTGACCACGCGGCAGTCGTTTCTCATGAACAAACCGAATCGCTATCAATTGGGTGGCGAAAAACCGTAGGCGCGAGTTGATTCGGGACAGTCGGGTACGAACATACCCATGACAGGACGTCAGTTGGCAGCTACTAAAATAGTTTGTGTTAGGGTTTACGTGCCGAACAATTGTTTGGCTGGTTTGGCGCCGCGGATCCATTTGTCCGGGTGTTTGAATTTTTCGCCAGTCTTGATGCGATGCTTGTGGAAGTTAATTATTGATGATTCGGTCCCTGCCGCATGGGCGTAGTAGCGATGGAACTTCGTCACCCCTTTGAGCCAGGATCGAGTCCCTATATTGAGGTCTCCCAAGACCGACTGTTTATCTTCCATGACAGCCAGTGCTTTCTCTTTTTCATCCTTCAGCAAACTCAGTGCCTTGACCGTTGTATCCAGTAGATCGAAATAACTCTGCTGAGAGATTGGTAATGACGGGCTTGTCTCGGACACACCAGGCAACTCAGACAAGGATTTAAGACGGGATTGTCGGCTAGCAGACTGACGTCCTAACAAATGCTTAGCCGCTCGCCTGGTCAGCAGTCGGTGCTGGCGATAGCTGCGATTCTTTACTTGTTTGGCGTGAACAATCAATCTTTCCTGGATAGAGGTGAAATCACTGCTGTCCAGGGCATCGGTAATACCAGCACGTACCGGATTAAGGTCGACGTATGCCATGCAGGTTACCAGGGCTTTCTCATCCAGCAGAGCCTGGCTCTTGAACCGCCCTTCCCAGAATCGCCCGCTGCATTCGTCCTCTCGATTCGCCCGGCGGGCGAAAGATTCATTCAGGCAACGCATGAACCAACTGATGTCGCTGAGGCGGCTGCGCCGTTCCTCAATTTTCTTATGCAACTGCTTTTGGGCAGTCTTGGACTTTCTATTAAGGTAAAGCGTTTCAATCAGCTTGCCATTGCTGGGAAACAGCGCAGTCCAGCGCTTGATCACCTCTTCATCCGACCAGCTTTTGGCATCGGCCAGATCGACGTGTAAGACGAGATGATAGTGATTGCTCATCACCGCATACGCGCAGACGTCAATTGCAAACCCGGCGGCCAATTCCTTGATACGAATCACCAGCCATTGTTTTCGGTGGTCAAAATTTCGACCACTCACTGGATCATCACCACATAGATAGGCGCGCCGAACACAGCGGGAAATGCAGTGGTAATAAGGCGTCTCCGAGAGCGAGACTTGTTGAGAACGAGCGCGTGTCACTGGTTTTATATTATTATCGAGCGCGAGGATTTCAGCGCACTAGTTAAAGCGGACGGTCGATTTTAGAGAGTTTGTAGTACTATGCAAGGCTGCTGTAACTATGCTGACAAGTGACACTGACACACTCTCCCATCGGACGAGTGAAACCGGAAAATCCAAGGACAAGCAGCCAAGATATGAGAATCGGAGTAGACCTGGGCGGCACCAAGATAGAAGGAATTATCCTGAGCCCACACGGAAAACTGGAACAGAAACTTCGTATTGAGACTCCTGGTCAACACTATGAATCTATACTGGAAGCCCTTTTAGAAGTTATCGTCACCCTGCAGCAGCAGGCGAATAAGACTCTAAGTGTAGGTATAGGGACTCCTGGCGCCTTAAGCTTTCCCGCTGAAGTCATGAAGAATTGCAACTCCATCAGCCTGAATGGTAGAGCTCTAAAGAAAGATGTCGAAGCGAAACTAGGCTACGAGGTCCGTATCGAAAACGACGCTAATTGTTTTGCACTTTCCGAGGCCCACTACGGTGCTGGTGCCGGCGCGAAGTCAGTATTTGGCGTCATCATAGGAACTGGCACGGGTGGTGGTGTTGTAATCAACAAGGCGCTACTTACAGGCCCCAACAGCATTGCCGGAGAATGGGGACACAATTCACTGCCAAGTTCCGCTCGTGAACTTATCGACAATGACCGTCGCTGCTATTGTGGCCGCAGCAACTGTATTGAAACTGTGCTTTCAGGTCGTGGACTGAGCCGAACTCACCTGGATCGGACCGGAGAGCAGGCAAGTGCCAAGGACATTGCAAAAGCAGCCTACGCTGGTGAGGGTGAAGCGATAGCTACTCTCGACATCTATATTCAGCAACTTGCCCAGTGCCTGGCAACGGTCACAAACTTGATCGATCCTGAAGTCATTGTGCTGGGCGGAGGGCTCTCCAACATCAAGAGGCTCTACGACAGCGTGCCAAGCGCCATGGCTGACTATGTATTCACCGATAAAATGCTGACAAGAATTGAGGCGCCCAGTTTTGGTGATGCCAGCGGCGCCCGCGGCGCCGCCTGCCTGTGGCCAATAGCTTGAGTGCTTGGCTAAGCGCTTAAATCGACTAAAAGCGCCTAGACATCAAACGGATGACGCAGCGTGATGGTCTCTTCACGATCTGGCCCTGTAGAGATTATATCTACCGGAACTTCAATTGCCTCTTCAATGAAACGGATATAAGCTCGAGCGTTTTCTGGGAGATCCTCCAGACGCTTCGCGCCAGCCGTTGATTCAGACCAACCGGGCAGTTCTTCATACACGGGCTTAAGACTCTCGAAGTTATCGCAGTCCATGAGGCTACCGGACATCGCCTCAACCCCTTCATAACCAGTACAGACCTTTACCATATCCAATCCATCAAGAACGTCCAGCTTGGTCAGGCAAATACCCGAGACGCTGTTGATTCGCATGGCCAGTGTTACTGCCGCCGCATCAAACCAGCCACAGCGTCTATCGCGTCCAGTGGTCGCACCTTTCTCGTGCCCAACAGTAGCCAGGTGCTTGCCTACATCATCGAACAGCTCTGTCGGAAAAGGCCCTGATCCAACCCGGGTTGTATAAGCCTTGGTGATTCCCAGAACGTAATCGAGATACAGTGGCCCGAACCCACTGCCAGTTGCGGTTCCACCTGCAGTGGTGTTGGAGGAGGTTACGTATGGATAAGTGCCATGATCGATATCCAGCAATGAGCCCTGGGCACCCTCAAAAAGAATATGATTTCCCGCTTTGCGGTGCTGGTGCAAAATATCAACGGTATCCCGGATCATTGGCTTGATTTCTTCAGCTTGCTTCAAGCAGGTATCGAAAGTCTCTTCCGGGTCAACCCGGTCGGTCTTAAAATAATTTTCCAGCCAGAAATTATGATACTCAACCAGGCTACTAACCTTCTCCTTAAACTTGGCCTCGTTGAGAGTCTCCGCCAATCGGATACCACGGCGGGCAACCTTGTCTTCGTAAGCCGGGCCAATACCGCGACCGGTGGTACCAATTTTCTGATTGCCACGCTGGAGTTCCTTGGCCTGATCCAGCTTCACGTGCGAAGGTAGAATCAGAGGGCAGGCTCCTGAAATCTTTAATCGCTCGCGTACTGGAACCGAACGCGCCTCCAGTTCCCCGATTTCCTGAAGCAGAGCATCAAGACTCAACACCACGCCATTACAGATCAGGCATTCAACGCCTTCACGCAATACACCGGAAGGCAGGAGATGAAGGACCGTCTTCTCACCATCAATAACAAGGGTGTGGCCAGCATTGTGTCCGCCTTGAAAGCGCGCCACCACGTTAGCTTGATCAGTGAGCAGGTCGACTATCTTGCCCTTGCCTTCATCACCCCACTGGGTACCGAGCACTACGATAGATTTTGCCATGATGTTTCAGGCTTCCTTTTGTCCAACTAATTCAGAAAGAGTTTGTTAGTCCGTCGTTATAACTACGACTGGACCTGTTGCAATAGCGGGCTTACACCACTTTCCAGCTGCCATCTTGCTTGACCAGTCTGCGATCGCAGCGCAGCGCCAGCATCTCTGCTTCATCTGCTTCGCCATCACCTAGTGAGGTCACGACGATTTCACCAGATTTACGCAGTTCTTCTACAACGGTCACAAGTGCCGAATCGTCGGCATCAGGCGCCAGAATTCCTGAGGCAAGTGTAAACTCTCGCTGGCTCAGTTTTGCCAGGATTTTCAGATCACTGTCAAAGCCAGAAGCCGGACGGGCCTTACCAAAGGCTTCGCCATTATCGTCATAGCGGCCGCCTTTAGCGACCGCCCTGCCATATGCCGGAGTATAGGCGGCAAATACAATACCGGTGTGATATTCATAACCACGGAGCTCGCAAAGATCGAAACCTAAACTGATAGCGCCAAGTCGCCGCTTGGCGCCTTCTGCAATTTCAATCAATTCATCTAACTCGTCAACCACAGTAGATGGTGCGTCAGCAAACACCTGTCGAGCACGCTCCAGCACGGTCTCATCACCGCTAAGGCGAGACAGGTCCTGCAATTGCTGACGCAAATTTACATCCGCCACTGCTGAAACCAAGAGCTGATCGATCTCGTCGTAGGCCTTGCGCTGCACCGCTTCAAATAACTGGCGCTCGACTGACGGATCAAGCTGGGCACCCTCTAACAGCGAGCGGAATACACCAACATGGCCCAACACTATATGCACATCTTTGATGCCCGCACGCAGCAGAGACTCATTCATCATACAAATCAATTCAATATCCGCGGCAACACCAGAGTGGCCATACAGCTCTGCACCGATTCGAATCGGCACTCTGGAAGTCATGATTCCCCGGGGCTTGGTATGCAAAGTGCTGTCGGCATAACAGAGCCTCACTACGCCCTCTCGGTTTAGCGAGTGCGCATCGATGCGCGCGGCCTGTGGGGTGATATCGGCGCGAATACCCATCATCTTTCCGCTGAGCTGATCAGTAATCTTAAATGTGTGGATATCCAAATCTTGAGACGTCCCTACCAGCAGGGAATCAAGGAATTCGATCAACGGTGGGATGACCAGTTCGTAGCCCCAGGACTTGTACAGATCGAGCAGGTCACGCCGAAGTAGCTCCAATCTGTAGGCTTCCGCGGGCAAAATATCCTCTACGCCGTCAGGCAGTAACCATCGCTTTACTGAAGTCATAGTCAAGATTCGTACTTGTTAAGGTTCTTGCTGGTTTGTTTACTAGATTATTATCAGGAGAATGACTGTGCCTGTCAGCATGCTGGCCAGACCGATGATTCGCAGCGTCGTATCGTCAATCTCATCTATTGCCTGCAACATGTGCCGCCACCGCTGCGGCGCTACAAAAGGCAGTATCCCCTCTATTACCAGCATCAGACAGAATGCTATCGCTATTTCATGCCACATAGTTTGTCATGCCACCGGTTGACCTTGTTGCTTTACTTCAACTCAGTAACGTAATTTTGGCTCTTTCGCCAGGGCTAAACTAGCAGCCAAAAATAAACCTGAATCGCGTCAGCGATTCAGGTTGTCCGATTGAATTGTAACTTGGCTAATGAGTGAGAGCGAAGAGGCTAGTGCGCCCCTTCAGTTCTATTAACTGTTACTGAAGCACTCCATTCTTCAAATATTTGAAGTAATCACTGTCAGGATCCAGCAATAGCACATCGCCCTTTGAGCTGAATGTTTCCCTGTATGCATTCAAGCTGCGTGTAAACGCATAGAATTCAGGATCTTTGTTATAAACCTCGGCATAGATGCCTGTGGCTTCAGCATCACCCTCACCTCGAATCCGTTCCGCATCGCGATAGGCTTCCGCTTCGAATATAACCGCCTGGCGATCGGCATCTGCGCGGATTCCGATGGCAAGCTCCTCACCGCGCGAACGCAGTTCCTGAGCCTCGCGGTTCCGCTCCGTAATCATTCGATCGTAAACCGAGGAACGAACATCGTCTGGTAGATCGATGCGCTTGACCCTGACGTCAATGACTTCAATACCGATGTCAGACGCGGTGGTGCGATTCAGATCTTCCGTCAAATCCGTCATCAGCTCATCGCGCTCGCCCGAAACCACCTCAATCAGAGTGCGCCCACCTATCTGGTCTCTGAGACCATCATTGATTCGCTCGGCTAGCAGACTACCTGCGGTGCTGGTGTTGCCGCGGGTGGATACGTAAAACTGGCCCACATCCACGATACGCCACTTGGCGTAGGAATCGACCTCCAGTGCTTTCTGCTCCAGGGTCAAGAAACGTTCTGAAGGAGAATCTTCGGTCTGGATTCTTGCATCAAACTTGCGAACGGTATTCACCCAGGGAATCTTTACATGTAACCCAGGCTCTATATCTGCATTCACCAATTCACCAAACTGCAGCATCACTGCACGTTCAGTCTCCTTGACCACGAACAGTGAATTTCCGAGAAGTAATAAAGTCAGAACAACCAGTCCTACCGCGATAAAACTCTTCATGGTCTACCTCCTCTGCCACTGCCAAGCCTCGAACGGTCAACCGTGTTGGCCGAGTTCGGTGCCGGCAAGTAAGGCGCCAGCTGGTTTGCCAAATCACGTAGCTCCTGAGTCGAGCCAGAGCTCAAGCGACCGGAAGCTGCGTTCTGCTCCATGATTTTGTCCAGCGGCAAATACAGCATATTGTTACCACCTTCGACATCAATCATGATCTTACTGCTTGCAGTCATCACAGCCTGCATAGACTCAATGTAAAGGCGCTGACGTGTGACCTCTGGCGCCTTTGTATATTCGGTCAATAGCTGGTCGAAACGAGAGGCTTCACCTTCGGCCTTCGCGATGGCTTCCTGTTTATAGGCATTAGCCTGCTCGATTTGACGCTGTGCTTCACCGCGAGCCTCAGGGATACGCTGGTTTGCATACTGCTGCGCCTGGTTTTGAGCGCGCTGCTCATCCTCTCTTGCACGGATCACATCATCAAATGCCGGGCGGACAGCATCGGGTGGCTGGGTATCCACAACGTTCACTCGCGCGACCCGGATCCCGGTATTGTAGATTTCCATGTAGTCCTGTAACCGATCTCCTACCGCTGCCGCCATTTGCTCACGACCAGTGGTGAGAATTTGATCCATGAAGTTACTGCCGACTTCATGGCGAATAGCAGACTCAGCAGCATTGTCCAGGCTTCGCTCTGGGTCCTGCACAGCCAACACATAATCGACTGGATCTTCGATGAGATATTGCACAGTCACTGCAATATCTATGATGTTCTCATCGGTGGTGAGCATTGCCCTGTTTTCATAGGTCTTGGCGTTAAGCTCCGAGACGTTTACCAGATGAACTTCATCTACCAAGGGCGGATTCCAGTGCAAGCCTGGCACTACCGTGGGATCGAGCACCCTGCCGAAGCGCAGCACGACGCCGCGTTCAGCCTCATCTACTACGTAGAAGCCCATGAAGCCCCAGATTACCGCTGCAACTGCAGCCATGCCAACCAGCAGGCCGGCCGACATGCCACCTGCACTGTGCCCACCGCTGCCGCCGGCATTGCTACCGCCACCGCCACCGGACTTGCCGAACAGGCCATTGACTTTCTTGCTCAGGTTTTTGATGACTTCATCGATGTCAGGTGGCCCCTGGTCACCACCGCGACGGCCACCACTACCCCACGGGTCGTTGTCTTTACCGTTATTACCAGGTTCATTCCAAGCCATTGGTTTCTCCACAGCTTTATAAAACGCAAGATTCGATTTTAGCATTTAATAGGGATTAACACAGTCTTTTACGACGCCTAACTAAGCGCTGTTGGCTGCGGGAAGACTGCTTTCCGTGGCCTTCTCAGGCCAGGATTTAGGGCCTTCCGCAGGCCGGACCTGCTCCCCTAGTTGAATAGTTTCCTGAGCCAGCAATCGTTCCAACTCAGCCCTCGGCAGGCGCAAATCGATCAGATAGCGCCCTTCTTCGTCCATAGTCTCAGCAGTAACAAAGTTATTTTCGTAAAGTTGACTACGTAATTTCGCCTGTCCCGGTTGCAGAATAACATTTTCATTTACCAGGCCGTCGGCAAGTAACTCAGTGATCGCATTGTTTAATAGCTCGATGCCTGCACCAGAATGTGCTGATATCCAGACTCGAATCGGCTTGCCGGCATCGTTTCTTTGAATCCGAGGCGCCATGCCGGGGATCGCGTCAATCTTGTTGATCACTTCGAGCCGCAGCACCTTGTCCGCGCCTATTTCAGCGAGGACAGACTCTACCTCTGCCTTGAACTCTTCGTGGGCCTCATTGGCCCCATCAATTACGTGCAACAGCAGATTGGCCGATGAGGTCTCTTCAAGTGTCGCGCGAAACGCTTCCACCAGGCCATGGGGCAGATGACTGATAAAGCCAACGGTATCGGCAACAATCGCCTGCCCAAAATTCGGTAAATCAATTCGACGCAAAGTCGAGTCCAGAGTGGCAAAAAGTTGATCTGCCGCATAGGTCCCGGCATTGGTCAAGCGATTGAACAAGGTGGATTTTCCAGCATTGGTGTATCCAACCAGCGACACAGTAGGTATCTCGGCGCGCTTACGCGAACGTCTTCCCTGATCCCGTTGACCTCGCACCTTATCAAGGCTCTTGTTGATTGCCTTGATTCGCTGCCGAATCATACGTTGATCCAGTTCTAGCTGTGTCTCACCCGCACCGCGCATGCCGATACCACCTTTCTGCCGATCAAGGTGCGTCCAACCCCGTTTAAGGCGTGAACTCAGGTGTTGCAGCTGCGCGAGTTCAACCTGCAGCTTACCCTCATGACTGCGAGCCCGCTGCGCGAAAATATCCAGAATCAGCCCGGTCCTATCCAGCACGCGGCACTCTAAGTATTTCTCGAGATTGCGTTCCTGACTTGGAGTCAGGGGGTGATTAAATAGCACTAACTCAGCTTTGTGGGCATGCAGAACTGCTGCGATCTCTTCCAGCTTTCCACTGCCAACGAAATAACTAGGGGAAGGTTGTCGACGCGTGCCAGTGATCAATGCCACTGGCTTCGCGCCTGCAGATAAGGCTAATTCTTCGAACTCTGATGGGTCATCTCGTTCAGTGTCTGACTCAATGGTCAGATGAACAAGAATCGTGTTTTCGCCAGAATCTGGCCTGTCAAAAAACAATCAAAACCTCAATTAGGAATTCCCAGGTTCGCCGGTGCCTTCATCACTGCCATCAGCCTGACCCTGCATCGGTACCTTCACCATGCGCGCGGGAACGACTGTTGAAATGGCGTGCTTGTACACCATCTGGCTCACTGCGTTTTTCAGCAGGATGACGAACTGGTCGAAAGATTCGATCTGGCCTTGCAGTTTAATACCGCTCACCAGATAGATAGACACCGGAATGCGCTCTTTACGCAACACATTTAAGAAGGGGTCTTGTAGGGTATGCCCTTTGGACATTGATTTTCTCCTTAGCTTTAAAAAAACGAGAATCCCGGCGTGGAACTGCCGGACTCGCATGGTGCCGACTCAATACTCCTACATTGAGACTGACTCCAGGTATTTCAAGACGTTATCGATGGATTTGGCGGAAGGCTCGTCCAATTGCTGCAAGTTTGGCCAACTGCGCAACCAGGTGGTTTGCCGCTTCGCGAGCTGTCTGGTGGCAATGATACTCCTTTCGACCATTGCATCATAGTCCAAATCACCTTCCAAATATTGCCAGACTTGCCTGTAACCTACTGATTTTATTGAGGGAAGCTTTAGGTGAAGATCCTCGCGGTCGTATAACTCCTGCACCTCTTCAATCAGCCCGCTGGCAAGCATGACCTGGAATCGCGCCGCAATCCTTTCATGCAATACGGCCCGTTCTGCCGCTTGGATCGCCATGAAGTGCAACGAGCAGGGTAAATCCGCGGCGGTTTTCATCGACTCAGTCGCGTGATGTGCCGACAGGGATTTGCCCGTCAATCGATAGACCTCCAGAGCCCGCTGCAACCGCTGCGGATCATTACGGTGGATGCGCGCCGCTGACTCGGGATCAACAGTTGCCAGTTCAGCATGCACGGCCTCCCAGCCCAGATTGGCGGCCAACTCCTCGATTTCGCGACGAATCTCAGGATCAGCATTAGGCATATCAGCCAGTCCGTCCCGAAGCACCTTGAAATAGAGCATGGTGCCGCCTACCAGCAGCGGCGTCTTACCTGCATCCACTGCTTCCTGCATGACCCTGATGGCATCGTCGCGAAAATCAGCGGCCGAGTAGGCCTGGGACGGATCCATGATATCCATCAGCTGATGAGGGTACTGCGCGAGGGTCGCGGCGTCAGGCTTGCCGGTGCCGATGTCCATGCCCCTGTAGATCTGTGCCGAATCCACGTTGATCAGGCTAACTGGTAATTTATCAGCCAGTTCAAGCGCCAATTGGGTTTTGCCGACCGCGGTGGGGCCCAGCAGGCATATTGCTGCAGGTTTTTGCGCCTTGGAATTAGAAGCCGGGCTATTCACTGATCCCCTCAGTTATAACTACAGTTGCAGTCGCAGCTACTGCCCGCGCAGAAAGAGCTTATCAAGCGCGTCCAGGCTCTGATAAACCCAGGTTGGCCGCCCATGGTTGCATTGACCCGAGCGCTCCGTGGCCTCCATATCCCGCAGTAGAGAATTCATCTCGGGGATTGTCAGATGTCGATTAGCGCGGACCGAACCGTGACACGCCATGGTGGAAAGCAGCTCATCATGGTGCGCCTGAATGCGCTCGCTGCTGCCATACTCGAGAACATCTGAGAGCACATCGCGCACCAGCTGCTCGACATTAGAATCCTTCAGCAGGGTTGGTACCTGCCGCACCACAATGGATTCCTGCGCGACTCGCTCCAACTCTATGCCAAGGCCCAGCAAGGTTTCGCGCTGCTCTTCAGCACAGTCCGCTTCAGTCTGGCTTACAGCTATCGAGACCGGTACCAGCAGCGGCTGCATTTTTAACTTCTCGTTCAATGAAGCGGCTTTCATGCGCTCGTAGGTAATGCGTTCATGTGCTGCATGCATATCAACGACTATCAGACCATCTTTGTTCTGCGCAAGAATATAGATGCCATGGAGCTGCGCAATGGCATAGCCCAACGGTGGAATTTCTTCATCTGCTTCATAGAGCTTGGCCAGCGAGTCAAGCTGTGGCCGCGGCTGCGCTGACGGCTGGTAATACTGTCCACGCTCAGCGCTGCGAGAATAGTCGCTCAGCTGATGCACACTGCTTGACTCGCTGAGGGTAAGAGGCTTCTGTGACTCCATCTGATAAAAGTCATCGCTAGCACCTGAATGGGGCTGATTGGCTGGTGCCTCAGCGGCATCAGCACTAGCTGCGATGTGGTCCTCTGGCCGCACTTCGGCCAGCGCTTTATGCAGGGCACTGAATAGAAAATCATGCACCAACCGACTATCCCTAAACCTGACCTCGTGTTTGGTCGGATGCACATTGACATCAACCGCGGCTGGCGCAAGTTCCAGGTATAACACATAAGCAGGGTGTCGCCCGTGAAACAGAACATCGCGATAGGCCTGCTTGATAGCGTGTGCCACCAGCTTGTCCCGAATAATTCGGCCATTCACGTAGAAGTACTGCAGATCAGCCTGACTGCGGGAAAAGGTAGGCAAGCTGACCCATCCCCAAAGCCGCAAACCGGCTCTCTCCATGTCCACGAACACAGAATTCTCTACAAAGGCCGGTCCGCAGACCAGCCCCACGCGACGCTGCTTCTCAAAATCACTGCGCGCAGCTTGAAGCTGATGTGCGCTGCGCTGGTTGTGATTGAGGGTGAACTGTACGTCGAAACGGCTCAAGGCCAGCCGCTTTACTGTTTCTTCAATGCGGCCGAATTCAGTTTTTTCAGTGCGTAAAAACTTCCTGCGCGCCGGTGTGTTGAAGAACAGGTCTCTGACCTCCACCGTGGTTCCCTCAGGATGGGAGACCGGCGTCACTGCCGCCTCCATGTCCTGCCCCTCAACCTGAACCTGCCATGCCAGCCCATCGCTTGCAGCGGCGGCCAAGGACTGCAGGCTCAGGCGGGAAACTGAACTGATACTGGCCAGGGCCTCACCACGAAAACCAAGACTGCCAATGCTTTCAAGGTCCGCCAGTTCCTTGATCTTGCTGGTGGCGTGTCGGCTCAAGGCCAGGGCCAGATCATCCTTCTGAATACCCGTGCCGTTGTCTCGCACGCGAATCAGCTTGACCCCACCCTGCTCGACATCAATATCGAGGCGAGTCGCACCGGAATCGAGACTGTTTTCCAACAGCTCTTTCACCACTGATGCGGGACGTTCAACGACTTCACCGGCAGCAATCTGATTAGCTAGGCGCTGACTGAGTAGATTAATTCGATGCATAAAGAGTGCCCTGGATAGGGCAGCCATTGTAGCACTATCCCACGGGCAAATTGCTGGCTGGATTGGCTTCAGAGCGAGGGTATTTTCAGGACCTGACCAACCATGATGCGGTCGTTGCTCAGCTGGTTGGCGGCACGCAGTTCGGCAACGCTAATTCGGTACAGCTGTGCGATCTCGGACAGGGTCTCGCCTCTGCTGATTGTATGCTCTGATGCCGGGATGGGAGCAGCACCAGGCAAACTCAACACCTGTCCCACTTGAATGGTATTGCTCTGCAAGCTGTTGCTGGCTTTGAGTTGCGCCAGGCTCAGACCAAAGCGTTCCGCAATCTCAGACAGATTGTCGCCGCGCTTGACGGTATAGGAACCCGGCGTAATGCCGTTGGCTTTCTGCCAGGCGACGAGTGTGCCTTCGGGCGGCGTCTCGTAGAAATAGTTCATCACGCCCTGGGCGATTGCAGCCGCCATGCGCTGCTGGAATCCACGGGTGTTAAGGCGCTGCGCCTCCTCGGGATTCGTCAGGTAGCCAGTCTCGATCAGAATCGACGGAATGTCTGGTGAGTTCAGCACCTGCAGAGAGGCTTGCTGCACCTTGTCCTTTCGAATGCGGGTGATGCCATCGAGACTCTCCAGAATCCGGGTACCTGCGATCAGACTTTGCTCCATGCTCCAGGCCATCTGCAGCGATACCAGGGTGAGCGCAACATCGTCATCAAAGTTGCCGATGGCAAGATCGCCCCCGACTCCACCCAGCAAGTCCGAACTGTTCTCCTTTTGCGAGACCCGCGCCGAGTTTTCCCGGTCAGCTCGGTCGCCAGACAAGGCATAAACAGTTACGCCCCTTGCCCTGCTATTGCGATACCAATCTGCATGGATTGCCACAAAGAGATCGGCGCGCGACCGGCGCGCGATTTCCGGGCGCCGCTTGAGTTCGACGTAATAATCCCCTTCCCTGATCATGACCGGTTTGTAGCCCGGCATACTTTGCAATCGATTAAACAAGGCCTGTGAGATGGCCAGGGTGATGTTCTTTTCTTTCAGGCGGCCGTCGTAGCCGATCGACCCGGGATCTTCGCCACCGTGTCCGGCTGAAATGGCAACCACAATTTCGCGTCGGCCGTCTGGTTGCGGTGCAGGCCGATCGCCAGTGCCAGCGGTGACTGCTGCGTTGGGGCGCGGTTCCTTATCATACAAGTCAACAACCAATCGGTTACCAAACTCGCTATTGGGCGCAAGCGTAAAACTGGAAGGGTCCACCGCGGTCTCGAGATCCAGCACGATGCGAAGCGTGTCATCGTCCCGCTCCCCAGAACGAATTGCCCGGATCGGGCTGCTGGTAAAATCGAGCCCATTGAAACGTTGGCTGGTGGCAGAAGAATCAATATCGATGACCAGCCGGTCCGGATTATCCAGCGAGAATAGCGTGTAATCCACGGCTGCACTGAGGTCAAACACGAGTCGCGTGTGGTCTGGTGCGCGCCACATCCGCACATCCTGCACTTCCGCGGCATGCAGGCGGCTAACCTGGCTCAACAGGAGCAGGAAAATGGTCAATCTTGTGGCTGAACTCAGGGACATCTGTAGCTTACTTCTCACATCAAATGCATTTCACATTCAATTCATTTCATAAACGGGCCCGCAATGCTTATTTTAGCTGGGGCTCGGACCGGAGTCCTCGTTGTCTAATAGTTTCGGCGGGATTGTCACAATCTTGCGGCAATACGCTCGCCTTTCGCCGTGTGGGTTTGACAGCTGATTTCACGCCCCGTTCCAGTGCCGCGCAGGCTAATACTCAGATCCGGAGCCGGAATCAGATCCCTGCCTCGTTCTGCCCACTCCAGAAGACAAATATTCTGTTGCTGAAAATAGTCATCAATGCCCAAATATTGCACTTCTGCGGGATCAGTCAGACGATACAAGTCGAAGTGATAGATCTTGCAGAGCGAGAACTCATAGGGCTCCACCAGGGTATAGGTAGGGCTCTTGACTGCCCCATGAAATCCGAATCCTCGAAGGAACCCCCGGGTGAGCGTGGTCTTGCCCGCGCCCAGATCTCCCAGTAGATAGATCACTGCGCCCATTGACCTGCAACCGGGCTCACCCGACTTCGTCTGGGCATCATCGGGATTCAGGAAAGTCGCCCGCGCGAGCGCAGCGCCAAAATCCAAGGTGGCCTCTTCATCTTTGAGAGTGAACTGTTTCGAAGTCGACATATGAGCAGTAGGCTAGAGATCAGGGTTCAAGAGTTGACGGATCAGCGGCAGCAGATCAGTGGCCAGCATGCCACGTTGCCCACTCTCGGCAGCGGCAAGATCCGCCGCTTCACCATGGACACAGACTGCACATTGCAGAGCCTGGTCATTCGGCAATCCCTGGGCGACCAAAGCTGCGGTGACGCCGGCAAGCACATCACCCATGCCACCACTGGCCATGCCAGCATTACCTTCATCACACAAGAAAGTCGTGTCCGTGGCGAATGAACTGCGAATTAATGAGCCACTGCCTTTAAGTAGGCAAGTACCACCCCACTTCTGCTGCATTGCTGCTATCGCTGCAAATCGATCTGCTTTTACCATATCCAGGCTGGTATCAATCAGTCTTGCCGCCTCACCCGGATGTGGGGTTAGTATCCAGGTCTCCCTTTTAAGCCCAGTCTGGCCATTGTCCCTGTCAGCCAACAGGTTAAGCCCATCAGCATCAATGACCAGGGGGGTTTGCTGAGCCATCTGTGTCGCCAGACTGCGCGCCAAAAGGTCCTCGCCCCAGCGACCACGACCCAGACCTGGGCCCACGACAATCACCGTGGCTTTGGCCAGGAGTTCTGCCGCGTCGAAGCCTTCATCCTCGGTACCTGCCACCATGAGCTCTGGCCTGCGCGCAAGCATACCGGCCCGGTGTTCAGATCGCGTAATCACCGAAACCAGGCCAGCACCACTGCGCTGCGCTGCTTCCGCGGCCATCAAAACCGCGCCGCCATAGCCACGGTCACCACCGACCACCACCACATGGCCAAAAGTACCCTTGTGGGACGCAGGTGCACGGGGCTTGATAGAGTCCCGAACTGAATTGATATCAATGCGTTTTACACCAGGTTTGGCTGCATCTGCGTGGAGATAAACCTCGGACGGCACCCCCAGATCACTGAAGAAAAGTTTGCCGATATAGTCAGGCGCAGAGCCTGTCAGCAGACCTTGCTTCATGCCAATAAAGGTCACGGTAATGCCTGCGTCAACCGCGCAGCCCAGCGGCTCACCGGTGTTGGCATGCAGCCCTGAAGGAATATCTACCGCCAGTACCGGTTTGTGGCTGGCGTTTATAAGGGAAATTGCGGCGGCATAATCACCAGTCACTTCTCGATCAAGCCCTGTTCCCAGCAGCGCATCAACCAATACCGTAGGGCTGTCGCCTTCCGGCTGCTGGTAATAATCATTGAACGCGACCAGCTGCACATCTTCTTTCCGAGCCATAGCGCAGGCCTTGGCGGCATCTCCTCTTAATCGATCGGGAGATGAGAGGTACACGATTTCGCTCTGTAGACCTTGCTCAGCTGCGAGCGCGGCGATCACATAGCCATCTCCCGCGTTGTTGCCGGCGCCGGCGAACACCCGCAATCGTCTGGTTTCCGGCCAATGCTCCAAAAGCGCAGCAAAGCAAGCCCGACCGGCCCGCTGCATCAGGCTAAAGCCCTCAATGCCAAACGTGTCGATTGCGAGTCGATCGAGCTGTTGCACTGCAGCCGCCTGATACAGGTCGCGGGGCAGTCGGGAGGAATATTCAGCCATAGCTCAGGCTTCGGTTAGTGGATGGATTAGCAGACGACAGTCTAATTGAATTTTTTGATCAAACGCCGAACTAGACGCAATGTGGTTTCCAACTCTTCAGTCGGTATGTCTTCAGTGTTTTCGATTGCCCAGGGGTCCTGAACTTCCCGGAGCATATTATAAGTTTCTTTGCCATCTTCACTCAGGGTAACCAGCGCAGACCGCTTATGCTTCGGATTCTCAGTGTAGAGTAGCAGGCCATCTTCTACCATGACATCCGTAATGCGCTGCACCGCCTGACGGGATTGCCCAAGGACTCGGGCAATACCAGGCACGGTGAGGCCGGCGCTGGACAGGGCAATGGCGCCTATGACTTTCCAGCGGGCATGGGTCAGGCCTAGCTGCTTCGTCATGGCGTCGCCTTCGGCTATCAGCAAACCGTTCAGCCGAAATAGCGATAATACCAGGTCCAGAAACAGGACCCGTTTGGGCGAATGCACAGGTACCTCCCGTTTTTCCAGCCTCACTGGGATTTGATCTCCGCCACACAGAGGCATGTTAGCAGGCGCCGATAGCGCCATAGGATTAATGTCAGCATGTTGTCATTTACACTTGGCGCCGTCAATCTCTTATGTTGTCTGGACGCAGACAAACTAATCATTCAACTCGTGCGTCTGGCAACTCATTAGCATCGCAGTTTCTGTCCAAGCAGATGCCTGCGACTTGGCCTGAAATTCAGGATCTATCCCTAGAACTC
>DLPV01000068.1 GCA_002477465.1 Gammaproteobacteria bacterium UBA7449 | reverse complement strand
TGCCGGTTGGTTAAACTTTGGGGGATTCCTTGCCTGTTCCGCCCGCGCCCTGTTTGAGGAATTGGGTTTTCGAAACGAAGCGTTACTGAAAGACCATATGAAGGATAGCGCTGGCGAATATCACGATTTACTCGTAATGACGGTTAACGTTGATGAGTTCCTGGCCCGCAAGCAGGCCCTTGGCGTGCAACAGTTCAGCCTTAAACCCCGACACCAGCTTCAATATCATTCCTAACACCTGACCCACCCTGATCAATCAACTCTCTCCTCCAGGCTGCTACCAAATATCACGGTGGCGGCACAGGTGTTTTTTTCCTATAGTACGCTCGGCGCTGTCACACAGATAATCCTTGTGCGATGGCTGGCCTCACGTGCAGTCGAGACTGTCGGCATGCGTGCTAAAACAACAATACCAAACCAGCAACGATAATAGGCACATACTATGGAAGCGTATATTGGCGAAGCACTTGGCACCTTTATTTTGATACTGGTTGGCCATAGCGTGAACGCAAACGTGTCCCTCGCGAAAACCAATGGCAACGATAGCGGTTGGATCGTCACTACCTGGGGTTGGGGCATCGCCGTTTTTATCGCGGTATTCATGACCGCCAATATCAGCGGAGCACATATCAATCCCGCCGTCACCATTGGACTCGCCTCAGCCGGTAATTTCGAGTGGGCGCTGGTGCCAGGTTACATCGCCGCGCAGATGATCGGCGCTTTCCTCGGCGCTCTATGCGTCTGGCTACAATTTCGTGATCACTTCGATGAAACCGAAGACCCAGCCACAAAGCTCGGCGTATTCAGCACTGCCCCTGCGATTCCGAATACACCGATCAACCTCTTTTGCGAGACTATTGCTACCTTCGTGCTGGTTTTAGGCGTGCTCTATATCGCGGCGCCCGATGTGGGGCTGGGAGCGCTGGATGCTCTGCCCGTGGGGCTGCTGGTTTTTGGCATCGGTATGGGCATGGGAGGCACTACTGGCTATGCGATCAACCCAGCCAGGGACCTTGGGCCGCGATTGGCCCACGCGGTTGTTCCAATCAAGGGCAAGGGCTCAAACGACTGGGGTTATGCCTGGATCCCGGTGGCAGGCCCAATCCTCGGTAGCATTATTGCGGCTTTGGTTTATCGTATTTTGCCTTTCTAGGCCAACAAACTCTCACTAAGCAGGCTCAGGGGTTGCCCTTGGTAATCAACGCGTACGCGGGACTGTAAAGCGCATTTCCAGCCGCGCGATACCCTCACTGTCAATCGTTACCACATAGACACGGTCGTAGATGCTTTCATCCAGGGATAGAAAATCTGTTCCGACCAAATGATTGACCAGGATAGGCGTTGTATTAGAGTGGCCTACAATCAGCGCCACTCCTTCAAGCTGTCGCAGTTGTTCGGCGAACTCCTGCAGTGTATTCCCATCGTACTCGGTGACCGTGAGCTGGTGAAAATCAGCCGCAGGCTTCGCCGTGAGCATGGTGCGATTAAAAGGCGTGGAGTAGATATGATTAACAGGCTCTGACTCCAGAATTTCCGCAATCGCCCGCGCCCTAAGCTCACCCAACTCCGTCAGAGCCGATTCCTGAGACTGATCGACTTTCTCTGCATGCCGAACCAGGAACAGTGTCAGTTGCTCTTGCGCTAAAGACTGCTGAGATGTGGACAGCGCGATCAGCGACAGCACCTGCAGACAAAAAGCAAATTTCAATTTCACAGTATATTTTCCGACAATAGTTTGATCAGCTCAGGAAGGATAACACGCCTTGGGACCTGATCTGGAGACCAGTGCACTGCCAGTTTGAGACCTTACATTTAAAGCCATTTGGGTTTGAGTCCGCGGGGGTTGGATTACCAAGGGTAAGGATACCGCAGCGTTCTAATTCCTTGGGCCCAGGCTCTCAGGGCACAGCTTATTCGCGCCTAGCTTTATGGAATTCGTGGGAGCATCGAACTCATGGTTTGCGCGTCTGCTGACTTTCGTTTACCTTCGGTCCACTAAATAACAAAAATAATACTGAGTCCCTTCATGGCCACGACCACTCGCTGGAGCAACCGCTTTTCCTTTCTTATGGTGGGCATCGGCGCTGCTGTTGGACTCGGCAATCTCTGGCGCTTCCCTTTTCAGGCCGGCGAGAATGGCGGCTCCGCTTTTGTGCTGGTCTACCTGCTTTGTATCGTTGGCATTGTGTATCCAGTTCTAATCGGCGAACTCGCAGTAGGCAGGCATATGGGGCTGTCGGCCGTGGGATCAACCAAGGAGATGGCACGCGGTGCTGGCCGCTCACCCTGGTGGGGGCTAGTGGGCGGCATTGGTGCATTTGCGACTTACATGGTGCTGTGTATTTATGGTGTCATTTCTGGGCGAGTGCTGGCGTTTGCGGTCGCTGGCTTCAGCGGTGGATACATAGAAGGCGCCATGCCAGCTATCTATGGGACGCCGCTGCGACAGTTTTTCTGGCAGTCCCTGTTCATGGCCATTACCGTCGCTATCGTTCTACGAGGGCTGCATAAAGGTATCGAGTGGTTCTCTCGCATCGCCATGCCGGCATTTTTCGTGATGCTCGCCTTGCTAGCCACCTACTCACTCACTGTCGGCAGTGCCGGGGCAGCCATCGTGTATCTGCTTAGTCCAAGATTTGGTGAACTCACCCCGCAAGTCATGCTTGCGGCCTTTGGTCAGGCGTTTTTCTCAGTCGTCGTGGGTGGTGCAGCTATGCTCACTTTTGGCGCCTTCATGGACAAGAAAGCCAATATTGCTAACGACGGACTGGTGATCGCTACCTCGGACACCATCGTGGCTATGGTCGCCGGACTGATGATTTTTCCCATTGTGTTTCAGTTTAGCCTCGACCCGGCCATGGGCATGGGCCTGATCTTTAGCACCATGCCGCTGTCCTTTCTGCAGATGCCGGCAGGGTCATTGGTGGGCGGACTGTTTTTCAGTCTTGCGGCACTGGGTGCACTCACTTCCTCTATCGCGATGCTGATGCTCGCGGCGGTAGTCGTGGAAGAGCAACTCAAGCTCCCGCGTCAAACTGCTGTGCTGGCACTGGGTACGATTGCCTGGATAGTAGGCGCCATAAGCGTGTTCTTCCCCCACCTGAACGAAGAAATCGATTTCTTCTCAGGACAGGTCATGATGCCAATCGGTGGTATTTTAATAGCCGTTTTTGCGGGCTGGGTTGCACCGCGAGAGACAATGCGAGCAGAGCTTTCCGGCCTGAATGACACCCTGTTTAACGCCTGGCGCTTTATTGTGAGATATGTGGCACCTCTATTAGTAGGAGGCGTGCTTATTCTGGGAGTCTCCGCACGCTTTTAGTACTTCTGAATCTCGTTTCGATTCCCGCTCAAGGTTACTTTTCAAGCTCCACTAAAAATTTCTACCTCAGCTTCTTTCCTAATTTTCGGATGCACTAGCGCTGCGGATTTGCCAGGTCTGATTCTGCGGCGATAAACCCGAAAGCACTCCAGCTCGAACCAGAGACAATACGTTCAAGCAGTTCATCCGAGCGTTGCTTGTCGCCGTTGTAGTAAAAATAATTGGCAATGCCGTAGGCCAAAGCGGCGTTGCTGGGATCATCACCATTAGCCGCCATCATGTCTTCGATTTCCAACTCCCCTTTGTAGAGCAGGCAGAGCTGATGGTAGCTCATGTTTTCAATGATATTCATGTCAGCCGAAATCTCGTTGAGCGCCACCGCTGCCTCAGCGTCGCTGCCCATGCGGCGCAGGATCATGTAGATCCAATGACCGGTGGAAACCAGGTTGTCATCATAGCCGCCCATATTGTAGCCATTGCGAAAAGCAGATAAGGCCCGCGGCCAATCCTGCTGCAAGTAGTAAGCGAGACCAAGATGGTACCAGACGTTCCCCTGGGTCGTCGTCAGGGGAATGTTCTGGGCATTTGGCAAACCATCTGGTTCAACTGTCACTGCTAACCCCTGCATCAGCTCTACCGCCCGTTCAAAATCCGCAATGGCAGGTTCGAATTCCCGGATAGAAATGTATCGATGGCCGCGATGGCGATAAAAGCGCGGATCTTCGGGAAACTTTTCCGCACCCCCTGAGAAGATTTCGATGGCTCGCCGATAATCGCCAGCATAGGCACTACGTCTGCCAAACCAGATTATATTGTCTGCGTCATTAGGATCCGCTTCATAGACCTCTCTGGCAGCATCAAGATTAGCCACGGTGCCGGCACCTGGATCGGCGGCATAGAGTGCCTCTCCCTCTAGTGACAATGCCTGAGCGCCCGCAGGCACGTCTGACATCAACCCAGCGGCACTGATGTTGAATGAGACAAGTCCGCCATAAAAGAGTACGACGGCTAAAAGAGATAGCCTGTTACTTTTCAATTGAAGCTCCCGAGTTGCTATGGCTGCTGAGACAATTTTTTCCTGCTTCTAATTATCGCCGAGAATGTGGCCCTCGCCCGCGTGGCGTTTGAGCCCAAACTCTTCCGCTGCTGACAAGCGCCAAGGGATGATCTAGAGCCGAGACTAGTTGAGCTCAGGCTGAGGTATAAACTCTAAGCCATCTTCATAAATGATCTTCTGTAAATACATGGTGTTCTCGCGACGCCCCTTACGGCCAGTCGCGGTAATCTTCGATCCGATTTCGAGGTGCTCCAGCGTGACACCCTGCCTCTCCAAAGTAGTTCTGGCGCCCGACTCAATTAACCAGAACGTTTCATTGCCTTCAGTGTCGGTATTCTTAATCAATACCGAAGCGTGGGGATTCACGAACCGCACCCGTTCGATAACCCCCTCTACAGAGATGATTTCCTGGGTAAAGTTAGCATTGGTAGAGTGATGTGCGCTGAGCACTGCGGGCATCAGTAAAACACAAAGCACAGAGACAATTCGAGACGCACTGATTTGTGAGCTTTTCATTTACTTGCTCTCACTATTATTGTCATTAAGTTCCAGAAACCAATCGTAGTTGGCGTCGGTGCATTCGTAGATATCTACATCCTCAGCGTCCAGCCTTCTGAAAAAATACTCCAGCACCAAGGGCTGTTCATATAACTCATCATCGCTGTAGGTATGGGTGATGTGCAGTCTGTCATCCTCTACTAGCAGCTCTTCGATCGCAACGGTGTCAGCCCCCTGCGGAATGCCGCGGGAAGTGCGTATATACCCTGGCGCATGATTGCGAGATTCGATGATCAGTTTGCCGCCTTCGTACCTTGCGAAGGAAGATCCCATTTCCTGAAAGTAGGTGCCGGCAAGATTGCTGGTACTGGGCTGGCTTGTCAGCAAGGAAGCATTCCCAATTGGAATGTAACGGCGTAGATCAAACAGTTCATAGCTGATAGCGATGCTGTCTTGCTGCTCTTGAATCTTAATGCGGGAATTGGGGTTAGCCCATATCCGCGACACACTGGCCGGCGTGCAATAGAGGCTCGGGTCGTCCACCAGCAAATCATAATCACTGCGGATCTGATCCCCCGCCACAGTGAGGCGGATTTCACTTTCGGTGCCCGGCCCACTCAGCATCCAAACCCCGCTTATAGCGGTCTGCCCCTGTCCCAGGGCGGTGAAAAGCAAGGCAGGAAAGGCAAGCGCGATTGTTTTCATTGTTTTCCTCGCTCGAGTCATCGGCACCCATACCAGACCAGCATCGGTCACCGACGGAAAACCTTAGCATATTCCCACTCAAATGGAATCCAGGCGCTGCACGGGAGTTTGCCACCAGTAGGCTGGGATGCGCGAATGAAGTTGTGGAGAAGTGAAGTATTGGAGGAGTGAACCGCCCAGAACCGGGCAGCGTAAGCGTAAACACGTATCCAACTGATTGTATACCGCGATAGATTGAGCACGAAACAGCATCGAGGGAAAAACCATGCGTAAGCAACTATTGATAACCATAGCTCTGTTCACCACTGCCGCAACCAGCCTTGCGGAATCACCCGTCGACGGCCAGTGGGATTTTCACATGAGTAGCCAGATGGGCACCGTAGACGCTGTTGTCACTATGCTGACACAGGATGGGACTCTGACTGGAGAGTTCGACCTCGGCAATGGCCGAAAGTGGGCAATTGAAGAAGGCACCATCGAAGGCAACCAAATCAAGTTCAACATTAACCGGGATGGCGCAGCCATGACCTACGTGATGGCTGCAACTGTCGAAGGTAACCAGGTAAGCGGTACTGCCTCAGCATGGGGCAGCACGGTGCCCTGGAGCATGTCACGATAAAGCTAAAACCAATTACAGTGATAGCTGTTCGCACAATGATCACGACACAAGGTAACGCCTAACCCGCGCTACCCCGTTTCGCCCAGCTCTTCTCACCTTTAGCTCCGCACTCTCCATCTAAAGAGACCAGCACATAAAACCCCGCGGACGAACTAGGGTTCGAGCCATTACCCCTTTTTGTTGTATGCTTCGCCGTTGTCAAATTTCAGCAGGCTCGGCAGGTGCGTCACCCTCATTCCCATCACTCCTTGCACCAGGCCTTCGCTGTCGCCAGCCTGGGCATTGCAACCTTTGCCGGTATGGATGTGGTGATGAAGGGCTTGGCCCTGGAACTGGGCGCCTATAACGCCATATTCTGGCGCAGTACATTCACCATAGTGCTAGCCGGGATCCTCTACTGGTGGCGGAGCACATCTTGGCCAAGTCTGACAGTAGTGAAACTCCATGCTTTGCGAGGGCTCATCGTTTCCATTATGGCCTTTCTCTTCTTCTGGGGGCTTAAGTATCTGCCGGTGGCGGAAGCCATTGGTTTATCCTTCATCGCGCCATTAATCGCACTTTACCTGTCAGCCTTGATCCTGCAGGAGCACATCAGCAAGCGTGCAATCCTGGCTTCAGCCATTGGCTTGATCGGAGCGGTTGTGGTGATTGCAGGGCGCTTAAGCGGTGACTATGACCTGGATATGGGCAAAGGTATTGCTGCGATACTCTGCTCCGCAGTGCTGTATGCCTATAACCTAATTCTGCAGCGCCAGCAGGCCCTGGTGGCAAACCCATTTGAGATTGGGTTTTTTCAGAATTGCGTGGTCATCATCTTGTTTGGCCTGTTGTCCCCATTCCTGGCGCAAGTGCCGCCGCTAGCTATCGCACCCAACCTGTTCGCTGCAGCCGCACTGGGCCTGGCCTCCATGCTGATGATGTCCTGGGCCTACGCGAGAGCGCCCGCCAGTACCCTACTACCTGTTGAATACTCGGCTTTCGCTTGGGCGGCCCTGTTGGGTTGGCTGGTGTTTGCGGAACAAGTCACCCTGACCACTCTGCTGGGAACGGGCTTGATTGTATCCGGCTGTCTGGTGGCAGCGTGGCAAACTCAGGACCGAGTAGACCACGTGGAGACAACGGCGCTCTAGAAGGCACTCGGTTTGCAGCGCTGGCGTGCCAGGGCTCTAACCCTCATCCGGCTTGCGCAAGCTAGCCAAGCCTGCAAATCCCTGACGCGAATTCTCATGGCTGAGAAAGAGCTCATGCGAATTACGCCAGACTACTGCCTCCCATTGGTCGGCTGGTCCGATACTAAGGGAGTTGCTGTTGTCCCAATCTACGCCAGCATCTGCAGTCGGCGCCCACCACAGGCGCGTACCTCGACCGAAACCTGCACCACCATAGGAGAGCAGAACCAATTCTCCGGTCTCAGGATTGATGTCCGCCGCTGTCACCAGGGCATTCACAGGCAGCGTTTGCGCTTGCGCTACGCTGTAAGTTCCCGGCAACTTAGGTAAGCGATACAGATTGCTGTTTCCGTCACCGCGATTCTTCGTAAACAGCCAGAGCTCTGAACCTCGCACCGCCAAGGCCTCTGAATCAAAATTATGGGAACCGCGATTACCTGACGCATAATCAGCATAACGCAAGGTGATGACATCAGCATTGACGCTGTCTTGTTCTAAAGTCGGAATAGGTACGCGGTAAATGCTAAGCTCGCCACGGCTGTTAAGATTGTTACCGGTATCGGCAACGTATAAATAGTTTTCATCCTGGGCAAGAGATTCCCAATCTGTATTGCGGCTATTCAATATTGTTACCGTGGCAAGCAGCTCACCGTTTTCCGACAAACCGAACAATACCGGATCATTGCCGCTATCATTAAGCGACCAAAGCACGTTGTCGTGAAAGGCTAGTGCAGAGCTTTCATCAAGCACTGCTGGAAATTGCGCAACGTTTTGCACCAGTGCATCAGGCGCCTCCGTTGACTCCTCGGGCTCGCAGCCAGCCAGACAAGCGGTCAAGACCAGCGCGACAGTTTGCTTTGCCTTGCAATACACAGCGAATCTCCGTATCAGGTGCTAAACAGCGCGCGAGCGCGCCAGGATAATAGCGCCAGGCCGACAAAAAATGTACCGACAACGATGCCCGCTATCAGACCGCCACTGCGCGCGTCCAATAAGCTCCAGATAAACATGCCTAATGCGATTTGCAGTAAATAGACTATGGCCCATGGATGCATCCAGCGCTTCATTTTCCAATAGCCGTAGGCAGCGACAGCATAAACAATCCAGTGCAGCACACCTCCCGCCTTGGCCGCCCAGCCCGTAAACAACACACCGAACCAGACTTCCTGATCCTCGCTGAGCGTCTTAAACAAGACATCCCAGGGTAGATAAATAAAGGTCATGTAGATACAAAACAGGAAAATAGCATTCATCCACAGCGGACGCATCGCCACCTGCTGTTTTACTGTTGCGATTGGGCTCATGTAACACTTTCTCTGCATTGGCGAGAGTCGAGATTAAGGTGAATACCGGCAAACTGCAATGCAACGCCAGTTCAGCGCGCCAAGGCTGACGGGGTCAATGTTTGATTTATGCGTGTGCCTCTAAGCATGACTTCAAGCTGGGCTAAAAGCATCACAACACGACAACAGTGTTAGAATAGCCCTAGCGAATTTAGCTTCTATCCCCAGTTTGCTTATTCTGGTTTATTCATGCCGCAGCGCAAAATCCCTTCAACTGCCTCCCCAGAGCGATTCATCCCGCACTGCTTCCTTATCTTGCTGATGTTTACCGGCAGCTCACTGGGGCTCGCCCAGACCCAATGGCAAAACCTGGACTCAAGCTGGTTGTCGGAAATCATGCCCGCTGCAGCCAGCTTCTCTGATAAGGCTGGTGATCCACCTGTTATTCGCGCCTATCGCAGTGCTGCCCAAGAGGAAGTTATAGGGTATGTGTTCACCACCCCTGATGTGCCGCCAGAAGAACTGGGGTTTAGCGGTACTATTCACATGCTAATCGGCATGGATCTGGATGGCGTGCTCACCGGCGTAAAGATTCTTCACTATGATGAGTCCTATAAATCATTCCGGGGCGATTTTATTGGCGACTCGGGTATCACATCAGGGCTTAGCGGAAAGTCCGTCAGTGACGAATTCAGACTTGGTGTAGATGTTGATGCCATCAGCCGCGCCACCATAAGCAGCTGGGCACTAGCCAGGGGCGCGCGCAATGCTGCCCGCCGGGTAGCTGAAATCTATCTGACCCGATCTGATTTCGGCATCGATGCGAGTTACGAGATTTCCGCGCTGTTGGAAATTGAGCAAAAAAATTGGGAAGCGTTGCTGGCAGAGGGGTTTATAAAGGAATTCAGCACCGCAGTTGATGATAACAGCGTGCTAAGTTTTTCTGTGATGTACATGGGCCATGGTCGGCTCGGCGAAATGCTGATCGGGGCGAGGGACTATTCGAATGTAGAGCGTGTTCTGAGTGAACGTGGCGCAGAAGGCAACCTGTTGCTGCTGGGCATGAGAGGCAGCACTGCACGTTTGCAGCAAAGACGCTTGGCGCTGGCACAGGGTGGTGAGATTTACCCTAGCACCGAAGGCTCAATACTGTTTGCAGGTACCGGTAGTGCAGGCACACTAAGCGGTAGTGCGAGCCTTGCTGTTGCCATGGTCATGGATGCCAGCGTCGATCCTCAGCAACCCTTTCGTGTGGTTTATGGCACAGGGCCGGTGGGTAATGAGTTTGCGAGCCGGGACGACGTCCAGTACACCATGCCACCCGGTTTGGCTGAATTTCTGTTCGGTGCTGCCAACCCAGCGCCGAATACTGCAATGGGCCTGGCACAGGATGACAGTGGACCACGCCTCGCTGGTCTGTTGGCCTTGCTTGTTGTCGGTCTGACACTGTTGCTGGTGGCGGGAACTCACATCAAACGTAAGTTCACGCGTGGCTAATGGCGGCCTGGCCTGGCTGCACTATTTAAGCTGCTGCAATAGTTTCCGCAACTGGGCGATCACGAAAGATCTATCACTGTGAACCACCATATGCCCTTCTGCCGGAAAGCGGATTATCTCCGCCGGTATATGAGCAAGACTGGCTTCCAGGAAATCGGCATGATCCGGATTCACCAGCATATCCCTTTCGCCCTGAATTACCGTCACCGGCAGATCTACTGTCGACCAGCGATCCCGCATTAATTCCAATCCGGGTTGTACCAGCATCATCTAGTCGTTTGATATTTTGAGCCCAAACCCGCTCAAGGAAGCCAGCCAGGATACTGGCGGCACCTCAGTCATCCAGTTTTACCAGCGCGGCGCCGCCAGATCTGGATCGGCAGCGCCTGCCAGCAGCAATACTGCTGAGATGCACTGCGGATAATCCATTACCAGCAGCGGCGTCAGTGTGGCGCCATAGGAGTGGGCAACTATCAAAAGTTGCTGCGATGGATTTGCTGACTTAATGCCACAGAGAAACTC
>DLPV01000040.1:32184-42024 GCA_002477465.1 Gammaproteobacteria bacterium UBA7449 | reverse complement strand
GGTTAGGAAGCGATAGCTTCCTGCGCAGCCGAACGACACCAATCTATTATTGGTGGCTGGGCCGGGGTTTACGGCGTGTCCAGCAGTGAGAGCCCACTTCGTGCGCCGCCTCACAAGATTTAGAGTGCTTTAAAGACTGGATAATCTGCTGTATCTGATTCCTGCAACTGACCCTCTAGATAGTCGTCAAACAAATTCCAATACGCCAGCCCGTCATCAGACTCCGGCTCCAGCAAATAGAAAATCAGGTTCGCCAATCGGTCATTCATTGAGACCACATAGTCACCACGGGAAAATGTCTTTATAGATTCAATGAATTCGCCACGCAGCAGACTATTGGTGTGGCCGTTTTGCACATAGCTTTGTTTGCCGATTTCATTGATGACAAACTGTTCGCCGGTAAACTGAGCATCTGCTTCCAGTACTTCTACCCAGATGCCATGAGCTTCTAGTTTTTCCGCTAGCCCGGAGAATGCGGCACTAAAAATATAGTCACTTGGTACTGTTGCTGTCTTGCTTGCCTCGAATGCATTGTAGTTGGCAACGCCCTCAATGGTGACCAGTTCAGAGCTGCGTACGAAGTCGGTCGAGCCATCAGCCTTCTGGTAAGGGATGTAGCTATAGGTGAGCAAGTCCAGCGGTTCATCGAGTGGCACCATGGTGAACTGCACGCCCTTCTTCTGCCCTATGCTTGAGTCGGCAACGCGGGCATCGGCCTCGGCATTGATGCGTTGAATTTGTTCGCCGTGCAGGTGAGTGTATTCGAGAATCTCTTCAACGAAGGCATTGGCGGCATGCACGCGTTTATAGAAGCGATCATGGGAGAAGGTTTCGCTGAGAATCGCCATGCGATTTCGCAGCGCCATATGATTGGTAATATAGCGTGGTGCGTGATGGTAAGTGCGCAGCTCGGTTGGCGGCCAGTCTCGATAGTTGTAACCGCCGTACCAGTCAAAATTTAGATTGAATTTCTCCTTAACCGTTCGCTTGATCGCGGGAAGCATGACGTCACTGGTGTAATCTGAAGTACTGGCATCGCCAGCAGTGTGGTATGAGGGCGCATAGGTAAGCGCGTTACCGTGCCAGGTGCCATTTGTTGTGTGCAGGTCAACAAGCAAATCCGGATCCCAGCGTTGAATCACATTGCTGTAAAGCGCCTGGGTTTCATCCGCCTCCATGATCATGCCGTCGCGATTTAAATCATAGCCGTGGGCGGTGCGTATGCCTGCCATGACTGGACTCAACTCTTGGTTAGGTCGGGAGTTCTCTGCCATGGCATCATTGCCGTCGGCATTGTAGATAGGCACAAAAACCAGTATTTGATTGTCCAGCAAATGCTGCTTGTCACCGAAGAGAATGTCGCGCATGGCAATCAGCGATGCTTCCTTGCCCTCCACTTCCCCACCGTGGATGTTGCCCTGGATGTAGATGACGGGTTTGCCGGATGCCGCTGCTGCTTCGGGACTGGTCACCGCAGGATTCGCCAGCACCACGACAGGCACATCGCGACCCTCCCGGGTGAGCAGCAGCGTTTCCCTGTGCATGAATTCGGACTCCCGGTCCAGGGCGTCGATAACGTCCACCACTTCCTGGAAGCTTGAAGTGCGCGCATAGTTCGTGCGCTCGGCAATGGTGATCATGGCTTCGGTAAAGGTCTGCGCCTGCAGGGCTGCTGGGCCGCACAGGCTTGTTACGGCGCAAAGCACCGTGATGGCTTTGCTTGCATTGCTTTTCTGGATCACTGTAATTCTGGACTCCGCTGCATGACTGATAGCACCAGCAGCAGATTCTGCGTGCAAAGTGACTGATAAATCCAGTCAATTTCCTGCGTTTGCTGACATGGTCTAACAGGCGCATTCACCGCGCCAAATGGGGGCTTTTTGTGACAGTGTGTGATTTTTTATTCGCAATAGAGGTAAAACCCAGGTTTTACGGGCTCTGTAGAGGTTCCACGCGCTGCGGTCATATTGCTTTTGGGGAGGAAAAAGTCTAGCCTCGTGGGTAGCTATATGCGCAGTAAACCTTATAAAAACAAGCATACTAAAGCCCTGCTAACTGTATGTATTTACTCAACTTAAAAACGGAGCTAAGCCAGTGAATTCCAAACTCACACGCAGACGTTTTATCAAGGGGGTAATTTTCTCCGGTGCTGCCGCTACAACCGGTGCCGGAGTCTACCTCGCCAATGCCCAATCGGGGGCTGGAGCCGCCGAGCGCTTGATAACGCTGAACATCAACGGCCGCAGTCGACCGGTGGATGTCATGCCCTCGGAGACACTCGCCTACACCTTGCGCTACAAACTGGATCTCACCGGCACCAAGATTGGTTGCAACCGCGGTGAATGTGGCGCCTGCACAGTGTTAATCGACGGTGTTCCCAACTATGCCTGCTCGGTCCTGACCCATAACGTCAAGGACAAAGCAGTAGTTTCCATCGAAGGCGTCAAGTCTGCAGATGGCACTCTGCATGCAGTACAGCAAGCATTCATTGATGAGAATTCGCCTCAGTGCGGATTCTGCACGCCAGGTCAGGTGATGTCGGCAGTCGCCCTGCTGAACAGCAACCCACGACCTAGCCGTGAAGAAGTTCGCGCCGGCTTGTCAGGAAATCTGTGCCGCTGCGGTGCCTATGAACACTATATCAATGGCGTGTTACGCGCCTCGGGGCAAATAGCATGAGTACACATATAGGAAAAGATTTTATGCCTCCCTGTGTGCCGGGCAAGGTCACGGGTGAAATCAAATACGCGGAAGACTACAAGGCAGAGGGCATGGTATTCGCCCGTTTGCTCACCAGCCCAATGCCTTCAGGCCGGGTTGTTAACATCGATGCATCAGAAGCGTTGCGCATGGACGGCGTGATTGGCATTTTCACAGCCGACGACCTGCCACCAGTCGCGCCACCCGCCAATCCGGCGCTGGCTTCCGATTACATCACTTACGTGGGTCAACCCATTCTCGCGGTGGCCGCAACTTCAGAAGAGATTGCTGAAACTGCACTGGATCGTATCCGCGTCGATTTGGAACGTCGCGAATTCGTGGTGGATCCACTGGAAAGCCTGTCTCCGAACGGTCCTAACGCCTACCCCGATGGGAACGCACTGGTTCGTACCGAGGAAGAAGGCCCCGAAGGCACCCCAATCAGGGGCGCACAGATCAAGAGCATCAAATGGCCACAGAGCGCCATCGACGCCTTTCGCGCGGGTCGCGAACCTGAAGGCGCGGAATTCACCAACGAGTGGGCTTTCGGTGATATTGAGGCAGGCTTTGCAGAAGCTGCTCACATCATTGAAGAGCCATTCGTCACAATGGGCTATCCGCACCATTCTTTAGAAGCCCGCACCTGCATGGCTTACTGGGAGAATGGCAAATGCTATTTCCATGGTTCATCCCAGAGCCAAAGCGCTAACAATGCCGGCCTTGCGCGAATGCTGAACATCCCGCTGGAAGACCTGGTATTCATTAACGAAGCCACCGGTGGCGGCTTTGGTTCGAAGATTGGCCCTTACCCCTACATGTCCATTACTGGCAACTTTTCTCGCGTCCTTAACCGACCCGTGCAGCTGCGCATTACTCGCGAACAGGAGTTCTATATAGGCTCCGCACGCTCCGGCATGCAGGGCTGGATCAAAACTGGCGTCAAGGAAAACGGCAAGGTTTCCGCAGTCGACCTGATCATCGTCAATGATGGCGGTATGACTGGTGGCGGCAGCGGCAACTCTTCTGCGCAACACGTCACTGTGGCGTATCAGCCAGAGAACATGCGTTTCCGTCATATCTCTGTCTACACCAATACCACGCCTCGCGGCGCCCAACGTGGACCCGGTCAAAATGAAATGGCCGCGGTTCTGGCACCAATGACTGACAAGCTCGCTGATGCTGTTGGCATGGACCGGGTTGCATTCCGCAAGGTCAATGTACTGGACAGCGATGGCTTCCAGGGTGGCGGGCAGGGACCTGTCACCAGCGCCTTCGTACGTGAGGCATTAGACCAGGGTGCACGCGCCTTTAACTGGGCAGACCGAGTCAGCCAGCCACGAGAAATTGGCGGCAGTAAGCGACGCGGCGTCGGCGTGGGCCTCGGCTATCACGGTGCTGGCGGTCGTGGCTACGATGGCCTGCTGCGCATTGGTACTGACGGCAAACTCTACATCCACAGCGGTGTCGGTAATCTCGGCACCTATTCCTACGCCGGAACTTGTCGCGCGGCAGCTGAAGCACTGCAGATTCCCTGGGAGCGTTGTGAGATTGTCCGGGGCCGTTCTGACCGCTACCTGCCCCACAGCTCTGGACAGGGTGGTTCCAATACCATCTTTACCCATACCCGTACCAACTGGGTAGCCGCCCAGGATGCCATCCAGAAGATGAAAGAAATTGCTGCGATGGATTTTGGCGGCGCTGTGGATGACTATGAAATTGGCAACGAGCGGGTATTCAACTCCAGTGATGCCAGCCAGGGCTATTCCTACGGTGAAGCCGCACAGCGCGCCATGGAATTGGGTGGCAAGTTCAGCGGTGAAGAGTATCCAGATGACATCAATCCACTGACCCAGATCGCGGTGCAAGGCATGGCGGGTTCAGGTCTGGTGGGTGTTGCCAAGGACAATATCCCGGGCGTAGGCCAACCACCGGGGAACGTTATTGGCTTCATGGAAATCGAGCTGGATGTTGATACCGGTAAGTACGAAATCATCGACTACACGTCAGTTGCAGATTGCGGCACGGTGGTACATCCCAAGAACTTCGAAAACGCCATGCGTGGCGGCGCGGTCTGGGGAGTCGGTCTATCGGGTCTGGAGAAACACGTCTACGATCCACAGAATGGCCTTCCAGCGAACACGGGTCTGTATCAGTGCAAGCCACCAACCAATATGGACGTTCCGGTTGAAACCATTGCCCAGGGCGTGAACATTCCTGATCCGCAAAACCCGACGGGTGGACGCGGTATCGGTGAACCGACTCAGGGTGCAGCAGCTGCCGCGCTATCCAGTGCCTTGCGCGATGCGCTGGGCGGACATCTGTTCAACACCGCACCGGTGACGACCGACATGATCATCGATCACCTGGCCGGCAACAGCTATAGCTCCGGCGCCGGTTCTTTAAAGACTAATACTTTCTGAGGTGAACTATGCCATCACATGACGTAATGCCAAATATGGAACTGTACCAACCGGTACAGGTTGAAGATGCGCTTGCGATTGCTGATCGCCTCGCCGAGAGAGGTTGGTTAGTTGGCGGAGGTCAGGACACTTACGGCTGGTTGAAAGACCGCGCCAAGTCCGCCGACGCGCTGATCGATTTGAGTGCTATTGAGTCACTGCGTGGAATTCGCGAGACCGCTGACGGAATCGAGATCGGCGCTTTGACTACCTTGACTGAAGTCGCAACCAGCGACCTGGTGCGTGGCAGTTTTTCACTGCTCGCCGATGCGGCCGGCAAGGTAGCCAGCCCACAGATTCGCAACATTGGAACCCTGGGCGGTAATGTGAGTCAGGATGTGCGCTGCTGGTACTATCGCCGCGGCCTGTCCTGCTATCGTGCCGGAGGTAACCTTTGTTATGCGGATACGCCGCAAGGCATGAACCGCGAGCACGCGCTGTTCGACCAGAGTCGCTGTGTTGCAGCCGGTGCGTCCGATACTGCTCCAGCCCTCGTGGCGCTGGACGCCTCTATGGTGATTCAGAATATGAGCGGTGAGCGCGTGGTCTCAGCACAGGACTTCTTTGTTGGACCAGCCAACAATATTGAGAACACCACTATCCTGCGGCCTGGTGACATCCTGACTGCTGTCAGGATTCCTTCTACCTGGGCCAACGCCGACTTCTACTGGGAGAAGGTTGCGGATCGCAACGTGTGGGATTTCTCACTGGTTAACGTGGCTGCTGCTTTCAAAGTCAGCGGCGGTCAGATCCAGGACTCTCGCATCGTGGTCGGGGCAGTGCAGACTACACCGCGCCGCTTGACTGACGTGGAAAACGCAATTCGCGGCAGCGCGAGATCTGCCGAAACCGCTGAATCAGTCAAGGAAATGACCACCGCGGGTGCTCGCACCCTGGCGCACAATGGCTTCAAAGTGCCATTAATGCAAAATCTGGTGAAGCGCGCGATCAGTGCGTAGTCACTCAGGTCTATTACCCCGGGGCGCGCATATAGCCAGCTCCCGTTCCTGAGGTAAAAGACCCGCAAATAAAAAAGGGGCACATCGTTCGTGATGTGCCCCTTTTGTTTGTGTGTTGATTGTAAGGGTGTAAGGGGCCTACAAAACCACCGGCATGACCAGCCAGCAGGAAAGCGCAACGCCAATGGGTGCTAGCGTAAGCCAAAACAGACTGCGTACTCTTACCATAATGAACTCTCCCTGAGGTCTCTTTATAGCTTTGGTGCATTTCTTGGCTTTGCGAGCCTTTTCCCGGCTTCACTAAAGTCTTCCCGCGCCTTCAAAACGGATGCAGTCTAACAGCAAGCGACCGGCAGCGGGCCCACTGCGACACTGTGTCGCAGGCCCAAGCCTATGGCAAAGTTTTGCTGGCCTGAACATAGGGCTCGAACAAGCTGGCCTGGGCTTTCGTGGGTATGCCGATCCCGATGTCGCTGATTTTCGTGCAAATGCGCTCCAGCGCCGTATCCACAATTACTGATACTTCACCGCTGTTGGTGGACTTGACCGCATTACCCACGAGGTTCAGAACCACCTGAAGCAGGCGGGCCGAATCTCCTTTTATCCAGGCAGGCAAGTCATTTTCAACCAACAGGTTAAACGCAAGCCCCTTCTCCTGCGCCTGGAAACGCAGCGGTTCGACGCTGGAACCGACCACGTCGCGCAGATCCAGCGGCTCCCTCTCCAATTCAATGGCATCGGCATCCAATCTCGATAAATCGAGGACGTTATTAATCAATTCCAGCAGGGTGTCGCTACTGCGCAGGACAACGTTGACCAGTTCCTGCTTCTTCTGAGACAGCCCGCCATCATTCTGCAGCAGATGCGAGGCACCAATCACACCATTGAGGGGGGGTTCTTAACTCATGGCTCATGGCCGCCAGAAAGGTCGACTTCGCCTCTTCGGACTGGCGTGCCTCCGCCTCGGCCAGGCTGCGGTCATGGACCTCTTTTTCCAATTGATTGACAGTGGAATTCAGTCGTTCTTCAGCGCTCAGCTGACCACTGCGAAAAATAAAGATCGCCACCGTTAGCATGATCAATACCAAAGTTGCCTCAAAGGCCAGCACCAACGGTTCAATTCCTGTTGTCACAGGGCCAAACTCGAATTGATAGCCGTTGTATTGCAGCCAGGCAAAACTCCACAGCGTGATGCCACAGATGAATGCCCACAATACGCCTGATAGACGGCCGGCCACCAAGCTACTAATAGCTGACAACACCATTAGCCAGGCCCAGGAATTACTGCCAACACCCGCTGTGGCCATGACAATCACTGCCCAATAAGCAAATATGGCTGGGTTACTGGCGAGCTTGCGCAAACTGATCAGGCTGGCGGTATCGGGGTCAAGCCCGCCGTTCCGCAGAATTTTCAGGTGGTTAACCATTGGGGGGATCAGCACTATTAGCTGGTTCAGAGAGAACCGCGAGTCGGCAATAGTGCTTCTTTGTTAGATTCTGGTCCATCATGGGCAAGAGCTGATCAATTTAACTTACTCAGCGCAACAACTCAGTCTGAATTCCTGTCTTTTATTGATTATTTTACTGGGGAAAACCGGAGCAAATGCTCGCTAGCAATAGTATAGACCGCCTGGAACCAATCCTTGTCATTGTTGAGATTGGGCACCAACTGGAAAGCTTCGCCACCGGCCTCATCAAACTGTTCTCGGTATTCGATACCAATTTCAAACAGAGTCTCGAGGCAATCAGAGATAAAGCTCGGGGTAACCACAGCGATGCGTTTCTTGCCCTGACCCACCAGTTCTTCGATGTGATCATCGAGGTAGGGTTGAATCCAGGGCAAGGGACCAAAGCGTGATTGGAAAGCAACGGAATACTTTTCAGAGTCCCATCCGAGCTCCCGAGTGATTAACGCCGTGGTCTGCACGCACTGCATGCGGTAGCAAAGCTTATTGCCGTCAGTCACTGAGTCACAACAGCCACCGAACTGGCAGACATTGGCAGTATCTGCCTTTTTGATGGTCTTCTCAGGCACGCCGTGGTAACTGAAAATAACGTGATCGAGGGCATCGTAGTCCACGTGCTTTTTGAGCAGCGAAGACCAGGCCTTGATGAAAGCCGATTCCTGAAACAGATCGTTGACAAAATGCAGCCGCGGTGGTGTCTTCCAGCGTTTCGCTGCCTTTTCTACCGAGTTAAAGACTGAAGCGGTCGTTGCCGTGGAGTACTGTGGGAACATGGGCAGCAGGAGAATCTCTGTCGCCCCGGCTGCCTCGAGTTCCGCCATGGCATCCCAGACGAAAGGCTTACTGTATGCCATGCCGGTGCGGACCAGCACGTCGCGGCCCTGCGCATTAAAGGCCTGCTGCACGCTCGCTTCCATCTCATCCGCATAGACCTTCAGCGGCGAGCCCTTATCCATCCAGATCTCGGCGTAGTCCTTGGCGATGCGAGGGGCACGAAATGGCAGGATAATCATGTTGCGCAACAGCCAGCGCCCTACCGGATTGAAATCAAATACATAAGGGTCTTTGAAGAAATACCTGTAAAAGTCGCGCAAGCCCCTGGCTGTGGGTTCAGCGGGCGTTCCCAAATTCATCAGTAGTACTGCTTGCGTCATATTAATTTTAACTCTCTGTTCAACTGGATTCGCAGCGGCTAGCTTTGCCACCGATTGGCAGGTAATAGGCAGGAAAAATAAAACTGTCTTCCTTCCCAAACCTGCGCTTTAGATACGCCCATTAACTGCGAGTGGATTGGGTTTTACGAGCTAGTTGACCTCAACGCCTGGCTGCTGCATTGACCTCTCTACCCGCCCCGCAATGATAACGCTCATACTGTGCCACCAGCAGTACTCCATGCGTTTTTAGTTAATCGGAAGTCGCTATGTCCCAGACTCAGCCCCAGATCACAACCCAAGACCAGACCCTGGAATTGTTCCGGGAAGACGCCTACCTCCAGACTTGCCAGGCCCACGTGCTAGAGGCAGTGGCTACAGGAGATAGCACTGGCCTAGTCCTTGATCAGACCGTGTTCTATGCGGAGGGTGGCGGCCAACCTGGAGATAGCGGCAGCCTTGTGCTGGTCGACGGCAGCGAAACCGAGGTCAACAACAAAATTAAAAATCCTGGTGGTGCCGACATTCTTTGTCGACCTGTCGCGGGAACAGAATCACATCGTACCCGACAAAGTGCAGAAGCGCCCCAGGGTCATCAATCAGTCCGGTGGTCTGGGGACCCAGAATCACGCCCGCGAATAGATAGCCCAGGATCGAACCCAGGCCAAAGCGCTTGAGCAGAGGGACGGCAATATAACAGCTGCGGATAAAAAATAGAGTGCTTTTATAAGCAGATTCTCGGTGTGCATGGATTCCTCAGGCAAACCAGCAGGGAAAATCCTGTGAAAAAGTAGAACAGGTATGGGCATGGGTTTGTGCAAGCAGCCCCGGCAATACGCTGATGCAGAAGCGGCAGAGCACCGCTCAGGGTAGGAACGTTACCGAAAGTGTTACCCGTGTTGGGAATTAAAAAGCCCTGTTATGGGGCATCGAATATTTAGTAACTAACTTTAAAAAGCCTCTAAAAATGTGGGCTGGAGAGATTTTGATCAAATTTGCAATCCATCTCAACTGATATGGGCTCTGTTGCATGCTTGAGTAGAGAAGTAACAAAAATTCGAAAAAATGGCTGCATTAAGTCGAAAAATGCGTACACTTGTCCAAT
>DLPV01000040.1:0-31831 GCA_002477465.1 Gammaproteobacteria bacterium UBA7449 | reverse complement strand
ATCCGCTTCAAAAAGTTTCACAACCAAAGAGGAACTATCCCGTGAACAAATTTCTGCTTCCAGCTATTACAAGCGCCGTGGCAGCCTGCTCAATTGGCGTCACTGCCGGTGAGCGCGTTGGTGATTTCGCTTTGATCGATCACCAAGGTGCACAGCATCACATGGCTTGGTATGACGACCACCAGGCAGTAGTAATTGTGCCGCAGGCTGTTGGCGCGACTGACGATGCCACCCTTGAAGGACTCGCTAAACTGCAGGCCAAGTACAAGGATCAGGGGGTAGCCTTCTTCTTGATGAATCCTGGCCTGCAAATTGATCGCGCGGCAGTTGCTGCCGATCTCGCGGCGCAGGAGCTAGAGCTGCCCGTGCTGATGGATGATACCCATCTGGTAGCAGAGATGCTGGGCATAGAGCGTATGGATGAGGCTGTGGTCTACGATCCAAGCTCCTTTGAAATTAGTTACCGTGGCCCGATCGCCTCTGCAACCGAAGCGGCTATCGATCAGCTGCTGGCCGGAGAGAGCACTGAGCTGGTTAGCGTTGCTGGTACTGCCAGCAGCATCAGCCATAACGCGGCTGATCACGCCAATCTTTCGTACACCAACGACATCGCCCCAATCATTGCCGAGAACTGCGCGGAGTGCCACCGCGAGGGCGGCATTGCGCCATTCGCCATGGACAGCAGTCTAGCAGTTCAGGGCTGGTCTCAAATGATTCGTGAAGTGATCATGACCAAACGCATGCCACCAGGCCAGATTGATAATAAAGTTGGTCACAAGATCAAGAATGAAATGAACCTTAGCGACGAAGAGATGCAAAAGCTCGTTCGATGGGTAGGCTCTGGCTCGCCAGTTGATATTCAGGATGACGTCGACCTGCTAGCAGAGTTGGTTTGGCCAGACACTAAATGGACACTTGCTAAAGATTTAGGTGAGCCGGATTTAATTGTCAAAGTTCCTCCACAAGCGATCCCAGCAACCGGGGTAATAGACTATAGAGATATAGTTTTAGACCTTGGCCTCGAAAAAGATCAATGGGTGAGGGCTAGCGAAGTTGCGCCAGACAAGTCTGAGGTTCTGCACCACATAATCACGACAGTTGTGCCTCCAGGAGGCAGACCAGATCCAATGCAGGCTTTTACGGCCGCGCTTGAGGAGTTACCTGAGGAACGGGCTGCCGCAATCCGTGCTGAGATTTTTTCAGCGGTAGCTTCAGGTAAACAACCACCGATTGGCAAGATTTTCCGTGAAAACCCTGACATAGGTATAGGACAGATACTCGGCGGCGATGACGACTTGCCGCAATTTGGTGGCTACGCCCCTGGGAACGCTGTAGCGCTTGCACCAGAGGGCGTTGGGGGGCTTCTGAAAGCTGGAACCTCTCTTAGCCTCCAGATGCACTACACGACGTCGGGACGTGAAGTTACAGATGAAACAGAAATCGGAATCTACTTCTACCCCGAAGGCGAAGTTCCAGCAGAAAAGATGACTGGTGGCGTTGGCAATGACTTTGACATTGCAATACCAGCATTCTCCAAAGACCATGAAATGGAAGTAGTTACGTTTATCAAAAACGACTCCGACCTTTACAGTCTCATGCCCCACATGCATTTTAGAGGAAAAAGAATGCGATTCGTTGCCGAATATCCTGACGGTAGCGAGGAACTTCTGCTCTCGGTCCCTGACTACGACTTTAATTGGCAACTAGTACATGAGTTAGAAGAGCCATTAAGGGTTCCAGCAGGAACAAAAATTCGTGCAATAGGAGCGTTCGACAATTCAGCTCAAAACAGTGCTAATCCAGATCCGAGTATAGACCTCTCGTGGGGAGAGCAGAGTTTTGAGGAGATGTTCATGGGTTTTTATGCATGGAAAGAAGCTAACCAGGGTGGCGATGACTAAAACTGCCGTTGAAGTCAGACAAAAAAGGCGAGTCAGTGACTCGCCTTTTTTTTGCATAGCTTATGGACTAGTTACGCGGTGGTGGTGGCGTCCAGTCGCAACCCTCACAATTTGGATCTTTGTCGTTTTGAGCCATAACTTCAAAGATGAAGTCACGCCATACCTCGTTAGGCTGCCATACTGTATTCATATCTTCCTTGGCTTCGGCTATAGGCACGTCTTCATATAACACCCGATAGAGAAAGCTGAAGGCAGTGGCACGAGCATTCACCTGACAGTGCAGCAGGGTTTTCTTGCCTGTATTGCGCTGCATGGAATCGGCAAACGCATAGAAGTCATCTAGAAGTGGATTGGAAAAGTCCACCGGCACTTGCATGTACTCCATACCTAGACCCTTTACGATCTGATCCTCATCGGGAAGTGCATTTGTGTTATTAGTGAACGCTATATAAACAATTCGCTCAAATCCCTGATCGGCAATAGCCTGGAGTTGATCAGCAGTGGGTTGGCCAGCACTGGCGAAGGTCGCACTGTACTGACGGAAATTGGTAATTCCTTCAAGTTCCGCAGGGGGTCCTTCAACGGCCAGCGCTGTTTGGCTCAGGAGCACTGTGGATGCGGCGATTAACGCTAAATTTTTCATGATTTCCTCGAATAAAAGGGCTTTATACCTTGCGGCGCTACTATATCAAAACCCTGATACGGATACCCAACAATACTGGTTCATTTTGCTGCATCATAGGGACGCAGTGACCATGGATTTCGACGCTGCACGCGTGATATAAGCATCTGATGAAAGATGATGTACTGGCGCGCTGGCGCCATTCCCACAGTTTCGGACAAGATAGGAAGCGGCCAGGGGAAGCTCGCACCTTTATTGTCATTGCGCTCACCGCCAGCATGATGTTAGTTGAGATTGTTGGCGGCATCGTGTTCGGCTCCATGGCCTTGCTAGCTGATGGTTTGCATATGGGGTCCCACGCAGTGGCTCTGTCCATCAATGCCTTTGCCTATATCTACGCCAGGCGCCACGCACATAATGCCCGCTTCAGTTTTGGCACCGGTAAAGTAAATACATTGGGAGGCTACACCGGCGCTATTCTGCTCGCACTGTTTGCCGCGCTTATGGCCTGGGAAAGCCTGATCCGACTGCTCAATCCGGTGGAGATAGCCTTTAATCAGGCTATTTGGGTTGCCAGCATAGGACTGTTGGTCAATGGTGCATCGGTATTTATTCTTGGCGAGCATCATGAGCATAGTCATGATCACGAGGACCATCATGACCACCACGACCATCATCACGATCACAATCTGCGCTCGGCCTACCTGCACGTACTGGCCGATGCGCTAACCTCTTTGTTGGCCATCTTTGCGCTTTTGATCGGCAAGTATTTTGGCGCGGTGTGGATGGACCCGGTAATGGGCATAGTTGGCGCCATCCTGGTGTCGCGCTGGTCGCTGAGTTTGCTGAAATCCACCAGCGCCATCCTGCTGGATGAACAGGGCTCGCAAGACATAACTCAGCACATCCATGAGGCCATTGAGTTTAATGGCGACCATCGCATCGTCGACCTGCATCTGTGGACGGTAGGTCCAGGGATTTACGCCTCGGTGCTATCGATCGTGTCCCGCTCCCCAGCCGAACCACGTTACTTCAAATCGCTGCTTCCGGAAAACCTGCCGATTCAACACATCAGTATCGAGGTGCATTCCTACGACGAAGATGGATAGTCTGCGCAGCTTCCAGGAGCCCCCTGGAAGGCCCCTGGAAGCCCCCTAAATGGGGCCTTGAAGGTGCCTTGACGAAAACTCAGTTAGCGGGGCTTAGCTCCAGCCGCTCGAACAATACCGATTCAATTTTCTCGCGACTATAAAATGCAGGAAACACTTTGTCGGTGGCCCATAGCTCAAACAGATTGGCATAAAGCGGACTGTCTGGGTCTCCCACTTGACCTGGCGAATTCATTCCCAGAGTGTTGTCCCAATCCCGGGTGTCAATAAAGATGCGAAACGAGGCACCCGTCGTCTGATTGTCGCCACTACCGGTATTGCCAAGGGTAAAACTATTGCCACCTCGGGGCAGTGGCCCTACATCCAGCTGCGCTCTTAGCTCCTCGTTGACCGCCGCACTGAGTGGATGGCGAATGAGCGCATGCTTGTAGTCAGCCTGACCATAGACCCAGTTTTGCATGTTAGGCCCAAGTTTCTCCCGGAGATTTGCAACACCCTCGGCCAATGTGCGCAGCAGGAATGCGTCGCGACCAGCTAGAGGATCAGCACCAAAATCACCGTCCGGCGCCAGCAGGAAGTCGATCGTGGTCTTCATGCCGACGTTGAGATACTGCTGGGCATTTTCTGGCACTTTCAATGACTCAATGTTATCCAGCAACTGACGCTCGAATGCCACATAGATACCGGCAGTGATGGAATCTCGGTCCAGCACGAAATCCCAGTCCAGCAACATCTGACGGGCCTGCTCAACCTGGGGGTCGTCTGCCGGCAGGTCCTTAAAGAACGGCACCAGGCTGCGGGCAGGAATGGACAGGTAGTCATGCTGCAGCGCAATCATGTCAGTCATATTGAACTTGCGCCCGGACGCCAGCACTTCACTGCCACGGGCCCAGCGATAAGGATCGGTCCAGGTAAAGCCGATGGCATCCAGATATTCATAGTCTGGTGGCGTGTAATTGCTGTTGGAGGTTTCGATATAGCCACGTTCGGGATTGTATTCGTTGGGCTTGGCTTTGATTGGCAAATATCCATCCCATTCATAACGGCCATCACCTGGTACCGGCACTATGCCGCTAAAGTTGCGTCGAATCGGTGCGATACCCACTGCCTGCCAGCCGATATTGCCCTTACGATCTGCCCAGATCATATTCTCACCGGGAATATTGCTGTAGTTTGAAGCCTCGCGGAATTCTTCCCAGGTCTGCGCTTGGTCCATGCGCAGGGATGCCAGGTAAGGCGCACCACCAAATTCCATCCAGGCGGGACGCAGCGCATAGGCCAGGTTCTTGCCTTGATCCTCGAAAGCCACCGGACCGTGCCGGGTGTATTTTAATTCAACGGTGAACGGGTCCTGGCCGCGCACCGGTATGCTTTCTTCAATAATAGACATGGGCTCCCAGCGCCCGTTGTAGCGGTACTCATTCGGATTATCTGGATTAGTCTCGTATACGTAGAGATCTTCCCCATCGGTGTTAAACACGGTCAATCCCCAGGCACCGAACTCATTGTGACCAATGGATATACCCGGAATGGTAGGTTCACCGCCACCGAGCACATTCCAGCCAGGCCCTACCAAATGTGCCCAGTAGCGCAGGGAAGGCACGGACTGGGCCCGGTGCGGATCGTTGATCATCATGGGCCATCCGTCCTGGGTCAGATCACCACTCACCACCCAGTTGTTGCTGCCTATGTCGTCGAGGTCGAAACGCTGAATGAGGTCCGCTTCCTGATCGAGAACAGTGGCCAATTGCTCGAAGTCATCTGCCCCATTGCGCGCTGCCGCAACCTGGATATCCGCAGGTTCAAATCGCAGATTGCGACGATAGGCGTTATAGAGATGGAGAATGTCGTTCTCCACCAGGGAATCGCAGTCGATCATGGGGTCGAGTGTCAAATCAGGATCATGGGGGTGAAAGTACTGCAGCTCCCTGACTGCCTCTTCACCGATAGTACAGACTGCTCTACCGATGTTCATTTCCAGGCCAATATTGCCGAGCAGCCCCTGGTGTCTGGAGATGACAACCTCTTCGGTCCAGTGTTTGGGTTCTATATCCAGCAGTTTGAAGGGTAAAGGTAAGCTATCCGGGTCCTGCATCGCCTCATCAATATAGGCATTTACGCCATGCACGAAGGCGCCAACGATGTCGACACCGCGGGGATGATAATGACTCAGCTCTTCTCCCATCGCGCCGCGGAACTTGAACAGGCGCGCGCCATGGTCACGCTCTATCGCTTTGGGGCCGAGTATCTCTGCGGTTGTGCCGGTAGCACGCGCGCGCCAGATCTCGAACTGGAACAGACGGTCACGTGCCGCGCTGTAACCCTGGGCGAAGAACAGGTCGTGCTCTGTCTCTGCATAAATATGAGAAATGCCCCAGCGGTCTTTAAGAATTTCCACAGGTGACCGCAGTCCTTCAACTTCGAGATTCTGTCGAGTCTGGGCGTGGAGTGTCAGGCTAGCAATGAGCCCCATTAATGCGAGTACTACTGTCAGAGAGACGCGGCGGGACATGATCGGTTCCTCATTACTATTAGTAAGTTGTGATACACAGCTTGTTTTCGCTGCCATGCGCTAGCATCAACTATACCCCATCTGCCGGAATGGCAGCTATGGTGATCTGCGCTATGATCCGCAGTCGCCATGGCCCGCGTAACTAAATTGACCGTCACAGCCTTATCAGCTCCAGCTCTAACAAATTCAGCCTGACAGCCAAAGGATCAACCCATGACACGGACTCTCATTCTCACGGCCTGCATTGCCGTTCTCGCCGCCTGCAGCGCGGTGCAGGTAGATGACTATCGCAAGCAGGCACCCACGTTGAAGATGGAAGATTTTTTCCAAGGGGACCTGGTGGCTTATGGCGTGGTGAAGGATTTTCGCGGTCGCGTCATCCGCAAGTTCACCGCGGAGATACTCGCCTACTGGCGGGATGGTGTCGGCACCCTGGAAGAAGACTTCGAGTTCGATGATGGTGAACTGGAGCGTCGGGTCTGGAAGCTGCAAACCAATAGCACGAACAATTACACGGGCACTGCAGGCGATGTGGTTGGCGATGGCGAAGTCACGGTTGCAGGCAACAGCGCTTTCCTGGATTACGTCTTACGCATTCCTTACGGTGATGGCAGCATTAACGTGCGCATAGATGATCGGATGTATCTGATCACACCAACAGTTTTGCTGAATGAATCCACGCTCAGGAAATTTGGAATTAAAGTGGGCGAGCTGTTGCTCGTCATCCAGAAGCAAAACAGCTGACGCCTTTGGGCCAGGAGCCAGCGGCGCTCCCCTTGAGCCCAGGGCTGGCCCTACCCCTTTGCTGGTCAGTTTGTCTAGTCACTGAACTGCTGCAGCAGCTCCAATGCCTTTGGCGCTTTTTCCCGCGGCACAAACACATGGTCATGGTAATGCGCCGCTACCATGTTGGCAGTAATGTCGAACTCGGCCAGTTTGCTAGCTACCGCTGCAGTTAGGCCCACTGCACCCAGACTTGAATGCACCGACAGCGTGATACCCTTGAATACCCCGTGATACTCATAGGTCGAGGCGTCAGCCTGCCCTTGCTGTAATAGCAGGCTAAGCCCCTCTTGCTCTTGATAGGTGGCCAGTGGATTCAAGTGCGCGACATCGACAAGGCTTGCACCCACAACGGTGCAGAACACAAAGTCGCCATCTAGAAGCACTGGCCGCAGGGCGGAGAGCATCTTTTCAAGATCAGTTTCACCCGGCATTGCGATCCCTTGAATTAGCGTCAAGTTGCAGGTCTGTTTAAGGTTGCCGCTCGCTATTATTGAACTTCAGCAGCAATTTCCTGATAGAAACCTGGAATGCTGCGACTCATAAATAAGCCGCTCTCGGCCTGAGTCCAGCTCAACGCAGGATCCTTTAGCCTTTCAGCGGCATCGTCCGCACTCACGCCATTACGAATAAGGTCTGCCATGCGCATGCGCACTGCTTCCATCTGATTCCTGAAGGCCAGAATGCCGCGCCGATCCATGAGACCACCATGCCCTGGAATAGCCGTATCGAAATCCAGGGTCAGCATACTATTGAGCGTTTCAACCCAACCACGACTGCTGCCGCCATTGGCATAGTCCATAAAAGGCGCCGTGGTATGCAATAAGTCTCCACCATGGATTGTCTTGAGGTCAGGAAAATAAACAACGGTATCGCCATTGGTGTGACCCGTCCCCATATGAAAAGCCTGCACTTCGACACCACCGAGGAAAACCGCAGTGCTCTCGGTGTAGATCATGCGCGGTGGGCCTTCCTGGTTGCCGCGAATCATATTATCCCGGGCGTTCTTGTGGGCGATGATTTCAGCAACTTCCAGGAACCCTGCATTGCTGCCGCTGTGGTCACCGTGATGATGGGTATTTATCACGTAGCGAACCGGCAGCTCACTGACGCTGGCTACCAGGGACTGAATCTCGTCGAAGTCCTGGGGAAATTTGTCATCGATGAGGATTACGCCCTCATCGGTCAGGCGAACGCCAATATTGCCGCCCGGGCCGGTAATCATATAGAGCCCGTCTTTAACTGCCGATATCTCCAGACGACCCTGCGCCCAGGAACTTATTGACAGAGAAAGCAGCACAAACGTCAGTCCGGTTCGTAGTAATAGTTTAATCATGATTGCCTCGATAAGACTTTAACTTAATTATTTTGAATAGGGGTTTCTAATCGGATTCATGGGACGACTCAGTGCCGCGCCAGCTTTTCCATAAGTACACCATTGGCAAACTAAGCGCAAATACGATACCCGAAAGCAAAAGCTGCAGCAGCAAATAAAACAATACGGTGGCAAAATAGGGGTTCAAGATAGTGTCATCCCCCACTTCAATCTCCAGTGTGAGATCACCGCTCCAGACAGTGAAAAAAGTCAGCAAGGTCATGCCCAACAGGAACAGCGCAGAGAAAAAACTGAACTTCCTGGTGATTTTACGGGTTGTTTGAACGCTACTGCGAAATTCTGGACTCATACCACGACCAACTTAATACGCGGTACAGCTATCTTCAATAGCTGCGAGAGGCCACTCAGCATCAGGCGGCGGAAAAGTTTTCTTGAAAGTGAAAGCTTCCGGGCTGGGGCCATTTTGACGCAATTGTTCCAATCGCTGTCTGGCCTCCTGCAGGCTTGGCTTATGACCTTACGGTGCACACCACAAGGTTTGATAGGCATCGCGCATCAGCCCAAACCACTCTTTCCTGCCCCGCTTTATCAAACCGGTGACTGTGCGCATGCGTCCGGAGCGCTGATGTAGTTCTGAGTGGTCACTGTTGCGATCCTGATAATGACAACCCTTGACCTACTGCGAGGAATTACACACCAGTGACAGCAGGGCTCTGTCAGCAAATCGCAGTTTTGCCTTAGCCTGGGGGCCCCTCACTAGCTATTTCCTGCGCTTCGGCCGACAGCACGCACAGCAGGAACATAACCAGCAGCGGAGTGCCCCGCCCATTCTGATAGCAGTTCCCGATAATGTTTCCCATGCGCCGTAGTATACCAGCTAGTCAGCGGACACAAACTGCCTGGCTACATTCAGCACATCTTCCGGATCAAACAGGCGCCAACCTCGCTCGCTGAATCGCTGCAGATCTTCAGCGTCGGGAAAGCTATAGTAATTTCCTGCCTCGGTTTGACTGGTGCTTCGCACGTTTTGCCCCGCATCAATCTTCTCCACAGCAGCAAGCATTTCTCCGCACCCTGCTTCATACAGCGACAGCACGTGCCATAAATAGGAGCGCTCCCGCTGCACCGCCAGTCGGGTCGATGCGACAATACTGCCCGTATCTATGCTGCTGTCTTCGATGAAGTGCAGAGTTGTACCGATTTCTGATTCGTTATTGAGCAGCGCCCAGAAACTCGCCATGACGCCCTTGTAATACGGCAAGGCCCCGGAATGCAGATTCAAGATGCCGTGAACAGGAATGGCGATCACCGGATCCTTGAGAATCAGGCCATAGCGAATCGACAACACCAGCTCAGGCTCCGAAGCCACAAATCGCTCCAGCCCTGCGGCCTCATTGATATTATTCAGTTCGCTCACGCCACCGGCCATCACTTCTCCTAACTGTTCGAAGCTTAACAGTGACTGTTTTGCAGTCCTCGCTGTATCGGACGCGCGACTCAACAACGGCACAATTATCTGGTTAAGCAGATCTTGTTCAACAAATTTAAGCTGCTGCAGCGGTGGCGCCAGCGGCTTGCTGCCAACCCTGGAGGACAGAAAAACACTGATTCGGTGCGCAGAAAGGCCTGGGATAAGGTGATTCAACGCGATACAACTGGCCAGATCGCGATTGGCGAGGATTGTGATGTTCATTTAGGCAGGCTTCCGACAGAACGTTCTCGCTGCAATTATGGCATGGACCGCAGCTGTCTGATCCAGCCGTCACCTTTGCTCAGCAGGTAGAGTTCCCCTACTCCATCGATGCCCAGGCGCAAGCCGGCGCGGACTTCACGCCCGTAGGTGTCTGCAAAACCAAATTCTTCACGCAGACTGATTGTTTCTCCCGCCCTGGTCACCCGCAGTTCCGAAATCAGTGCGTTCCCTCCTGGTGTCAGACCTACGGTGTCGATATAAAAGATGCGCCCAGTCACCATATCTGTGAAAACATATTTACCCAGCAATTCAGGAATCAGAGAGCCACGATATACAAAGCCACTGCTAATGGCATAGCCCTCGTCATGATCGAACTGCGCGACTGGATAGGTGAAGCCATTATCCACCACGGGCAAGGGATAAACCGGATTGGGTCGTACGCCACCTATGCCAAAGGCCGTAGCAAAGGTTCCTTCTCGCAAACGCCAGCCATAGTTGGCGCCACGGATACCGATGTTCACTTCTTCAATCTGGGCCTGGCCAATATCTGAAATATACAGCGTGCCATCTTGATCGAAGGAAAAGTGCTGCGGGTGGCGAAGACCATAGGCCCAGATTTCCGGCGCGACGCCAGGCTGACCCACAAAGGGATTATCAGCCGGGATGCCATAGGCCCGTCCTGCACTGCTGCCGAGAGGATCGATGCGCACGATGCTGGACATCGGCTCGCTCAAGGACTGCCCATTCTCATTGGGATCGTTGGCGCCACCGCCATCTCCGAGACTAAAGTAAAGCATGCCAAAATCCGCATCGCCCGGACGCGCAGCAGGATTAAACGCGATGTTGCCGATGTTATGATTCTGGGCGAACTGGCCAATGCGAAATATCTCGCGACTGCTGCCTTGAAACCGATTAGCAGACGGATCGGCCACGCTCCATTCGCGAACGACACTTTCGTGGTTCTCTGCGTCGTGATCGAGATAATTGGCCGTGCCGCTATCCGAACTGGCGCTGAAGGTGGTGTAGAACTTGCCAAATCCAGGTGTGCCCGCAGCGGCAAACTGTGGATGGAAGGCGAAGCCCGCCAGGCCGGTTTCGTTTGGAAACATGGAGTCATCGAAGCCTGCGCCCTGCTCCCTGATGTCCAGAAAAACCACTGGCTCACGACCACTTGAATCGGTGATGTAAAGCAGTCCGCGCAAATCATTAATCACAAGCCGATCCGAACCATCAGGAATCGGGTACATGTATTGGATTCGGGCGTACGCGGGGTTGGTCATGGCCACGTCGCTGGAGTCTTCACTGCGCGGCACTCGCACGAAGGGGGTGGCGGTCACAGTGATCGAGCCGAATTCAATTGGTTCCGGTAAGGGATCAGAGATGGCTTCAATGGGCGAATCTGCTGCGCGTACTGCGACAGACAGGCAGGCAAACATAGCAATGAGGTGCAACGGCAGCAATCTGGAGTTCATTATAGAATCTCACTTACGAGCTCTTTTAAGCCTAGGTTATGCCCCGGTTGGTCCAAGAACAAGCAAATTTCGCTGCTCTAAACATAAGCTATTGTCATGGCGTGTAACATTCTTCATCGCGCTCTAGGATACCTCGCCGTTCCAGGAAATGGATAAACCTGTCACTGATTCGGTGTAGCAGGCGATAGAGCTGCTCTACTGTCGGGGTCGGCGTGCTACGAAAGCCGTATTGATCACCATCGGACACACTATTAGGCGATCTTACCTCTTGATCAGGCCTCTATACTCCAGTTAACGACCAAGAGGACGGAGAGATTTATTTTTGAATAGTGATCAGAATTAACTCCCTCCGTCACCTTTAATCCCCTTTAACGCCCTTTAATGCTCTCCTTTAATCAATCCTATTGCATGGCCGCGAAGCGATCATTCATTATGGATGTCGCCTCATTCATGATTCTATCCATAAGTTCTTGCACCGACGGGATATCATTGATCAAGCCAGCTACCATGCCACAGGACCAAGCGCCGCGATCAACCTCTCCATCCAGCATCACTTTTGGATAGACGCCAGCTACCTCAGATGCGATATCCTCAAATTTGATGTCCTTCCCTAACGCTGCTTCTTTTTCCAGCAAGCGCTCAACGGCAGCATTAGTAAGCACGCGCTCGGTATTACGAAGTGGTCGCATGACTAATCGCGTGTCGAGTTCTGTTGCTGCAAGTAATGCCTGTTTCACATTGTCATGTACCGGCGCTTCTTTGGTAGCGATAAACCGCGTACCCATGTTCATGCCTTCGGCACCCATTGCCAATGATGCAACCAGGGACCGGCCGTCGGCCATTCCGCCCGATGAAACGAAAGGAATCTCTAATTCATCGGCGGCACGAGGCAGTAGTATAAAGTTGGGTATATCATCTTCACCCGGGTGGCCGCCGCACTCAAAACCATCGACAGAGACGGCATCGCAGCCAATTTCCTGGGCCTTGAGTGCGTGTCTTACCGAGGTGCATTTGTGGATAACCTTAATGTTGTTCTCTTTTAAGATGGGCAACCATGCTTTCGGATTATTTCCCGCCGTCTCAACAACAGTTACCCCCTTGCTTATGAGCGCATCAACCAGTCCGGGGTAATCGGGCGGGGTGAGCGATGGCAGAAATGTAAGGTTTACGCCAAAAGGTTTATCGGTAAGCGCCTTACATTTATCTATTTCATTAGCAAGCTTTTCTGGAGTTCCCTGGGTTAAAGCAGTAATTATTCCCAGACCTCCTGCGTTGGATACCGCTGCCGCTAATTCAGCGAAGCCCACATAATGCATTCCGCCTTGTATGATCGGATGCTCGATACCCAACATTCTAGTTATCTTAGTTTCCATAGTCCTCTAACCCCGCTCCCGCTGGTGTTGTTTTTGGTTTGATTTGTGTATGAGTCGATTAATTCATTTTCAGGGACGCTCGAAAAGACCCAACTTAGAACAGTTGGAATTTCAGCCCTTCGCTTTCCGCACTATTCTGCTTGCCGCACTATATTAGCGTCAATTAACTCTTTGCTTTCTCTCTCGCCGAAACCTAATTCGGCAAGTATCTCCAGGCTATGCTGCCCTAACTTTGGTGCTGGCAATCTAAGCGTACTTTCTGTTAATTGAAATCGCGCGGCGGGAATAGCTTGACGCACTTCGCCAAAACCCTCCACCTGCTGGCGACTGACTGTACCACTCTCTTCTATTTGAGGATGGTCAAGTAGTTCCTGTCTGCTTAGTATGGGAGCGCAAGGCACATCTTGTGCATCCAGTATTTGCAGCAGTTCCTGGGTGGGACGTTTTACTATTTCAGCGCCAGCGATCTCTCGTCTCGCTACAATATTTTGGCGGCGGGCACGCGCAGTGGCAAAGCGCTCATCGTTGACAAGCTCAGGACGACCGACAGCAGTACAGAAACCCGCCCATTCTTTGTCAGAGACTGTACTCATAGTGATATAGCCATCACTGCTTTCATAGATCAGATCGATTGAGGAGAATGACTTCTTGTGGTCTGCCTCCTTCTCGGCGAAAGTTAACCCACTCATTCCCTCCGGCCAGAAGAAGGCAACTGTCGCATCCAGCATGGACAGTTTAATGTGCTGGCCTTCGCCCTTTCTTTCTCGGTGAAACAGCGCGCTCGAAATGGCCTGAGCTGCGGTTAAGGCGGAAATCTTGTCGGCGATGATTATGCGGAACATTCCGGGTCGACCTGTCTCTCGATTTGCCTGTATGTCTGCAGCGCCCGAAAGCCCCTGAATAATCGGATCATAAACGCGCTTGTGGGCGTAGGGCCCTTCTTCTCCAAAGCCGCTGATGGATACAAAAATTATTCCCGCATTGCGCTTTCTGACGACCTCCTCAGAAAAACCCATTCTCTCGATAGCACCCGGACGAAAATTCTGCAGCAGAACATCAGCATCATCTATAAGCTTCCAAAGCACTTCCTTGCCGGCATCACTTTTTAGATCAATGGCAAGCGATTTCTTGTTGCGATTACAGGAGTAAAAGGTTGGTGTAATATCATTGTGTTTCTCACCCAAATACCGCAACTGCTCACCATGGGTGGGTTCGACCTTGATGACGTCAGCGCCTTGATCACCCAGCATCATGGCAGCCACTGGCCCCGACACCATGCTAGTTAAATCCAGTACTTTGATACCCTGCAAAGGACCCATTGAATTCGCCTTTTCTCTGTGATTGTTAGCCGTAACAGTAAACTATGTCTGTTGAGTGTTCTGTGCCCTGGCTGCTTGATAGCCTTCTCTTGAAAGCATGCGCTGTAAATAGCTGTTCAAGGTCTCGGACAAGTCAATGCCACTCGACCCCGCCCAAACCAGGCAAGTAGTCAGAAAAACATCGGCTACTCCAAATTTGTTATTGACCAGGTACTGGGTTTCACGCAAATGCAAATCCGCAACCGCCATTTGCTTTTGAAAATACTGTTTTGCGGCTGCGATTGCAGTTGCTGATTCACCGTAAATGGCCGCCAGCGCATCGTGGCGCCTTATGATATAAAGACTCGTCTCGTCCAGTTCACCGTAAATGAAACTAAGCCATTCATCTTCCTTCGCCTGCTCTTCAATAGAAGCTGGCGGGGCAATTGTGGCTGTTGTTCCATAACGATTTACCAGATAACGACTAATTGCGACGCTTTCAGATAACTGCAAACTGCCATCTTCAAGGAAAGGGATCTTTTGCTTGGGATTTAACAGGGTGTAGCTTTCAGTTTGAGTTTCACCGGTTCTGGGTCCAATTGGCTTCAATTTATAACGCAAGCCAAGTTCTTCCGCGGTCCAGATGGGTCTGATGGTGCGACTGGTGCCGGCACCCCACAGCGTGATTTGTGAGTCGCTCATAATGTGGGCTTCCAATTCATTGGCTGGCTTTGGTTTATTTGCTGAATAGACATGAAATTCATCATGCCTGAATCGTCTCGCTCTTTCGATTCCAGTGTATCAGATCCTGACGCAGTGACTAATGAGGGTAAAGGAAGTATAAACGCAATAACCGACCTTGCCGTCTTTAGAGCTTCCTGAATTCCTGGTCCGCAACAGGATATATCCGACTAAAAACGCCGCGAAATTCAGCAAGCCTTTCCAAACATCCTAATTTGATTCCGACCCAGAGTGTACGAACGCAAAATTGTTGCAATAAGAGGGCGATTCCCAAAATCTTGGCCCCTCAGAACACTGGTCACGGGCCGGGTCGAAATCGGAGAGTGGAAGCATTTCTCCGCCACTGAAATACTGTCCCTCATAACCCAGCTCTAGAAGGTAATCAAATACAGGCTTGACCGTGCCTTCTGCCCGGTGTCTGGCTTCGGCCTCGAGCAGGATGGCTGGATGGAATTCCCGGAGCAATTGTTCTGCGCCGCGCAGCGCTTCCAGTTCATGCCCCTCCACATCAATTTTTAGCAGGGCAAGACGATGACTGCTAGCTGCAAAAAACTCGTCTAGCGAAATAACATCCGTACTGCGCTTATCAACCCTGCCTCCGATTGCTTTCTCTTCGAAGGTAGCGCCTGAAGAATAACCTTTGCTGTTATGCGGCACGCGCAAAGTATGAACACCGGCTCTGACAGAAACCCCGCTAGGCACGATTTCAACATTGTCGAAACCGAGCTTTCTCAGCGTTGTTCCTATACTTGCTGCCAATTTGGCCTGAGGTTCGAATGCAATCACACGCCCTGTCGGGCCGACCTTCTGCCGAAACCACCAGGTATAGGCACCACGATGTGCGCCGACATCAATTGCGAGGTCCCCTTCCTTGAGCTGCGCACAAGCCCAGGCAATCTCGTCGCGATCTCTGCCCGCAGCCAGTTTGCGTGCGTGTCGTATAAATCGCCAGTTCGTGAACATGTGGAGAGTAGGCCACAGCTTCGTTTCGAGAACAAGTTTGGGGGCTGGAGCATGGAATTGACCACAAACAAGGGCACTAATAGCTATTTAAGGAGTGCCTGTGGCTAGACCCATTCCAAGGAGTTATCGCCAGCTTAGCTCTTCATCAAAAATGCAGTATTTTGCTGAGTACAGGAAATACAAATGCGATAACCGACTCTGCCTTCTTTCTATCAATGCCGCGCAGCCACCAATAGAGTGATGGCTCTCAAAATGCTAGCCATCGAGGAATTGCCTGGTGATCTTTAATCGTTACCTGCCCCGAATGACTTGCATGATGACCCTGGCGACTCTGCTTGCAGGCTGCAAGCTGCCCGGTATTCACTTGCTCGGTGATGATGAACCAGCCATGACCCTCGCCGGCGGCGAGTCTCAGAACGTGTTTTTCTTTACTTCTGATTCCAGCTTTGAGACCGATATTGGCCTGGTGGGCGGCAGTGAGTACCGCTTGAGCATCACCATCCTCAGTAACTGGGCAGATAGCTACATCGCAGAGAACGAAAACCAGGAGGCACTGAACGAGAGAGGATTTTCTAACGAGCTAATGCCAGTTGCCCTGCTCGGCGCAACCCGCAGTTCCCGCTCGCATCAGTGGTTCGAACTGATGATCAGGCAATCGCGTTGCCCCAGAGAAAGTCTGCTCGGGGTGTCTGACCTCAGCTACGATGAAGACAGCCGCAGTTATCGCTTTACCGTCAACTGCAGCGGCGAACTCACGCTGTACGTCAATGATACCTTTGGTTTCTATGGCAATAATATGGGCGCCGCCAACATCGCGCTGACAAGACTCAACTAGCTACCAAATTGCTAGCCGAAACCCTAGCCAAACAATCAAGCCGGCTGTTAGCACGCACGCTGCACGAGCGTGTGGGTCGTCGCACTGGCGGGAACAAACTCCAGGCGCTGGTTGATGCATGCCGGCCATTCTTCGCTGACGTGGCTAACATAGATGAGCCGGGTGCGAGTCTGGCTCGCCACCAGGTCAAGAATGCCCAGAATCATTTTGCGGTGATAATCATCCAGGCCCACGCAAGGCTCATCCAGTACCAGCAGCAATGGATTCTTCACCATAGCGCGGGCCAATAGCACCAGGCGCTGCTGACCAAAAGACAATTCATGATAGTAACTGGCTTCCGCCTCGGCCAGCTCCACACAGGCAAGCCAGGCGCGCGCTGCCGCCCACTCCGTGGCGCCGCTGTCATCATACAAGCCCACGGAGTCATAGAAGCCACTCACCACCACGTCCAACACTTTCCAACCTTTTACATACTTATTGTGCAGTTCGTTGGAGACCACACCAAACCTGGCCTTTACTTCCCAGACCGATTCACCGCTACCTCGCTGCTTGCCAAACAGACGCACATGCTGGCCATAGGCCATATGATTCTCACCATTGATAAGGCTCAATAAGGTGGACTTACCACAGCCGTTTGGCCCCTCGATCAGCGTGTGATTGGCCGAGGTCATGCGCCAACTTACCGCCTCCAACACCAGCTGCTCGCCATAGTTGGCCTGCACCTGCTCCAGCTCTATCAGCACCTCCTCACTGGCATCTGCAGACGCATCTTTCAGATTTACACCAGGTAATAATTCTGGGAGCCTTGGCACCTTATTTACATGAGCTTGAAAAACTGCATCCTTCAATACATCTCTGGCAGTTCCCTGTATCCGCAGCTCAAGGTCTATCATCAAACCGATATGGGTCGTGCCGGGCAATATATCCTGCTGCCGGCGACACAATAACAGGCTGCTAAAACCCGAGCTGCGCAGGGTATCGATACACCCACTGATGCGCTGCCTGGAGTCTTTATCAATACTCTCCAACGGGTCATCCAGCACCACCAGTTTATTTGGCTTGCCGACTGCGGCAACCAGGGCGCGCGCAATCAAAGCTCGCCTGATCTGACCGGATGACAGGAAGCGAATACCTTTTTCCAACAGCGGCTGCAGCGCCAGCTGTTCAATAATCATCTCGGTCTCAGGCGGTGCCTCAGCATCGGCCTCCAGACCAGAGTGCAGCAACTCCCGCACCAGGGTACCGCTATCCTGAGCGCGATCACTGTACTCGCTCATATCGAGCCGATTGTCCCGCTGCCACAGCCGCTGCTGTTCCTCAAATGACACCAGCAGAATATCCCGCGCCGGTTCAAAGCCGTCCCGGTAAGCCACATAGCTGCCAGACTCTACCCGCTTGCCAGCAAGCAGCGCCGCCAATACCGACTTGCCGGCGCCGTTACGTCCAAACAAGCACCAGTGCTCGCCGGGCTTGACAGAAAACTGGGGTACCCGCAGCAGCGCCTGACGATTGATCCGACATAGCGCATCAGAAACCTGGAGTAGTGAGGATATCAGCATTTCTCTTGTCGTCATCGCAGCCGCTATTCGTCAGCCAAACCCAGTCCACGCAGCACTTTCCGCAGTGCGCGAACCGGCAAGGGTCGCTCCCAGGGTTCAGGCGGCAGCTGAAAATCCGAGGTCTTCGGAATCCAGAATGGTTTTCTTCTCTTGCGTTTAGCTTGATCGCTTTCCATTGGCGTGTAGTACTCACAGCCCTCGAAGAAGTAGTGGGTAACCTGGGAATGCCGACTACGATTTACGTCTTTGCGGGCAGCACCGCCGTGCAGCAGATTGGCGTGCCAGATAATAGCCTCACCTTGCCTGGCCAAGCCCAGCTCAGGCTGCAATCCATGTTCCGCAATTACGTCCTGAATCCGCCGCTCGTAGGCTTGATATTGGGGGTAACCCGGTTCCAACCCCAGGTCCTGCATGGAGTAGTAAGGCAGCTTGTGGCTTCCGGGGTAGTAGATCAGCGGTCCGTTCTCGGCATCGATGTCCTCCAGCGCAACCCATACGCCCACCATATAACCGGCCGGGACCGTATTGAAGTGAATTGAATCGGAATGGGGATACTGTGAGGTGCCCACCGGAAAATTGAGGGTCTGAAACGGCAGCGGTTTGCGACCCAAAAGTTGTTCAAGCGCAGTCAGCACTTTCGCATGCACTGCGAGCTGTCGCACGCTATCAAGCTGCTTCCAGGCATCCTGAACCCTGGTGGCCAGCAGCGGGTTTTGCTGATGCGAAGGCTCATAGAGTGGCTGTACCTGTTCGACGATGTTATTTAGAAAATCCGCAGAGACCCCCAGGTCCAGTTTCAGCACGCCGCGCTCAGCGAAGGATTCAATTTGCTGGGAACTCAGCGCTTTGGTTTCCTCGGTGCTCATGGTCGGTTTCCCAGGGCGCGCTGCATAACTTCATGCTGAATAGTCATCATGTGTCCAATGGAGCGGCGCCAGTACTCTGAATTGTGTTGCCCCCTGCTCTGCATATAATCAAACGGTACGTTGTTCACCATCAAGAGTTGCACCAGCTCTCGCGCCTCCTGAATCAATCCGTCCTCGGTACCGGAGTCCAGATAAATGTGTGGCATCTGGCTCTTCGGCACATTGTAAATGGTTTCAAAGGGATCATAGGCTTTAGCCTGCTCCACCGTGTCGAAGGCTTTACCCAAAGGAGTTCGCTCTTCCTGTGTGCTGAACCCTGGTATGGCAACAATCTCGGCGATAAAGGCATCGGCCTGTTCAAACCGCGCCTGATTTTCCGGGTTGCGCTGAGCTGGAGCATCTTCGACACCCGCCTCGATTCGCGCCGCCTCGGTGCGCGCGTAACTCAGCGCGCCACTGGTGCTGCCGATGGATATAAACATCTGCGGATGGCGCAAACCGAGGGCAAACGCACCAAATCCGCCCATAGACAGCCCGGCAATGGCTCGACCTTCTCGTCGAGCTTCGGTGCGAAAATTTTCGTCAACATGACGAATGACATCCTCGATGATGTGATCTTCCCAATTATTCAGCTGCCCTGCCTCATTGCTGGCATAGTTCACGTACCAGCTATTACCCCCATCCGGCAGCACCAGGATCAAATCGTCCAGATTGCGGGCATAGAAACTGGCGGCAAGATTGCGACCCCAGATGGTGTAGTTCTGCATATAGCCATGTAGCAAATAGAGCACGGGGTAGCGCTGAGTCGAAGTCTCGTAGTCCTGGGGCAAGACGATATCGAACTTCATTGTGCGATTGACCGCTGAGCTGAAGAATTCAACGGTGCTCAGACCCGGCGGAATCTCGGCCGGACTGAGCTCCAGCTTCTGAGCAGAAACCGCTGCCAGAGAACACAGATAGGAAACCAGAAAGGATTGCCAAAAAAAGCGGCGCAACATGGATGGAAGAGTTCTTATCAATACACTTGCAGGCTTAGCTTTATAGCACTTTTCCGCCGGCGATAGTATCTTGCGAAGGCTATTTAACTTGGGATCAAATCGCACCTCGAGAAAACAATCCAATTGCTATCAGGAAATTTAGTGCCGCCATCCATGCCCGGAGAAAATTTATGCAAACTCACACTCTGCTCAAAACCCTTGTTTTAATACTTCTGTTGATCAGCAAACCGGCTTTCGCACAATCCACGGCAGACGAAGAGGCCATTCTCAACACTGTGGATCAATTCTTTACTGCACTGGCCGAACGTAACCGCCAGCTGCTGGCAAGCATTTCAGTGCAAGGGTCGCTCAATATTTCCACGTCGATAAATACAGGCGGTGATCAGAGAATTCGCATCCAGAACTATACCCAACTGTTAAATAACCTGAGCAGCGATGGGCCAGCCTTACTGGAACGCTATTGGGATCCCACGGTGCTGATTCAGCGCGACATCGCCGTGTTTTGGGCACCCTACGATTTTCACGTTAACGGCGAATTCTCCCACTGCGGCATCGACTCATTCCAGCTCATCAAACGCGATGAGCGCTGGCTGCTAACCAATCTGAGCTGGACTGTAGAAAGAACAGGATGCGCAGAGAGCCCGTTAGGCCCGCCAGCGTAGACGTGATTCCGAGCGACGTAAAAAAGGTCTGGCAATGCCAGGTATTGCAGCGACGGAGCGAGGCCTCGCTAGAGACTCTCTGATTTCATCACCAGCATTTTCTCAACCTGCATATCGTCATAAGTATAAGGAATACGGCCCACACCCTAGCCCGATTGCTTCAATCCGGCGAAAGGCATCCAGTCAACCCGGAACGCAGTGTGGTCGTTTACCATGACGGCAGCTGCATTAAGATGCTTGTAGGCTACTAGCGCCTTGTCGATACTACGGGTCATCACAGATGCCTGGAAAGAGAATGGCAGGGCATTGGCCCGACTTATTGCCTCTTCAATGGTGTCATAACTGTAGACGCACACCAGCGGCCCGAATACCTCATTCTGACTAATGGTAATGTCATCGGGTGGATTCAATAACACCGTGGGCGCATTGAGCGCAGCGGAAATTTTGTGGCCGCCGCAAAGCAGTTTGGCACCGGCGGCCACAACCTCGTCCACCCATTCGGCCACGCGATCTGTTTCCGGATCGGCTGGATCGCCCACCTTAAGCGTCTTTGCCATAGTCGCCATACGCTGCGCAAGTTCCTCGGCTATGGCCGCCTCGGCGTAGACGCGCTGCACGGACACGCAGACTTGCCCAGCATGGTAGAAGCCACCCTTCACCAGCAGAAGCAACATAGTTTCAAGGTCAGCAGCTGCGGTCTCGAAACAACACATCCGCATTTTGCAGCGCCCGCTCAGCACCTGCGGCATCGATGGTGGGCACACTGCCAACGACTTTGCCATCAAATGGCGAAGTCACCTCGACGCGACCCGTAGCTTTTGCTCCCGGCACCATGACATTAAATTCTTCCACCTGACTCCCCTCTATATCGTTTTGCGTAGTCCAGACAGGACACACCTGGTTGCCCATGGCCCCAAAGCTCTCAGCGTACTTTACAAAGTCCGGATTGTTAAAGTCCACAAATCCATCGCGGTTGGACTTCTTGTTCTGGCGCCATTTGATCAGGCCCTGATTGCTGTAGGTTTGTATGTCCAAGCTGGGCAGCTTCGGGAACAGCTGTACCCATGGAGGCGAAGCCATTTGAATTCAGACAGGTATTTAGCTCCCAGCCTCATAGTTGCGAGGCGACCTAACTGCTGCCGCTGGACTGCAGCCCATCCATGCTTGCGAGGCGACCGATCAACTCTTCAACCCGCGTGCTGTAGCCCCATTCGTTGTCATACCAGCTGATCACCTTCAGCAGGTTGCCTTCGATGACCTGGGTGAGAGGCGCATCGAAGATGCTGGAATGGGAGTTACCGATGATGTCGCTGCTAACGATGGCTTCCTCAGAGTAAGCAAGAATGTCCTTTAGCTCGCCCGCTGCTGCCGCAGCCACGGCGGCGTTGATGCCAGCCAAATCGGTGGACTTGTCTACTTCGACGGTGAGGTCCACCAGACTGCCGTCTGGCACCGGCACCCGCATGGCCATGCCATCCAGCTTGCCGGCCAGTTCCGGAATGACCAGGCCAATGGCCCGGGCCGCGCCAGTGGACGTCGGAACGATATTGGTTGCGGCATTGCGCGAGCGGCGCGGATCTTTATGGGGCGAGTCAATCAAACGTTGATCGGAGGTGTAGGCATGCACGGTGGTCAGCAAACCACGTCGAATACCAAACGCTTCATGCAACACTTTCACCAGTGGCGCCGCGCAGTTGGTCGTGCAGCTGGCGTTACTGATGATGCGAGAGTCCGGCGTCACCACGTGATCATTGACCCCAGCCACCAGGGTCGCCTCCAGCGGATCCTTGGAGGGCACAGTGAGAATGATGCGCTTGGCACCTGCCTCCAGATGTTTGTTCAGATCCTCCAGCTTGCGAAACACACCAGAGCTTTCGACCACGTAATCGATGCCGAGTTCAGCCCAGGGCAGCTGCGCCGGATCTTGTTCGTTCAGCACCACGAATGGATCGCCGGCGATCTCCATGTTTCTACCATCCACTTTGACTTCACCATCAAAGGTGCCGTGAATGCTGTCATACTTGAACGCGTAGGCGAGTTGCTCCGGGCTGGCCAGATCATTTATCGCCACCACATCGTAATGCTGACGCTGCTTGGCAATGCGCATGATGGTGCGCCCAATACGACCGAAACCATTGATTGCAATACGTGGCAGCACCATGGAAATTCCTCTCTAATTAAGAAACAGTAAGACTTCTTTAGCTACACAATCAGTTGCACAAATAACTACTAAAAACTGATCGCACTAGGCCCCGACGACCATTTCTTCGGTCATGCCCCAGAGTCTTTGCGCACTCTCCTCACTAGTTGCCCAAGGCTCTGCGCCAAAGAAGCGCGCTGAATCCGCCGTGGCCAGATTTGTCACATCACAGTCTTCGCAATATAGCCCACCCATTTCATTAAGCGCGGGACTGGTGGCGGCCCACAGGGTCGTTGTGCAACCTTGTGTAGTTGATTTGAACAAATCTTTAACCTGCTCCGAGAGATTGCCGTCGGCATCGGTCCAACCCAGCGCCTGCATTTCCACGTTGGGCAGATGTCGCTGCAGCGGTGTCAGGATGCCACCCGGATGCACGGAGAACGCGCGCAGGCCCTGATCCCGATATTTCATGTCCAGACCCAGAGCAAACAGCGCATTGGCGGTCTTGGACTGGGCATAGGCCGTCCACTTGTCATAAGGATTTTTTTGAAAATGCACATCGTCCCAGATGATGTCTGAGCGGCGGTGTGCAATAGAAGAAAGACAGACCACACGAGGCGCGTTTGCCGCCAGTAAATTGGGAAGCAGCTGAGTGGTGAGCACAAAATGTCCTAGATGGTTAGTTGCGAACTGGGCCTCCCAGTTATTGCCAACGCGGGTTTCCGGACAGGCCATAATGCCGGCGTTGTTCAGCAACAAATCAATCACCGGCTCTGCCTCGGCGAGATCCCCGGCATATCGGCGCACGCTGGCCAGATCACCCAGATCCATCTCGCCGGTAATCACCGCCGCACCCAGTTCTGCGAGGTTGGCCTGGGCTTTCTCCGGGCTGCGGACCGGCACATGGACCCTCGCGCCGGCCTTCACCAGCGCGCGGGTAGTCTCAAGCCCAATTCCAGAATAGCCACCTGTTACCACGACGACCTTACCTGCCAAGTCCATCCCCGCCAGCACCGCCTCGGGTTCGGACTTGGCCCCAAACCCAGATCCAATTTTCTGTTGTACTCTTTCAGACATTCTGTCTTTTCTCCTGATTAAAGCTTTGGTTTGAAGCTGGCAATGAGGGAGTGCCAGGTCGAGTGCACGTTATCTTACAACCGTTAACCGCCCCGATGCCCGAAGCTCAGGGTAATTATGGTCTTGCAATTACCAGACCAGCTTGCAGGCTAGACTGGTTCAAACAGGTTCAGTTCACCGCATTGGCGCACCTGGCCGCGGCGGCCAATCCAATCGTGCTTGATCAAATCGTCAAACAGCTGCGGTTCTGCTGCCGTGTTCGCCACAAACCTCTCGTCCGTGGTTAGCAATCTTCCGATGACGATCGAGCGAACAGGCTCGCCTCGCTTGAAGCATACCGTGTAAGTCTCGATAGTGGCATCGCCCTGCGGCGTTTCTGTAAAAACCGGATAATCCAAGCTATCCACTTCGCGCTGTATGCTGTCGCTGTCAGGTAATTGCCATTCTGAAGCGAGCGGCTGACAGGAATACACGCCGGAAGCGTGTTTTGTCAGATAGCCACCGTTGGCCGTAATCAGACCAAATGCGGAGGGTTTACGCCGCAGTTTTTCCACCATGCTGGCGATGCCATGCAGGGAATAATTATTCCCCGGCCCACCAAAGAACGGCAGACCGCCAGTGACCGTTAGGCCGCGGGGATCGTCACAAGCCAGACCCAGTTCTTCGCAGGCGATGGCCACTGCGGATGGAAAACAGGAATAGATATCGAAATACTCCATCTCCGCCAGGGTCTTGCCCGCCATAGCCAGGGCCTGGCGAGTATTCATACCCAGGGCTGGTGAACTCGAATAGTTCAGGCGCTCCGACACCAACAGCCGCTCGTTGGCCTCACTGCAGCCGTGCAGGAACACCCACTTGTCTTCCCCTATATCCAGCTCCCTGGCTTTGGCCACTGAAGTCAGTATGACTGCTGCTCCCTGGTTCACCCCATCCATGGCATTCATCCATTTGGGATAGGGCAGACAGATAAAGCGATTCTCCGCTGTAACGGTCGCCAATTCCTGTGCCGAGCGCGGTTCACCATAGCTTGCATAAGGGTTTTGACTCGCCACAGCGTTAAAGGGCTGCATCAAGCTGGCCATGGCCGCAAGGTGGGACTGCAGGCTGTGCTGATCGCGATGGCGCAGCGCATTTTCGAACAGGGGATAGGTTTGGATCGGCACGCCCAGGCCGTGGGCAAACTCATGGGGAGTCGACAGTGACTCACCGATGCCACGATCTTCAAATGCCCGGTTGTCCTGCTCCTGCCAATCCAGGTCGATGCCCTCGCGCACTGCGAGCTGTGCGGTTTTCAGGGCTTCACCACCGACCACCATCGCCATTTCAATTTCGCCCCTGACAATACGAACTGCCATCTCATTGATGTACTTCTGCGGTGTGTTTCCGCCGACATTGCCGTAGATTCCCAGTTCTGGTTCTGCCCCCAGCCTGCTGGCAATGGCAAAAGGCGGGTTCTCCGCACGCCCGAATGGGTTTGGATCTCGGGGCCGGTTCCAGGAATCCGGAAAGATTCGCACCGAAACCAGTGCATCCAGAGCCGCTGCGACCTGTTTTGGAGCACCCGTGTCATCTAATGCCCGCTGTCCCGCAGCCGCCGCAATGCCCATGGGTGGCAGGCTCACAGACGGCGACTTGCCTTTTTCCATGAACTGTCCTGCACCTATCAACACTGGAGTAGAGGGCGGTAAAGTCTTATCTGGTTCATCTTTCATGAGATTACCTGCGCTACAGTTTGCGCTGCTGTCATGGTACTGTCAGCTGATTCAGGCATACTGAGATAAAAATCAAGGGAAGCCCTCATGATGTCACAAGCGACCTGGATTGCAAAAACCACCACCCTTGCCCTGCTCAGTGTGGCAGTGCTTGTGCCTGATGCCGCTGCGCAATGCGACCGCAATCGAATCAACGTGGCATCCGCGACCGGCTCGGTCTACGTTGACCTAAATCGCAACGGACGGTTTGATCGGCGCGAACCCGGTGTCCCGGACATTGCCATTAGTAATGGTTGCCGGGTTGTGACCAGCGATAGCAATGGCCGCTATGAAATTGACCTGGCCCCTACCGAGATTCTATTCATCAGCAAACCCGCGGGATATGCCGTGCCGGTTGATGCCAACCAGGTACCGCAGTTTTTCTACCGACACTACCCCGAAGGCACACCCTCCGAGATTCGCGGCACCGCGGTAGAGTGGTTATTTCCCGTGATCGAGCCCACCGGCCCTCTGCCTGATGCAATCAACTTTGGCCTGCTACCCGATAGCAGCGACAGCGGTGTTTTTACCGCCCATGGTTTCGCCGATACCCAGGCGCGTGTCGATCTCAGCCAGGATATGTTGCGAGAAGACCTGATCAACCCCTTGATTGGTAATCCCTATGGAGTCGACTTCGGCATCACAGTTGGAGATGTCGCCAATGACAATCTCGCCATCTATGATCGCCACAAGGTCATGATGGGGCTGATGGAGATTCCTCAGTGGTACCTGCCGGGCAATCACGACGTGAACTACAACTCGCCAGACGCAAGATTCGCCAATGAAACCTACAAGAGCCATTTTGGCCCGACCTACTATTCGTTCAACCATGGCGATACCCACTTTGTGGCTCTGAACAACGTAGAATACGCCGGCCTGGGCGAAGAGTTTGCCAGCGGTCGCTACCGTGGGTTTATTACTGAAAATCAGCTGCAGTGGCTGACTGCCGACCTGGCCCTGATCGATCCGAATAAGCTCATTGTGATTGCTACCCATATCCCGCTGGTCGCTGAAACAGAAGATGAATTCGGCAACCGCGCTACCGGCCCCAATACGGAAAACTTTCAGGCTTTGTTGGATATTCTGGCACCGTTTCCCAATATCTATGGCATTGCCGGCCACGACACCAGCAGCAGCTGGAAAGTAGAAGTGAATCACCAGCACGGCTGGAGTGGCCAACCCTGGTTGGCGCACACCCTGGCGGAAGTGCGTGGCAACGGCTGGACCCGTGGTCCAGCAGATCTGCGCGGTGTACGTGATGCCATGATGGAAGACGGCAACCCCAATGGTTTCTATGTGTTCCACTTCGCCGGTACTGACCTGTCCCCAGAATTCATCCCCTTCCCGTTTGGCCCCGATGCGAATCAGCGCCTGCGCATTACCCTCGACCCTCTGCTGGAATCACCTGCAGAAGGTAGCGTGAATCGCGGCCAGCTACAGTCTGATACTAGATTAGTGGTTAACCTTTTCGATGGCGGCTTGCGTGATAAAGTCTGGGCTGCACTTGATGGTGATGCTCCTACACCGATGATCTATACAGTGCGCACTGACCCCTATGTGGAGAGGGCACATCGCCGTTTTGCCGACACCGATGACGCCTATGGTCGCCCCCACCTGTCGTCACATATCTGGGAGCTCGCGCTTCCCAATAATATGGCCACAGGCTTACACCATGTCATCGTAACGACAGAGGATGAGTTCGGCCAGCGCCAGCGCGGCAGTTTTACGTTCGAGATTCTCGACAATCAGTGAATGCTCTCTCGCCTGTGATCGGGTTTAGCGCAGAGCTTAAAGCAGGTTCCAGAGAATGGCCTAGAGCCAGCGTCGAACCCGGGCCTTGTAGTCCAGATACTCCTGCCCGAATTCCTGCTCCAGGTAACGTTCTTCTTTCTCAATCGCCACTTTATAGACAAGCCAAGCACCTACAAAAATCGACAGCACGATCCACAGATTATTGGCCGCAATACCGACGCCAAAATTAAACAGACAGAATCCTGCGTAGATGGGATTCCGGGACCAGGCATAGAGGCCATCGGTGACCAGCGCGGTAGTTGGCTTCCAGGGCTCGATGGCGGTATTCGCACGCTTGAATACACCGGCCACGATGAGGGCGATAGCGATCCCCGCAGCAATAAACACCCAGCCTAGCGATGCAAGCGCGAGCGGCAAGCCAGTATCCAGAGGCATGATAAAACTCAAGACGAAGCCAAGCAGAATAAGCAGCACAAATATCGCGGGGGGCGGGAATTTTACGGCTGCGTGTTTACGGCGTTTGTTCTCTGTTGTTTGCTCGGTGTGTGATTCAGTTGTTTGTTTGCTGTTATCGTTTTCCATGCTGACCTCTGCCTGACACCCTATGATCTGCCTCAATGTCATTACCGAATTGGCAGGTGTTCCCCATTCAGTAATGCTATGCTGAATCCATTATATCGTTGTTTTCTCGCCGTAATCCCGCGCAGAAACAGCCGCCTAATCAGAGGCATTTTAAGGAGAAACCGCTTATGAGCGATTTTCAGAACATACTCATTGTGTTGGATGTATACAACGATTTTCGCGACAACCCATAGCATCAGCCAACCGAGGTCAAAAAGGCCCTGCAGCTGGTGGCTAATCGCGAATTAACTCAGCTCTTCCTGGTTGGCTGTGGCTTTTAAGAATATCTGCATGACACCTACTCCAACTTTGGTCCGGAAGCGCTGGAACACCGCAAGCAGTTTGTGGCGGAGATGGAAAAACTGGGTGCTACTTACCTCGTCATGAAACAGGATGGGCAGTGGAAGGTGGTCATGGTGACTAGCTACAGCCCGGACGTGATAGCGCTCTCCTAGGCATTTCCTAGTCGGCCAGTTGGCCATAGTTTCATCTTTGCCGCGCTTGTTCTAGCATGGGCACCTGGCGCCCATCAGCCTCGCTTACCAATCGCACTTACTAATCGAGAGGTGACCATGTGCCTGAAGATAAAAACCTTGTTTAACTTCGAGCCGCCCTCCACCGGTGCCGAGATTCGTGTCGCTGCCAAACGTTTCGCTATTGCCGTCAGCGAATAAGCAAATATTTTACGGAGTATGAAATGTTATCCAACATCAGGCCATTAACGATCTCGTTCACCCTCGCTGCCCTGCTGGCGGCTTGCGGCTCTCCTGAAGACAGTGCGGTTAGTTCTCTTAAAAACCCCAGCGAGCCAGAAACAACCCCACTGACTACCGCCGAGCCTGAGTCAGAACCAAATCTGGAGGACCCCTTTATCTGGCTTGAAGAAGTTGAAGGGGAGGAAGCGCTGACCTGGGCTGCCGAGCGAAACGCTCTGTCCACACCACGACTGCAGGGAGACCCTCGCTTCGAAGGCATTCGGGACGCCATCGAGATGGTGCTGACCTCGGACGATCGTATCCCGACGCCGGGCCTAGTTAATGGTCAGGTGTATAACTACTGGCAGGACGACGAACATATTCGTGGACTGCTTCGGCGCACCAGCCTGGACAGCTACCGTTCCGATAATCCGCGGTGGGAAACAGTGATCGATATTGATCTTCTGGCCACGGTGGAAAATGCCAACTGGGTCTACAAGGGCAGAACCTGCTTGCCGGGTAACCCTTCGCACTGCCTGCTGCGGCTAAGCGATGGCGGCAAGGATGCCGTGGTGTTGCGGGAGTTCGATCTGGAAAACAAAAACTTTGTCGATGGGGGATTTAGCGTCGACGAAGCCAAGACCAACGTGGATTGGGTCGATGCGAACACGCTGATTATTGGCACCGACTTCGGGCCCGGTTCCGTCACCACTTCCGGCTACGCCCGCACCCTGCGCCTGTGGCGCCGCGGCACCGATATCAACGATGCCGAGCAGATCATCGAAGTCGGGTTGGAGGATATGAGTGTAGGCATCAATACGGTGGCCGAAGACGACGCGCGCTACAGCTTCGTGACGCGCCGCCCTGATTTCTTTACCGAACAGAACTGGCTGGTGACACCCGATGGCGCATTGGCGGAAATCCCTTTTCCCATCGACGTCAATTTACAGGGGGTGTTTGGAGACAAACTGATCGCGCTTATGCGGAGTGACTGGTCACCGACAGAAGATGTCACCTACCCCGCCGGCAGCCTGATCGCCATGGACCTTGCAAGCAGCATTAGCAACAGTGCTGCCACCGAAGTTAGCGTTATCCTCGACCCTAACGTTAACGACGAGCTGGATGCCATCAGTGCCGTCGCCATGACTCGCGACTCGATCTACATAAGCGCCCTGAAGGATGTTTCCGGCAAATTGCTGCGGGTGCGTTCAGGCGCAGGCGCCGAGCCGGCCTGGTCTGTCGCCACCATTGAGTTGCCGGACAACGGCGCAATTCGCCTGGTGAGCGCCGATGATTACAGCGATACCCTGATGGTCAGTTATCAGAGCTTCCTGACCCCGTCAACACTGTATCTCGTAAACGGTGATGAACAACCCGAAGCCATCAAGGCGCTGGCACCGCAGTTTGATGCCGAGCCCTATCTGGTGGAACAGCAATTCGTGGCCAGTGCCGACGGGACCTCAATCCCCTATTACATCGTGCGCGCCGCCGATGCGCCGATGGATGGTTCAACACCTACCCGACTCACGGCATACGGCGGTTTCGAACTGTCACGCACGCCGGCTTATGTGTCAGCCCAGAGTCAGGTCTGGCTACAGCAGGGCGGCGCTTATGTGCTGGCCAATATCCGCGGTGGTGGAGAATACGGTCCGCAGTGGCACCAGACTGCTCTGCTGGAGAACCGCCAGCGCGTATTCGACGATTTTATTGCGGTAGCGGAAGACATCATAGAACGTGGACTCACCAGCCCCGCACATCTGGGCATAACCGGCGGCAGCAATGGTGGGCTGCTGGTTACCGCCGCCATGGTGCAGCGCCCGGATCTCTACAATGCGATTATCAGCGCAGTGCCTCTCATCGACATGCTGCGCTATCACTTGCTGCTAGCTGGTGCCAGTTGGACTGCGGAATACGGTAATCCCGATATTCCAGCGCATTATGATTTCATCTCTGAATACTCCCCCTATCAAAATGTGCGAGCTGACGCTAACTATCCAGAGATTTTCCTTTGGACTAACCCCAAGGATGACCGCGTCCATCCCGGTCACGCGCGCAAGATGGCGGCGCGCATGCTGGAGCAGGGGCATGAGCTGATTTACTTCGAGAACGCCGAAGGTGGACACGGCGGTGGTGCCAATCTCGGTCAGCTGGCGGTCACCCAGGCCATGGAAGTGGTGTACCTGCTTCAGCAATTGGATGATTAAGTACGCAGCTGGGCGTGTAGTCGCGTGATAAGACTAAGGCCTCGACATAAACCGGAGTTTCAATGATCTGGATTTTTACCGCAATTGTTTTCGGCTTGTTGCTTTACACCTGCAGAGAGCCGAACCTCGCGCGGCCGCTCACCTTGAGTGCCGACGGGGTTGAACTGTTTCCAATCTTCGATAAACAGGCGGTACTGCAGCGCCTACCTGTGGGCTATGAGTTTCTGGACTACCGCTATTCCATCACCGGCTGCTCCCTGTCCACGTTTCACCGCGACGTCACCAGCAGCCCATTTCTGTTCAAGACCAGGCATCCGGTCTACACACTGATCAGCTATGGTAGCGAGGGTAAGTTACTGAGCGTGGTACCGGGCAGCCAGGCTTCGGTGCCGTTTGTCTGGGGTGCCCCCAGGGTCATAGATTCCACCCAGGCCAAAGCGGTGCTGTTTCACTGCGACGTTTTGCACGCCGGGGTAATATCAAGAGACCCGCAACGCCTGGCGGTTCAGTACAAGATCGCGCACCGGAACGATTTACCTCTGCTGGCGGAGTTGCAGGGCATCGATGTAGACAAGCGGGAGACAACTTCCATAGCCCTGGGCTATGAATGGCTCAGCCGCAAACTGTCACTCATGTTTCCCTTCCTGATCAATCACGTTTTTACCCGCTATCTGCAGCGACAGAGTAATACTTTGCTCAACCGATTACTGCTCACTGTATTTGGTCGCTCATTCTACAACCGATAGCCAGTACTTATTTTTTAGGCTGACCGAAGTCAGAAATCAACATACTAAAAAGATAGAAAAAGCATCTACAAAGAGAAGCACAATGATTTTCTACTATGCCCTTAAGACAGTTTCAGTCGCAT
>DLPV01000014.1 GCA_002477465.1 Gammaproteobacteria bacterium UBA7449 | reverse complement strand
CCCTTAAGACAGTTTCAGTCGCATTACACATCACGCTAGAAGAAGTCGGAGCAGACTACAAAGAAAGGCCCATCGATTTTGGCAATGCCGAGCAGCGCTCCGAGACCTACCTGGGCATTAATCCCAAGGGTCGAGTCCCGGCATTGGCCACCGAAGGCGGAATATTGACAGAAACACCAGCCATCCTGCTGTATCTGGCACAGCGCTTTCCTGAATCCGGGATGGCGCCCTTGAACGACCCTTTTGCTCTAGCCAAACTACAAGAGTTCAATGCCTATCTGTGCGCAACTGTGCACGTGGCACACGCGCATCGGGTACGCGGCGCCCGCTGGGTAGATGATGAGTCAGCAATTAAAGCCATGCAGGCAAAAGTGCCACAAACCATGGGCGAATGCTTCGGCTTGCTGGAGGCGGAAATGTTCAGGGGACCCTGGGTAATGGGAGGGCAGTACACGATCTGTGATCCGTACCTGTTTACTATTAGCAACTGGCTGGAAGGTGACGGTGTGGACCCCGATGAGTTCCCGGGCATTGCGGCCCATAACCGGCGTATGCGGGAGCGACCGGCGGTTGCACGGGTGGCTGCAATCCACGGTGTTTAGTTGAATCTCGGGGGTTAGGTCCAGCGGGCCAGATTAAGGAATACCGAGCTAGTCGGTGTGCTTGCAGGTATTTAAAGTCGTAACAAGGGTTGCTAATTGATGGATTTTTCATAACTAAATCAATGTCCTACAACCGCCCTACGGAGGACACTGGCACAGTCCAAGAAGCATTTGCAAAGCGTCAGTAGAGTTGGCACCCTAGAGCAGTTGATGCCTAGAATTTCTAATAAATAGAACCACACTTTAAGAGGTTTGGACATGTCTATTCGCCCAATACAAAACCTGCTTGGCTTTATCCTGGTGGCTGTCCTCAGCACCACTACTGCCCATGCGCAAAACACTGATTTCAGCCGCATTGGCTCCTACGATTTCCCCACATCTACTCGCAATGCCGATGCCCAGGAAGCTTTCCTCGCTGGCGTAGGCTACCTGCACAGTTTTGGTATGACTCAGGCACAGGCAGCATTCCGCGAAGCTCAGGAGCACGATCCTGATTTTGCCATGGCCTACTGGGGAGAAGCCTTTACCTATCAACATCCATTTTTTGGTGCCTTGAGTGATGGTCCGGGTGAGGCGTTGATGCGTCTGGCGCCGACACCGGAACTACGGGCGGCAAAAGCTGGCAACGATAAAGAGCGTGGCTTCCTGAAAGCTGCCGAGGCTTATGCCCTTACTCCTGGCGGCATGCCCGAACGCCGCATTGCCTGGATGGAGGCCATGAAGGAAGTCTACGAAAAGTATCCTGAAGACTTCGAGGTCAAAGCCTTTTACACCGCGTCCATTCTCGCCGCCGCCGGCCACTCCGGCGACATGCGTGAGCGCCTGAATATGTATGCAGGCTCCCTGGCGCTGGAAATGTTCAAGGCAAATGACAATCACCCCGGTGCAGCACACTATGTTATTCACTCGTTTGATGACCCTATCCACGCACCGCTGGCCCTGGAAGCCGCTCAAAAGTATCGCGATATCGCACCAGCTGTATCCCACGCTCGCCACATGCCCTCGCACATTTTTATTCAGCACGGCAAATGGGAAGAAGTCTCCATGTGGAATGAATCGGCGTGGCAGGCGGCGCGAGACCTGTGGCAGCCTGGTGACCGTGTAGGCGATATGAATCACTCTTCGGACTGGGGACAGTATGGGGATCTCCAGCTTGGCGATACCGACCGCTCCGAGCTCTGGATCGAGCGTGCCGCGCAGACCCTGGCAGAGAATCCAGGTGATGGCCGCTCCATGGGTACCCTGAAAACCATGCGTGCCCGCCACACCATCGAAACCCAACAGTGGCAGATTGTTGCGTTGACCGATGACTTGAGCGCCGGCGAACTGCTGGCGCTGGGCCTCAGTGCCGCCAATCTCGGCGATCTGGACCTCGCCGAGAGTGTTGCCGATCGCCTTGGCAGCCTGGCCTCAGACAGCCCCAACAACAGCAACCTAAAAATCATCTACGCCGAAGTGGCTGCCCTGGCCAAGGCCAAGCGCGCCGGGGAACTTCTGCTGGAAGGTCTCACCACCGATGGCCTGCCGCAGCAACAGGAAGCGCTGGAGCTCTTGGCGGAGGCAATCCGCCTGCGGGAAGCTGGACGACTGCCCAATGGCGCAGCGAATCCGCTCAAGCCCATCCATGAACTCGCCGGGGAAATTAATCTTGCCTTTGGCTTTGCCAGTGATGCCGCCGACTTGTTCGAGACTTCATTGCTGCGTCTGCCTAATCGCCCACTGTCCCTGTTAGGTGCAGCGCGGGCCTACGCGAGCGCTGGCGACCAGGACAAAGCCAATGCCATGTATGAGCGCTTGCTGATGATCTGGAGCGACGATGCCCTGCCATCAGTGCGCGAAGCCAAACAATTCGTAGCGGTGAACTAGGCGCCAAAACCTTCAAGGCGAGAACAGAAATATGAAACAAGGCAAGCTTGAGAAAAAACGGCAACCACGCCTGGAAAAAGTGGCTGGCAACGGGCTCCTGAGCCGCCGGCATTTGCTCGGACTCGGACTGGGTGGTGCTGGACTAGCCATGTCCCAAGCCGTCATGGGGCAGGACGCTGGACTGAAACTGGAGATTCCCGGTTGGTCAAAGACACCTGGCCCCGGCCCTAGCGCCTATGGCAGCGCATCATCACATGTCGGGCTGGAACGACAATCAGGATTTGGCAACCCGCTCTATCCTGGTGGCGGCGCGTCCCGCTCACCACTGCAGCACCTGCAGGGAACTATCACTCCCAACAACCTGCACTTCGAGCGTCATCATGCCGGGGTACCGGATATCGATCCTGCTGGTCACAAACTGGTGATCAACGGGCTGGTACGCCAACCCCTGGTGTTCGACTACGAGGACCTGCTGAAGTACACCATGGTCAGCCGGATTTACTTCCTGGAGTGCTCAGGCAATAGCGGTGCGCTGCTTTATGGTGGCAATCCGGACGGCACAGCCCAGAGCCTGCATGGATTGGTATCCTGCGCTGAGTGGACCGGCATTCCGATCTCAACCCTGCTGGAAGAGGCTGGTGTCTTACCCGAGGCGCGCTGGATCGCCGCCGTTGGTGCCGACGCCGCCAGCATGGGTCGCTCGGTGCCATTGAACAAAGCCATGGATGATTCCATGCTCGCGCTGTTTCAGAATGGGGAACCGGTTCGGCCCGAGCAGGGCTACCCCATGCGCCTGTTTAACCCGGGCTGGGAAGGTAATACCAGCGTGAAATGGTTGACCCAAATTAAGGTGACCCGTGAACCCGCACAGTTTCGCGATGAAACCAGCAAGTACACAGACACCATGCCGGATCGCAAGAGCCTGCAATTCACCTTTCCCATGGACGTAAAATCACTGATTACTTCACCTTCTGGCCAGATGACCGTAGCCCGCAATGGTGTGTATCGAGTAAACGGTATTGCCTGGTCCGGCAGCGGCAGCATTCGCCGCGTTGAAGTGAGCGCCGACGGCGGCAGCACCTGGGCCGACGCGCTTATCGACAGCCAACAACTGGACAAAGCCCTAACTCGCTTCAGCATTCCCTGGCAGTGGGACGGCAGCCCTGCCGTACTGCAGAGTCGCGCCACCGACAGCACCGGCAATGTGCAGCCTACCCGGGAAGCCGTAATCGCGGCCAAAGGGACGATCAACCGGTATCACAACCCCTGCATCCAAAGCTGGGGAGTGAGCCCAAGCGGCGAGGTGACTAATGTATACGTCTAGAAAACTGATTAGCGCTTTGGCACTCGCTGGTTTCTGCTCGGCCGTCTTTGTTAGCTCAGCTCAGGAATCTGTGCGACTTGGCACGCCCGTATCCGAGGCCGACCTGGCAGGATTCGACCTCATCGCTGAACCTTCCGGCGCCGGCTTTCCCTCTGGCAGCGGCACAGCGGCTCAAGGCAAGGCCATATTCGAGAGCCGCTGCGCGGCCTGCCACGGCCTCAACGGCGAGGGCAACTCTGCCGCGACCATCATCGTTGGTGGCGACATGCAGTCCGAAGAGTCGCCGCTGCGTACTGTTGGTAGTTACTGGCCCTATGCCAGCACAGTGTTTGACTTTATCCGCCGCGCCATGCCGGCGGATGCACCCAAGTCCCTCAATGACGAAGAGGCGTATCAGGTGGCGGCCTATGTGCTGTACCTCAATGGGCTGGTGGGTGAGAACGAAGTTCTAAATGCAGAAACCCTGCCACAGGTTCGTATGCCCAATGCGGACGGTTTTATCGACCAGAGCGATATCCAGTAGCAACTCATGCGGCAGTCCACGGGGCTGCCGTGAAGTTTTTGCGCTATGTCATCACTTCATCTGCGCCAGCCTTTAAACTAAAACACTCGTGAGATCTTGGCCGCGCCTGAGTTTTCAGAGCGAATAGTCAACTGCCGAGAAAAAGCGGAAGATTATGTAGTCTTTTGATTATGAGCCCACGGGAATTTCGTTAAATACAGGATAAACATCTAACAAGATGGAAAACTTCACACCTATTTCAGCAATCATGGGCGGGCTTTTGATCGGCACTGGGGCCATGCTGACGCTTTGGACCAACGGCCGTATTGCCGGTATCAGCGGCATTTTGTCTGGCGCCATGTTCCCCAAACAACAGGGTACGCTGTGGCGCCTGCTGTTCATTGCTGGATTGCTGCTCGGCGGCGCAGTCTCCGCCATCGCCAGCGGAGGTCTGGAAGTGATTACCCAGGCATCACCCTTAATGACCGTAATAGCTGGACTTCTGGTTGGTTTTGGCACCCGCATGGGCAGCGGCTGCACCAGCGGTCACGGCATTTGCGGCATCGCCAGATTCTCCCAGCCTTCATTTGTGGCAACTGGCACGTTTATGCTGGCAGGATTCATTACAGTTTATCTGGAGCGCCATGTATAAAGAAAATATCAGAGCAGATAGCCCCCAATTTCAGCCTTCGTGGCCATCGCCACCTCAGGCTTCCTGTTTGGTCTAGGTCTGGCGATTTCTGGTATGACCAATCCAGCAAAAGTAGTCGGGTTTCTGGATATCGCCGGCGACTGGGACCCTAGCTTGATTCTGGTGATGGTGGCGGGCCTGGGTGTAAGTGTTCCCAGCTTTCATTTCATCCTCAAGCAGAAGCAGCCACTTTTGACCAAGCAGTTTTTCTTGCCTACCCGCAATGACCTGGATGGCAAACTGATTACTGGCGCAGCGCTCTTTGGCGTCGGCTGGGGCATTGGCGGCTATTGCCCTGGTCCAGCCCTGGCGGCTTTGGTTAGCCTCAATACCAATGTCATTCTGTTCTGCGGCGCCATGCTGGCGGGGATGGTGATACATCACTTCCTCATGGAAAAGTAGATTTAAACCACCTCACACGATTACAGTGTCGCCTCGCAGGACTACCTGTGAACGGGTGCTGCTGCGCCGTAAAATCTTTTACAGCCAATCCCGAATAAGATAGCTTAGCGCAACACTAAATAGCGCAGTGCCCTTTGCGTAAAAAATAACAGTGCCCCAGGCACGAGGAAGTCTGACCATGGCCGGACTGCTGGCGAAAGAGCGTATTATCGCGCCGCCTGACTACAACCGCTGGCGTGTTCCCCTCGCCTCCATTGCAATTCATCTCTGCATCGGCTCAGTTTACGCCTGGAGTATCTACAACCCTTCCCTGACTCGAGTCCACGGTGTCGTCACCAGCGCAGCCGACGACTGGAGTCTGAGTGCAGTGGTTTGGGTGTTTACCGTGGCCATCGTGTTCCTGGGCCTGGCAGCCGCCTTCGCTGGCAAGTGGCTGGAAGAAGTCGGACCGCGCAAGGTTGGCGTAGTATCAGCCTGCTGTTGGGGTGGCGGCTACCTGGTAGGTGCCCTTGGCATCATGACCCATCAACTCTGGTTGCTGTATCTTGGCTATGGCGTGATCGGTGGCTGTGGCCTGGGCTTAGGCTATGTCTCACCGGTTAGCACGCTGATTCGCTGGTTTCCGGATCGGCGCGGCATGGCGGCCGGCATGGCAATCATGGGTTTTGGTGGCGGCGCCATGATCGGCGCTCCGATGAAGGAGTACTTCATTCGACTGTTCTATCGCGCGCCGGAATACCTGGGCACGCAGTCCCAGGTCGAACTCGTCACCGAAGCCGGCCGGCGCTTTACCGAAGTCAGCGGCGAACTGCGCGAAGTAGTGGTGGTAGGTGCCGCCGAAGCGCGAGACATGATGCTGCCTGGACCCGAGGGAATTTACCTTGTCGATACCGGCGCCGCGGGTGTGGCCGAAGCCTTCCTGGTCATCGGTGTTATCTACCTGCTGGTGATGCTGGTGGCGGCATTCTCCTATCGCCTGCCGGGCCCGGACTGGAAACCTGCGGGATGGCAGGAGCCCGACGCAGACTCACGCGGCGAGCTTATTACCAGTGCCAATGTGGACATCGACCAGGCCCTGAAGACCCCACAGTTTTATCAACTCTGGATCGTGTTATGCCTGAACGTCACCGCGGGAATTGGCGTCCTTGGCGTCGCCCGCACCATGATCACCGAGATATTTGGCACCACTCTACCCCAGGTCGTTGACACCGCCTTCGCCGCAACCTACGTGGTAATGATCAGCGCCTTCAATATGGTCGGCCGCTTCATCTGGGCCAGCGCCTCAGACTACATTGGGCGCCGCAACACCTACTGGATATTCTTCGTGCTAGGCATCGTACTGTACCTGTCGATACCCTGGAGCGCTCAGCAAGTCAGCGCCAATCCCTCGGTAGTTTGGCTGGTGTATTTCTATGCCGCCACCATGATTATTTTCACCATGTATGGCGGCGGTTTCGCCACCATACCGGCCTACCTAGCTGATATATTTGGTACCCGCTACGTGGGGGGCATCCATGGCCGCCTGCTCACTGCCTGGAGCACTGCCGGCGTGTTGGGTCCATTAGCCATCACTTCGCTGCGGCAGAATTCGGTGACCAATGCCATCAACGACCTGGCCAGCACCATCGACCCCGCGCGCTTCGCCGAACACTTCGGCGCTCCCCTGTCGCAACTTGATGAACTGGTGGCGCAAAACTCGGTCACCATTGCCAGGCTCATGGAGATTGTGCCGGAAGGCACTACCGATCCCACCAGCAGTCTGTACAACTCAACCATGGTGCTAATGGCGGCATTGCTCGGTCTGGCACTGGTCAGCAATGCCCTGATGAAGCCCGTGGATTCGCGGCACCATTTGCGGGAAAGCCAGGCGCAGGATCCGGTATAGAATCCAACAGAAAAGCCCGAGAAAACATGACTCGGGGCCCCGCTAAGTAGATAATATTCGGCCCGTGAATTACCCTAATTACAGTAGAAAAGTACAGCAGGATTGAGCAGTAGATATGGCGAACGAAATAAAACGGCTTAACATGAAAGATCTCGAAAGCAATCGAGACGAATTTCTAAGCGAGCTGTATACCGGCCTGAAAGAGTATGGTTTTGTGGTACTGCGAGACCACAAGATCAACCGCAACAAGCTGGACCGCGCCTATGCCCTGCTGCAGGAATTATTCAACCTGCCGCTGGAAACCAAACTCAAATATGACAGTGGTGAGGGCGGCCGCCGTGGTTATGTCGCCTTTGGTCGGGAGAATGCCAGGGGCAATCCCCACGCAGATCTGAAAGAGTTCTGGCACGTTGGTCAGGATCTAACGCCGGCAAGCGACTACTTCAGGGAATATCCCGAGAACGTCTGGCCTGAAGAGATCCCGGAGTTTGAGGAGTTCTTCAAAGGTTTCTATCACGACCTGGAGTCGTTAGGAAAAACTGTACTGGAAGCATTGGGTGAGGTTATGGGCCTGGAGAAGAATTTCTTTCGCGCCATGGTCACTGATGGCAATTCCATCTGTCGGTTGCTGCACTATCCAGCGCTCAAGAATCTGGATACCAAAAATGCCATGCGCGCAGCGGCCCATGCCGATATTAATCTGCTCACCCTGTTGGTGGGCGCAACAGATTCCGGCCTTGAGCTATTGGACAAGGACGGTAACTGGATGCCGGTGGAAAGTAATGAGGATGAAATCGTACTGGATACTGGGGACATGATGTCGCGACTCACCAATGACGTGCTGCCCTCGACTGTGCATCGCGTGGTTAACCCGGCTAATCAGGAGCGCTCACGTTACTCCATGCCCTTCTTCCTCCATCCCCACAGCAATGCCAGCCTTAACTGCCTGCCGAAGTGCGCGGGACCTGGCGGCTCCAAGTATCCACCGATTACCGCCGGGGAGTTCCTCGATCAACGCCTCGTGGAAATCGGTCTGACCAAATCCTGAGTGAGAATCTAAGCTGGCGGTAGCAGGGTTTAAGCCAGCGCGAACAGGTCTTAACCTAGAGAAAGAAAGAAGCCCGCAATCGCGGCACTCATCAGGTTTGCCATGAATCCGGCGAACACCGCACGCAGCCCCAACTCGGCAATATCCTTGCGCCGATCCGGTGCCATCATGCCGATACCCCCCAGCACAATGCCGATGGAAGAGAAATTGGCAAAGCCACACAGGGCAAAAGTCACCACCGCCTGGGCGCGCTCGCTCATCAATGCCATTTGATCGGTGAAGGCAACAAAGGCCACGAATTCGTTGAACACCAGCTTCTGGCCAATGAGGCTACCCGCCAACCGCGTCTCTTCCCAGGGCACGCCCACAATAAACGCCAGTGGCTGGAAGGCATAGCCCAACAGCAACTGCAGCGACAGGGACTCGAAGCCAAACATGCCGCCGATTGAGCCCAGCAGGGTATTCACCAGCGCAATCAAGCCCACAAAGGCCAGCACCATGGCGCCAACATTGAGCGCCAGAGTCATGCCACTGCTGGCACCCGATGCAGCAGCATCGATAACATTTACATGGGCTTCAAACTCCAGCTTAAATTCCCCGTCCTCATTCTTGAATTGCTCAGACTCGGGCATCAGGAGTTTGGCCATCAGGAACCCACCTGGGGCCGCCATGAAGCTGGCAGCAAGCAGGTATTGAATCTCGACGCCAAGCAGCACATAACCAGCGAGCACTGAACCCGCCACCGTAGACATACCGCCCACCATGATGGCGAACAGTTCCGAGCGGGTCATGCTCGCGATGTAGGGACGCACAATAAGTGGCGCTTCAGTCTGCCCTACGAAAATATTCGCCGTAGCGGACATCGATTCAGCCTGGCTTGTTTTCAGCAGGCGCTGTAGCCCACCTCCAATAAAGCGGATCAGCCAGCCCATGATGCCCAGGTGATACAACACAGAAACCAGGGACGAGAAAAATACAATCACGGGCAGCACGTGAAAGGCAAAGATGAAGCCCATCTCAAAAGTGCCAATGCTGCCAAAGACAAAATCGATGCCGTCCTGGGCATTGTTAAGCACGCTGGATACGGCGTTAGAGACCATTTGCAGAATGGCTACCCCCAGCGGGAAGTACAGCGCGATGCCCCCCAGCACAAACTGCAGCAGCAGGGCGAAGCCTACGGTGCGCCAGTTCACGTGTTGGCGTCGGGCAGACAGCAGATAGGCGATGCCAAAGAGTGTTGCAATGCCCAACAGGCTGACCAAGGATTGCATTGGGTTATTCTTCCTTATGGTTGTACTTAGTTTTTGACTTACGGTGCGAGGTGGCCTCTGCGCAGTAACTCTTCCTGCACCTGGGTCACTACAGCACTCGATTCCTGTTCCCCGGAAATAGTGAGATGTGCGTGGGCCCTGGTGGGCTCTATAAACTGATGAAACATGGGCCTGACGGTTTCTTCGAATTGCGCGGTCACCGACTCTCTACTGCGCCCTCTCTCCTCGACATCGCGCTGCATGCGCCGGGCCAGGCAAACCTGTAGCGGCGTCTCCACATAGAGACTTAAATCAAAGTGCCGGCGCAGGCCATTATGACTCAGCAATAGAATGCCTTCCAGGATCAACAGCTGGACAGGCTCCAGCAGCTGACTTTGCGGCGCCCGCGTGTGCACAGTGTAATCGTAGGTTGGTACTTCTATCCGTCTGCCCGCCTTGAGTTCCTGCAGATGATGCAGGAGCAAATCATGTTCCAGGGCATCCGGGTGATCGTAGTTAACCTGCTCGCGCTGCGCTAGGGGCAGATGATCCAGCTTATGATAATAGGAATCCTCGGCAACCAGACCCACTGACAGATGTGAGAATTGATCCTGCAAATGCTGTCGTAAGGCATGGGCAAAATGGGTTTTTCCAGACGCGGAAGCGCCGGTGATTGCGATAATTCTGGTAGTCAAAATGGGTTTCCGCCGAGTCCCGCAGCAGTCTGTATGCGCAATTATTTAGGGTTTTGTCATTCTGATTCAAAGAGCAATCGCGAGATCTCTCCAGGCTCTGGAAAGCGATTAAGCTTGAATTTGGAGAACACTTCACGGCCATCGACTGTCACGTCAAATATGCCGCCGCTACCTCCAACCAGGTTGACTTCTTGGGCACCAGCTTCACTTATTTCTGCGGACACACGGTCCGCCTTCGGCCTGTAGTTTCAGGCGGTGCAGTAAGTAATGACGATATGCATAAGGGCTCTCAATAACGGGCTCAATCCAGCGGATATCCCGCTATAGGATGAGCTTCATTTTCCTGTAACATGGCATTCGCATCATATCAGGTTCACATCACTCAGGTAGGATCAATGACAGCATCAATGACTGGATCAATCGCAGAATCAACTACAGAAAAAGCGACAGCGGCAAATCGCGTCGCAATAACAAGTTCAAGGTCGGGCACCCAACGCAGCTGCGCACTTAATTCTCTGCCGTTCCTCATGTTGCCACTAGCCACTTCACTGCTGTTTTCCTGCGTCAGCGCGCAGGAGTCCCCAGAGACCTGGTATGACGAGGGGCAGGCAACAGTAGCACGTAACCTTGCCTTGCGAGCCAGCAGCAACGGCATGGCTCGCAATGTCATCCTGTTTGTCGGTGACGGCATGGGTATCTCAACGGTTACCGCGGCGCGCATTCTTGACGGTCAGCTACGAGGCGAGACGGGCGAAGAGAATGCCCTGAGTTTTGAAAACTTCCCCAATGTTGCCCTATCCAAAACCTACAACACCAACCAGCAGATTGCCGATTCCGCCGGCACCATGACCGCCATGTCTACCGGCATTAAGACCAAGGCCGGCGTCATCAGTGTTAACCAGAATGTAATCAGGGGCGACTGCGGGAGTCAGGCCGGTAACCATCTGCTGACCTTTCTCGAGCGAGCGGAAATGCGCGGACTGGCAACTGGGGTAGTGACAACTGCGCGCATCACCCACGCCACGCCAGCGGCCAACTATGCCCATAGTATGGAACGAAACTATGAGGACGATGGCGACAGTGACATGGTAGTCAACGCCGGAGGATGTCCCGACATAGCCCGTCAGCTTATCGAATTTACTGCTAACAACCCGGACAGTGACGGCATCGAAGTTGCCATGGGTGGAGGACGACGCAGCTTTATCCCGCAGTCTATGGCAGACCCGGAGTACGGCAGAAATGGTGCGCGTGCCGATGGTCGAGACCTGACCGCAGAGTGGACCGCTGCCGCCGCTAATAGCCATTTTGTCTGGAATCGTGACCAGTTTAATGCCATTGACCCGGCCGATACCGATCATCTTCTGGGGCTGTTTGAGCCGTCCCATATGCAGTATGACCACGACCGACCGGTGGATGAAGCCGGTGAGCCAAGCCTTAGCGAAATGACCGCCAAGGCAATCGATATACTCAGTCGCAATGAGAACGGCTATTTTCTTCAGGTGGAGTCAGGTCGCATTGATCATGCCCATCACGCGATCAATCCGCAGCGGGCGCTGCTGGATACTATTGAATTGTCTCGGGCTGTCAGCACGACGCTGGAGAAGGTAGATCTCAGTGACACCCTCATCATCGTGACCGCCGATCACAGTCACGTGTTTACCATCGCCGGTTATGCCACCCGCGGTAATCCGATTCTGGGCAAGTCTGTCGGTAACGAAAACAATGGCGAACCTCGATCCACTCCGAGCCTGGCGGCAGATGATCTGCCCTACACGACGCTGGGCTACACAAACGGACCCGGGTTTCATTTTCTGCCGGGGGCAAATACAGCCGATGCGATTACTCGTGAAGAGATCAACTTTTCACGCCGTGCTGACCTGAGCGATATCGACACTACCCACCCAGGTTTTCACTCTGAGGTGACAGTCCCGATGGGAGCAGAAACCCATGGCGGTGAAGATGTGGCTATCTATGCCATTGGCCCAGGCTCTGATCTGGTCCGTGGTGTCATGGAGCAGAACGTGATATTTCACGTGATGATGGAAGCGAGTCAGCTGGAGCAGCGCTAGTTTTCTGCAAGCGCAGCCAGCTACACGCCTTTACAGCTGAAAATCGTAAACGCTGCCTATTTTTAGCAGCTGCGTCAACTCATCCAGCGCTGTGCGGCATTCGCTGAGCAGCGCTGGGTCCTGCAGGTCGGCAGCCGCCAGACTATCCCGATAATTGCGTTCAACCCAGGTGCGCAGCTCTGAGTAAAGCGCCTCATCCAGCAGAATTCGAGACGCAGTATTGGCTATTTGATCTTCGCTCATAACCACTCGCAAGCGTAAGCAGGCAGGACCGCCGCCATTATTCATGCTCTGGCGCAAGTTGAAGTAGCAGACCTCGTTGATCAGCGCACTCTCACTTTCCAGCCACTGCAGATACTCATGCACGGCCGCGACTTCTTCGCATTCGCCAGGCACGATCAGCGTTGCGCCCGACTTGCCCGGCACTGACAGCAGTTGTGAGTTGAACAGGTAAGATCTTACAGCGTCACTCAATGACACCTTCGTGCTCGGTACCTCTATGTAGTCCAGCGCTCTTCCCATCGCAGCATCTAACTGGGAATAAACTTCATCCCGCTTGGCGAAAGCCAATTCGTGATGAAAAAGTAACCCCTGATTGCCCACGGCGATCACGTCGTTATGAAATACACCCGCATCGATAGCCGCGGGATTCTGACGGGCATACACCACCTTCTCATGGCTCAGACCATGACTCCGGGCAATAGCCTTGCAGGCTGGTAGAGTCTGGCGCGCAGGAAATTTTTTAGGCACCGCTTCCTTGTCTACCAAATCATCACCATAAACAAATAGCGCGACACCCGGCTCGCCATATTTATTACAGAAGCGCGTATGATTTGCCGCTCCCTCATCAGAGAAGCTGGGACCAGCCGGCAGCGGCGCGTGATGGACAAAGCTGTCTTGGTTGAACATTGCCTGCAAAACCCGACTGGTTGTTGACGGCTCAATCGAGCGGTGGAACATTGAGCTGAGATTGGCCGGCGTCATATGGGTCTTGCCGTCGCGCGTATCGGCGAAAGGTGAGATCGTGGCTGCGTTTGCCACCCACATACAGGACGCCGAGCTGGTTGCCGCCAGCAGCTGAGGAGATTCCTTTGCGACCTGTCCTAATACTTCTGTTTCCGAACCGCTGAAACCCAGATTTCGCAAGGTAGGAATATGGGGTCTTTCCTGCGGAGGAATAATCCCCTGCTTTAAACCCATCTGAGTCAAAGCCCAGGCTTTTCCCAGCCCCTGCAATGCCGCCTGGCGCGGCGAAGAACTCTGACCACCATGACTGGAAGACGCTACGTTACCAAAAGAAAGACCAGCGTAGTTGTGGGTGGGACCCACGATACCGTCAAAGTTTACTTCCCACGCTTTGATACCCGGCATGACTACAGCTCGATCCCTAGCGCCAGCGTGGCGGGCAGTGCAACAGTGTCGCTGTGCATGCTGGCCATGGGATAGGCACAGTAATCCGCCGCATAATAGGCGCCCGGGCGATAATTACCGCTGGCACCGACGCCACCAAATGGCGCAGCGCCGCTGGCGCCTGTGAGGGGACGATTCAGGTTAACGATACCCGCACGAATCAGGCGAATGAATTCTTGCCAGGATGCATCTCTATCACTCAGCAGACCGGCTGATAATCCATAGCGAGAGTTGTTGGCAGCCTTGATCCCTTCTTGCAGGGAGTCAACCCACTCTACCTGCAACAGTGGCCCGAAACATTCTTCATCGTTGCGCTCACTCATGTCCGTCACGTCGATAATTCCTGGCAACACAATTGCCTGATCCCCGTACGGCCTTTCTACCGGCTTCAAGGTTTTTGCGCCAGCCTGCTTGAGTCCGTCAGCAAAAGCCATCACATTGTTCGCAGCCGTATTAGAGACAACTGGCCCCATGAAGCAATTGTCATCGAAGCCCACTTTGATTTTTTCCGTCGCGGCAACCAGAGTGGAGAGCAACTCCTCGTTCTCGGCTGATTTGAGCAGAATAAGTCGGCGCGCACAGGTACAGCGCTGACCGGCGGAGATAAACGCCGATTGGATAATGGTATAAACAGCAGCAGGGACATCTGCCACCGCATCGACTATGAGCGGATTATTGCCACCCATTTCCAAAGCCAGCATTTTCTCTGGATGACCACCGAAGGCTTTGTGGATGGCGTGACCGGTTTTGGAACTACCAGTGAATAGCAGGCCATCGATATCATCAGCAGCCGCAAGCAGCTGACCGGTTTCAGCCTCACCCTGAACCAGGTTAACAACGCCAGCCGGCAGGCCGGCCTCTTCCCAGCAAGCCACCATGCGCTCACCAAACAAGGCCGTCAGCTCCGAGGGTTTGAAGACTATCGTGTTCCCCGCGAGCAAAGCGGGAATGATGTGCCCGTTAGGCAAATGCCCAGGGAAGTTGTAAGGCCCTAACACCACAAACACTCCGATTGGGCGGTGGGTTAAAGCTAACTGGACGCCATTAGCCTCGGAATCGCGATGCCCGGTACGTTCCGCATAAGCCTTTTCGGACACCGCCGCCTTGGCAATCATGGTGCCAATCTCGGTTTTACTTTCCCACAGCGGCTTACCGGTTTCCTCGTGAATAATCTCAGCCAATTCGTCACGTCGAGATTCAATTACTTCAACGAACCGTTTGACATGGGCCTGACGCTCTTCATAACTGAGCAGGCTCCAACTGTCGAACGTTTCTCGCGCAGCAGCTACAGCCTGGGAAACCTCATTGGCTCCCGCGGCGAGACCTTGCCACAGCAATTCACCGGACACTGGGCTGGTGGAGTTGAACTGGTGTGTCCCGGCCTGAAGCCATTGACCACCGATAAAATGTTGCTGCTTATTTTCCATTGCTACCCGCCATTATTTCCAGGATACGAACGCGGCTGCCCGCTTCCACTTCAATCAGTTTCGCTGCCGATTCCGGCAGAATAACCTCATCATCAGACTGCAGCTTCACCGGTGTCAGCGTGAGTCGATAATTCGCAAGCTCGCCATTGCTGACAATACAAAGCGCATCAGCATCTTTTTCCGTCAGCGCCGCATCGGTGATGGCAGCGACTTTCGCCTCACGGCTATTAGTCATCGACGCGATATTTTCACGCCGACATTCCATCACCGGTCCCGCATCGAAAATATCGATGGTGCCATTAAACGTGAACCCTTCTCTCTCCAGCAGTCGCTTCGCGGGTGCCGCCTCATCGTGAGGTTTGCCAATAACTGACACAGCCTCCTCAGGCAAGAGTTCCAGATACACCGGAAACCTTGGCATAAGATCAGAAATAAACTGCGACCCGTTCACTGCGCTGATGAAATCGGCTTTGGCAAAAGGCAGATTGAAAAATTTCTTGCCCAGGTGTTCCCAGAACGGCGATTTTTCTGATTCGTCGAGATATCCCCGAATCTCTGCAAACACCACATCACTGAAGCGCTCTGGAAAATCGCTCATGAACACGTAACGACAGCGAGAGAGAAATTGCCCGGCATACCTGGATCGAAATTCAGGCAACAGAAATAGCGAGATCAGCTCAGTTTCACCGGTGAAATCATTAACCAGGTTGAGCAGGTTACTGGTTCTGCGGATGTCCAGCGCTTCCGAGACCTTAACATCCTTGCTCAATTTATAATTGTAGAACGGGTGGGTTAGCCCAACCCCCGCCACGACCCCGGCCGTACCGACGATACGCCCCGAGTCGGTATCTTCCATGACCAGCAAATAGACTCGCTCAACATCCGGATTCGGAGAATCCATGAGACTCTCCTCGATCACCGCCAGCTTCTTCTCCCAGGTGGACTTATCGAATGGCATGGAGGTCATGCCCAGCGGCAATACTGCTGAAAGCTGTAACAGCTGATTCAGATCGCTCGCTCGCGCGCTGCGGATTAACATCAGGCAGTCTCCTTTACATCGTTCAAATGCTCACCGTCGGCTACGAGGCTTTTTGGAAAGCCATAGGATTCGAATTTTTTCGACGACGATATCAAACGTAGATCAAGCCTGGGTTGGCGTATTGACCAACTGAATGAATCTGCGGCAATCACCGTTAGCTGGCCCGACCGGCAACAGCTTCGGCAATAATCGCCAGCGCCTGCTCCACATGCTTATCAGAAACGTTGAGGGGTGGCAGCAAGCGAATCATATTGTCTCCTGCCCTACCCACCAGCAGCTTGTTGTCGCGCAACTCTTTCATCAATTCCACATTAGGCACTTCGCACTTCACCCCGATCATGAGGCCCATACCAGTCACCTTCGAAACAACGCTGGGATAATCTGCAGTCATTTTTTCCAGCCCTTTACGCAGGGTCTTCCCCTGCTTCTGGACATGCTCAAGCAGCCCGGGTTCCAGCACCAAATCCAATACCGCGTTGCCCACTGTTGCAGCCAGAGGATTACCTCCGAATGTGCTCCCATGGGTACCCACCACCATATGCTGACCCACCTTTTCCGAGACTAGGCAGGCACCGATAGGAAAGCCGCCACCTAAGCCTTTTGCCGAAGCCAGTACATCAGGATCAATACCAAAATTTTCATGGGCGAACAGCTTGCCCGTGCGACCCACACCACACTGCACTTCGTCCAACACCAACAACAGACCGTTGGCATCACACACTTCCCGCAAGTGCTTCAGTATCGCGGGGGTTAGAGGCCGAATTCCGCCCTCACCCTGCACAGTTTCGATAATGATGCCGGCGGTATGGTCCGTGATGACTCCATCCAATGCATCCATGTCTCCCCAGGGCACGTGATCAAAGCCATGATCCGTCGGTGCAAAATTTTGCACATAACCCGGATTGCCGGACGCTGCCACAGCAGCAATGGTGCGACCATGGAAACTGTCGCTAAAACCAATGAGACGATGGCGTTCAGGTTTGCCGATCGCGGCCTGATAACCACGCACCGCTTTAATACTGGCTTCAATGGCCTCAGTGCCAGAATTGGCGAAGAAAATTCGGTCGGCGAAGGTATTCTCGGCCAGACGCTGAGCGAGCTTTTCGGCCTCAGGAATGCGAAACACATTCGATAGATGCCAGATTTTCTCTGATTGCTCGGACAGTGCCTTAACGAGGTGAGGATGGGCGTGGCCGAAGGCCGTGACGGCGATCCCACTCAGGAAGTCCAGGTAAGTTTCGCCCGAATCGGTATACAGCTCGGTGCCACGTCCGTGCGTAAAAATCAGGTCCTGAGGTGGGCTATAGTTCGGCCACAAGGCATCGCGATTATTGAATTCTTGTCTGGCATTTGAATCAGTCTGTTTAGCAGCTTGCGTCACAACGACCTCCAACGAATTTTCTGTACGACATAGCCTATCAAACCCCCCACCAAAAGAGTTATGGTGTTTTTAGCAATTGATAAATAAGCTGTTTTCAATCGACCACGAAACCGAATAAAATTCGGGTTTAGTCACTTGCTTGCAGAAAGGCAGCGAATACGGGCCTGAACCGCAAGCTGATCAGATAATTCACATACACAGGCCAGACAAGCCAGCCCTGTGAACCAGCCCCACAAGACAGCGCAATGAAAAGCTCAAAACTGGACAAGATCGATCTACGAATTCTGGAGATCCTGCAGCACGATGGCCGCATAACCAACCAGAAACTCGCCGAACAAGTTAATCTGTCTCCAAGCTCATGCCTGCAGCGGGTACGTCGCCTGGAGCAGGAAGGCGTCATTGGTTCCTACCACGCACACTTGAATCTGGGCAGTATCGCGAGGCATATCATGTGCCTGGCAACCGTCTCGCTCAAGAATCATACCCAAGAGGAATTCAATGCCTTTGAGGCACTCATTGAATCTATTCCTGAGGTGGTGGAGTGCTATACCGTCAGCGGTGAATCGGATTTCTTGCTGCGAATCATCTGCCCGGACATGAACCGCTATGTCGAAATCAACGATCAGTTGGTTGGCAACAGCCGCTACCAGGTCACCATCAATTCTTATGTGGTCATGAAAGAAAACAAGTCATTCTGCGGCGTGAACCTGGAGACGCTCCGCGATGCCTCCGATTCCGACCACACGATGTAAAACTGTAGCTCAATGAGCCGCACAAAAAAAGGCTCGCATCACCTAAGCGATGCGAGCCAAAATGCCCAAAATACAGGAACAAATTAGAGGTGCACCATGGCTCAAGGGAGAGAGTCAGGACCACGGTGCGGCTCCCTGTATAACTGATCTATTGCATGGACTGTGCCAACTCTGGCATCGCCTAAAAGCGCCGGTTTCAGAGGCTCATTCCAGTAAATTTTGAACAGAAATTGACCCAAAACTGAAAATACGCACTCAAATTGTGCATTAGTGAAAATAATCCTGATCAACAATAATCAAACGCCTACCTGACCTAAGCTGGTCGCAATCCCTAAGACTCTGGCCACCGCTTCAGGGTATCGAGGGTGACTCAATTATCGATATAGTGACTGGAAGATGATGCAGACCCCAACCTAAAGATCATGAAGCGCCCCCATCTACTGCTGTTGACGCCCGTCCTGTTATTGCTGATTGCTGCGATTGTGCTCATCGCCTCACCAGGCATAGCCGTGCGACCGCTGCTGACCTTCGCGCTAGCCAGTCAGGGCGTGTCGTTGCTGAGATTGGACGATCCACGCATAGGATTTGAACAATTCACCGCGTCTGAGGCTGAGTTCGAGGCTAGCGGTGTCGTGCTCCGAGGAGAAAATCTGCTGATCAGCTTCAAATCTGAAGAAGGTTTTGCTGTCAGTGTGGACGAAATTCATCTCGACGCGCTTGATATTGATCTCGCGATTAATGAAGAGTCCGAACCCGCTACTAATCCTATCGATCTATTGAATCAAGTTCGCTCACTTCCAGTTAACAGGATCCAGATCGAGCAATATCGAGTGAATAGTGACAGCTGGTCCGTTGCAGGCGAGCTGACATTAAGACCTGGGCCAATGGAGGTCACCACTTCTGCACGATGGACATCCCTGCCCGGGCTTGAGATTCACTTTTTATCAAACAGTGCTGTAGATGCCTCGCTGAACACGCTGCTGGAGATCCGGCAATCCGCTAATGGACAGATAAATGAACTGGCCAGCGTCTCCGGAAGCTTGATTCTGACTGATAATGTACTGTTAGCGAATGCAGACTTCAGGATCGGCTTGCAGCGTCTTTTCGATTCCGGATTGCTGCCGGCATGGAATAGAGCGGCCACTTCTTACAGGATGCGAGCGGCAACTGGGTCCGCAAGTAATTCGCTTTGCAGTAAACTCGAGGCAATAAGGACGCGCTAGAAATGGAGTTTGCTGCGATCCAATTCTTCGAGTGACGAGCAGCCCATCAGAATCATATCCCGTTCGATTTCATCACGCAGTCGAGTAAGAGCCCGATCTACCCCCGCGTGGCCACCAGCCGCGACAGCATAGAGATAGCCGCGCCCGGTCATGCAGGCCTTTGCGCCCATAGCCAGGGCTTTCAGGACATGGGTACCACGTCTTACTCCACCATCCACAATAACCTCAATCTTATCGCCTACCGCGTCCACGATTGGGCCGAGTTGATCGAATGGCGCAGTTGAACCATCCAGCTGGCGGCCACCATGATTGGATATCATCACGGCACTGGCACCAACATCAACCGCCTTGCGAGCATCTTCTACAGACATCACACCTTTGATTGCAAATGGCCCACCCCAGCGCTGGATCGCCTCTTCAGCATCCTTCCAGGTAATGGAGCGATCGAACTGACTGTTCATATAGCCGACAACGGAAGTCAGCTTTCCCGTGCCCTCGGAAATTTTGCCGGCGACGTTCGCTAACTCAAATTTGCGTCGTAGCAGATAGTTGAAACTCCAACTGGGATGCATGGCAAAACTTGCGAGGCTCTTCAGGGTGAATCTTGGTGGGATCACCATGCCGGTATAGAGATCTTTTTCCCGATTGCCTGCCACTAGCGTATCTACCGTCAGACAAATCGCGGAGTACTTGGCCGCCTTGCAGCGTTCAATGAAATCCCAACTCAAACCCCTATCCTTGTGAATATAGAGCTGAAAACATTTCGGGCCCGGCGTAGCGGCGCCGACTTCTTCGATACTGGTTGTGGACAGCGAGGACAGGCTGTACATGGTGCCGTGTTTATGAGCGGCGCTGCACACGGCCAGCTCACCCTCGTGATGAAAAAGACGCGTCATGGCTGTGGGCGAACAAAATACCGGCCAATCGATATCTTGCCCGAGCACATTGGTACTTAAATTCATGCCCGTCAGATCAGCCAGCGCATCGGGAATTAAGCGCACTTGATCAAATGCTTCCGTATTACGCCGAAGCGTTACCTCATCATCGGCGCCACCATCAATGTAATGAAACAAAGGTGCCGGGAGTCTTTTCTTTGCCAGGCGACGAAAATCTGCCGTGTTATTACAATCGTTTATACCCAAGTCTGTGTCCTCACGAATTCGAATCAGTCAGGCTGGTCTTATAGGTTTCAGTAAGCATCACCACCGACAGTAGCGATAGCCCCGAAGCTGCGGCAATATAGACTGATACCCAGACTATATCGTATTCGGTCCATAGAATAGTGGCGATGGTTGGTGCAAATGCACCGCCCAAAATAGCACCTACCTGATAACCCAAAGAGGCGCCGGAGTATCGTACTTCGGTAGAAAAAAGTTCTGTAAAGAATGCTGCCTGCGGGCCATACATCATGCCGAGAAAAACCAGCCCGCCCGTTATACCAAGCACGATAAGCCAGAAATTACCGGTATCTACTAATGGAAACAACGCGAAACTCCAGGCTCCGGTCAACACTGCGCCGAGCATAAAGATGCCGCGACGCCCATGTCGATCAGAAACAGCCGCAGCCCAGAACTGCGCGGGGATTTGCAGACCCGAGGCCAGCAGCACTGCGAACAGCATATCGTCGCGACTCATGGCAGCGCCATTGGGATCGCTGCCATAGGCGAGTATAAACCCGATAAGGATATAGAAAGTGACCTGAATAGACAGGAATGCCCCGGCAGCAAGTGCGATCCGTTTCGGGTATTTAACAATCGCCTCGATAACAGGTGAACGCTTAATTACTACTTCCTTGGGTTCAAGTTCTGCTCGCCGTTCCTCCCTCAAGGCCTCCAATTCTTTGAATGCATCAGTGTCTTCCATGTGCAGCTGGATGTACATGCTGATAGCGATCAACGCCACGGAAACCAGGAACGGGATACGCCAACCCCAGGACATGAAAAACTCTTCGGACACGGTGGCACTGATGATAATAAACGCAAGATTGGCAAGTATGACACCGACTGGCGCACCAGCCTGCGCATATGCGCCATAATAACCGCGCTGATCATGGGGCGCGCTCTCGGTGACAAGCAGCATCGCACCACCCCATTGACCACCAATAGCCAAACCCTGGGCGAAGCGCAACACACTCAATAAAATAGGCGCGGCGATTCCAATGGTGGCGTAAGTCGGTAACAAGCCAATCAAAGTAGACGCGATCCCCATCATTATCAGGGCGATAACCAGAGTTTTCTTGCGACCAATACGATCCCCGAAGTGACCGAACAGGATACCGCCCAGCGGGCGCGCAATAAATCCGAACGCAAATGTACCAAAGGAAAGAATGAGCCCGATTGTCGGAGAACTATCAGGGAAAAAGGCGCTGGGAAAAACCAGGGCAGCGGCAGTGGCATAGAGAAAGAAGTCATACCATTCAATACTGGTGCCGGCGAGCGCGGTGAGTGCCACTTTCCGCATGCTTGCTTTTACATGGGCTTCATCAGCGGTCGCTGTCTTAGTCATGGTGTTCTCCCTTTATAAATTCTTGTTATCGCTAGCGCTGTGAATTTACAGCAGTCTGGGTAACACTGCTTGTCACGACGTTAAAGGCAGCAGCAAGCATATCAAGAAATCGCTCAATAACCTGAGTTATTTCAGCCCAATAGAGAGAATTCCAGTATGATTAGGGCATGGCTTACGTTCTGATCCGTTACCTGCATTTGCTGGCCGCTCTGGTTTTTGCCGGGGCACTGCTGATAGAAAATATGGCCATCAAACCGATGATAAATCGGGAAGACGCGCACAACCTGGCCCGGGTAGACGCGATTTGCGGTATGGCGGCACTTGTCATCATTGCCTGCGGAATGACACTGTGGCTGTGGGTTGGTAAGCCGGCCGACTTTTACAACACCAATCCGGTGTTTCATCTCAAGCTGGGACTATTGGCTATTCTCATCGTCAGCGCAATCTACCCCGCTATTTTTTTCTTCCGGCATCGGCAAACTGAGCAAGAGCAGTTAGCCGTCCCCAAACCTGTGCGCTTCTTGCTCCGTTTCGAAATAATCCTGCTGCTAATCATCCCCCTGCTGGCCTGGGCCATGGCTAGAGGCATCGGAATATCGGGCTGAACAGCGACATGTTGACTCACTATACAAGGCTTTGTCCGAGACCCCGAATGCGGGGGGATCAGTCTCCGCAAGCCACTCTGATGGCAACCCTGCCGTTGCTGAGCGTGTTTGCTTTACTCTTTTGGCAATCCGCAGTCCAGGCTCAGGACAACCTGGCGTTGCGGCGCGCCCTCGCCGGACCTGACCGCGATGTTTTGGACTTCATGCGAGATGAAGTGCGGCGACCGGCTGAAGTGCTGTCGTTTCTCGGCATCAGTAGTGGCATGACAGTATTGGATGGCTATGCCGCCGGCGGCTACTACACGTTCATCCTCTCCAAGGCAGTGGGGCCCGATGGTACCGTGTATGCCCAAAACACGACCCGGGGATTACGCTTTAAAGAAGACCGCCAGGATATTACCCAGGGCGAGGCTCTGGCGAGCAAGATCCGTGACGGCGGGCTGAACAACGTGAGACAGCTGATCGGGCCGCTTGGGGAACTTGATCTCGCCGCGGAATCTGTTGATACCATCATGCTCATGCAAACTCTGCACGACTCTTACAATGGCAACCCTGTCCGCGCCCTGAATTTACTTTACAACCTGAAACGCTACCTAAAGCCCGGCGGTGTGATAGGTATCAGTGACCACGTAGGCAGCGCTGGCAGGGACAACGCAGACCTGCATCGCATGGAGATACAGCAGGCCGTAACGCTTGCCGAAGAAGCCGGGTTTATCGTGCAGCAGAGTGAGCTACTCAGGAACCCTGCAGATGATCATTCCCGCAGTATTTTCGATCCGCGACTGGCCCGCAATACCGACCGCTTCCTGTTACGGCTTATCAAACCAGACCTATAGCGCTGTCGGCTTTCTTTGCACCTAAACGACCGAATTTGATACTCTCGTGCCACAAATCAACAAGGCCCTGGCCGCGGATACCCTGGTGTTATGAAGCAATCCAAAAACTCAGCATCAACTCTGAACGCACTCTACAAAGAAGACCCAATCGCGGCTGATCGAGCGCTCTGGGGCCGCACCACTAGCGCCATCTCGCGCCGGGGGTTCCTGAAAAAATCGGCCCTTCTGAGCATGAGCGCGGCACTTGGCACCAGCATTCCTTTTGCCAGATACATGCCAGCCGGTTTAATACCGGCCGCCTTTGCCGCCGAAGCGGCGGACGCGCAGATTGAGGGTAAAGATGGGCTGGTGGTTCTGAATACGCGACCCGTCAATGCCGAGACACCAGCACATCTGCTGAATGATGCCATTACGCCCAACCACCGTATGTTTGTGCGCAACAACGGCATTCCTCCCCAGAATGTGAACCCCGATAGCTGGACGCTGGAAATTGGCGGTGAATCTTGCCTGCGCCCTATGTCTTTTACCCTCGCCGACCTCAGAGCACGTTTCGAAGAAGTCACACTGCAGCTCCAGCTGGAGTGCGGTGGCAATGGCCGCAGCGAATTTGTTCCCGCCGCCAGCGGTAATCAATGGTCCACCGGCGCCATCGGCTGCCCCATGTTCACCGGAGTCAGGCTACGGGATGTCCTGAACTATTGTGGCGTCGGCGCCGACGCAGTCTACGTGGGTTACTATGGCGCCGACACTCATACCAGTGGTGATCCAGCGCGTGACCCCATTTCTCGCGGCGTACCCATTGCCAAGGCCCTGGAACGGGAATCCATCATCGCCTGGCAGATGAACGGTGAAGATATTCCCCTGCAAAACGGCTATCCCCTGCGCTTAGTCTGTGCTGGTTGGCCCGGATCGGTATCCGGCAAGTGGCTGAACCGATTGGTTGTGAGAAACCAGGTCCACGATGGCGAAAAGATGGCCGCCCCGTCTTATACCGTGCCGGTGGCCCCAGTCGCACCAGGCTCCCGCGTCCCTGAAAGCGATATGCGCATTATTGAGTCCATGCCAGTTAAATCCCTGGTTACCTTTCCCCAGTCCGGCATCAGTCATGATTTTCGTCAACGCCTCACAGTAAGCGGCCATGCCTGGGCCGGAGATAAGCAGGTCAGCGGCGTGTTTATTTCCATCGACTTTGGTGCGACGTGGCTGCCGACAGCACTTAATCCCGCGGCGAATCGACTGGCCTGGCAAAACTGGCAGACCTGGGTACAGTTCCCGGAATCGGGTTACTATGAGATATGGGCGCGCGCGATGGACGACCGCGGCAGGTCTCAGCCGATGATTGTGCCGGGGTGGAATCCCAGGGGGTATCTGAACAACGCTGCACATCGCATCGCCGTGCAGGCTGTTTAGACAAAGGCAGATTTATAGCGATGAATAACAATCGACAGGTACAGGTAAAAGACTCAATGATTCGTTTACACCCAATAGCACAACGCTTCCTCCTGCTGGCCACATTGTTCTGGACAACTGTGTTTAGCGCACAGGAGACTGACCCCGCCAGCGGCCTTATTAAGGCGGAAGGCTGGGAAGTTGTACAGTCGACCTGCACAGAGTGCCATGCCGCACTTCTTATCACCCAGAATGCAGGTAACCGGTCCGTATGGGAAAGTAGAATTCGCTGGATGCAGGAAACCCAGGGATTGCGATTGTTAGCGACTAATGAAGAACAAACCATCCTGGACTATCTGGCGAGCAACTATCCGCAAAAAGCTGCCACCCGCCGCGCTGCCCTGCCAGCACAGCAAATGCCCAGCAATCCTTATAAGGCTGAGGACAAATGACTGCCGACCAACTATCAATGTTTGGTAGCGAGGAAGTGCTGAAGACCAAAGGCGGCAAGGCAATCAGCTTTAACCTGAACAAAACCATCAATGGTCCACAGCAAGCTGTGTTCGATCACTGGTTGATACCAGTCTTCGTTGGCGAATGGATGTTCGGCCCCAAGGTACAGGCTGAAAAAGTACTGGAGCTGAAGAACACGGTCAGGAAGAACGGCAGTTACGAGTACCGCATTGAGCGCAAGGGCAAAGAGATAATCCACAGTGGCGAATTTCTTGAGCTGGATATACCAAACCGGGTAACCCTGAGTTGGCGCGAATCACCGAAAGAGAATCTGGAATCCCAAATCAGCGCACAGTTCTCTAGCGAGGGCAGCAAGACGCGGATGAAACTCACCATCAAGCTGCCCGCAGAACTTGGCCCGGACAAGGACAAAATCAAAGATTCCTGGAGCGCCCGCTGCAAGGCCCTGGCCGAAAAGTTCAACAAATAGACCTCACGCTCTTAGAGACCTATCTCTCGACTCTTAGCTTTCTCTAAAGTGCGCTCGGCCGCATAGGGCAAGATATAGCCAGCCGCCAGGTTTTGTTCCACTACTCGCCGCACCGCCTCCAGGTAAGATTCCCGCGATGGATACAAGGATCGCAGTTGTTCTGCAGTGAACGGCTCGTGGGAACCATATAAGAAGCAGAAGCGATTCGTGGTACCGCTATTCATGCCGGTATTTTTTGCGGTGGCAACTGCGTGCTCTGCAAGCTGAATACCACCCAGCACATTACCGTAGGTATCACGGGCAAACTCTACCTCCGGCAGCGCTCTTGCTACCTGAAGGCGCGCCGCGATAGGCGGTGGCGTGTCATCCCTAATCCAATTGACCAGATGATCATAGGCAGCACTCAACACATCGCGAAAGGGCACTGTGCTATAGGGCGGTAAAGCGCACTCTGTATCCCGGGGCGCAACATCATCAACCGGCAGGCCAGCCATCAAGTTCCGGGCCTTGGCATATTCGATTTCGAAGGGAACATCGACGTGGGAACTACCAGCCACCTCCCATTGCCGAAAATTATCGGAATCGGGCTGAGGCGACGCCGCGCGTCGACGCATATCGGTTTCCGCCATGAGCTTGAAGATTTTCACCGGCTGATCGTCGCGGATGAGACCACCCCCACCATGGACCATGAAGCCATCGTAAACAGGCTCAAGGAGGTGAATGTGATTGGCATAGGTAGCCAGTCGGGAAGCAGATTGCGAATGTCCGGTGGCGATAATTTGCTCGGCGCGGAGGCCGTCAAGGAAATCAGTGGCTCCAGCCGGTGACTCCTCGCCCAATCGATTAATGGCGCGCCCTACGGCAGAAAACACATCATAGGAAAGCGCGTCATTCTCAACTCTGCCGGAGGCGGTCATATCGAGCTGACCATAGCGTTCGGGGCTCCAGTCGATCATGGTGTCGATGCCCATCTGCTGCGCGGACACCACCACGTAGGCATAACCGTTACGCATGAAGTGTTCGCCAGATTGCCACCAGTCAATATCTTTGTCGGGGCCACCGGTCACATTTATCCATTCCACGATGACAATGCCGTTGAAGTCATCCTCAGATGGCCGCCTTACCACCAAACGTGTTTTGTAGGGATGGCCGCCTGATTCTATTGCCCCCGTCGCCATGTCGGGTTGCGAGTAGGTGTTGCCGCTGCCTGAAATAAAAAACTCCTCTTCGATGTAGTCGTAGACATCAAGATCCAGCGCAGAGGCGCTATAGATCCCGTTGCGAGATGGATGCCCTGGCGCTTCAGCTGCAATCGGACCCTCAATCATTGCCGGGGGCACAGCGGCGAAACTGGCGGTCGCCTGCAAGGCAGCAATCAAAGACAATAGGCTTACCCGCTTTGATCTATTGGGGATATTCATCGTGACTCTCTCCAGTTCATTCGCTGAATCGCCAGAGTAAAGAGACTGCCAGAATCGGGTGTTCTTAGGCAACTGTTGATAGCTCTGCTGAGCAGCTCGTGGCAATTCTGTCTGGCTTGGCATATGCTGCGCGAATGCAGGAAACCGAGCCTCACTCCCAGACTCTGCCCTCTCCTTCCCTCGCACAATCCGCCCTGTGTTTCGGTGTAGTGGTGCTGGTTATTGCCGTCGGCCTGTTTCGCTTTGGCATAGACTTGCACGTGCTGATGTTTCTCTGCCTGCTGTGGGTAGGCGCCAACGGCCGCTGGCTGGGACTGCACTACGAGACCATCCGTACGCTCATGGGTCAGGCAATTAGCCGCGCCCTGCCTGCAATATACATATTCATCCTGATTGGCATGGTGATCGCCAGCTTTATGCAAAGTGGCACTATTGCCGCTCTCATGTACTTCGGTCTTAGCTGGCTTACCCCAAGTCTGTTTCTGTCAGTAGGCATGGTGCTGTGCGCACTGATGTCGGTGGCAACTGGCACTTCCTGGGGCACGGTAGGCACCTTGGGTGTGGTGTTTATGGGAATCGGTGAGGCCATGGCGATTCCGCTGCCGCTGGTGGCAGGCATGGTCGTCTGTGGTGCAACCTTCGGCGACAAGATGTCGCCAATTTCAGACACCACCAACCTCGCCGCCATGAGTGCCGAGACCAGCCTCTATCGCCACATCTACAGTATGCTCTTCACCACTGCTCCGTCATTTTTGATCGCCTTGCTGATCTTTACTGCGATTGGTTTTCAATACGGCAATGCCAATCTTTCCAGTAGCGCCATCTCGGCTATTCAGGAAGCCCTGCGTGCAGAGTATCGATTGTCTCCTGCTGTTACCTTACTTCCGATCGTCCTGCTGGCCACGCTGAGCATAAAGCGAGTGGCTGCAGAGGTGACCATGTCGGCAAGCGTAGTGCTGGCTGTGTTAATCGCAATCTTCTACCAGCAGAGCAACGTCGCCGAAGTGCTCAATGCGCTCTGGTCTAATACAGCTGCTACGACCGGCATTGAAAATCTGGACAACCTGCTCGGTCGGGGCGGGATTTTCAGCATGGCATGGACGCTCATTCTTGCCATCATGGCGCTGGCCTTAGGGGGCGTTATGCATGGGGTTGGTTTCCTGCGCGTATTGCTGAGCGGCATCATTGCCCGGGTAAACAAAGTCTGGGCCCTGGTAGCAACCACAATTAGTTCGGGACTGATAGGCAATATGGCCATGGGCGAGGCCTACATTTCTATCATCCTTAACTGCCAGCTATTCAAGGAAAAGTATGAGAGTCAGCAGCTTGATCCTGCTGTGCTGTCGCGCACTGTAGAGGAAGGCTCAACCCTGACCACGGGCTTGATTCCCTGGACCACAGCCGGCGCCTTCTACAGTGCGACACTTGGAATCAGTGCGCTTGAGTATGCTCCTTATGCGTTTTTTAATTATCTCAATGCCCTCGTGGCTATCGGCATGGCCACTGCCGGGCTTGGGCTACTTCGCAAAACGACTGCTTGAGTTACTGCCCAAGATTAGCGCGATAGACCTCGCGGGCCGCATCGAACTGACCGTAGACATGATCCTTCTCCGCCTCTGAGCGCCAGTCAGGCCAAGCCTCCGCCAGTTCCTGCAAGCGATCGATCCAGCGCAGACCATAGCTGGCAGATTCCGGATTGCGAATAGGCTCATCCCCTACCTGGAACCAGATAGGATTGGTGAACGCCTGGGTATAAGCCACATCCAACGGGAAGCGATGTTCCGGCGCACCTTCAGTGCGCAGGTGACACCAGCCGCTTCGTTCAACCTCAAGTCTGTAGTCAAGGTCATAGCTCATGCCATTGCGGCCAAGACTGAAACGCTCAACTTCCTGTCCATTGCAGATCAGCATCAGGTTCTCTAACTCGGTAACTGATCGCAGCCAACCCTTGAGACTCACGTCTCCACCGCCCGCCGGCAGTGAAACTGTGTCACCAGGAAGCGCTTCTCCCGCACTGAACTCCAGCAGTGGACCAGAGCTAACGAACGCGCGACCCCGCTTCATCGCATCGAACCAGGCATGCATGCCCAGCCCCTGGCTGCCGGTGTAGACATAAGTGCGCACCGAACCCAGCAGCTTACTACGGTGTAATGAACTGATAGAGTCTTCGCCACCCGTCGCCGTCACGCGCAGGCCATTATTCCAGGCCGCGTAAAGTGGGAAAAAACCAGCGCGATTGGCATCAGACCACTCCAGAGCGTCAGTGGCGCCCAGCGCGGCATCAACCATGAAGCCCTTGCCACCACCGAGATTACCCAGCAGTGGATCATTGTCGTCATTGTAGGGATGCACATAGCCGGTTACTGCACCCTGCGCCTTTGCCTTCATCATCATGTCCGTGTTGCTGGGATAAAGACTTTCAATGGCCGTGCCTTCATAGCCAGTGACAAACGGTGAAATGAGGTGCTCGGATAAGCCGAACATAAAAATATGGCCATAAAAAGGCGGCCGGTATTCCTGACCCACCACCACAATCTGGTCTGGCTCCGATACGGAATGGGCGTTACCACCCGCCTCGAAATAGTGATAATCGAGAATCCGATTGTCTTTGTTGGCCACCTGCTCAAGTACCAGATCCTGATCCTCTGCGCGTGACATCATCATCAGGTTTTCAAGTGTGTTGTGCAGATTACCAGCATAGTTTGCATGCACATGGGTTGACGCGTTATACCAACCCTTGGCGCCCATATCAGTCAGTCGCTTGAGGCTAACCTGTAGCTCTGTGACCTCGCCTTCTTCGATATCAGCACTGATAGTTTGCGGAAAAAATTCAAAGCCTTTCACAAAGGTCAATTCAGCTTCACCCACCGGCAGCTGTAGTGAAAATTCACCCGGATTATGAAAAATCAGATCACCCCTGCCGCTAGCACGCGCATAGGCGGAGAGCGGTGTATATAGTTTCCCGTCACTGGCCGTGAGGTGCACCCGATGATGAATAGGCTCGGGATGACCGGATTCCGTTACCCTGACCTTGAGCACTCCCATAGGGCGTTTATAATGATGCTCAGTGATATCTACCGACTCCAGTTTTCCCCCATAGGTTTCCAGCAACTTGAGTTGTGAGACACCCGGCTCGTTTGATATGAAGGCTATCCACTCACCATCCGGAGACCAACGCGGATGAAATGCATCATGGGTGTAAAAGGTCATCTTGTAGGGCTCACCACCAGTCGTGGGCTGCACGTAGAGATTATTGTACTGATCGGCGGAACCTCGGGTTGAGGTATAGATAAAGCGTTTGCCGTCAATGGAGACATCTGGCCGGTGTCGATACAGAGTTTGCTCAGCAAGAACGGTAGTAGCCTGGGTAATACCGTTCTCAATGGCAGGTACGCGCAGAACATTGCCGGAGCCCAGCGGAACATTACGATTAGACACCACCAACAGCTCTTCACCATTAGGAAACCAGCTCGGCGTGATATGCATGTCCCAGTTGCCAAAATAGAGTCGGTTGCGCCCGTAGTCATTGTCTGCTGACACTGCCACCGGATCACCAGCCCAGTCGCCATCGGCAAAGTCCCTGATGTAGAGATTGAAGTAGCCATTGGGGTTAGTAGAGACATAGGCTATGCGGGATCCATCCGGAGAAAAAACCGGATCGGTATAAACGGCAGTGTCATCGGTTAGACGAGTGATCTCACCAGATTCTGTATCCAGTAATTCAAGCTGTATGCGCTGATGCTCGTAATCGGCGGTGAATATAATGTAGCGTCCATCCGGTGACCAATCTGGAGAAGAGTGATAGGCCTCGGAGTAAGTCAGCTCGTAGGCTACACCGGTCTGCGGGTCCACTTTCCAGATAGAACCATGCATGGCAACAGCAATCCACTCACCATCTGGTGACCAGTCCGGTGCCCAGGGGGTTGAACTCGGCGCCGGTGGAAAATAAAAATTATGCATATAGTTGCCACCACTTCTCGCCTCCGGATAGAAAAGTCCCTGAGCCTGAAGTGCTAGCGGAAGACAAAGCAATGTGATGAGAAGCAGTGTAAGACGCGCTACCATTGTAGGCAGCCCTCGTGATCCGGCCATGGTTTTCTCCTGAATCGATCCACACAGAGAGCTAGAGACTATCGCATCCCTGATGAGGAAAGAAGGGCAATAGCTGCAGGCTGAGCTGCTTCGATCGAGACTAATGGTAACGGCGGCTTTTTCAGGCAGCGTGGCGCGAACTGCGCCGATTCAGGAACCTTGCTAGGCACTGTCCTGATGGAGCGGCATCGCATGACTGCCCTCTTTCAAATTGCGTTCATTGCGCTACCTTGATTATGCGGCATCACGGGACTGACTGAGGTAATTAGAAAGGGATTCGACTTCTCTATCTGAGAATTGATAGCCCAACTTGGTGCGGCGCCAGAGAATATCTTCAGCCGTATGAGCCCACTCGTGTTCACACAGGTAGTCCACCTCCCTCCGATAAAGGTTGGCGCCGAAACAAACACCCATATCTCCCATACTGCGAGTATTTTTGAGAATCTTGAAGGCAAGGGTGCCGTAACTACGCTGCCAGCGCCTGATAATGTCAGGCCGCAGCCAGGAATACTGACTGGCAAGATCCTGAAACAGGTTCTCTGACAACTCGAAATCCCCTCCAGGAAGCGTGGCCCGTTTAGTCCAGCTGCCTCTGGTGCGTGGAAAGAATGGCCCTAGCTGGTTCATGACTTGCTCCGCCAATACCCGGTACGTTGTCACCTTGCCACCATAAACGGACAGCTGTGGTGAGGGCTTCTTGTCGAGGTGCAACTTGTAGTCTCGCGACACCTTCGTCGCTGCTGTGCCCTCTGACTCTATCAGTGGCCGAATTCCGGAATAACTGCCTACCACATCGGAACGTGAAACGCTGTTTTTGAAGTAGAGATTGACGATTGCAATCAGATAATCCCGTTCTGCATCGGAAATTGTCGGTTTATCCAGGTCTCCCTCATATTCCTCCTCCGTGGTACCAACCAACGAATATTTGCCCAGGTATGGAATCACAAATATCACCCGACCATCGTGGTGCTGCAACAGAAATGCGTTGTCCTGATCATGCAATTTCGGCAGCACAATATGGCTACCTTTGACCAGGCGCAACTTGTAAGATGCCTCGTCTCCCATGAGCTTGGCGTGTAGTTGACTTACCCACGGGCCAGCCGCGTTAACCAGCACCTTGCAGCGCAGCTTTTGGTCGGTATTTTCGATATGGTCACGCACCATGACGTGCCAGCCGTAGCCATCCGAATACACGTCGACAACTTCGGTCCGGGTTAGAATATCTGCGCCGTGCTCCTGTGCTTGCAAGGCATTGATCAGCACCAGGCGCGAATCGTCCACCTGTGCATCCCAGTATTCAAACCCACTGCGAATACTTGAGTTAAGTGGACTTGAGACACCATAACTCAATGAACGCGAACGCTTGTAGTGTCCGCGTTGGACCAGATAGTCGTACACAAATAATCCCACGCGCAGCAACAAACCGTTGCGCGAGTTGCCCAACATGGGAATTTGAAAGGCCAGAGGTTTGATAATGTGCCGCGCTGCAGCGGTGAGAATCTCCCGCTCCTGCAGGGACTTTCTTACCAGGGCAAACTGATACTGCTCTAAATAGCGTAGCCCACCGTGAATCAGCTTTGAACTCCAGGATGACGTAGCGCTAGCCAGGTCACCTTTCTCAACCAGGGCAACCTTGAGGCCACGACCGGCCGCATCGGCAGCAATCCCGGCACCATTGATCCCGCCGCCAATCACCAGAAGGTCATAGTCTGTTTGTGTTTGATTCACAGGGCTAATTCTGACTAAGTGGAGCATTACAAATCGGCGCGGAGCACGCCAATCATTGGTCGAGTTAGTGTACCATGGCTCTCCGACCCGCTTACTAAAAAGTTTAGGTACTTCAAGCGAAAACGATCACAAAAAACGCCCATAGTGCACAGATAATGAAAACCAATCCGCAGAGTAAATTTCTGACCGGATTAAGACCACACAATAAGACTTAGAGAGACCCAGCATGAGCACATATATTCTCGCAATCGACCAAGGCACCACTAGCAGCCGCGCATTGGTTTTTAACGCCAGCGGCAATCAACTGGGCGTTGGACAACAGGAATTTACCCAGCACTTTCCTGACAATGGCTGGGTCGAACATGATGCCGAGGAGATCTGGGACACCACCCTCGCGAGTTGCCGCGCCGCACTGGAAGCTACCGGGATTACAGGGGCTGATCTCGCCTGCATCGGCATCACCAATCAACGTGAGACAACAGTTGTCTGGGACAAGGCTACCGGCAAGCCCATCCATCACGCCATTGTCTGGCAGGACCGGCGTACCAGTGGCTATTGCACTGAGCTAAAACAGCAAGCTGGACTAGTGGAGAAGATCCAGGATAAGACCGGCCTGCTATTGGACTCTTATTTTTCTGCCACCAAGATTCGCTGGATTCTCAATGCAGTGCCGGGCGCCAGGGAAAGGGCCGTGAATGGCGAATTGGCTTTTGGCACCATCGATAGCTGGTTACTTTGGCACCTTACCGGCGGGCAGAGCCACTGTACCGATGCCACCAACGCATCACGCACCATGCTGTTTAATATCCAGGAACAATGCTGGGATGAGGAACTGATGGCGCTTTTTGACGTGCCCGCTGCGATATTGCCTGAAGTAAAAGACTGCGCCGCAGATTTTGGACTGAGCCAGGCATCCTTTTTTGGCTCCGCTGTGCCAATTACAGGAATGATTGGTGATCAACAGAGCGCCGCATTTGGGCAGGGCTGTTTCGGAGCCGGAATGGCAAAGAGCACTTACGGCACTGGTTGTTTCCTGTTGTTGAATACTGGCGAAGACATGCTGAAATCCAGCAACCAGCTGTTAAGCACCATCGCCTACCGACTCAATGGTCAGACTGTGTATGCGATCGAAGGCAGTATCTTTATGGCAGGAGCGACAATGCAGTGGATCAGGGATGGCCTGAAGCTTATTGATGACGCGGCCGAATCCGAGGCGCTGGCTGAGGCGACACCCGACAATCTGTCAGTCTATCTCGTGCCCGCGTTCACCGGACTGGGCGCGCCCTACTGGGATCCAGACGCGCGCGGCGCCTTGTTGGGCATGACGCGAGACACTGGGATTAAGGAAATCGTCACAGCCGGACTGATGTCGGTGTGTTATCAGACTCGGGATCTGGTGGAGGCCATCGCTGCTGATGGCGCGGTACTTTCCACCCTGAGAGTGGATGGCGGCATGGTAAAAAACAACTACGTGCTTCAGAAACTCGCTGACGTATTGGATGCTGAGGTTCATCGGCCAGAAATTATTGAAACCACTGCCTTAGGTGCGGCCTATATGGCAGGGCTGCAGCAGGGTTTGTTCAGTTCACTGGAGGAAATTTCTGAAAAGTGGCAACTGCAGCAAGCCTTCAAACCAGCAAAAGATGAGAGTTGGAGAGAACAACAGTATCAGGGGTGGCAAGAGGCAGTAGCGCGCACCCGGAGCCAGGGCTAGTCATGGAGCTGCATCTCATCAGGCACGGTCAGACCAACTGGAACGAGGAGCGGCGGGTCCAGGGGCAGAGCGAATCCAGACTTACGGATCTCGGCATCGAGCAGGCCAAGGGCCTCGGGGAACGCATACAGAATATCGAGTTTAACGCGATCTATTGCAGCAGCAGCCTGCGCACGCGGCAGACTGCCGATCATGCCTTTCCTGCCTGGCAGAAAACGATCACCTACCTGGATTCATTACGCGAAATTCATATGGGAAAATGGGAGGGCAAACTCTATGCAGAAATTGAGTCAGAAACTCCTGACTCTTACTACCATTTCTGGAATGAACCCCATAAGTTCGACGTCCCCGGTGCCGAGTCATTTTTCCAATTGCAGAATCGCGCCATGAAAGCGATTAAAGCGATTCAGCACGACCACCACGGCGAGCGCGTGGCGCTGGTAAGTCATGGCGCGCTCATCAAGACCGTCTTGGCACACATCGAAGACCTGAGCATGGACCAGCTTTGGACACCGCCACTTATGCACAACTGTGCCCATAATATTATCAGCGTAAACGACGCCGGCGATCTGCACATCGTGCAGTATGCCGATCAACCATACGAGCAAGTCAGAAGCTGAACGGACGGACGCAGGAAAAGCAGCAAACTAGGGTTTATTGTGCCTGCGACGCGCATTGATCTGCGTCTTCAACCAGCGTCGAAACGGCGGAATATCAGTAGCCAACAGGGCCAGACCCAGGGGAATCATCCAGAAACCCAAAATCGGCAGAAACCCGAGCGCGCCCAGCAGCATCAACATGAACCCTAGCAAACCACGCACAATCGGGGGCAGGTAGCGCTCGCTCCGTTTCAACATCAGGTAAGTATGCGCCACCATCAGGCGACGCCGACTCCGCGCGGCACTCACTCCTTGCTCTACGCTGTTTTGCTCAGCCCTGTCTTGCTCAGCCGCCATTGAAAGCCTCTCTCATGATAGCCCTCTTATTACTACTCGCTAAACACCACCCTAGTCGCTGGTGAAGCTTCGATTTTGCACTGATGTGGTATGCTTGCTAATGCAAAAGACTGATTGAAAGGGAAGAATCATCGTTGGTTAACCGCGCCCATAACATGCTGCTGTTTACAGTGATTGCCGTTTCGGTCCTGCTGCTGTCACAGGCTATCGGCCTCTGGGTAAACAGCAGCATTCCACAGAACACCACCGTTGAACTGAATAGCTTCATACATTTTACTCATATAAGAAACTTTGGAGGTGTGTTTGGCCTGGCTCAAGGCTCAGGCTGGTTGTTTGCCCTGGTCAGCATCGGTCTACTTTTGGCTGTGTCTGCCTATCTGTGGCTAAGCCCAGACCTGCAGCGCTATGAATACATTTGCTTCGGTTTTGTAGTGGGCGGCGGTGCTAGCAATATCGTTGATCGCTTGCTGCATGGCAGTGTAATTGATTTCATTGACATCCAACATATTCCATTCTGGAACTATGTATTCAATACCGCCGACGTCATGATCCACGTTGGTATCTGGCCACTGCTTATTCTAAGCTTTGTGTTTGGTGCCCAGGCTGGTAAAAACGACACTTAAGCGCGAGCATCAACGAATACAAGGTACAAAAAAAGCCCGGTCGAATTCGACCGGGCTTTTTAGTTCAGGGGAGCAACCTGAGAAAACTCACTGAATTACATGCGATGGCAAAGTGTATACACGTTATCTTCAGAGTAAACACCGCTGCCACCAAGCGCACCACTGGCAGGTAACGTGTTTTGTCCTGAAGTACCTTGCGTAGCGCGCAGACGACCTGTGGCACCGGAACCATCATCTATTTCACCATCGATCGCGATTGCGGCAGAACCTGGAACCTGGCTCAGGTAAACTTTGTTGCCGCCGAGTCCACCCATTACAATCTGAGAAGTCAAACCAACCAGACCACCCCAGGAATTTGAAGGCAAAGCAGCTACACAGGTATCAGCTGGATCACCAGCGATGAAACCCGCAGCTTTCAGCTGACGCCAGAAAGCGTCACCTTCAACAGCACCGTTAAAAGTCTGGTTACGGTTAGTTTCGAGTTGGCCGTCGGCATCGCCACCGATATTGGCGCTGCTCCAGCTGGAACCGCGACCTTGTCCTGTTGCAGTAGAACCATCATCCCCAGGCGTACGGCCATAGCGATCTTGGTAGGCGAATACAGTTGCAGCAGTGCCATTCATGTCTTTAACAGTTTGCTTGACGCGTGAGTTTTCGATGAGTTGCTGCCCTTGCATTACACCACCCACCAGCAGACGGATGATCACCAAGACAATAGCGATCTCATTCAGGGTGAAGCCTTGTTGGCTTCGCCTTGCCTGAACTGTCTGGATCGAGTTTTTCAATTATTGTTCTCCCCGGTTAAGCTCGTTGAAATACTTAAATTCGTGTTCATCAATCTGAACCGAGAAACAATTGGCGTGGGCTATATAGGTGGCCGTTAGTCTCCGTAATATGTAGATTTAATTTACAAAGAACGCGGCAAAGATATTACGAATATCATAGGCTCTTGGGTAGGTGTAAATGCCTGCAAGGTGTCTCCAGCCTCCGTAATTAGCTGCCTCATGAGATATAGCCCAATTCCCAGGCCACCCCCTTTTTCACTCCAGAGTGACTCAAATAGCCGTTCTGACCACAGACAGGGACTGCCATTGATAACAGTAATTTCAATGCGGACTTGATCGCCCTCCTCTGCAATGAAAACCTTGATATCGGGCTGAACCTCTCTGTCTCTGCCGCTTTCATCAGCATAGTTTACAAACAAATTACCAAAAACACTGTTCAGACCGCTTTCGTAGAGTAGGCATTACTGTCCGCAAACTCCCCAACAGCTCAGCCTCTTTTCCTGCAGGGGTGCCGCTTATTTGCTCAGCCACCAGGCTGGACGAGTATCGCGCTAGGGCACGCTGTTAATCCGCAGTAAACAGAGGAATCCTGGATTCTTCGAACTTCACCTGAAAATGAGTGAGCACCACCCAGGCGCGCATCGATCAGGATGAATAGTTTTTGTTGCCAATGGCTACTTGCACCAAAGCATCTAGACATCATGTCTCGCAACTATTTGGCGGTTAAGCACCATTTATGGCATGTTGTTCAGATTACGGCTGGCGTGAAACTATAGTCTAGGTCGATCTGACATCAAAAGTGCTGTCAGCACGCAGCAGGGGCTGTCAGCAATTCGTCCACATTGCCAGCAAGTCGGAGCGACTCCATATCATCGCGACTAACAGGACTCCAACCTTGAATTCATCGAGATTTAGCGGCGTACTTGCACCAGTTATTACCCCCTTTAACGAAGATCTGCGCCCAGATTATGCGCGCTTTCTTAAACACTGCCAGTGGCTGGTGAGCCAGGGTGTCGGTCTCGCGGTGTTTGGCACCAACAGCGAAGCGAATTCATTGAGTCTCGCGGAGAAGAAAGACCTGCTAACCATGCTGGTAGAAGGTGGTATCGATCCGGCGCTGCTGATGCCCGGCACCGGCAGTTGCGCCCTCACCGACGCCATCGAGCTTACCGCTCATGCGGTGAACTTAGGCTGTGGTGGGGCGCTAATGCTGCCGCCGTTTTACTACAAGGGCGTGGCCGATGACGGGCTTGTCGATTTCTTTAGCGCGGTGATTGAAGGTGTGGACGACCCGGCACTGCGAGTCTATCTCTACCATATTCCGCCAGTGGCCAATGTGCCAATTCCCCATACGGTGATCAAGCAACTGGCCGAGAAGTATCCAACCCAGATTGCCGGCATCAAGGACAGTTCTGGCGACTGGTCGCATACCCAGGCATTGAATGAACTGGGCATCGAAGACTTTCGGGTGTTCTGTGGATCGGAGAGCTTTCTGCTCAAGAACATGCAGGCCGGTGGCGCGGGCTGTATCTCAGCAACGGCCAATGTCAATCCTGGCGCCATCAAAACACTATACGACCAGTGGCGGACCGCTGATGCGGAGCAGCTACAAGCTGGGCTGAACACCATACGCGGCATCTTCCAGTCCCGCCCCATGATTCCTGCCCTGAAGGCGGCGACTGCAATTTATGGCGATGACCCGATCTGGTTTCGAGTCAGGCCACCTCTGCAGCCCCTCACGGCAAACCAGCGGGATGAACTGCGCCAGGAACTGGCCGCAGCGAACTTCCAAATGCCTGATATTTAGCCCGTTTCTGCGCAATGCAGGGTCTTTTTGGCCGTAGACAAAGTCCATTCCTTACGGTAGCCTCAAAAACGGTGTTGGCGTTGCGACACGGTTCGCGCGTCAATACCTTAACATTTTGTTTCTAATGTAGTTTTTAAGAGAAATAAACAGCCCGACGCAGTACTAACTGGATTTCTCAATATCTCAGTGAGGCTAATAATGACAATAAGACGAACTATTCTGCAAAGCGTTCAATCTGTAGCAACCGCAGCATTGGTTCTGGCCTGTTCCGCAAGCGTAATGGCCCAGGATTCAGTCGAGTGGTACACCCTCGGCAATGACTTTGCCCATACCCGCTATTCTCCCGCCGATGAAATCAACATCGACAATTTTGAAGACCTGGAAGTGGTCTGGGAATGGGATGGCGCCAGCATGGGTGCCAGCAGCGGTCGTGCCACGCCTAGCTACATTAATGGCATGCTGTACACCGTGGCCGGTCCTCGCCGCCATGTGGTAGCCATTGACCCCAAGACTGGAGAGACAGCCTGGAGCTATCGCCTGCCCAATACGGCCCGCTGGGAATATTCCATGCGCGCCGACTACGGCAAGGGCATAGCCTACGATGAGGTGAATGGACGCGGTGTAATTTATATCGTAACACCAGGCTTCTTCCTGGTTGCTCTCGATGCGGTCACCGGTACCCCGCTGGAAGGCTTTGGCCAGCCCGTCCCTGTTGATGGCTTCCCCGAAACCGGCGTAGTGGATCTGCTGGCTGACCTCGGCCATCCCTTCGACCCCTATGATGGTGTGCCACTGGAGACTGGATATATCACCGCGTCATCTCCCCCAATCGTTGTTAACGATACGGTAATCATTGGTAACTCCGCTGAGCAAGGCTACCACCAGTCCCGGATCGAAAATATTCCGGGCGATATCCTGGCTTACGATAAGAGTACCGGTGACTTCAAATGGAAGTTTAACGTGATTCCGCGTCCCGGTGAGTATGGCCATGAGACCTGGGAAAATGATGCCTGGGAGTGGACCGGCGACGTTTCCTCGTGGGCACCTATCTCCGCCGACGTGGAAAACAACCTGGTTTATGTGCCGACTAACGGGGCAACCATCGACTACTATGGCGGCTTCCGCCCAGGCGACAACCTGTACGGCACCAGCCTTATCGCACTGGATGCATCCACCGGTGAGCGAGCCTGGCATTTTCAGATGGTGCATCACGACATCTGGAACTATGACAACCCGATGAACCCAATCCTGATGGACGTGAACGTTGATGGGCAGGAAATACCGGCAGTGATGCAGGTAACCAAGCAAAGCTTTGTTTATGCCTTCAACCGTTTGACAGGTGAGCCAATCTGGCCAATCGAAGAACGGCCGGTACCGCAATCAACGGTGCCAGGTGAAAAGCTGTCGCCTACCCAGCCCTTCCCGACCAAGCCCGCCCCTTTCGATATTCAGGGAATCTCAGTCAACGACCTGGTCGACTGGACACCAGAATTGCGTCAGCAGGCTATCACGGCGATGGCCGACTATATGATGGGACCGCTATTCCTGCCTCCGATCCAGCGTGGTCATGAATCAGGCAAGCGAGCCGCTATGTTCTGTCCAGGCGGTGGTGGTGGTGCCAACATTACGGCACCAGCAGTGGCCGATCCAACTACAGGCATGCTGTACGTATCTTCGCGCTCAGCCTGCAGCCCGGTACAGCTAGTACCTGGTGAAGAGGCTGACCTGCAATACGAACTGCCTACCGGAACCACCTACGCCCAGTATGCTAATGGACCAGGTGCAGGCTCTCCTCGTCACCCGGCCCAGATTCCATACTTCAAGCCACCCTACAGCCGCATTACGGCGATCAACATGAACACAGGTGAGCATGAATGGATGATTCCAACTGGCAATACGCCCGCCCGCGTTCAGCAGGTGATTGAGGCAAACAATCTGGATGTTGGCAATACCGGAACCGGTGCGTTAGTGCCAATGACTGTGACATCCAACATGCTGCTCTACTCCGACACTGAAACTGATGGCACGCCGATGCTCTATGCAATTAACAAGGCAACCGGTGAGACTGAAGCCGCAATCGAAGTACCAGCGCGAAGCCGCTATGGCATGAGCACCTGGGTTCATGAGGGACACCAGTACATCATGCTGCAAACCGGCAGTAAGCTGACAGCCATGGCCTTGCCTGCTGCAGCGCCGGGTGGCGATCACTAAACCTGACACCCTCTTGGCAAAAAACAAAAACCCGATCACTTGCAGAAGCGATCGGGTTTTTTATTGGCTATCATTCTTATCCTGCGGCGTAACGACGGCATTGCCTGCACCAGCAGCAACCCTATCAAATGCCTAACGGTACATATTCATCTGCCTGCGATGTCTATCAGCATTGGGATCTTCGATAGATTCCACTGCTTCAATTCTCGCGATATAGCGATCGGATAAGCCGGCAGTTCGTGCACCATGAAGGACATGGTGTTTGTACCAGTGATAAGGCTTGAGCCTGGGGTCTATCTTGGTGGCCCAATAGGTAAAGACTTTGATGTCCTGCCCGCCGACCAGCGTCACCGTCACGGTTCTGACTTCGTATCCTTGCCCTACTCCCTCGAATCGATCAAGCGCAGGCTTCCCCGATTCAGGCAGGTCGAACACGACTCCAAGCACAAACACATCGCGTTCTGTCGCGTAAGCGATATTACATTTTGCAGAACCGTCGTCGCTTTGCTTATGAAACTGCAATACGTGATTAGCCAATGTTGCTACTCCGACAACTGACGTGATGCCAACCCGCTCCCCGAGTCTCGGCGCAGACATATTTGATCCATAGGCGAAGTACAGCAAGCGAGCTCCTACTTTAACTCAATGGTAACCGCTTGCGGCGATCCCATCACCGCTCTCTCAGCCCTGACCGTACCTGCAGCAATAAAACGCGTGTCGCCCACAGCGTAAGCCTCGGTCAGAGTAACGCCACTGGCGAAGGTATATTCGAGTATCCCGGGTTCGCTGAACACTTGTAGCGCATCCCGTTCATAGGTCATCAACTCGCCAGCTTGGCCCTCTTGCCAACCGTGAACCCACTCCAGAACGCGCTCATTATCGATAGCCAACTCGGCGCCTGAACGCGGGAACGCGGCTTCCGTACCTCTGATCACATCAACTCTCCGCCCAAGCACGTCCTTGAGGTCGAACATAATGGCCCAGCGTGTTGGCGTATCTTCCGGAAAGCGAACCATCTCTTCCTTGTGCGTCACTCCAGCAGGCTGGAAAAAAGGTCGGGGGATATCGAAAGGTGGTGTCTGAGGATTCTCGGTGCCATCCAGCGTGGTAATGCGTATAGGTCCGTAGCGTAAATAAACCGCAGCCAAATCATATCGATGGCGGTGATAGGGTTGTGAAATGCCAGGCAGCCAGGTGACATCCCATGCGTAAACCCTTTCGTTTTCAAACAGGGTTCGCACGCCAATACGGGGGTAGGCATGGGGCAACTCCTCTTCAGCGAAACTTGGCAATTGCGGGACCCCAAGCACCAGTAAAAGAAAAGGAATCAAAGTGAGTTTTCTTATTTTCATATTGTCACCTCTACTGAATGCTGGAATGAGCGATTGCTCCCAGTTTAGTGTGAATCCCGGCCAGAGCATGGAGTCCAAGTCTAATCCAAAGCTCGACTTGCGAGGTTTGACGACTTCTGGGCGATGATGCAGACATGGAGTTCGGGGTATTGGTCAAACTCAACGTGTCGTATGCGGCAACCCAGTTCGTCAAGCAGCGCAAGGATGACATTTACACCTAGCGAACCATAATATACTTCAGGCCCCATTGTGCTGTCGTAAAGCTCCCCCACTTCGTCTGTTCCACCACAGCTAAATATCAACACGCCATCTTCAGCAAGCCCTTTTACGAGCTTCGTAAAAACAGCCTTCTGCGCCGATAGCGGCACATGCCAGATACTGTCCCAAGCCGTAATAAAGTCATAGGTGGTGGGCAATTCCCAGTTGCAGATGTCTGCATGATGTAACTGAACTTCCGGATGACGTTGGCGAGCCAACGCAATCATCTGCCAGGATATATCAATTCCTATCGGGGCAAACCCATGGCCCTGCAAGAGTTCTATGAAGCGGCCGCTACAACCACAACCCACATCCAACGCCCTGCGGCGACGCTGCGTGAACGCGATGGCATATTCGTGTACTGCAATACCATTGCTACGATCGAATTTATCGGAAGTCCAGAGTTGAGTAATCTGGTCGTAAATCTCGCCGGTTTCAACCGGGGTAAGAGGTGATTTGGGCAAAGTCTACGATTTCCGAAATAAATAACTACTGGCGCGACAATCCGCACAGGCAAACGCCGATGCCTACCCCGTGCGCTGTGGAATCAGGGCGAGCGTGTCGCCGTCCAAAACTGCAATAAATCTCGGTTGGGTGCATGGGTCAAGCCTTCGAGCCTTCCATCAACCAGTTTGCCTGAATGGTAATATTCAGTTGACGCATCGGCAGTAATGAACGCGAAATAGAGCTCACCAAAAACGTCGTTATAACGCCCCCCGGTAAAGGGCGTGTTATAAAACTCTCCGGAGAAACTCCCTTCATTAATTAGTTGGAACACCACCAAACTACTTAACTTTAGCAGGAATTTCAGATCTTAACAATTTGACCAAAGTTACCTAGAGCCCTGATATCTAATACTATTTGCGGGCTCTTTGGCTCAGCAGGGAGGCCTATTTCTACCCTCTCACTCGTCTGCTGCCTTGGTGTGCGGAACCAATTTGTTCAAACCGGGCAATCTTCCTGTCGTCATCCCGACTCCCAACAGCACTAGCATACAGCCCAGAAGAGTGAAAAGCGTGATGCTTTCCGCAAGAAAGAGATTTCCCCACAGGATGCTGAAGAGTGGGATCAAGTAGGTCGTCATGATGGTTTGCTGTGAGCCTATTCGCGCAATCAGGCGATAAAACATGAGATAGGCCAGGCCGGTACAGCCAATCCCCAGGGCTGCAACGGCTGCCCAGACTGGCGCCGAGGGCATGGTTTCCGGAAGCGCCTGCAGAGAAAAAGGAAGCAACAGCACCGAGGAAAACAACAGACTGCCGGCGGTAATAGCCAGACCAGAGACACCCGCAAGTTTGTGCGCAACAAGATTCAGGGCAATACCGTAGAGAAAACAGGCGAATAACACGGCCGGCACAGCCAGCGTACTGCCCGCTCCCATCTCGATTGCTTGCGGGTCAAACACCAACACGATCACACCAGCGAAGCCAAACGCCATACCCAAGATCGAAAGCACTGACAAGCGCTGACCAAACACGAGAAATGCAATCAACGCTGTAAAAAATGGCACTGTAGCATTCATGATGGATAACAACCCCGCGCTCACATACAGCGCAGCAAAGGCAAAAAAACAAAACGGTACAGCCATATTCGTGAGACTGATCAGGAATATCGTTCGCCAGTTAGCAACGAGGTCCGGCCACCGTCCCAGTAATAGGCACATGGGTAGCATCACCAGCGCGGCGCTCAGTACTCGTATCTGAACCAAAAATAGCGGACCAAACTCTGGGGCAGCAATTCGCAGGAACAGAAAGGAAGAACCCCATATTGCTGACAGAAGCAGGAGTTCGACGTAATTTTGGGTGGTCGATTGTTGCATACTCGTTCACGAGTTAGGCGAGCTGTCCTGGATTCGAACAGCGGGCTGTATGAGCGGAGCGACGCCGCGAGCGGCGCAAATCAGGATTTGTTGAAGAGTCAGTATCTACGAATAAGTCGCTTCAGCCTTTGCAACAGCCTGGCTGACATCGCAACTATGTCCCTGCGCATTAAGCACATTACCCAACCCGGAGATGCAAAAATTCACGTTCTTACGATTGCTGGCATAGCCCATAAGTCCGATTCGCCAGACTTTGCCAGCCAGGGCGCCTAAGCCTGCGCCTATTTCAAGGCTGTATTGCTCTAGCAATGCAGCTCGCACGGCACCATCATCAATGGACTCTGGAAAGGAAACGGCGTTCAACTGAGGAAGTCGGCTGCTTTCCTCCACAACGAATCCCAAACCCAGGCTTTCCAGGCCGGCCACCAGAGCCAGGTGATTTTGGCGGTGTCGCTGCCATGATTTCTCCAAACCTTCTTCCTGAAGAATGACCAGAGATTCGTGCAGGGCATAAAGAGAATTTACCGGTGCTGTATGGTGGTAGGAGCGCTTGGCATCGGCTCCCCAGTAACCCATCACCAGATTTGTATCCAGGAACCAGCTTTGCACCTTGTGCCTGCGATGCTTGATTCTATCAGCGGCTCGGGCCGAAAAACTAACCGGAGATAAACCCGGCACACAGGACAAACACTTCTGAGTGCCGGAATAAATAGCGTCTATGCCCCATTCATCGACCTCTAATTGGATACCAGCCAGAGTCGTCACAGCATCCACTATCGCCAGACAGTCATGAACATTCGCCAGTCGGCACAGGGCCTCGGCATCACTGCGGACGCCCGTAGATGTCTCGCTGTGCACAAATGCCAGCGCAATGGCGTCAGGGTGCTGCTTTAAGGCAGCTTCAGTTTTATCCAAGTCAACCGGCTTGCCGAAATCATCTATCACCATGATTGCTGTTCCGCCACAGCGCTCAACGTTTTCCTGCATGCGCCCACCAAACACCCCGTTCTGGCAGATAATCACCTTGTCGCCTGGTTCTACTAGATTGGTAAACACGCACTCCATGCCTGCGGACCCAGGCGCAGAGACTGGTATAGTCAGGTCGTTATTAGTCCTGAAGGCATACTGCAATAAGCCTTTAAGTTCATCCATCATGCGGATAAAAGCGGGGTCCAGGTGACCAATAGTCGGTCGTGAAAGTGCCTCCAGGATACGGGGATTAACATCGGATGGGCCAGGACCCATGAGCGTACGAACCGGAGGGTGGAATGAATCAGTCATCTGCTTGAATCTCACGAATTAAAAAACCCGACCATCTTGTGGACCTTGAGGCACCGTGAAGATGATCGGGTTTGGATTTGCCAGGTAGAGGATTAAATATTGGTCCTCTACAGTGTAATGCCGCTATTCGTCTTCAGCTACTTCTACATCGTTTTCGTAGTCGCTGGTGTCGACCTGCGGTCGATCAACCAGCTCAACATAGGCCATTGGTGCCTTATCGCCCGCGCGCTCACCACATTTGAGGATACGGATGTACCCGCCGGGACGTTCGGCATAGCGTGGCCCGAGCTCATCGAACAACTTGCCTACTGTCGCTTTATTGCGTGTACGGCTAAAGGCCAGCCGACGATTTGCCACGCTGTCTTTCTTAGCCAGAGTGATTAATGGCTCCGCCACCATGCGCAATTCCTTAGCTTTCACTAAGGTAGTCTTGATAATTTCGTGTTCAACCAGTGAAGAAGTCATGTTACGAAACATGGCCGTTCTATGGGAACTATTGCGATTTAGTTGGCGACCGCTTTGTCGATGACGCATAACTCTCTACCTTTTATCTCTATTGCCGCTATGATCAAGCAGCGCGATCGTCTGACTTGAGGCTGGATGGTGGCCAGTTTTCCAGACGCAAACCCAGTGACAGGCCGCGTGTTGCCAACACATCTTTAATCTCAGTCAGAGACTTCTTACCCAGATTAGGCGTCTTCAACAACTCAACTTCAGTGCGCTGAATCAGGTCGCCAATATAATAAATATCTTCTGCCTTCAGGCAGTTCGCAGAACGAACCGTCAGTTCAAGGTCGTCTACTGGACGCAGAAGTATAGGATCTATCTCGTCCTCGTGCTCTTCTGGTTCAGCAATGATTTCGCTTTGCAGATCTACGAAAACGCTCAGCTGATGCTGCAGAATAGTAGCAGCGCGACGAATAGCTTCCTCGGGATCGATAGTGCCATTGGTCTCAAGATCAATGATCAGCTTGTCTAGGTCAGTGCGCTGCTCAACGCGGGCATTCTCCACTGAGTAGGAAACGCGAACCACAGGGCTATGAGAGGCATCCATCAACAGTTTACCTACCGCGCGCGTTTCTTCTTCGTCGGCAATGCGGCTGTCGGCAGGAGAATATCCCCGACCCTTACGCACAGTAATGCGCATATTTAGCTCGCCGTTATTGTTCAGGTTTGCGATGACGTGATCAGGATTTACGATTTCAACATCGTGATCTAGTTCAATATCACCCGCTGTGACTGTACCAGCACCCTTCTTGCTCAGGTTTAAAATCGCTTCGTCGCGGTTGTTAAGAACCACTGCTATCCCTTTCAGGTTCAGCAGGATTTCAATCACGTCTTCGCGGACACCTTCAATGGTGCTGTATTCGTGCACAACCCCGTCAATTTCTACTTCTTCAACCGCACAACCAGGCATGGATGACAGGAGAATTCGGCGCAGTGCATTCCCCAGGGTATGCCCGAAACCACGCTCTAGCGGCTCCAATACAACCTTTGAATGGCACTTGTCGAATTCATCGACCTGTATCACTTGCGGTGTCAGGAAATCAGATAAAGAAATTTGCATGTATAGTCACCCTTTCTGTGTTTGGACACTACTTGGAATAAAGCTCAACGATCAGATTTTCATTGATCTCTGACGGCAGATCAGCTCGATCCGGCTTGCGCGTAAACTGACCTTCCAGTTTGGACATGTCGACTGAGACCCAGTCTATGTCGCTACGCTGAGCTGCAAGTTCCAATGCAGATTTGATTCGTAATTGCTGCTTCGCTTTTTCTCGTATGGAAACTACGTCGCCTTCATTTATCTGGAACGAAGGCACATTGACTACCGAGCCATTCACAAGAATGGACTTGTGAGACACCAGCTGACGGGATTCAGCTCTGGTAGAACCAAAACCCATGCGGTAAACCACGTTGTCCAAACGACACTCCAGCAATTGCAGCAGGTTTTCACCGGTTGCGCCTTTACGACGAGCGGCTTCCTTGTAGTAGCTACGGAACTGCTTCTCGAGCACACCATAGGTACGACGAACCTTTTGCTTTTCGCGCAGTTGCACACCGTAGTCAGACAGACGACCACGACGCTGACCGTGCTGACCTGGGATGGTCTCAACTTTGCACTTACTGTCTATAGGGCGCACACCGCTCTTCAGGAACAGGTCTGTACCTTCCCGACGAGCCAGTTTGCACTTAGGGCCTAAATAACGGGCCATACTTTTTCTCCTAGTTTACACTCGCCGCTTCTTGGGCGGTCGGCAACCATTGTGAGGTATTGGAGTGACATCTGTGATGTTGCTGATCTTCAAGCCACAGCCATTCAATGCGCGCACCGCAGACTCGCGGCCTGGGCCTGGGCCATTTACTCTCACGTCCAGGTTTTTCAGGCCATAGCCTTCAATTGCAGCTTTGCCAGCCTTCTCGGCCGCCACCTGGGCAGCAAAAGGTGTGGACTTTCTGGAGCCACGGAATCCGGATCCACCTGCGGTGGCCCAGGAAAGCGCGTTCCCCTGACGATCTGTAATCGTAATGATCGTGTTATTGAATGAAGCATGGATGAACGCCATACCATCGATGACGGTAGTGCGCGCTTTCTTCTTGCCTGATTTAGCTGTAGCCATGTTTATTTCCAAGTACTCCGACTTAATCGTTATGGGAGTATCTTTACAGTCTCACTAATGAATAACTTTTACTTACGAATCGGTTTTCTGGGACCTTTGCGTGTTCGGGCATTGGTCTTGGTCCGCTGTCCGCGCACCGGTAGATTGCGGCGATGACGAATACCACGATTGCAGCCCAGGTCCATCAATCGCTTGATGTTCATGGAAATCTCGCGACGCAGGTCACCCTCGGTGGGCAGTTTCGCAACTTCCGCACGTACTTCGTCGAGCTGTTCTGGGCTCAATTCAGACGTCTTGGTGGAGGGTGCAATACCTGTTGCATCACAGATTTGCTGTGCTGTAGTTGGACCAATACCAAACACATACCGCAGTGAAACCACGATATGTTTGTTGTCTGGTATGTTAACCCCGGCAATACGTGCCATAGATCTACTCCGTTCCTATACTTTGTGCTTAGCCCTGACGCTGCTTGTGTCGAGGCTCTGCACTACAAATAACTCGAACCGAACCGTTACGCTTAATCACTTTGCAGTTGCGGCAGATTTTTTTTACTGATGCTCTTACTTTCATCGCTCTTCTCCAACCAGGTGTGCTTTGCACACTCAAGTCTTAAAATCGTTTTTTCTATCAAGAAACTCGCTTTATACACCGCTGCGTCCGTAGTTACCGAGCTTGGACTTCTTCATCAGTGAATCGTACTGATGAGACATCAGGTGTGACTGCACCTGGGACCAAAAGTCCATGGTGACCACAACCGAGATCAACAGTGCCGTTCCACCCAGATTGAATGGCACATTCGCCAGCATCTGCATGAAGTTAGGTAGCAAGCAAACCAAGGTAATGTAGACCGCACCGAACATGGTCAAGCGGGTAATTACTCCGTCGATATACTTGGCCGTCTGTTCTCCAGGGCGAATACCCGGAATAAATGCGCCAGATCGCTTCAGGTTTTCGGCCACTTCCCGCGGATTAAAAGTCAACGCGGTATAGAAGAAGCAGAAGAAAATAATCATTGCGCTGAAGATGATGATGTAAAGCGGCTGTCCTGGACCAATAAGCAGAGCCAGATCCTGGAGCCATTCGGCACCTTCCGATTGTCCAAACCACTGTCCCAGAGACGCCGGGAACAGCAGAATACTGCTGGCGAAGATCGCAGGGATAACACCAGCCATGTTTATCTTGAGCGGCAGATGGCTAGCCTGCGCCTGATACATTTTACGACCCTGCTGGCGCTTGGCGTAGTTAACGGTGATGCGACGCTGAGCACGCTCCACGTAAACAATGCAAGCAACCACGCCAATCGCGATCAAACCAACAACTAATAACAGGACGCCGCTAATTTGGCCCTCATAGGCTTGGGTCAATGAAGTGCCTACAGCCGCCGGGAAGCCTGCCACGATGCCAGCAAAGATCAGCATGGAAATACCGTTTCCGATGCCCTTTTCGGTAATCTGCTCACCCAGCCACATCAAAAACATGGCGCCGGTAACCAAGGAAATTATTGCTGTCAGGTTAAAGGCGATTCCTGGGCTGTAGGCCATGGGTGCCAGCAGACCAACAGTCATACCAGTGCCCTGCACAGTCGCTAGCACCAATGCACCGTAGCGCGTGTACTGGGTGATTTTGCGACGACCTGATTCGCCTTCTTTCTTGAGTTGGTCCAGTTGCGGACTTACTGCAGTAAGAAGCTGCATAATGATCGAGGCAGAAATGTAGGGCATGATGCCCAGGGCCACGATACTCATACGTTCCAGTGCACCACCAGAGAACATATTGAACAGGTCAGCGAAAGTCCCTTCGTTTTGGGTAAAGAAAGCCTGCAGCTGCAGAGGATCAATACCAGGAACGGGGATGTGCGTACCTATCCGATAAACGAATATGGCAAACAACAGGAAGAACAGACGTGACTTGAGCTCACCGAGCCCCGCGCCTATGTTTTCTGGATTAATGTTTGGTTTATTTGCCATTTTCGTAATCTATTTACTAAATCTTTATGTGCGAGTTCGCACCATCAATGCATGACCCTATTACCTAAATACCAGGGTTATCACTGTGTAATTTTACTCGCTGCTTTCAGCAACGGGCTTTTCTTTCTTGGCCAGCTTCGCGGACTTTTCCTCGACCACCGCTTCAACAACGCTACCACCTGCCTTCTCAACCGCCTCTTTAGCACCCTTGCTCACGCGAATGCCTTCGACAGTTAGCTTGCGAGTCACCTCACCGGAAAGCATGACCTTGACGCGCTTGATGCTCGCATTGATCAAACCAGCTTTACGCAGAGTCTCGAGATTCACCACATCGCCATCGACCTTATTCAATTCGCCGCTGCGAATTTCAGCGGTGATACGACCAACGCGAGAGGAGAAACCATACTTAGGCAGACGCATCTGCAATGGCATCTGACCGCCTTCGAAACCTGGCCTTACGGTACCGCCACTGCGTGACTTCTGACCTTTGTGTCCACTGCCACAGGTCTTACCCCAACCGGAACCGATACCACGACCGACACGCTTTTTGGCTTTGGTGCTGCCTGCTGCTGGGCTTAAATCGTTAAGTTGCATTGTCTTCTACCTGATCCTGTTCAGCTATTTCCAGAGCTATCTGCTCGTTCAGTTCGTCGTGCGTCCCGTATGCTTATTCAAGCATTCCTCAACTCACTCTACCGAAAGCATGTAGCTGATCTTATTGATCATGCCACGAGTTGCCGGAGTGTCTTCCAATTCAACAGTCTGGTGCATACGACGCAGACCCAGACCCTGTAAGCAAGCCTTGTGCTTGGGTTGAGAGCCGATAGGGCTTCTAACCAGCGTTACTTTTACTGTCTCTTTAGCTTTGGCCATCGTCTTTTACTACTGTCTTTAAACTATTTGTGAATCTCGGTCGCAGACCACGCCTCGTATTCGTAATCGAAGGGGCGATTGGCTTGCGAATCTTTTTTGCTGCGTATCTTGCTGACTATCCTGCTATTTCCTCAACTGACTTACCGCGCTTGGCTGCAATATCGTCAGGAGATCGCATGTCGCGCAACCCTTTAAACGTGGCATAAACAACGTTCACTGGGTTAGTTGAGCCGTAGCACTTAGCTAATACATTCTGCACACCTGCAAGTTCCAGGATGGCGCGCATTGCTCCACCTGCAATTACGCCGGTACCCTCAGAAGCTGGCTGCATGTATACCTTTGAGGCACCATGACGAGCTTTAATAGGGTACTGCAACGTGTGGCCATCAAGATCAACGCTGATCATGTTGCGGCGAGCAGACTCCATGGCCTTCTGAATAGCCAAAGGCACTTCGCGCGCTTTACCGCGACCAAAACCCACACGGCCATTGCCATCGCCGACAGCTGTCAACGCGGTGAAACCAAAGATGCGACCACCTTTAACCACCTTAGCAACACGATTAACCTGAATGAGCTTCTCTTGCAGGCCTTCTTCGTTTTTTCCTGGCTCGTCTTTAAATGCCATATTAAAAAACCTTTTTTAAAACCTTCCTAAAACTGTAATCCGCCTTCGCGCGCCGCATCGGCTAGAGCCTTAATGCGACCGTGATAGGCATAACCTGAACGATCGAACGCAACTTTTTCAACGCCAGCAGCCTTGGCTCGCTCGGCGATCAACTTGCCGACCTTGCCCGCTGCATCCACGTTACCGGTGGCGCTTTCGCGGTTCTCTTTTTCAACCGTGGAGGCACTGGCCAGAACCTTGTTGCCCTCCGGTGAGATAACCTGAGCGTAGATATGCTTTGGTGAGCGAAATACACACAGACGATTCATCCGCAGCTCGCTGATCTTGGCTCTGGCTCGCTTCGCACGACGAAGGCGTGCACCTTTCTTTACGTTCATAGCCTTTAAACCTACTTCTTCTTCGCTTCTTTACGGTATACGCGTTCATCCGCGTAACGGACACCTTTACCTTTGTAGGGCTCAGGCGGACGAAATTCTCTAATCTCAGCTGCAACCTGCCCCACTAGCTGCTTGTCAGCACCGGTGACCACGATCTCTGTCTGTGAAGGTGTCTCAGCTGTGACACCTTCAGGCAGTGAGTAATTGATCGGGTGGGAATATCCCAGAGTCAGGTTTAACGACTTACCCTGAGCCTTGGCACGATAACCAACACCCTGAAGCTCCAGCTTCTTTTGGAAACCCTCACTTACACCAATAACCATGTTATTGATCAAGGAGCGAAAGGTTCCAGCCAGCGCGCCAGCCTGGCGAGTCTGGTTTTTGGCAGCTACTTTCAGCTCCTCACCTTCCTGAGACACGCCGACCAACTCGTGCAGGTCGAGGTTGAGGTTACCCTTGCTACCTTTCACTGAAATAGCAGTGTCAGACAGTGTTGTTTCTACACCCTTTGGGATTGCTACTGGCGCATTTGCTATTCTGGACATTTTACGGTCACTCTATTTGCTGATTACCGACTTAACTTTCCAAGCACTTGCTTAGAAGACGGTGCAAAGCACCTCTCCGCCAATACCGGCGGCCGTTGCTTGCTTGTCAGTCATTAATCCTTTGTTAGTTGACAGGATGGCAATACCCAATCCAGCCCGGTTCTTTGGAATATCTTCCGCACCTTTATAACTGCGCAGACCAGGCCGGCTTGCACGTTTGATCTCTTCGATCACAGGCTTACCCTGAAAATACTTTAGATCAACATTCAGTACCGGCTTGCCTTCGACATCCTGAACTGCGTAGCCATTAATATAACCCTCTGCCTGCAGCACTTCGCTAAGTGCCACTTTGATCTTCGAAGAAGGACAGCTCACTTCCGGCATCTGCGCCATCTGGGCATTACGGATGCGGGTCAAGAAATCTGCGATTGGATCGGACATGCTCATAATATTTTTTCCTGCCTATTTTCTGGCTCGTTCCTGGCTCTTGCCTTACTACCAGCTTGCCTTGGTCAAACCCGGTACGTCACCGCGCATGGCAGCTTCCCGCAGCTTGTTTCGGCACAGACCAAATTTTCGATAAACGCCATGAGGGCGACCAGTAATACGGCAGCGCCGCTGCTGACGCACAGGGCTGGCATCACGCGGCAGTTTTTGCAGCTTGATTTGCGCTTCCCACTTTTCCTCGTCACTGGCATTCACATCATTCAGAATAACCTTCAGTGCTGCACGCTTCTCAGCGTACTTGGCAATCATCCTGGCGCGCTTATTCTCTCTGGCTATCATCGATTTTTTAGCCATTCTTAAGACTCCTCAGTTTCAGCTGCCGCTTCAGCAGCGGCCGGCGCTTCATCATTCGCGCCGGCCTGTGTTGGGTTCATACCGCGAAAAGGAAAACGCATTGCTGCAAGCAGTGCGCGCCCCTCGTCATCATCACGAGCTGTGGTAGTTATCGTGATGTCGAGTCCACGCAGCTTATCGATCTTGTCATATTCGATTTCAGGGAAGATGATTTGCTCATTCACACCCATGGCATAGTTTCCGCGACCATCAAAGGCCTTGGGGCTCAATCCGCGGAAGTCACGAATTCGAGGAATCGCGATATCAACCAGGCGCTCCAGAAACTCATACATGCGCTCACCGCGCAGTGTCACCTTGCAACCAATTGGCCAGCCTTCACGAATCTTGAAACCAGCAATACTCTTGCGCGCTTTAGTCACTACAACTTTTTGACCGCTGATCTGTTCCAGATCCCCAGTGGCGCTTTCCAGAACCTTCTTGTCGGCAATAGCCTCGCCCACACCCATGTTCAGGGTCACCTTGGTGATCTTTGGGACACGCATGGAGTTCTCAAAGCCAAACTGCTGCGTAAGCGCAGGGATTACTTCTTTCTGATAAAACTCTTTCAACTGAGCCATGATTGCTAACCTAGTCTATGTCCTGTCCATTTGATTTGAACACGCGCTTCTTGGCGCCGTCCTCTTGGACTGCGATACCAACACGATCTGCCTTGCTGGTTTCAGCATTAAAAATTGCCACGTTAGAAACGTGCAGCGAAGCCTCTCGCTCAACAATTCCACCGAGCTGTCCCGCATTCGGGTTAGGCTTAGTGTGACGCTTGACCATATTCACTCCAGCCACGATGACTCTGTCATCGCCTACCAGCTGAGAGATAGTTCCGCGCTTACCCTTATCCTTACCAGCGATAACAATTACTTCATCATCACGTTTTAACTTGTTCATTATGTCAGACTCTCTTTCAGCCAGCGCTTATCTATTTCTAGAGCACTTCAGGTGCCAGCGAAATAATTCGCATGAATTTTTCGTTACGCAGCTCTCTGGTTACCGGGCCAAATACACGGGTACCGATTGGTGCTTCCTGGGCATTAAGCAGGATCGCTGCATTGTCGTCGAATCGAATCAACGAGCCGTCCCCACGTCTCACACCTTTTTTGGTGCGTACCACTAACGCGGTGAGTACTTGGCCCTTTTTCACTTTACCGCGTGGAATTGCTTCCTTGACGGTAACTTTAATGATGTCGCCAATTCGTGCATAACGGCGATGTGAACCACCCAGCACCTTGATACACATGACACGCCTGGCGCCACTGTTATCCGCAACATCTAAGTATGACTGCACTTGAATCATCGATTCGCTCCATCACGCATTCGGTCTCGAATGCTGACTCTCAAATTTAACTCGTCTATCTTTTTAACTGCTTCGCTGCGTTCAGCGAGCTCGTTATTTACCTGAACCAATCCTGGTTCTTATCCTCTTTATACCTATCGCAATGCTGGTTTAGATCTGAGTTGCACGCTCGTCTATGGAAACCAGCGTCCACGATTTAGTCTTGGAAATGGGTCGCACTTCCTTGATCGTGACGTCGTCTCCTATTCCACACTCATTGTTAGCATCATGGGCATGAATCTTGGTAGATCGCTTGATGATCTTGCCATACACAGGGTGCTTAACACGGCGCTCAATCAGCACGACGATGGACTTGTCCATCTTATTGCTGACAACCTTACCTGCAGCGGTTCGAGCCGTCTGCCCCGTCGCTTCCTGACCGCTTTGAATTTCAGTATCTGCCATAACTAGTTTCGCTCTTTCAATTAATCGCCTGTCCGGGTTTGCCCTCAACACAGTGCGTAATGAATTCGTTTATACTTCCTTTTGAGTCTCAGCCTGCTTTTCAGTTATAAGGGTCTTGATGCGAGCGATGTCGCGCTTCACTTCCTTTAGCAAGTGAACCTGCCCCAACTGACCGGTGGCGTTCTGCATGCGCTTGTTAAACTGATCCTTATAAAGATCCTGCAATTGCGTCTGCAGCTCCTCTACAGATTTTTCTCTTAACTCACTCGCTTTCATCAACCTACCCTTACTAAGTTCTTTCTCGGGACAAACCACGTTTTAAATTCTAAAAAGCGGGGCCTGTCCTGAAATTCATTTACATCACAGTGCGCCTAACGAACGCGGTTTCAAACGGCAGCTTGGCAGATGCCAGGCCGAATGCTTCACGCGCCAATTCTTCGTCAACACCTTCAATTTCGAACATGATTCTGCCGGGCTGAATCTGGGCAACCCAGTATTCCACTGAACCCTTACCTTTACCCTGTCGCACTTCTAAAGGTTTTTGGGTTATGGGCTTGTCAGGAAATACACGAATCCAGATCTTGCCGCCCCGCTTAACCTTACGAGTCATTGCACGACGAGCCGCTTCAATCTGACGCGCTGTCAGTCGACCACGGGAAACTGCCTTCAGGCCAAATTCGCCGAAATCCACCTTGCTACCGCGATGTGACAGGCCTCGGTTGCGGCCTTTCATCATCTTGCGAAATTTTGTGCGTTTGGGTTGTAACACTTCTCTATTCCTCTAAAAACCGGGGGCCTTAACTTGCAGCAGCTGGCTGTTGCTTCGGCACAATGGCTTCATCCAGATCCAGTACTTCACCCTTAAAGATCCAGACCTTCACACCGATAATGCCGTAAGTGGTGCTGGCTTCAGATGTGGCGTAATCAATATCTGCACGCAGAGTATGCAAAGGCACGCGACCTTCGCGATACCACTCACTGCGAGCAATCTCAGCACCGCCTAGCCGTCCACCTACCTGCACCTTGATGCCTTCCGCACCCTGACGCATGGCATTTTGTACCGCACGCTTCATGGCCCGACGGAACATGACGCGACGCTCAAGCTGCGACGCCACGCTGTCAGCAACCAATTGCGCGTCCAGATCAGGCTTACGAATTTCTTCGATGTTGATTTGTACAGGAACACCCATTTTTCCGGACAGTACGCCACGCAGCCTCTCGACATCTTCACCTTTCTTGCCAATCACGATTCCGGGACGGGCGGTGAAAATAGTCAGCTTTGCGGTCTGCGCGGGGCGCTCAATCTCTACGCGGGAAACGGAGGCATTAGCCAGACGCTTCTTTACGTAATCTCTAACCTGCAGGTCTACCAGCAGGTTGTCCGCGTATTCTTGTCCTTCGGCGAACCACGTAGAAGTGTGCTTCTTGACAATGCCGAGGCGAATACCAGTGGGATGTACTTTCTGACCCATCCAAATCTCCTAGCTATCAGCGACCGTTATAGTGATGTGACACGAGCGCTTCAGAATACGATCTGCACGCCCTTTCGCTCGTGGCATGATACGTTTCATGGTCATGCCCTCATCTACCAAGATGGTCGAAACCTTGAGTTCATCCACGTCAGCGCCTTCGTTATGTTCGGCGTTGGCAATCGCGGAATTCAAAACCTTCTTAATAACTGCAGCACCCTTCTTTGAGCTGTAGTTAAGCAGTTCCAGTGCTTCTTCAACACCTTTACCGCGAATCTGATCAGCAACCAGCCGCGCCTTCTGAGCGGACAACCTGGCACCTTTTAATCTTGCTGAAACTTCCATCGATATCTCCTAGCGCGCCTTTTTATCAGCAACGTGACCGCGATAAGTGCGGGTCAGAGCAAATTCACCCAGCTTGTGACCAACCATGTCTTCACTAATGAAGACAGGAACATGCTGACGACCGTTATGAACAGCAATCGTAAGACCGATCATTTCCGGTGAAACCATGGAGCGACGCGACCAGGTTTTAATCGGACGCTTGTCGTTATTTTCTGAAGCCGTTTGCACCTTCTTCATCAGATGAAGATCGATAAACGGTCCTTTTTTAAGTGAACGTGGCACGAGTCAAATCCTCTATCACTTGCCTTTACGGCTTGAATTTCTGCGCCGGACAATCATATTGTCAGTGCGCTTGTTAGTTCTTGTCTTGAAGCCCTTGGTCGGCGTACCCCAAGGCGAAACCGGATGACGGCCACCTGATGTACGGCCTTCACCACCACCATGTGGGTGATCAACCGGGTTCATGGCGACACCGCGAACGGTCGGTCGCACACCGCGCCAGCGCTTGGCGCCAGCCTTACCCAGTGAGCGTAAGGCATGCTCTGAATTAGACACTTCACCAAGAGTCGCACGACATTCGCTTAGCACCTTACGCATCTCGCCGGAGCGCAGTCGCAAGGTGGCGTAATCGCCTTCCCGCGCAACCAACTGCAATGAAGTGCCGGCACTGCGCGCGATTTGCGCACCCTTGCCTGGCTTCATTTCAACGCAGTGAACTGTGCTTCCCAGTGGAATATTGCGCAGTGGCAGCGTATTACCAACCTTGATTGGTGCGCTTTCGCCCGACAGCAACACGTCTCCAGCACTGACCTTAGCCGGTGCGACAATATAGCGGCGCTCGCCATCGGCATATAGCAGCAGGGCGATATTGGCGGAGCGATTGGGATCATATTCCAGACGCTCTACCTTGGCTTCGATACCGTCCTTGTTGCGACGGAAATCGATAATTCTGTATTTCTGCTTGTGGCCACCACCCTGGTGACGACGAGTAATGCGACCCTTGTTATTGCGACCACCCGACTTCGACTTGGCGGCAGTCAGCGGCGCATAAGGCTCACCCTTGTGCAGATCGGGATTGACTACCTTGACGACGAAGCGGCGTCCTGGTGATGTCGGTTTACACTTAACTACTGGCATGACTGAACCCTCTACTCCCGATCACCCGATATCCGCGAAGTCGATCTCATGACCGGCCTCGAGGCGCACATAGGCTTTTTTCCAATCGCTGTTGCGTCGCATTCTGCCGCGTGCCGAGCGCTTGGTTTTACCCTTTACGTTCAAAACCTGAAGATCAGAAACTGCCACCTTGAAGATGGACTCCACTGCTTCCTTGATCTCGGGCTTGGTTGCGTCGATCGCGACCTTGAACGCGTACTGGTTGCTGTCTTCGGTCATCAGTGTCGACTTTTCAGACACGTGAGGACCCAGAATGACTGAATACATACGCTTCTGGTTCATGACAGCATCTCCTCTACCTTCTTTAGCGCGGGCACAGTAATTAGCACCTTGTCGAATCCAACAAGACTTACTGGATCCAGACCAGTCGCGTCCAACACATCAACCTTGTGCAGGTTGCGTGCCGCGAGATAAAGGTTTTGTTCAACTTGATCAGAAATGATCAGGACGTTTTCTAGATTGTATTCTTGTAACTTGCTGACCAAATCTTTGGTCTTGTGGGATTCGACTGCAAAATCGTTAACGACAACCAGTCGGTCTTGTCGGATGAGCTCGGAGAGGATGCATTGCATGGCTCCGCGGTACATCTTTTTATTAATTTTCTTGGAGTAGTCACGCGGCGTGGACGCAAAAGTCACACCACCTGAGCGCCAAATTGGGCTGCGAATGGTGCCAGCGCGGGCTCGACCGGTGCCCTTCTGACGCCAAGGCTTACGACCACCGCCACGTACTTCAGAGCGGGTCTTTTGCTTGACCGAACCCTGGCGCGCGCCTGCCATATAAGTCACTACGGACTGGTGCACGAGAGGCTCGTTGTACTCGCGTCCGAAAGACTCGTCTGACAATGAAATTTTATCGCCCGTTTTATTACCAGGCAGAGCAAGTGCTAGTTCCATGACTTACCTCTTCACCTTGATAGTTGGACGGACAATGACGCTGGAGCCGGTTGCACCCGGTACCGCGCCCTTGATGAGTAGCAGATTGTTCTCTGCATCCACGCGCACAACTTCGAGGCTCTGGGTAGTTTTGCGCTCAGAACCCATCTGGCCCGCCATCTTCTTCCCTTTGAATACACGACCCGGAGTTTGGCATTGGCCAATAGATCCCGGCGCGCGGTGAGAAATGGAGTTACCGTGGGTTGCGTCCTGCATGTGGAAGTTATGACGCTTCACACCGCCCTGGAAACCCTTACCTTTAGATGTGCCAGTGACATCAACTTTCTGGCCAGCTTCAAACAGATCAACCTTGATCTCTCCGCCCACTTCCAATTCAGCCAGATCTTCCGTGCGGAATTCCCAAAGGCCTTCACCGGCTTCGGTGTTGGCTTTGGCGAAATGGCCAGCTAAGGCCTTGCTCACACGTGATGCACGGCGCGATCCGGCAGTTACCTGAATTGCACTGTATCCATCCGTTTCAGGTGTCTTTATCTGAGTCACGCGGTTAGGCTGAACCTCGACCACAGTTACAGGTACAGAGTCACCTTCTTCAGTGAAAACGCGGGTCATACCGCTTTTTCGACCGACTAATCCAATCGACATTTTCTTTAGACCTCGTTGTGCAAGGGGCTAAAACCCGCTTTGGCCGCTGACGCGTTACACGAAACTTACTCCCGCTAGGGGAGACAGGACATTTCAGTGCACCAAAACTCTTGTTAGGGCAGAGTTAATTCTATCCCTGAGGGTAGCGAGGACTGATAGCTCACTACCTGGTTATGTTTTTCCTACCGGGCTAGCCCAGTGAGATTTGCACCTCAACACCGGCAGCCAGATCCAGCTTCATCAGCGCGTCGACCGTCTTCTCAGTCGGTTCAACGATATCCAGCAGGCGCTTGTGGGTGCGAATTTCGTATTGATCACGAGCGTCTTTGTTGACGTGTGGCGAAATCAACACTGTAAATTTTTCTTTATTAGTTGGCAGTGGAATCGGGCCTTTAACCTGCGCTCCAGTGCGCTTGGCAGTGTCTACGATCTCTTGAGTAGACTGGTCAATCAGGCGATGATCGAAGGCTTTTAGCCGAATTCTGATGCGCTGATTTTGCATCTACACAAATCTCCAAAAAATCTTTGTAAAAGAACAAGTTACTGCCAGCTTGTTTGGCCTAAAAGTTCAATAAGCCAAAAAAGGATGCGCATTGTAAGTGAGCCCCCGGCCCAAGTCAACAAGTTAGTTGGCTGAAAGCCTTATTATCCGGGGGCTGGAGCCGATATTCACGATCCTGCAATTGTTCGGATTTCTGGCCGCATAAAGCCAACTAAAACCCTCTTTACACCGAATTAAATTCGGTGACCTCCCATCGACTTCACGACCCCGCGACCGTGAGACACCATCGATACGCCCACAAAGGCAAATTGGTCAGCGCTGTCAACTCGTAACTGGCGTGAATTGGATATTCACACGCAAGAACTGAATACTAGGCACTTAGCTTCGGCGCCAGGGTATAAATAGCGGGCCGGCCGAGTTTCACCAGGCGGAGGATCAGGCGAAATTCAGGGTTTGGCTCCATCAATCTAGCGGCACAAGCTGACTAATAGTGACACTGTGAAAACAGAGAAAAAAGAGGCAGCCAGACCACAGACACCGAGGGTTTGGTCGCAGCCAGAACACGCTGCCTCAGCAGATCCCATTAGAAATGAGAGGCTCAATCCTACGCAGGGTGCGGGTAACAATTCGAGTGACAGTTGGGTGACAGCAGCTGACTGTTTTCCGCAGACATAAAAAAGCCAGCATATACAGAGAATATGCTGGCCTTTTGGAGAATCAGCGCAATTATTCGATGATCTTGGAAACGAC
>DLPV01000037.1 GCA_002477465.1 Gammaproteobacteria bacterium UBA7449 | reverse complement strand
AGATCACATGCGTTCACTTCTGAACAACCATCATAAGAGCGTGTATCTGGCAAAACGGAATGGAACCACGTAATAAACTCGTCCCTAACTTCTGGCTTAATCTTCAGTTGAAGGTTTACTAAAACCATATTTTACTCTCCTTTACCAATTTTACGAAAAATCTCGTTTTATGCGTGGATACCTTACAGCACATGGGTATAAGTTTCAGCATGTTGGTCGATGGAGATAGCATTCTGTAGTATTTCAGCGGAAGTGTTTTATCACTCAAATCACACACTGGACACTCTTCTAGTCAGCGATTCAGCACAGCACTTCTCAGGAATTGAGTAAAAAATCAGCAAATCTGGTTTTTACTCAATATCAAAAATGTCACCTTTCTTGACATAAATTACATTTCTCGCACTCGACAAGGAATTCTCAAGGAAAACGGAGACTTATATAGGGTGCTGATTTTATTGAAAAATGCTGGGAATTTTAAATGTAAGGATGCTTAATAATCACTAAAGAAACATTGGATTTTTTAGTGAAAAACGACAAATACACGCTGACTGAAGAGCAATTAAAAGAGTTGTTACTCGTTTCTCGAGTTGCGATCGGAGTCAGGGTTGAATCTGAGGAGCATCAATATGAAGAAAGCACCAGTTTTGAACGAGAAGCAGTACAAGAGTCTCTTAAACGCAACAAAGATGACTCGATACGCTGACAGAAACAGAATGATGGTTGTTTTGTCATATGGAGTTGGATTGAGAGCGTGTGAAATCGCAGCGATCACTGTAGGGGATGTTTTAGACAGTGAAAATAACGTCAGAGAGACAGTATTTCTCGGAGCACATCAGACAAAGGGATCGAAATCGCATTCTCTCTATCTTAGCGACTCTGTACGAAAAGAAATCGCTAAATACATCAAACTACACAAGGAATTCTTAACTACTCGGAAATCGCCTCTGCTTCGATCGCAAAAAGGCGGAAAGATGGTGAGTCACACAGTACAGATCGTGCTGAAGGATCTTTATCGGAAAATAGGGTTAGACACTTGCTCTAGTCACTCAGGAAGACGCACTTTCATCGCGAATCTTTCGGAAAAAGGAGTCAGCACGAGAGTCATTCAGGAACTAGCACGACACTCGTCATTAGCAGTCACACAGCAATACATCGATGTCAGCGTAGACAAGTTACGAAATGCTGTGAATCTGGTTGCCATCTAATGAGATTTTCACTGTTTTTGATGATGTTTCTGTCAAATATTGCTTATTCCGCTTATTCAATTAACCTTTTTGAATGCTAAAGGTATATCACCAGCTTGAGTGGAAAGACTTCCATTTAGCCCGTCATCAGAAAACGTCAGAATAATGGAACTCTCATTCAGCGGATGCTTGAAACTGAGTGTATTGCCTTCGAACTTGGCTTTTTCTAATGGGTTGCTAGCCCTGGGTCCCGTAAAAGTGCCTGTCAGACCATTAGATCCACTTAGAATTTCCAATTGAAAAGCTACAGTGCGCCCTTGAATGCTAAATTCTGACTTCCACATTCCAACAATATCGGTTTCTTCAGCTGCAAGTAGCTGAGCACAAGAGAATTGTAGCGTTATCATAAAAAGCAGGTTGCAGAAGACTTTCATCGGTAATTCATCCAAGGGTTTTGTAAAGAATAGACCGAACATAACAAAACGCAGCGAAGACCTAGATGAGGATTCGCTCTAACGCTCTATATCTGCGATGAATAGATGGTTCTCTGCACACAGTAGTCATAGACGATTGAGTGAATCTCATAACAGTTTACTGACTTTGATGGTGTAAAATGGGGTTACCTGGAAGGTATACGAACTGAAAAAGTTTACTAAATGTTTACTAGATAAATTTGTGTACTATAAACTACTGATATATAGGGAATATTAATTTGTCACAGTTCGTATACACCTACCAGCCCGATCCAGGATCGCAACAATCAGACGCCAAATCTTTGGCAACAGCCAGATGACAAGAGCGACGAAAACTACAACAGCACCGGGAACAGGACCGGACTATTCAGCGCAACCCAGAAGCCGCCGAAAACTGCCGCGTCCTCTGTGTTAGATGCGCCGCAATTAGTAAAAGGCTCCGGGGAAGTATTAATGATAGAGCGAGTGCCCGCCCTGGTGAAATGGCTGGTTGCTGCAAGACTGCCACCCATTACCGCAGTTGCCGTTCCCATAACCGGTGACACATCCCCTGCCGCGCCAGCGGCCAGCATCGCGCTTGCCGAAATGCGCACAAATGTGGAAAGGGAATCTACGCCTGGCACCTTGTCCGCGAAAAATTCGACGCCGAACATGAGCCCGGCCGCGCCCACAACCAGTGGGTTGGCTAGAATTTCGAGATCGGGAGCTAAATCCACGCCACCATTCATACCGCTAACACCCAATACCAGCATGGCAGCACAGCGCCAGGGCAATTGGACAGCGGTTAGCTATGATTCGACTCGCAGTCTTGCTGCCGCCTATCGCATTCATTATAAAGAGAGGCATGGGTTAGGATCTGCTTATTAGTATGCGGCTACGCCCCGCATTCCTGTTTACAGACAGCATTCATACCGTCTGGATAACGACCAGGTAGCGCACTTACCCGCCAGCAAACTGCATGCGTCCGGGTTGGCGCTGCTATAGACCCCGGCATTCAACAGTGCCAATATTCGAAAAAACAACAAGAGAGACTGTCCGATGTTAAAACCCTCCTATTTCTCACTACTAATACTCTTATTAGGTAGCGCCCAGGCCGCGGCCCAGACTGATGTCCTGTTCATAGGCAACAGCTTTACCTACGGCTGGGGATCGCCGGTGCGGCATTACCGTACCGACACAGTGACCGATCTCAATAGCGAAGACATTGGCGGCGTCCCGGCCCTTTTCAAGTCCTTCACCGACCAGGCTGGGCTCAATTTCGATGTCTATCTGGAAACCAGGGGCGGTGCCGGGATCGACTTCCATCTTGAGAACAAGCTTGGCGTGATTGGCCGTCGCCCCTGGGATCAGGTTGTTATGCACGGCTACAGCACCCTGGATGCCGATGAGCCAGGTAATCCCGACAAGTTGGTCCAAACCGTCGCTGCGATGACAGAGTTCCTGCGCAGCAAGAATGCGGACGTTGAAGTCTATTTGACTTCTACCTGGTCCCGCGCCGACCAGACTTACCTGCCGGACCGACCCTGGACCGGGCAACCCATTGAACAGATGGCGCTGGACGTGCGCGCCGGCTATGACGTGGCGGCAGCTGCGTCCAATGTGGCCGCAGTCAATGGTGTCGGTGAAGCCTGGTCACGCGCGATGGCCCTGGGAATAGCAGATCCCAACCCCTATGACGGCATCGAGGCTGACAAAGTAGACCTGTGGACTTACGACCATTATCACGCCAGCCACTATGGCTACTATTTGGAAGCGTTAGTGGTATTCGGCAATTTGACCGGGCTTGATCCACGTTCGCTTGGTGAGAACGAGTGCTCCGCTTACGAACTCGGGATGTCCAGAAACCAGGTGCGAATGCTGCAGCAGGCGGCGTTCGATCAGTTGGAAAGCGAAGACAGAGTCACCGCGAATCCGCTCGAATTACCGAGACCGGTGGCTGCACAGCGGTGTAATTAGACTCAGCTAGTTGCCTAACAAAAAGACGCTAAAGATTGCCGAGGAAACGGGTTCACGGCACTTGCTGCCGCAACAGCCGCAAAATCTCTGCCCGGTTGTTGGACCCCTGATTGGTCATGATCACAAAGGGGTAGAGCCCGTCTGCACCCGGAATGTAGCCCGCGAAATTGTAGACGCCGGTCAGGGTGCCGCTCTTGCGCAGCACACCATCATTATCTGGTAGCAGTCTGGCATAGGGCTTGAACTGCTGCAAAATGCCCATCATCCCGGCAGCGCTGCTGCGCTGCTCTCGGGACAGGCCCGACCCTTCCTGCATCAACAGCAGTTCAGGAGAATTGCCATACCCCTCTCCAAACAGGTCGGTCAGGCGTTGCTGCAAGACCAATCTGGCTGCGGCGACCGTGGCAGGATAACCCGACTGTTGTGCTCCCAACGTCAGAAAAAGCTGATTAGCGATGAAGTTGTTGGAATAGCGCAACATCTCCACCAGAATATCCGTTGAGGAGCGAGAGCTCTGGTGAGAGTGAAGCAATTCCCATTCCTCACTGACTGACTCACGATAGAAACCCGAATCACTGACTGTGATACCTGACTCTTCCAGGAAGAATCGAAACAACTGCTGCGCCTGCTGTAAGCCAGCGCGTGGATTACTGCCCAGGTTAATACGCTCAGAGGCTCCCGGTGTTAGGGTCGCAGCGAGCTCCCTTGCCAGAGGCGTCAGCGGTGTCTGTTCCTCGCCACTCACTGCTTGGCCATCTGCCGACCAGGCTAGATTGACCGTGTTGAAATTTACCGCCAGTGCACTGACTCGCGCCGCATAAGGATCTCTGGCCCCGACCTCCAACGGCAAATCGGGTTCTGGCTCAAATGCCGAATCATCCATCACCAGCCGCCGCACCCGCTGAAGCCCATGTGCCGCCAGCGTATCCGCTATTTGTGCAATCTCCTCAGAAACAAGAAAAGGATCGCCGAGCCCACGAATCAGCAAGTCCCCAGCGTCATTTCGAAAGAACCGGGTCTCGAAGCGAAAGTCTTCCCCCAGCGCCGTCAAAACGACCTGTGTGAGGGGAATCTTAACCAGCGAAGCGGGCAGTAACTCTTGATCGGCGTTGATGCTCACCAGGCTTTCGCCTAACGGCGAATTCAACATGACACCGCCATCACCAAGCAAACTTTCGAGGCGAGTCTGCGCCAGGACTGATGGACTTAGCAAATAGCTAATTAGGGATAGTAAAAATAGCAGGCTGCGAATCATGACTGACAGGGTAGTTTGAACTCTGCTATTAGGCAACTCAGCCCTTTGGCAATTTTGCTTCCGAACTAGTAGCTTTTAACAACTTCGCCAACCGCAAGCTGAATCAATACAAATCGAGCCAAGTGAATTTTGAGAGTAAGCTGGAATCAATAATGTGGACAATTGATTACAGATCGGGTTGTCAAAAACCCCCATTTATAGGTTAAACCTGCCTTCGGGAAGTCCTTCCCAAATCAACCGAGCTCAAGCCAACGAACTTTAAGTAGACCTTTAGATAGGCCAACGCGTTGTTAAAATCTGCACTGCGGTCCCGTGCCCGCGATAAAGTCAGGGATTTATTTCAAGACAATTACTTTAACCAAGAGGAGATAAACTATTGCCAAATAAGCACGAAGATTTTGTGAAAGCATTCAAGTTCGCCAACGACAAACACTGGGATCACACACGAAAAGGGACATCAATACCCTATATCGCTCACCCCATGGCCGTTGCATCCCTGGTCATGGAAAACGGTGGAAACTCCGATGAAGTTATTGCAGCCCTGCTGCACGATGTATTGGGAGACTGCGAGGCAGTGAGTTTTGCGGACATCGAGTCGGAATTCGGTCCCCGCGTTGCAGAAATCGTCGATGGACTCTCTGATGCTAATCCCGGCCCGGGTGAAAGCAAGGCCCCGTGGAAAGAGCGCAAACTCACCTATCTCGACCACCTTGCAACTGTTGAGGATGACTCCATTCTGAAAGTCAGTTGCGCCGACAAATTGCACAATGCCCGATCCATTTTGTCTGACCTGAACGATCCCAGGGTAGGGGTTGCTGTGTGGGATAAATTCAATGCATCCCGAGATGGGACGCTCTGGTACTACGACTCTCTGGTAGAAATATTCGAGCGGCGACTAGCCGAAACCAGGCTAGCTAGCGAGTTCGCAGCTACCGTGGCAGCGTTTCACAGCGTGGGCTGAGGCTTGGGAAATAAGAGTTGGGAAGCAATGATTGGGGAGCGATGATTGGGAAGTAAGCGCTGAGCAAACTCACAGGATCTCGAAAACAAAGACCCGAACCGCTGCGCTTGGAATCTCTTGGTAATGCACGCTGTCCCTGGCAATGAAGTGCACATTAGGCCGCGTGTCCGCATCGAACCACACCACCACGGCATCATGACCATGCCGATGTAGCTCATTCTCATTCCCGGCAAACTGCTCATTGTATTCCCACACCCTTACGCGTTCGTTGGCGCAACGATCCAACGGGCTGTCATGGGGGAATAGCGGCAGGTCTGACTGCAGCGCTACATTTTCAGCAACTGGTCGTTTTATCTGCACAAACACAGCACGCAGCGGTTCATCACTGACACCCGATTCGGTGTGGGTTACCCCAGCCGGTTGGAAAGAGATATTCCAGGCATCGGTGTGGACATCCCGCGCCTCGCCCTCTTCCGACGTGATGATTCGATCACCGGAACTGAAGTAGACACCAGTGTGAGTATAGCGGTGACGGTGCACCGGATAGTCTCGTTTGAGCCAACTAATTTCCCAGACGATTACGTCCTTGTTTTCCAGTAATTTGCTCGCACCATCACGAGGATAAGCAGGTGGCAGATCCTGCTGCGCCTGGGTCAGTGGAATCAGGCAGCACAGAAAACTCAACAGAAGAATTCTCATTATTCATCCATCCAAAAGGGATCAGCAGGAAAGCACATTTAGAACAGTGCCCGGGTAATTTGCCGCAGCATAGGCAACAGGGCATGCCCCTCACCAGAAGTCCCGCTGCTGCCAAAAAACGCAGCCACCACGCCCCGCTCCGGATCTACAAAAATACCCTGGCCAGCATAGCCGCCCTTGAACATGGCGCCATCTGGCCAGATCATGTCCCATTGCCAAGCTGCGTGTTCGGGACCATCTCCCTGGAAACGACTATCAAGGCGCGCCAGCTGCTCGGCATCAAAGGCAATGCCATTAGCCGATCCCAGGTCATCCACGTGGCGCTGACTCACAACACCGAGTTGATCTTCTGTTGTAAATATTTCACCGAAACGCGCGACATCACGCAGCCGTGCCGACAACCCGCCATGGGTAGCTGGCATGCCCTTAGGGCTAATCATCATGAGCCCATCGGCCTCGGCGCCAATTTTACTCCAGACCAAATCCTGCAGCGCGAGCCATAGCGGCCTGCCAGTAATTGTTTCAATCACCAGGCCAGTGACAAAGGTGTCGGCAGACACATATTCATATTTTTCCCCAGCCGGACGATGCTGGCGCATGCCGCGCAGGGTATCCAAGGTTGACTGAGGAGGATTAACGGGCGCCGTCAAACCGAGTGATTCTTCATATCGGTAGATACAGGTTTCAGTATTTTGATAGCCATCGCTATCCTGACAGTCGATGCCTGAAGACATGTTCACGATGTCACGCAGGCTTATACCTACCCACTCCGTGTCGGCTAGATCGGGCAAATACTGTTCGATGGGGGCATCCACCTCGACCATCCCCTGATCTTCCAGAGCAGCCAGGGCTGTAGAGACAACGACTTTGGTAACAGACCATCCGAGATGTCGATCGTATGGCTGCATGTTTGGATAGGCCTCATACACGACCTTTCCCCCGACCATAACGATAACCCCATCGACAAATGGGCTGCTCATTACATAGTCGTCGAACCTGGTCGTGTCTTGTCCTGCATTCACTTCAAAATCTGCGAGTGCAGGATTGGCTTGCACCTCCAGTTCGCGAATTGCAGAAGTGCGAGCAATAGTGGCGTGGGGAAAAAACGACACAAAGTTCTTCCACACGTAGTGGCTAACAGCACCGCCATCATCGAAATTTTCCGGCGTGTACTGCTGATAGAGCTCGCGCACCTCGCTTAGTGTCGATGCTGGCTGTGCGTTAGCACCTGCCTGCAACAGGAGCAGCGTGATCGTTGTTACAAGCACCTGCTTAAACCGGGAGTCTGGGCTGATCGCTGCAGCTTTCCACCGCTTCAGTTTCATCGCCGATTCACGCAGCAGGTTTCCATTGCCCATGTTCATGCCTCAGTCACACAGCGATCCGGATTCGATTCCGCCAAGACGTGAGTCATATGGCCCGTATGGATATAGTCAGCCGCCAGCTTTCCGGCCATTGGCCCGCGACCAAAACCAGAAGACGCCAGCCCACTAACAATAAACAGTTTCTCCCTGAGTGAGATCTTGCCGATGATCGGCGCGCCATCGAGGGAAAACGGCATCAGGCCAGACCAAACCCGTGAAATTGGCAGACTTGCCACCAACGGAATCACTTCGGCGGCGTGCCCGCGGTTGACTTCGATGCCGGCGCGATCGGGCCCGGTGACATAACCAAGGCTCTCACGATCACCGCCGAATATGATCTCACCATTTTTCCGCTGACGACCATAGAGGTGACGGATGAAGCGCTGCCGGTTTTTATGGGTGAGGTTGGGCGGATGGCTCGCATCGGCGCCATTGTCCTTACTCCAGGCGAAACTGGATTCTGCCGAACCTATTGTATTGAAGACCCGCGGCGGCTGTACTTCGGTCGCCCACATTTGCCCCCTTATTGGAACGATAGGTACTTTAATACCCAGCATCTCCCCAACCGGCCCGCACCAGGCCCCGGTGGCGAGCACCAGGGTCTGGCAACGATATTCTCCCGCGTCAGTCCGCACGGCATAACCCCCCGCGCTAAGAGCTGTGATGGCAGTGACATTTTGGCCGGTATTGATAGTCGCGCCCGCCACTTGTGCAGCATGAGCGAAGGCCCGGGTTGATTTGACCGGGTCCGCCTGTCCGCGCTGCGTGGCATACTGGTAACCCAGCAATTCGCCATTGGCCTCGGGCTCAATGGCTCGCGCTTCTCTCGGTGTCAGTAGCTCCAGGTCATAACCCTGGGCGCGCAATGATGACACCCGATCCTGAAAGTATTCAAACTGTTCGTCTGTGTGAATCGCGGTCAGGGTGCCGGACAGACGAAACTCCATGTCATAGCCGAACTCGATCTGCATGCGCTTGAATATTTCGACACCACCAGCAGTCAGGTAGGAGAGTAGATCAGGGTTATTGCCCCAGCCATTACCGCCGAGCCCGCCCATATTTTGCCCCGATGCCTCGGACGCTATCTCACCGCGCTCCAGCAAGATCACATCCCGACCCTGCTCTGCCAGGTGAAA
>DLPV01000055.1:5669-7499 GCA_002477465.1 Gammaproteobacteria bacterium UBA7449 | reverse complement strand
CTCATTGGCGGCGGGAACCAGTGCACTCAGGCGTTCACTCAGTTCATTGATCAGGCGGCTATCCATCTGCTTTTGGTCTCCGTGAGGAAAAGTCAGGATTTGTATATTACCACTTTGCGCTGCCGTCACTCGCCCTGTTCGTCATCCTATTCCGTGCCATTTGCAAGCTATGGCGATAATGTTGCACAGTAATTGTGCAATTAATATTGACTCGCACTATTCTAGTTCAATATAGATACCTAAGATGGGGCAGTATCATCCAGACGCAGCGGCTTTAACCCTATGTTATTGAATCTAAAATAATAAATACTCCTGGCACGGCCCGTGCATAGAGCATATTCAAGCAAAACACATTGAAGTGTTCTGGCTGCTTTAAAAAGCAAAGGAGCAAACAAGAATGAAGTTGGTCACGTCTATTATCAAGCCTTTCAAGCTGGACGATGTACGTGAGGCGCTGTCAGAGATTGGCGTGCAGGGAATTACGGTTACGGAAGTTAAAGGGTTCGGTCGACAGAAGGGGCACACTGAGCTCTATCGCGGCGCCGAATACGTGGTCGATTTTCTGCCAAAGGTAAAATTGGAGATAGCGATTTCGGACAAGCTGTTGGACCAGACGCTGGAAGCTATCTCTAAAGCAGCGGCTACCGGCAAGATCGGCGACGGTAAGATCTTTGTGACGACCCTAGAGCAGACCATCCGTATTAGAACCGGCGAAAGTGGCGAACAGGCAGTTTAGACCAGAGGATTGAGTGTCCTGTGAGAAGAACTGCATAAAGAACTACAGCAGAACCAGGCTGTGAAAAGGCAATACTGAAACCCAGGATTCTCCCAACGCGCTCTGGTCTGCGATTAAAAAATTCCGGTGGGGCCAAGTCGTTAAGTAAAACGACCGCAGGTGCATAAGAATTTACAGTACAACTCTCCATTGACGTGAATGACGTACGCGCTCCTGGTATCAGGGGCGCTTTTTTTTGCCTGCTGGTTGATGCCACACTTGTCAGCGAGCCTTCTCACCCACCGCGTAATGCCCTTCAATACGGGCTCCATTAATTCTTTAATGACCCAAACTTAATCTCAGTCTCTATCTGCTTTGCCCAGACTCCTCAATTCCGTTAACTTAACTTCCGTGGCGCCGGCACCTGCTTAATAAAAATTGCCATGAACTATTTGCCAGAAGTCGTGGCGTAATCCAACGTCAGGACAACGCGATGCAGAGCAAATCAACTCGCCTGAATTAACAGGGTGCAAGATGCCCGCGAGCAAGAAAACAACTGCTAAACCAAACTAAGAAGCGAATCTGGAAATCTCGGCAGCAAGGAGATTGTGCTCGACCCACCCACAGTAGAATGTCGACAAAATATCGGCAATTAGGTCGTCGATGATATTGAGCAGTTTCTGTAAAAAGGAAAAATATTTTCACTACATCGATCCCGGTATGACTACGGACCCACCACGCAAGCCGCACAGCAACAAAGGCAGCAGGGCAAGTTCTCGGCACTTTGCTGAACGATATCGACATGCACTTGCTACCAGAGCAGCTTATCGCGGGGTTTATCCACGTTTTGGGAAAGTACACCGTGGGTACGGTATTTGAACTAAGCAGCGGTGAATTGGCAATTATCTTTAAGCAGAATGACTCTCAGCGCCTGTTCCCGCTGATGACGATGACTACCAATGTCGAGCGAAAACTGCTGCAGAGCCGGATCGAGTGTGACCTCTCCAAGCACAAAGGCACTTTAATTTGCCGATTATGAAAGGCATCGACCCGCAGGAGTTCGAGATTGATCTTATTGAGTACCGCACGCAGTTATTCGGTAAGCGGCTTGGGAT
>DLPV01000055.1:0-5255 GCA_002477465.1 Gammaproteobacteria bacterium UBA7449 | reverse complement strand
ACTGGCGCGGTTTCCGTGCGCAAAATTCTTGGGCCGAGCGTGACGCGGGTGAAGCCGCTGCTTTCCGCCAGTGCAAGTTCAGCTTCGGAAAAGCCGCCTTCCGGCCCGATGAGCACCGCCACAGAACCAGAGAGTGGTTGATCACCCAGACGGACCTCTGCAGCGGGGTCGAGACACAGGCGCGTGCTTGCCTTGCTTGATCCCAGCCAATCAGAAATATTCTGGGGTGCTTCGATTGGGGCGACATCTAAGCGGCCGCTTTGCTCTGTGGCACTGACTGCGACCCGCCGCCAGTGCCTGAGTTTGTTCTCTACCCGCGCAGCCTGCTTGAATCGCACTTCACCGAACTCGCAATTGACCGGCGTAATTGCCGTTACTCCCATCTCCACGCTCTTTTGAATACCGTAATCCATGCGGTCGCCCTTGGATAGGCCAAGCCCTAGCTCGATAGAAACCTCACTGCCGGCAGGCGCTCTGCGCTGCTCTGCGACTATGGTGCTAACGCCGCCCTTCCTGACCTCATTGATTGTCGCCAGGAATTCTCCGTTAGATTCGTTGAACAACAGGATAGTGTCGCCAGCCTTGAGCCGCAGCACATTGGCAAGATAGTGCGACGTCTCTTTCGGCAGCAGAACATTGCTGTCTGCTGTGAGCGGTTCAGAAAAGTAAATCCGGGTTAGTCGCATGGCATCGTCAAGTTGAGGGAAGCGAAGAGGCTGAAGCCAGGTCACAAGGGTTCAAGTATTGCGGTCCTGCAGCCCCAGTTCCGACCAGATCTGACTGACACTCTTGGACAGGTTCATGGAGTAAAAGTGCAAGCCTGGCGCGCCTCCCTGTAACAGGTCGTAGCAGAGTTCAGTGACGACATCCTGACCAAACTGTTTGAGTCCGGTGACATCGTCACCAAAGTCTTCCAGGCGTTTACCCAGCCACAGCGGTATCCCAGCACCGCACTTGGCACTAAAGCGCTTGAGGTTGTCGAAATTGGTAATTGGCATGACGCCGGGTACGATGGGCACATTAATGCCCTGGGAATCACAATAGTCTACAAATCGAAAGTAGGCATCGACGTTGTAAAAGTATTGGGTAATCGCCGAGTTGGCACCAGCATCGACCTTCTGTTTGAAAAACGCCACATCGTCGCTGAAGTTTTTGGCTTCAGGATGTGTCTCTGGGTAGCAGGCAACCTCGATATGATAATAGTCGCCGGTTTCCTTGCGGACAAATTTCACCAGCTCATTGGCGTAGCGGTAGTGCATGGGTGCGCCGCTGCCGGAAGGGATGTCGCCGCGCAATGCAACAATGCGTTTGATGCCGGCCTCTTTATAGGTCTGCAGAAGCTCCAGAACCTCTTGCTCGTCGGTGCCGCCGAAAGACAAGTGCGGCGCGACCTGCGAGCCAGCGGCCTGGTACTTCATCACCAGCTTACTGGTTCCGGTTTTGGTCGATCCCCCAGCACCATAGGTGACTGAGAAATAGTCGGGATTGAGTTTCGCCAGTTCTGCGTGTACTGCATCCAGCCTGGATTCCCCCTCCGCGTTACGCGGCGGGTAAAACTCAATACTGAAAGGGGAGTTTTCGGAATCCATTGCTGTGTGTCGCTCTACTTAGTATTTGTAACTGTCGTTCTTGTAAGGGCCTTCGACCTTTACGTTGATGTAGTCTGCCTGTACTGGGGTGAGCTCAGTAAGCACACCGCCGAAACCTGCAACCATCAATGCCGCTACTTCCTCATCGAGGTGTTTGGGCAGAACGTCAACGGTGATACCAGACGTCTTGGAGTCATCGCTAAGATCGGCGAACTTACGCTCATAAAGGTACATCTGCGCCAGTACCTGGTTTGCGAAAGAGCCGTCCATGATACGAGACGGGTGTCCGGTCGCGTTACCAAGGTTGATCAAGCGGCCCTCTGACAGGAGGATCAGGTAATCTTCCTGGTTCTCGGCACCGTCACGATAGATCTTGTGCACCTGGGGCTTAACCTCTTCCCAGGTCCAGTTGTCACGCATGTACTGAGTGTCAATCTCATTGTCGAAGTGACCGATGTTGCAAATGATGGCGCCTTTCTTCACTGCGTCCAGCATGTGCTTGTCGCAGACATTGACGTTACCGGTAGTGGTGACGATCAAGTCAGTCTTGTCCAACAGAACGCGGTCAATGGCATCGGTCTGGCCGGTGTTCTTGCCGTCGATGTAAGGCGATACGATTTCGAAGCCATCCATGCAGGCCTGCATGGCGCAGATAGGGTCGATCTCGGAGATCCTGACGATCATGCCTTCCTGGCGCAGGCTTTGTGCTGAACCCTTGCCCACGTCGCCGTAACCAACTACCAGCGCTTGCTTGCCCGAGAGCAGCATGTCTGTGCCGCGCTTGATGCCATCATTTAAGCTGTGGCGACAACCATATTTGTTATCGTTCTTGGACTTGGTGACCGCATCGTTCACGTTAATGGCAGGCACTTTGAGAGAGCCTTCTTCCATCATTTCCAGCAGGCGATGTACACCGGTGGTGGTTTCCTCTGTGATGCCATGAATGCTTGCAAGCATCTCAGGATACTTGTCGTGCACCATGGCGGTGAGGTCGCCGCCGTCATCAAGAATCATATTGGCATCCCAAGGCGTCCCGTCCTTGAGGATAGTCTGCTCGATACACCACTCGCCTTCTTCCTCGGTCTGACCCTTCCAGGCATAGACTGCAATGCCTGCGGCCGCGATACACGCCGCAGCATGGTCCTGGGTAGAGAAGATGTTGCAGGAAGACCAGCGCACTTCAGCGCCGAGTTCCACCAGCGTCTCAATCAGGACGGCGGTTTGCACGGTCATGTGAATGCAGCCGAGAATCTTGGCATGTGCCAGTGGCTTTTCGGCGGCGTATTTCTTCCTCAGTGACATCAAAGCCGGCATTTCGGCTTCGGCCAGGGTTATCTCGCGACGACCAAAGTCAGCCAGGCTGATATCGGCGACTTTATAGTCGTGCAGACTGGTTACATTGTTTGTTGCAGTTACGGTACTCATGATTTACTCCAGAGCTAACTAATAAATGAAATAGGTTTAAAGTCCGGCATCGGCGCGCAGGGCGTCAGCCTTGTCTGTTCTTTCCCAGGAAAAGTTCGGTTCTTCCCGACCGAAGTGCCCATAGGCCGCCGTGTCCCGATAAATCGGTCGCAGCAGATCCAGCATTTGAATCAGGCCTTTGGGTTTTAATCCAAAATGTTCGCGGACCAGTTCGACAATCCTGCTGTCGGCAATCTTGCCGGTGCCAAAAGTTTCAATGCTAATTGAAGTTGGCTCGGCAACCCCAATCGCGTAGGAAAGCTGCAGCTCGCAGCGATCGGCAATGCCCGCCGCTACCAGGTTCTTTGCGACATAGCGCGCGAGGTAGGCTGCTGATCGATCGACCTTGGAAGGGTCCTTACCGGAGAATGCGCCGCCGCCATGGCGAGCCATGCCGCCATAAGTGTCAACGATAATTTTGCGCCCGGTCAGGCCACAATCACCCTGTGGACCACCGATAACGAAGCGGCCCGTTGGATTGATAAAGTATTTGGTATTTGCATCACACCACTCAGCCGGCAGCACAGGCTTGATGATTTCTTCCATTACCGCTTCCTGCAGGTCTTTGAGATCGACGGTATCCCGGTGCTGGGTAGAGAGGACTACTGCATCGATTCCGGCTGGCTTGCCATCTTCATAGCGAAATGTGATCTGACTTTTCGCATCAGGTTCTAACCACGCCAGTTTGCCGCTCTTGCGCACTTCAGACTGTTTCTTAACCAGCAGGTGAGAGTAGTAGATTGGCGCAGGCATCATGACTTCGGTTTCGTTAGTAGCGTAACCGAACATCAAACCCTGGTCACCAGCACCCTGTTCGTGATCGTCTGCTTCATCGACGCCCTGGGCAATGTCACCAGACTGGCCGCCGATGGCGTTCATGACCGCACAGGTATTGCTATCAAATCCGCTTTCCGAGTGGTTGTAGCCAATGTCGTTAACGACTTGACGAACCACGCTCTCAACATCGACATAGGCCTCGGTGGTAATCTCCCCAGCCACGATAACCATGCCTGTCTTGACCATGGTTTCGCAGGCAACGCGGGACTTTTTATCCTGCTTTAAAAGCGCATCGAGGATGGCATCAGAAATCTGGTCTGCCATCTTGTCTGGATGTCCTTCGGACACGGACTCAGATGTAAATAGGTGCGGTTCTGCCATTATAATTTCCTTTTTTTCTCTAGAGTGAAATTAGGTGCCATGAGTCTCTTTTTGAAAAACGCGGATCTGTATTTGAAAGCCGTTGCGTAAACTCAAGAATGAGCTTTGTCCTTTGCCCAGGCTTGCTTTCTCGGCCCAGTGGTTTAAATCCCGCTCTTCAAAGCCAAGCCACAAGTCTCCGCAGGTATCCCTGACCCAATCCTGATCGTGGGAGCGCAGTTCAACGACGAGCAGGGAGCCCTGTTCGTTGAGTAATTCGGCGCACTCTTTAAATGTTTTTGCAGGGGAAGAAATATGATGCAGCACCATGTCGAAAATGATCAGGTCACTTCGAACCCTTTGCTTCTTCGCTACGGTGGTGTCACCGAGGATGAATTCGACGTCGGAGTGAGAGGTCGTAGTGATCGCTTGCCGCGATCTTTCCAGCATGTCTCTGGAGTTGTCCAGGGCAGTTAGGTGCTCGAATCTGGAAGCCAATTGCCTTAGCAGCTGACCCTCACCGGGACCAACTTCCAACACACTTGCTTTGGGGTTCAGACTCAGTCCATCGATAACGCCGAGCAAGGCGGCGTGGTAGTCCTTATGCTCAACAATCAGGCCCTGCTTTTCCCGAAACTTGGCTGCGTTCTTGTTAAAGAAGCTCAGGGATAGCTGCGATCGCTCCATCTGAATCTGTTTGATCTTCCTGGTCTGCGCCGCTGCTAACGCCACCATGTCGACCTGCTCGAACAGGCTCTCCTTGATGTCGCGATAAGGATCCTCGTCAGTGAGGAAGCTGCGCCGATAGAAAATCGAATTACCCTCGCGACGGGTCGTCACCATTTCGGCAGTGGCCAGTATCTTTAAATGATGACTCAGCGCAGACTGTTTGATATCTAGTATGCGACACAATTCCAATACGCCGAACGATTCATTGCGCAGCAGGCGCAAAATCTGTAGCCGCAGACTGTCGGCAAGGGCTTTACACAGGGACGTTAGCTGGTCGAGATCGGCAGCTTCGACGCTGAACTGGGTTTTCAGGGCGGGTGCGGGCATCGCAGGCGG
>DLPV01000042.1:140953-187499 GCA_002477465.1 Gammaproteobacteria bacterium UBA7449 | reverse complement strand
GCAAACAAGATTGCGACTAACTTAAGACTGAGAAAAACTCTATATTGGTTGAAACTAAACACGATTACTGCAGGCTTTATAAATGGTGAGACGCAATTATACGGGTTTGTGGGCCGGGTTGTTAGATAGCCCAAAGGTTTGAGCCACCCACAAAAAAGGCGAAGCCCTGAAGCTTCGCCTTTTTGCGAAATAGCTGATCGCCGCTATGGAATCAGACGTGGGACGAACCTGGTCATACCCTGAATCGGGCCAACCTCGCCGGCATACACATTGCCAGCTCCATCTACCGTCACACCCTCACCCATTGAGCCGACACCACCCATACCGGATGAGCGCTCAGGTGAAACATGCTCAGGCACGAAGTAGTACACCTCCCCGGTCCTGGCACTACCGACCCTGAGGCCCTTGCGCCAACCGCCAGGGTTGTAGTTAGGATCCGACTCCGAGTCGATGGCATACAACCAGTCGTTGCTCTTGTCGATGAAGATGCCGCTGTTTCGACTGAACTGGTACCAGGTGTCGAGATGCTCACCGTCCTGGGTGAAAATCTGGATGCGGTTGTTACCACGGTCGGCAACAAACAGGCGGCCCTGTGAGTCCATGGCCAGTGAATGCGGTGCACGGAATTGACCATCTTCCTGACCCCATTCCCCGAAGGAACCCACATAGGTACCATCTGGCTCCCAAATAGTGATGCGGCTCTTGGAATTAGGGCCTGGCTCGTCCTGGAACTGGGCACCGTGAGTCTCACCAATATAGATGCGGCCGTTTGGTGCCACCAATACGTCATTAGGTTCAGTCAGATGCGTTGGCGGATCGCCCATCTCACCGGGAGTGCCGATGACCATCAGTAACTCGCCATCGGGGCTGAATTTGAGCACTGAGCTGCCGTGATTGCGCGCTGCGGGGTTTGCTTCAATTTCTCGCTCATTGGCGAGTCGGGCATCCGCGACCCAGATATTGCCTTCCGCATCAATATCCATACCGTGGGGCCAGATGATTTGTCCGGCACCAAGAGAATCGACGACACGACCTGTTGGATCGAGCTTCACCATTGGATCCACGTCTGAGGTGGCACAGGAATTAGTGCCACAACGGTCTCCCGCCCAGATGTGGACGCCATCCACGTCCACGTTGACCGCGCTCACCGAACCCCAGCGACGACCGTCTGGCAGCGTGCCGAAATCCCGTTGCGTTTCATATGGATTGGGTAAATTGTTAATGGGCTGCTGACCGGCGTGGGCGTCTGGCGTAATTGCTCCACGTTGGGCCAAGGCCGTAACCGAAGTGGCCAGGAGCAAGCCTGTCAGGCCGATTTTCAGCATGCCCGGGCTGTTTTCTCGGAGGCTGGTTTTAAGCATTGTCATTCTACCTCTTATTACCTCTAGAATTGAGTGTCCGACCGCTAGCGCAAGGGCCTCGGCGGACTAGGGAAAATGGACTGTCCCGGCTTAGTTGTCAAGGCAGACTGAGGCTCCAAGCCCTGACTCGGCGAACTGCGCGGGCAGCACAAACAAGGACGGCTGCGCCTGAAAACAGGGGCACGCCGTCGTTTTTCCTAGACTCTATCGGGCCGCGTGTTTATGCTCTGCCCGCAACTACTAAGGAACTTTCAATTCGCGGAGCCTGAAAGCCAAATGACCCGAGGAATAATCTATTGGATTTTCGCCATTTGTTCGCTGATGGGGATTATTCTGCTCGCCATTGGCTTGGCGGAAACAGTTCCCAATGCTGGTGGCTTACCTCATCCTGAGTTTCCTGGCATGGTGGTTGGGGAAGACGGTGCGGCTCGATTGGAACATATTGGTGGACTGGCCTTCGCTTTTAACGCCCTACTGTTGACCCTGGTTGTTTGCCTTGCCATTCTTGGTGTCTCCGAGCGACACCGAAGCCCCAAATTTGTGGTCGCCATGGCTGTCTCGCTGGTCATCATGCTACTGATATGGTGGGCAATGTTCAGCACTCACCAGGAGTTCTTACGCACTGGTGAGACCGGCTACTTCATGGGCTTCCCTATCCCTACCGCCTGGCAAATGTATGGCACCTGGCTAGGCGCTATCCCACTAGTGGCTATTTACACCCTGGGCTTTCGCCATTTTATTTTCACCGAAGCAGACGAAGCAGAATTCAATGCACTGTTGAAAGAGTGTCAGCAGGAAGAAAACCAGGACTAGGACATGGAAGCGTATCGCCAGGAAATAATTGTTGGCGCTGTCGTCATTTATATGTTGTTTTGCATCGTCACGGGATTGTGGGCGATGCGGCGCACCCACGACAGCAGTGATTTCTTTATCGCAGGTCGCGGACTCGGACCCATCGTGGTCGCATTGGCCCTGTTCTCCAGCACCCTCAGCGGCTTCGGCTTCGTGGGCGGCCCTGGGCTGGTCTATTCAATTGGCGTCAGTTCATTCTGGATGGTGGTGATTTCCTCCATCGGCTATGCCATTGGGTTCTTTCTGGTAGCCAAGCGCATCCGTATGATTGCTGAGCTGCGGGATTGTTTGTCGCTGCCGGATGTGGTCGCTGCCCGCTACAGCAGCGAGGCCGTGCGTTTTCTGATGGCCGTGACCATAGTTCTGGGCGTGATGGGCTACCTCGCCACTCAGATTTTGGCCATGGCGGTAGTCATGCAGGCAATTCTTTCCGGCACTGAGACATTTGCTGATATCGGCCTGGTGAGCTGTGTCGTTATTTCATCAGCAGTTCTAATATTTTACTGTGTCACTGGCGGCATCATCGCCAGCGTCTACACCGATGTAGTGCAGGGCGCCATCATGATTGTTGCTGGTTCCCTAATACTGATGACAGCCATGTCTGTCTTTGAAGGCGGTATGCAGGAAGCGACCTCGATCATTCTGGCTGATGACTCCGAGGCGATGATGCCTTTTGGTGCCGCTGGCGTCATGGCATCCCTGGGCTGGTTTTTTGTATTTGGCCTGGGTCTCGCCGGGCAACCCCATCTCATTACAAAAATGATGATGAACAAGAAGATGACCGACAATCGCAACATCCTGCCTATGTCACTGTTCGGTTACGTCATGGCAGCACTGCTATGGATCTCTATCGGTATTATCATGCGTGCCGCAGTGATCGATGGTGTGGTAGATCCCCTGACCCTGCCAGATGATGCCGCATCTACCTTTCTCTCCGTGTTTGCAAATCCGCTGCTGGCCGGGATCGTCTTTGCCGGCTTGTTTGCGGCAATTATGTCGACCTCAGATGCCTTCCTAAACATCGGTACCGCCGCGATAATCCATGACATTCCCAAGGCCGTGCGCGGGCACAGCGTGAAGAACGAACTTTTTTGGGCGCGGGTGGTGACAGTTTTACTGGCTACAGTTGCGGCAGGCTTTGCGCTCTACTCACATTTTGCCGACGCGACCTTGGTCGCGCTGCTGGGCGCATTTGGCTGGGGCACTTTTGCGGCTTCTATCTTTCCGGTGGTGGCTGTCGGGTTAAACTGGCGCGGCGCGTCTGTTGCCGGCGCTGTCACAGCGATTAGCGCTGCGCTGCTGATCAACTTTTCAGTTCAGCTGGCGGGAATCGTGCTGCCCTACGGCATCAGCGGTCCTCTAGTGGCTTTTATCACGTCGATGGTGTTATTTATTGGCGTATCGCTGGTGACGAAAAAGCCGGTTCTTGCGAAAGATATCGATCGCGTCATGCAGATCTAGCCTGACAGGCCAGCAACTTGAGAACATCCTGTTGCGCGTACGAGAGTTCCCTCGGCTCTGAGCCGGTTACAACACACAAGGTGCCCAGCTTGTATCCCGCAGGCGTGACCAGAGCCCCCGTCACAAAAGCGAAATATGGGGCTCCAGTAGTATCAAAGAATTATTCTTAAAGCGCGCATCTTCGAGAGCATCAGGCACGATCAGCATATTGTCCTGCTAAATGGCGCAAGGGCAGAATGCCCAGTCCCGCGATGTTTCTGAAACCTCCAGTCCCGCTGACGATTTAAACCACTGACGCGATTCGCCCAGCAGAGTGTGTGCTTCTTGTTTTACTATCCACCGCCTGCTTGTTTGTGCGCTCTGCAGCTAACTGCCGCTCTAATTGATCTTAACCAAGCCAACCTGATTCGAGCTTGACTGATGAATCAGCAAATTACCGGCCTCTGTCACCCAGGTATTGCGGATGATTCCCACACCGGAAGGAATCGCCCAACTCTGAAAGGACTCGGTTTGCGGATTAAATCGCACCAGAGCATCAGGTCGCATGCCTGACTCGTTGTACCAAATAACATCATCGATCACCGCCATGGAGTAAGGGTGTGAACGCGGGCCACTAGGCGAGTCCCATTGGGTGATTTCTCCGGTCGCTGGATCCAGCCTGCCGATTTTGCCCATCGTGGAATTCACAAACCAGACTATGTCATTACCATCCAGATCCAGACGGCGTACACGGGTGCGCTCATCTGGCACTTCGTAATAGCGTATGTCCATGGTATTGGGATCCAGCGCACCGATCTTGTTAGTGCCATTGAATGCTACCCACACCGTGCCTTTGCTATCGACCTTAATTCCGTAGGGCCGCGGCTCAACATCAATCTCAGCGAGGTCACCAGTCTCCGGATTCAGGCGACCCAACACTGCTGCACCCTGTGCCGTGAAATAGAGATTGCCGTTAGGGTGAAAGACTGCTGAGTGTGGGTCTCTGGCCTCAGTCTCGTATTCGGTAACTTCACCCGTAGTTGGATCCAGCTTGCCGACGGTGGCATTGCTGTTCCCGGTGTACCAGATATTGCCCTCGGAATCGGGCACCACCGTATGGGGCCTGGAAGTGGGTGGTAATTTGTACTCTTCCATGATGCCGGTTTCAGGATCAAGGCGCCCTGTCAGACTCGCCCACATACCCGTCCACCAAATAGAGCCATCTGGTGCCTCTACCGGGTCTCTAGAGCGTTGACCGAGGGTAGGTACCGTCCATTCAATAATCTCGATTTCAGTATCTCCGGCAATGAGATTCGGACGTCGGGAAACATCTTCAGGAAAGTGTTCAGCTAGATAATTAGCTATTGTAGTCGCCTGAGCATCGTTCAACTCAATCATAGTAGAGAATAAACTGCGCCACTCAGCGGCAGTACTGAAGCCCGCAGCTCGAGAAATCGTTGCCGTGCTGTGGCAAGTTGAACAAACGTTCATCACCAGCTGTTTACCCGGACCTTCCGGTAGCGGCGGTGGCGCTCCACGCTGAGCTGAAGCCTGGGGGAGAATAAAAACAGATGACGTCAACAGCGACGCTGCCGCGAATAGACCAAGACGTAAATTCATAGGTGACATCCTCAGGGCATTTATGGGTATCAGGCCGATTACAGATTACGATTTACTGCCGCCCAAACAGTCGAGCCTGATTATAGTCGGCATTTGGCCTAACCCGCCGAGCCAGGAATCGCGCGAACGCTAGACCCCGGCAAAATTTCAAATTACCAGTGTGTTGAGTGTATAACAACACTCCAGACTGCCAGCTCTTTTCAGCGGACGAACCCAGCACCTTGTCTTGAATATCAGTGCTCACGGGCAGCCGCACCTCTTTCAAATATTGTCCGTCCATCCCATAATCGGGTTATAAATCAACATAAGAGACAAAAATGCTTATATCCAAATCCAGCCTCATGCTCACCGTCTTTCTTAATCAGTTCAAACCCAAACTGGGTCCGATACTAATGAGCCTGATGCTTGCTGGCGTCTCTCCATCGCATCTTGCTGCCCAGGATAGCGCTGGCGACTGGCCACATTACCGCGGTGACATTACTGGCAAAGGGTTTTCGACTTTGACGACAATCACGCCAGCCAACGTCAGCACCCTGGAAATTAAATGGCGTTTTTCATTACGTAACGGTGATGACCCCAACAGCCGCAACCCCAATTCCCAGGTCACACCTATACTGTTGGGAGATAGGATGTATCTACCAACGGTAGATAGCATCGTTGCCCTGGACTCTCTGACGGGCACTGAAATATGGCGCTTCCCTATCCCAGAGGGTCGCCCTTCGCGCCGTGGTGTAGCTTACTGGCCCGGAAATGCAGATTTCTCTTCCCGTATCATCTTCACCGTGGGCAATAGACTTATTGCTTTGAACTCCGAGTCAGGATTACTGGATCAGTCGTTTGGTGATAGGGGTGAAGTTGACATGGGAATTCCCTATATTTCGGTGCCACTCGTTTACGAGGACATCATCGTAGTGGGGGCCAATACCCCACCGGGCACGCAGGGCGGCATCGGCAATCCCCGGGCCTTCAGCGCTATCAGCGGCGAGAAACTTTGGGAATTCAGCTCAGTACCGCAGCCCGGAGCAAGCGGTCATGACACCTGGGCAGACGACAGCTGGGAGAACCGCCTCGGAGCAAACGCCTGGCCATTCTATTTCACGGTCGATGCGACGACAGACTTACTCTACCTGCCGCTGGCCTCACCCCTACCCTTCGCCTATGGCGGCGATCGCGCCGGTGACAATTTGTATGCCAATTCCATAGTCGCTGTCGACATCCACTCCGGCGACTATGTCTGGCATTTCCAAACTATCCATCACGACCTGTGGGATCACGATCCGCCAGCACCACCCACGCTGTTTGACATTGACAGAGATGGCTCGACGGTCCCGGCGCTTGCGGTCACCACAAAATCAGGCTATCTCTTCATCCTTAATCGGGAAACTGGTGCCGCAATTTTCGGTATCGAGGAACAACCGGTAGCGAGCAGCAGCATCCCCGGAGAAATCGCTTCACCCACACAACCCATTCCGTCAATCACGCCTCCGATGGCGCGAGTTCGCTTTGGATTGGATGAGTTAGTCACATCGGATCTCAGCAGCCCTGATCACGCTCAGGCCTGCGCGGACCTTATCGCGACCACTGGTGAGATTTACAATGACGGCCCCTACACGCCGTGGACGCTCAAAGACAGCTCGGGAGCAGGCGCAGCTACGCTGCTTTTCCCTGGCCTGGCAGGTGGGCCAAATTGGGGAGGTGTAGCATTTGACCCCAATAGCAAATTGGCCTTCGTGTTTGCCAGCGACCTGGGCACCCTGGGCTGGCTCGAAGAGACAGGAGAGGAATTCCCCTACAGCTTAAGCACGCCACGTCCTTCAGCATTCGCGGTAACCATAGACGGGCAAGTGCTGCCATGCCAAAAACCCCCCTGGAGTCACCTTACCGCAGTCGATACCACCAGCGGCGAAATAGCCTGGCGCATTCCAGTTGGAGTCAGTGAATCACTGCCTGCAGAGAACCAGAACACGGGTCGACCCGGACGGGCATCAGCCCTTGTTACTGCCAGCGACCTGCTGTTTATCGCGGCCACCGATGACAACCGGCTGCGCGCCCTGCGCGCCAGCACCGGAGAGATGTTGTGGGAGGATTCTTTGGAGCAGCGCGGTAACGCCAATCCCATGACTTTCCTGGACAGCGCAGGGAATCAGCGCATCGCCATTAGCGCAACTGACGAGTTGATCGTGTACGGCCTGCGGGACTAGCGCAAACGACTTCTTACATGCCAGGCTCAGAGGCAACCTGTCCTTCCAGCTCCTCCATGTAAACGAAGACAGGAATCACCAGCTCACCGAGCTGCGAGTCCATCATGCCGCGCACCTCGGCCCAGTCTATGCCGAAATCTCCTGACGCGATCTTGGGCATGGCAAGAGATTTCAGTCGCTCTTCAGACACCATGCGCGCCAGGCGTCGCAAACAGCGATGCAGTGCTATCTTGTCCGGCCGCCGCAGACGGGTCGGATCATCATCGCCCTCATGGGTAATCAGATTCAGGACCTGGGAGTGATCCGTCGCTTCCCATAACCAGATCTCTCCCGGTTCTGGGTTCGTCTCCTCACACCAGGCATGATAGGCCTCAACAATGGCGGGGTAGCGCTCTGCCAGCGTGCGCGCCACACCCCTTGTCATTGGATCACGCGTCGCCACGTTATAAACAATAACCTGAGCCCTGGTCGACATGATATCGCCTTCAACTTCGTAAATCATTGGCTCTCTCCATTCTATTCTTTGGAATAACTTCTAAATTTTTATTTCACAATTTTATAGATTGTGGTTTCGATGCCGCAAGCGGGTGACTGTTGGAGAGAATCCCCGAAATTGCCGGAGAGGCTTGGAGTAGGCTAGCAAAGCATTACTGCAATGACGTGTGAGGCAGGAAACCGACACCAAGACACGGGGGTGAAGTAAACGCTTATTTTGCGAGAACAAAATGCGCTGCTGAACACCCCTCATCTATGATGCGGGGCTGGGCCTGCTAGCAGGAGGGTATGCGTTCCTGCCGTTAACGCTCTACTTCCTGCTTCGAAATTCAACAACCTTGCTCAAGATTTAAGCAACCTGTTTGCGGCTTTGGCTGAGTAAGTGAGGCAACTCAGCCAAACTGCTCACACTATGGGCTGAACGAAACAAATCAACATAGGGCAACATAGACTGTATGCCCTGGGCCTTGGGCTCAAACTTGTCATAGCGCAAAAGCGGGTTCAGCCAGATTAACTGTCGACAGGACTTGGACAAGCGATCCATCTGTTTCTGTAAGCCATCTCCCTCACCGCGATCAAGGCCGTCAGTTAGCAGAATTACCACGGCGCCCTGGCTTAACACGCGCCGCGACCACAGCCGATTGAATTGCTCCAGGCAGAGACCAATGCGGGTGCCGCCAGACCAGTCTTCAACAGCGCACGATGTGGCTTCCAAAGCTATATCCACATCCTTGTTGCGCAGGTAGCGGCTGATGTTAGTGAGCCGCGTACCGAACACGAAACTGTGGACACGATCACGATGATTGCTGATGGCGTGCATGAAATGCAGAAACATACGTGAATACTGAGCCATTGAGCCAGAGATGTCGCAGAGAACGACGATAGCTGGCGGCCGCACGCGATTGCGTTTGAACTGCAGCGGAATTGTCGCGCTGTTTCGCAATGACTGTTGCAGCGTCTTGCGCATATCAATGCGCGCCTGCTGATTAGATGCCTGAAAGCGGCGGCTGCGGACATCGGGGACAGGGAGTTTCAATTTCTGCAGCATATTGCGAGCGATTTGCAGTTCCGCTTCTGACATCTGCTCAAAGTCTTTCGACTGCAGAATTTCCCGGTCAGAAAATGACAGATTGGCCTGCAATTCAACTTCCTGCTCCTGCGGGTCAGATTGTGCCTCACTGCCCTTACTCAGCGCCTCACCCAACCGGCGCAAGACTTGCTCTTGATCTTTCTCTGTGCGTATAGTGGGCAACATGGCGCCCATGAGTTTTTCCATGAGCCTGGGATTGCGCCAAAAAAGAGAAAAAGCCTGATCAAACAGCGGCGTCTGTTCATGCCTGGTAACAAACTGGGAAAGGAGCGCGGTGTGCAGGTCTCGCTGGGATTCTACACCGACAAGATTGACGGCCTCGATAGCATCAAGGATTTTACCGGTACCGAGTTGCAGACCTGCGGCACGCAGCAGGCGCGCAAATAGCAGAACATTGTCAGCCAGCCTGCCGCTGAGGGCAGGCGACTCGCCGGATACAGCGAATGACTCAGCCATTTTTAGGCTGAGAGGCAGAAATCTGCAGCTTCACTTCTTCCAGGATACTGGCGGCTTCACTGCCGCGAATCTTGGCGATGTCATCCTGGTACTTCAGCAGCGTACCGAGGGTATCGTCAATTCCCTGAGGATCTAGAGAAACTTGATCAAGCTGCACCAGGGCATCCGCCCAATCTAGTGTTTCGGCGATACCCGGCAGTTTAAACAGATCTTCCTGGCGCAAGCGCTGTACGAAAGCAACCAGTTGTTGGCTCAGCTGCGCGTCGATTCCCGGCATTTTGCGTGCAACGATTTCCTGTTCGCGCTCAGCGGAGGGGAAATCTACCCAGTGATAAAGACAGCGACGCTTGAGCGCGTCGTGAATCTCACGGGTACGGTTTGAAGTAATAATTACCAGGGGTGGCTCTACTGCTTTAACGGTACCAATCTCGGGAATAGAAATCTGGTAATCAGAGAGCAATTCCAGCAGGAATGCCTCAAAAGGCTCATCGGTACGATCCAATTCATCGATTAACAGCACCGGTGAACCGCCAGTGTGAGCCCTCAGAGCCTGTAACAAGGGTCGCTCGATGAGGAATTGTTCGGAGAAGACATCGTCGGCAAGGTGCTGACGATCCACATCACCTGCCGCCTCGGCCAGCCGGATCTCAAGCATTTGACGCGAGTAATTCCACTCGTAAACCGCGGAATTTACATCCAGGCCTTCATAACACTGCAGGCGCACAAGGCGACGCCCCAGGGTATCGCTGAGCACCTTGGCTATCTCGGTTTTTCCTACGCCCGCTTCTCCCTCAAGGAACAGCGGGCGCTGCATTCTCAATGCTAGAAACAGAGTCGTAGCAAGGCTGCGGTCAGCGACGTAGTTGCCCTGCTCCAGCAGCGCCTGGGTTTGCTCAATCGAGGCTGGAATACTGCTCATCAGCTTATTGGGCGCAGGCTTCCACGGCACGCTTGGTCATAACCTTGACCAGATGGGCCCGATATTCTGCGCTGGCGTGGATATCACTGTTCATGTTTTCCACCGGCAGCTCAACGGCATCGATCCCGCTTGCATCCAGCTGGCCGCCAAGTGCCGCTTCCAGTTGCAGACCACGATGGGCGCAGGAAGTCGCGCCGGTGACGCCAACTCGAACCTCGCCACCGGTCTTGGCGACAAAAACACCCACTATTGCGTAACGAGACGCCGGGTTTTCGAACTTCATATAAGCCGCCATTTCTGCAACAGGGAAAGTCACTGCAGTGATGATCTCATCTTCCTCCAAGGCGGTTTCGAACATGTCGGTGAAAAATTCTTCACCAGGAATTTCTCGTCTGGAAGTTTTAACCGTGGCGCCAAGGGCAATCACAGCGGCCGGATAATCGGCGGCAGGGTCGTGATTGGCAATAGATCCGCCAATGGTGCCCTTGTTGCGCACGGCTGGGTCGCCAATATTAGCCGCCAGTTTGGCCAGCGCAGGAATTGCGGCCTGCACTTCAGCAGAAGCAGCCACTGCGGCATGGGTAGTCATGGCGCCAATTATCACAGTATCACCCTCGACGCAGACGCCGACCAGCTCAGCAATTCCGCCCAGATCGATCACATCGCTGGGACTCGCCAGGCGGTGCTTCATGGTGGGCAGCATGGTTTGACCACCAGCCACAAACTTGCCGTCGTCGGCCTGCTGTATAGCTTCCACCGCTGCATCTACACTATCCACTTTTCTGTAGTTGAATTCGTACATGTCAGTTCTCCCTTATGCGCTTGCCGCAGTTGCTTGCTGCGCGGCGCGCCAGACGTTTTCAGGCGTGGCTGGCATATCAATATGTTTAACACCAAGAGCGTTGCTAATGGCGTTGATAACGGCTGGGGGAGCGCCGATGGCCCCCGCTTCACCGCAACCTTTCACACCCAGCGGATTATCCGGCGGGTTAGTCGGCGCGTAGTCCACGTCGAAACTTGGCAGGTTGTCAGCTCGAGGCATTGCGTAATCCATATAGGAGGCGGTAATCAGCTGTCCTTCGCTGTCATAGCTGCAGCCTTCCAGCAACGCTTGCCCTACACCATGGGCGATGCCGCCATGAACCTGGCCTTCCACAATCATGGGATTAATCAGGCGACCAAAATCATCCACCGCCGAATATTTAACAATCTCAACGACACCGGTTTCCGGGTCTACTTCTATCTCACAAATATGCGTGCCGGCTGGAAATGAAAAATTCGTCGGATCGAAAAAAGCATTCTCATCAAAGCCTGGCTCAACCCCTTCAGGATAAGAGTGCGGCACATAGGCATTGAAGGCTACCTCTCCGATCGACATCGCCTTGTCGGTGCCAGCCACGGAAAAGCTGCCGTCAGCGAATTCAATATCCCCTTCCGCGGCTTCTAGCGCATGGGCTGCGATTTTCTTGCCTTTGGCAACGAGTTTGTCGCATGCCCTTGAGATTGCCACACCGCCTACAGCCAGCGAGCGGGAGCCGTAGGTTCCCATACCAAACTGGGTTTTCGCAGTATCGCCATGAATAACTTCGATATTCTCAATCGGCACACCCAGCTGATCGTTAACCAGCTGCGCGAATGTAGTCTCGTGTCCCTGTCCGTGGGAGTGAGTGCCGGTGAAGACCTGCACATTGCCGGTGGGATTGAATCGCACCTGGGCGCTTTCCCATAGACCAACGCCGGCACCAAGTTGACCCACCGCCGCCGAGGGTGCGATACCGCAGGCTTCCACGTAGGAAGAAAAACCGATGCCTCGCAGTTTACCGCGCGCCCTGGCCTCTGCTGCCCGACTCTCGAAGCCGTCGTAGTCCGCCAGCTCCATCGCTTTATCCAGCGCTGCTGGATAGTCGCCACTGTCATAGCACTGCACTACCGGGGTCTGATAGGGAAATGCATCAACTGGAATGAAATTACGGCGTCTGATTTCAGCCGGGTCCAGACCCATATCACTCGCGCATATATCAACCAGCCGTTCAACCAGGTAGGTCGCTTCGGGACGCCCGGCACCGCGACTTGCATCGACAGGTGCGGTGTTGGTAAACACGGCCTTCACTTCAGAATAAATAAGTGGCGTCGCGTATTGGCCCGCCAATAGAAAGGCGTATAAATAGCTCGGCACCATGGTGCCAAAGGTAGACAGATAGGCGCCGAGATTTGCCTTCGTGTGAACCCGCATGGCCAGGAACTTGCCATTTCCATCCATCGCCATCTCAGCGGTAGATACATGGTCGCGGCCATGGGCATCGGCCAGGAATGCCTCGGTTCGGTCCGCATTCCATTTCACCGGCCGATTAACCTTGCGACAAGCCCAACCCACCACCAGTTCTTCGGCGTACACGAAAATTTTGGCGCCAAAGCCACCGCCGACATCGGGACCCACTACCCTGAGCTTGTGCTCTGGAGCGAGCTGGTTAAAGGCGGAAAGCACGAGTCGATGGACGTGGGGATTCTGGGTCGTAACATGCAGCGTGATCTCATCAGTGCCAGTGTTGTATTCTCCCAGCGCTGCCCGCGGCTCCATCGGGTTTGTCACCATGCGGTTGTTTACCAGATCCAGCTTCGACACTTTATGCGCGGCAGCGAAAGCAGCCTCTACCCCGTCCTTGTCACCAAACGGCCAGTTAAAGCAGACATTGCCAGGCGCCACCTCATGAATTTGCTGCTGGCCGGGATCGGCCGCAGATCGGGTCCCGGTTACCGCTGGCAGCACGCTGTAGTCCACATCCACGAGTTCCGCCGCATCCCTTGCTTCGGATTTACTCTCTGCGATCACGACAGCAACATGATCACCTACATAGTTAACCTTGCCCTGTGCAAGGGCCGGATGGGCGGGCGCACGGTGGGGCTCACCGTCATCGCTGGTTACCGTCACGCCGCAAATCAGTGGCCCGATGCCATCAGCGGCCAAATCCTCGCCAGTCAACACCGCAACAACGCCAGACGCAGCCATTGCCGCGCTGGTGTCAATACCCTTGATTTCCGCATGGGCATGGGGAGAGCGCACGAAAACCGCGTGGGTTTGTCCCGCCACATTGATATCGTCTGTGTAGTTGCCTTTGCCGATTAAGAAGCGCTGGTCTTCCTTGCGGCGCACACTGGCGCCAATGCCTTGTTCATTCATATCAGGAGCCCCCCATATTCTTCGCGCCAGCCTGCACTGACTTGACGATATTATGGTAACCGGTACAACGACAGATGTTGCCTTCCAGTTCCTTACGCACTGTAGCCTCGTCAAGATTGTTGCCATTGCGATTCACTATATCAAGGGCAGTCATCACCATGCCCGGCGTACAGAATCCACACTGAAGGCCATGATTATCCATGAAGGCCTGCTGCATGGGATGAAGCTCACTACCATTTGCCACACCCTCGATGGTAGTCACCTCGGCGCCATCGGCCTGGACTGCCAGCAAGGTGCAGGACTTAATGGACTTACCATCTACATGTACGACACAGGCACCGCACTGGCTGGTATCACAACCCACATGGGTACCGGTAAGTCGAAGATTATCCCGCAGAAACTGAACCAGCAGGGTGCGACTCTCCACTTCACCGCTGACAGGTTTGCCATTGACTGTAATATTGACCGTTACCATAACTTTCTCCACTCCTCTTGATCCAATTCATGCTGTCGGGCGTCTAGCCCTCGCCTGCAGCAACAATTTCCTTAAAGTTTTCAAAAAATTCATCCGCCATCTTCTTCGCGACGCCATCGATTAATCGGGCACCCAGTTGTGCCAGTTTGCCGCCAACATTGGCCTGCACGTTGTAAGCCAGCAAGGTAGCTCCATCCTGTTCAGTCAGGCTCACCGAAGCAGACCCCTTCGCAAATCCCGCAGCACCACCCTGCCCTGCACCGCTGATGGTGTACCCATTGGGTGGATCCTGGTCGGATAGCTCAACGTCAAATTTGAACTTGGCTTTGACCGGGCCGATTTTCGTGACCAGCCTGGCTTCAAAAGTATTCTCGCCAGTGGCATCGAAGCTCTCGCAACCGGGCATAGCCTGCTGCAGGATCGTCGTATCGTTGAGGGCTGCCCACACAGTGTCCCGCGGCATCTCGATTAGCTGTTCAGAAATCATTTCCATAGTACTGCTTCCTTCCAATCAGTGACATCTGACGCTTTTATTACTATAGCCGGCTTACCAGCCTACCGCCTGACCGTCTTTGCGATGATCTGATCCGGCTCGGTAAACACCATTAACGGGATGATCCTCAGCAATACTCTCCGACGTAAAAACAGGCTGCGGCAGATTAGGGTCTCTGGTGAATAGAATACCCTGATAGCCGCCAACGCGACCGCCGTTCACCGAACGCACGTCATGCCCCCTAGCCTGCAGTGACCGTCCTACCAGGCTGAAGAGATCATGCTCCAGGGACAGTATGTTACTGTTTTGGCTATGGGTAAACCGCGCTACATCAGTAGTCATTTGCACATTCATGCCGTGGTCGATGACGTTCACCATGTGCTGCGCATGGGTTTCAGGCTGCACCGACCCGCCCATATTACCGAAGGTCATGAGCGGCTGGTCATACTGCATCACCATACCGGCGATAATCGAGTGAAATGGGCGCTTGCGGGGAGCCACGACGTTCGGATGCTCTTCATCCACAGAAAAAGCGACGCCGCGATTATGCAGAATCATGCCGTAGGGCGGGATGGTGATACCGCTGCCATAAACAGAAAAAATACTGTGAATGAAGCTCACCATATTGCCCCAGCGATCGGCGGTGGTCAGATAGATAGTGCCACCGTCCAGGCCACCTTTTACTGAAGGCTCTGAGGCAGCATTCATATCGATGCGATCACACAGGCCTCGGGCATAAGTCTTTGACAGCAACTGCTCCAGCGGCACATCGGAAAACAGCGGGTCTGCGTTATAGGCCTGCAGATCGGAGTACGCCAGCTTCTTGGCTTCCACCATGAAGTGCCAGTAATCTGGATTTGATGGCCCCAGTGCAGACAGATTCAGTCCGTGCTCGGGGGCACAGACTTCCAGAATATTGAGCATCTCCAGTGCGGCCCAACCCTGTCCGGGAGGCGGCAACTGGAATATATCGTAGCCATGATAAGTGGTGGAGATCGGTTCAACCCATTCAGATTCAAACGCAGCCAGGTCTTCATGAGTCATGACGCCGCCTTCTGACTGCACTTTGGCGACCAGGGCATCGGCGATGGCGCCGGAATAAAACGCTTCGCGACCCTGCTCCTGAATCAGCCGCAGCGCATCAGCCAGACCAGGGTTTCTAATAATGCTATACAGCGGCGGCACTTCACCGTCATTCAGGAATACGGCGGCAGAGTCCGGATCCTGCAGCAACTTTTCTTGCTGGCTCGTCAAATCGGAATGGCGGCGCTCAGACTGTCCCCAGCCTTCCTCCGCGAGGCGCGCGGCGCGCTCGAAAGTTTCTTCAAATCCCATGGTACCGAAGCGCTCGAGCAGCGCGTCATAACCTGAAATCGCGCCTGGCACTGTTGCTGCATTGACGCCACGTCCGGGAATCCGATCCAGACCTAATTCTTCCTTAAAAAATTCCGGGGTCCAGCCTGCAGGTGCAAACCCTGCCGAATTCAAGGCGTAGAGCTTCTGGTCTGCTGCGCTCCAGACCAGAGCAAATAAGTCACCCGCCAGGCCTGTATCGTTCTGAGAAGTCACATCGAGAACCGCAGAGGCTGCTACTGCCGCGTCGATAGCGTTGCCGCCCTGCTGCAAAATCTCGAGCCCCGCCTGAGCCGCCAGCGGATCACTGGTGGCGACAATGCCATGGCGCGCCAACACTTCGGAACGTCCCTGGCCCAGCCAACCCTGACCTCTTGAGCCAGGCGCCGCGACGACGCTGGCCGCAGGGTTAGTGACCTGCTCAGTAGGAATGCCAAAGGCATTATCCGATTGTGCCTGCGCCGGGTTAGAGGTGGCGGCGGCGAATGCCGCAGCGAGCAATGTCTTCTTGATCATGGGGATTCCTATCGCGTGATTGCAGTTCCGGATTGAGTCTAATGTTGCACTGAAGCGAGATGCTGCGCCAATAAATCTTTGCCGTAGTCATTGCCATTGGGCGTGCGCACCACCGTGTGAATATGGTCGCGCGTGGGTTGCCCCGGCGTGTTCAGCATCTGGGTGCCAACCGGGTTCTGATGATCGAATTCGATCATGATCACCGGGCTATGGACCCGGTAATAAAACACAGCGTCATCTTCAGAGTGGCCGATCCAGGCAAAGTAGGTGGTATCCAGATGTTCTGCGATTTCCGCCATGGTCACGGCAGCATGGGGGTCTCGCAGATTGCCTATATACGCCTCGATCAAGTCCAGTAGCGCCAGGCGTTGAGCGCTGCTCAGATCGGAGCCCGCGATGCCCTCATAATCCTGCACCTTGTTGTCGGCATTGGCAGCCGCCATGGGATAGTTACGGGTTTTCTCACGCGTGATGGTAGCGACCTGCTGCTGAGACCCATCAAGGGACTGCATCAGAGCAAGGCCCAGATCCTGTTCAGGCTGCATAATGGTATTACCAGCATACATTCCAGCCTGAGCCACGACCGGCTCGCCACCCCAGAAGGCAGGCGTCATTACAACCTGATCACCCAGCACGAAGAAATTAATCACGAGATGGTGACCATCCAGTTGCCAGCCCCAGGGACCGTCAGCAGTGGGTATCCCCATCATGGTGATGTAATATTTTTCTTCGCCGTATCGGATCGGCTCACCATTGAGTTCAAGCAGCGTCTGCTCGGTACGCATGATGGCGCGGGTCTGCTCCAACCCCTTGCTGCTCAGGGACACTTGCAGTAGCTGCCACGCCGCAGCTTTCTGCTCGGCGTCCATCTCTTCGAGACTCAATCCTCGGCGTGGAAAAATGCCCACATCCACATTGGACCAGTCACGCCATTCCGGGTCGTCCACCGCAAAGTGGGTGCGGCTAAGTTCGATGTTATCCAGAGTTACAAGAAAGGCGTCTGCGGCAACACGGATTGCGTCGGTGCTGACACCGGTACTGCGAATGGGATAGAGGCCTTCGATTTTTCCAGCCGAGGTTCGGACACCCTGAAAGGGCTCACCCATGGCGGTCGCAGCGCCGCGGGAAAAATTTCCTTTCATGTTCAGGATGTTCGACGGATAGCGGGACTGGGCAAGGCTGATCCCGGCAAACAGCAGGATTCCCGAGACGGAGAACAGGCCGATGATTCGCAAAAGGGTTTTATTCATAGCGCACTCTCTTGGTGGAGTTTTCCTAACAGGACCTGAGAGGCTAACTGCTAATCAGGGCAGCTGCAAGTCGGGCTGCGGTGCGCAAAATACGTGGCTTCGCGGGATTACTCCACCATGACCATTTCCAGCACTTTCTCATCGCGCCAGCGGTCTCCGCGCAGTCGCAGCACGAATACCACCGCAATGGCAAAAATCAGGGCGACGAATGCCAGCCAGGCCACCCTAGGCCCCAACTCAAACACCCGAATAATAAAATACTGCGCCACCAGCATGGCCCAGTGCAGACTCACAGAGGCATACATCAGCCAGCGGGTGTCGCCAGCCCCCCGCAGCACGCCACCGGTCACCTGGATAATGGCATCCGCCATGGCGTAGCTGGATAAACCAACCATCATGAAGGCAGCCAGCTCGCGAATCTCGCTAAAGTCACCTTGCGGTGGCGCGAACATCTCCACCAGGGAAAACCTGAAGGTGATATAGATGAACGCCAGTACCGCCGAATAGCTTAAGCCAATGACAAATCCAGCCGTGACTACTTCATCGGTCCGCCGCATATCGCGAGAACCCACAAAGCGCCCTATCAGGCTAATCATGCCGATGTTCAGACCTATCATTGGAACGAAGGACAGCATATCCCAGTTGAATACGATTGCGGCGGACGCGCCCTGCGCTACACCGTAGGACTGAAACATTAGTAGGAACAGATTGAACGCAGCCACATTGAGAAAAAGCTCGACACCGGAAGGGAAGCCAAGGCGAAAGAAGCGGCGAAAAATTCCCCAGTCTGCGCCAAAGGCCCTGGCAACCGAAAACTCCTCGCGATGGGCTTTGCGGAAAAAGAAGAATAGAAACAGCAGAAAAGCGAAGCCGGTTGCAATGAGGGTGCTAATACCAGCGCCGACGATACCCAGGGCAGGAAAGCCGAGGTGCCCAAACACCATGACGTAGGCCAGGGGCACATTCAGAATCAAGCCACAAACGTCACAGATCATTACCACTCGGGTGCGACCGATGCCAGCAAAGTAGGAGGACACACAAATTTTGGCAAGAGTCACCACAATGCCAAGCATAAGAATCTGATAATAGGTGCGCTCAAGTTCCACCTGGACCGGATCATGATCCATGGCAGAAAAAATGTCCGAGACGAAATAGGTAATGAGAGCCAACACCGGCACACAACAAAGGGTCATGACCCAGCCCTGGATGACCACCTTGGGACACTTGTGTTTTTCACCTGCACCAAGATATTGCGCTGCCAGTGCATTTGCGTAGGAAAACAAACCAGAGAAGAAACAGAAAGAGAAAAAGCAGGCTACACCACCCCCTAAAGCGGCCGCCATATGGGTAGGATCGATCTGCGACATGAAATAGCGGTCAGTAAAAATCATGACCGCAAAGGTACCCTGGGAAACCACCATGGGCAGCGCAATCGCGAGGAGTTCGCGCAGCGTCTCTTTATTAAAATTCAGCCGTTCAAGCATGAGTCAAGGCCGTTTACCCACCGCAAGGCAGCGAGAAAAAATGATTGTAGATGCGTATTTTGAATCATCGATAGTGGTGGCACTAATAGGATGAACGAAGAACCAGATAAACCGGACCAATAGTCGCGAACCAGCGAGGAAGGATGCTAGTGAACTAGAGCAGCGTTGCTGCTGGCGTACCGCTCCACACAGAGCCAGGGTGGATGGTCACAGGCGGGAGGCATGGTACGTCAATCATGGGATGATAACAATTACTGGATCAATTCTGGTTTAGCGGCTGCCGCTGTCCGTAAGTAAGACTACGCCATAACCATTCGGCGGGACCAAAGCGGAAATAACGTAGCCACAGTGGGCTAAAGATCAACTGAAAACCCCAGATGCCGAATACTACATAATAGATTTCAACTCGCTGCAACTCCCCCGCCAATCCCAGCCCCCAACCCATGAAGATGAAATTACAGATTAGCGAGTGAGACAGATAGTTAGTAAGCGCCATTTGGCCCACTTTGGCCAGTGCACTTTGCAAAGATTTGAACAGATCCAGTTTGCAGACCAGCATTACCAGGCCAATGTAACCCAACGCCAGGGACAGACGCCCAAGATCATAGGTGGGTCGATTGAAGGCAGACCACTGTAGCTCGAAACCAGAGCTCACGAAGGTAACGGTTTCCCAAGTATTGAGAGGCAATCCAACGCCAAGACCAAGCAGGGTCATGGATCCGTAAATCTTGACACTGCGGGAGCCATCTAACAAACCCCATTTGAATAAGGCCATGCCCAACAGCATCATAGAGAGCGCATCCCAGAAAGCGTTACCAATGAAGCCAATGGTCTGCAGAATCAGATTAACTGGCGCTAGTGCAATAAAGTTACTCAAATATCCTGAGCGCAACTGCTGCCGCTGTTGTTCGACTAGCTCAGGGGAAATGAATTGCTGTTCAAGAAAGGTATCCCAGTCCTCCAGCACCTCCTCCTGCTCCGCACTCAACGCAGTCCCCGCTGGCAGCGCATTGATCTCATCAACCGCAGCGCCCAGACTGCTTGCACCGTAGTAGCCACTAGTATGCACAATCACAAGCAGCAACAGAATGGCGCCACTGCACTGCGCCAGCCGCTTCGCGGGTAGATCGCGGAACAGATAGAGTACAAACCCCGTCATGCCATAGGCATAAAGAATGTCACCCACCCATAACAACACATAGGCATTAAACAAACCGAGTACCACTAACAGCAAAGTGCGCCGGTAGAAAAGGTTCTTTACAATTCCCGGATTAGCCTCGGGTTTATTCAGGAAGATAAGCATCCCTGCCCCAAACAGCATGGAGAAAATCGCGCGCATGCTCCCTTCAACAAAAATATCCATAGTCATGAAAGTGGCGAGGTTCAGGCCCGAATCTGCACTGTCGGTAGTTGGGATAAGATAAGCGGCGAAAGGGTTGGCAAAGGCGATGATATTCATCAACAGAATACCCAGCAGAGCCACACCGCGCAGGGTATCGATGGACTGAATGCGTGACTTTCCGGAAACTGGGAAGGATGGTTCCGTCATTGACTTCTTCTGTGTTCAGCTCGCATGGAGTTAAGCGGCATTTTGGGCAATGCCGACATGCGGCAAATTCAAGACTTTGTAGGATCGAGAGTCACAGAGACGAAAACAATAAGCGTTTAATCCCATACCCGCTAGCTCCCGACAATGCTTGGACACATGAGGCTGCGACCAGAAAATAAAGCTAAGTTGCTAAAAAGGGACGAAGGGATTAGCGCTCAATCCTTCCGCCCCCTGCGATCCTTAGCGCCCCAATACTGAAACAGGGCTGAAGCTTAGTGCCCTTGATCAAAAAGTACTGTAAAGGAAACCGGCACAGCGCGGCTGATACTTGGCAGGCCCGCCACTTCACGCAAAGCCTCGACACCAGTCTGCAGGCCAAAGTCAACTGCAGTCACAACAATTGGCTTCAGGGTCGTGGCGACAAGCGCTTCATCTAGCCTGGTTATCATGACGTCGGCAGTATATGAGCGGGATATGTCGCGCATACTGAGACTGAAATTGAGCTGCATGGTCTCAGAGCCTCCGGCCGGCATTGCAGCAAGGGTATCTAGGTCTATAGTCGCCTCAATGGTCGCTTCCGGAAACAAATTGGTTTCGAACAGCATCGCCTGCATGCGCTCATTACGAATAGGGATCAAGGTATTGACGCTGGCGAGCTCAACCGTCACGGAGACAGCGCCATCATCTGCGATCTCACCCGAGAGCAGATCAAAGGTATGCACCTCAGCAACGTGCTCGGCTTTGGTCGTGACAAAGCTCAAGGTGGAAGCCTCGTTGTTCAATGACCAGTGGGCCATGGCAAGGTTGGGCAAAAAACCGGCCATAAGTAGCGTGCCAGCGCAAAAAGCAGTTTTTAATGTGTTCATGAGGATCTCCGTAGCAAGGGGGATCAGTATAAGCGGCAATGATGAAGAAGGGAAAGTGCACACTGGCTTCAGACTGTCTCTTGGGCTCATGTTCAAACCTGCCTGCAAGATCACAATTTCCGAAAATGAAGCTGCCATCGCCTTCTCGTGACTGTTACGCAGTAAATCGCACCAGACACGCGACCGCTTGTCTCTCGGAACAGCAATGCAACTGCAAGAGAGACAGCTGTGCTTGCACTCGGCCTGAATTGCGTAACGATATACGGTCCGTTAACCCCTTATTTGCCGAAACCAATCTGAGAAGAGCCAGTGCTGTCATAACTCCTAAACAAAACTAAACACAAAGAAGGTTGACTGAGGCACCGTAACTGATTAGGTTGACGTCCCTGCCCCAGGTGCTGGTTGGTTTGCAGATTTTACATCTAGCGAAAATCGAATGAAGCAATCAGCTTAAACGGGAAGTCCGGTGGATCACACAGAGTCAAACATTGACCCCTTTGATGAATCCGGCGCTGCCCCCGCAACGGTAAGCGAGTGGAGTCTTTATAAGTCCCGCTTGTAAGCCCGATACCGGCCTGAGCCAGAGCAACTCGATTTACAGAAATTAGCCTGTAAGTCGGTCACGATGCAGCGGAGGGCTCATCGGTAGTTGGATATCCTGCCTCGCGCAAGTTTTCACTACTTCACATCTCTCCCTCATTGAAACTTAGATTCATTGAGGAACCCAGTAATGTTAATTACTTTTAAGCGAACAGCAGTCACCGCAGTTGTTGCGGTGGCAACTAGCTCCCCTATCACCCTGGCGCAGCAGTCAGATAATTTAGAAGAAATTGTTGTCACCTCCAGTCGTGTGGCGATTCCCCTGCGCCAAATCGGCACGTCCGTCTCAGTGATGGACGATTTTGAGATTGATTCTCGCGGTGTTCTCAACATAACCGATCTGCTCAGACAAATGCCTGCCACTGGCGCCAGCAATAGTGGCGGTGCGGGCAAAACCACGTTGGTAAGGATTCGCGGCGAAGAAGGCTTTCGCACCCTGACAATTCTCGACGGCGTGCGCATTCAGGATCCAAGTGGACCGCAAATCGCAACGTCGTTTGAGCACTTGCTGAGTGATGGGATCGGACGAATTGAAGTACTGCGCGGCCCCCAGGGTCTGGCCTTTGGTGCCGATGCCGGCGGCGTGATTAACATCAGCTCACGCTCAGCGTCTGAGGGCTTCAGCGCCAGCGCTGACGCCCAAACTGGACGCTATGGCACCAATCAGCTGGCTGCCAACATCGCGGGTCGAAACGGCGCCTTTGACTACTTCCTTGCTGCCACCGACTTCAAAACCAATGGCTTTAACTCACGGGATTCTGATAACACATTAATGGATGCGGATGGTTATAAGAACACCTCTCTGCACGCCAGACTCGGTATGGATATTACAGAATCGTTTCGAGTACAACTGGTACGCCATGATATAGATGGCCGCAACGAGTTCGATGGCTGTTTCACAAGCACCCGCGTGGAGGACTGCAGTGGGAGCAACGACCTTAGCGCCACTCGCATTGAAGCGGAATACAAAGGCGCTGCCTTTTCGCATTCCTTCTCCTACAGTAGCACCGACAGCGATCGAGAGAATTTCGCCGCGGGCGCCTCCAGCTTTACTGCCGCTGGCAAGCTGGAGCGCTGGGAATATATTGGTACAGCCACCGAGCTCCCGGGCTTTGACCTCGTGTACGGCGCAGATCAGGAAGAGGCTTGGAATAACGGAAGAGGACGAGGCAATATTGGTGTATTCCTCGAATATCTCAGTGATTTCTCTGACGCGGTGTTTTTCACCGCAGGTGTTCGTCACGATGACAATGAAGATTTTGGCACCAACACCAACTATCGGGTCAGCGCAGCGTATCTTGCCGATCTGGGCGAAGGTACGCTCAAATTCAAAACCGCTCTGGGCACAGGATTTCGTGCACCGAGCCCTTTCGAGATCGCCTATAACGCTGGTGCTTTTGCATTTCCTCCGGCTGCGGGCATAACCTTGCAGCAGGAAGAAAGTGAGGGCTGGGAAATAGGAGTGGAATATATCACTCGTACTATGCGACTGGAGGCCGTTTATTTCGATCAGAATGTTGAGAATGCCATCTTTTTTGACCTCGCATCCTTCAGTGGCTACCTGCAGGATATTGGACAGGCTAATTCTCGCGGTATCGAGCTAAGTGCAGAAATCCCAATCACCGATTCTCTAAGAGTCACCGGCAACTACACCCGCAATGAGACGGAGCGGCCTGACGGTACGCAACGTTTACGCCGGCCAGAGCACCTCTTTAATCTCGGTTTTCTCTACACTGGTCTCGATGGCAAGCTGAATTTGAATGGCTTCTATCGCTCACAGGCTAACGCCATAGACAGCGGCAATATTGCTATCGATGATTTTGGCGTGTTCGACCTGACTGCGTCTTATCAGCTAACGGAGGGTGTTCGCGTTTATAGCCGACTGGAAAATGTTTCTGATGAAGACTATCAGGAGATCATTGATTACAACGCTGCTGGGGCTGCCGCCTACATCGGTGTTAACTTCAAGCTGACGCGTTGAAGCACCAGGCAATAGGGCGGCAGGATAGTGCCCTGCCGCCTTTATCAGTCTACATTCAGACTGCAGCAATCAGAGCGAGAAGAATTGGTTTCCGATTTCCTGTTTTCCATATCCTTTCCGAGATTCGAGGCTGATATGGGCAGCAAACGCCTAAAACAGTTCGTCACCAATCTCCAACAACCTGTTGCTGATTTCGGTTGGAGTGACTCCATTAGTGTTAGTAAACACGATGGCAGCGATTCCCTGCCGGGGCAGAATCCTGATATCAGTATTCGATCCCGGGTCACTACCCCCGTGCCCCCACTGCGGTTCACTGTTTAACTCTCGATCCGAGGACCAGGTCAGTCCCTGGGTTCTATTTCCGGCAGGGACACGCTGATCGGTGAGCATTTCAGCCACGGTCTCTGGCTTCAGGATTTGCTTGCCACTGAACTCGCCACCATTCAGGTAAGCACGCGCATAGTTGCTCAATTGCCTCACGCTGGTGCGCAGAAATCCATCGGGGTAGTTAGGATGGTTATAGACACAATTGCTCTGATAACCATCGTCCAGTCGCCGCTCAAGCGTGGGTCCACCCTCTCGTATCACGCCCAGGGGAATTCCACCCCACGTTGGACCACGCGCGGCGCTGTCTTCTACCCAGGTATAGGGAACAACGTGGCGCGACAGATCCGAATCCGCCAGCATCCAGGACGTGTCTGGCATATCAAGCCTGCTGAAGATATTGCGCCGACAGTATTCAGCGAAGGGAATGCCTGACTTTAGCTCAACAATATACGCCAGTACACCAAATGAAATATTGGTGTACTCGAAGCGAGATCCTGGCTCCCAGTCCTGAAAATTCTGCTCGGCATTGTAGAAAGCACCGTCGGGCGTAAGGTACTCCCGCAGCCACACTGAGAGCTCGAAACGCGGATCGCCGCAGGCATAGCGCTCCGCATAAAAGAGTCCATCGCGCAGAAACGAGGTGTGGGTTAGCAACTGGCGAACCGAAATACCATCGGCGCTGCGTTTGGGATTGGTCACCGCAAAAGGCAGGATTGAATTAAGGTCAGCATCCAAATCCAGCAGGCCGACTTCTTTCAGCTGCATGATCGCCGTCGTAGTAAAGGTCTTGGAGATAGACGCAATGTTCTGCAGGCTATCTAGTGAATAGGGAATCCTGCGTTCAATATCGGCCCAGCCGTAGGCCTTGGACCAGATAATGTGATTGTTCTTGATAATGCAGGCCGCAACACCGGGCATGTGATCCCGTGCCATCTTCGCTTCGATAAAATCATCGATATCACCGGGGCCTGCGCCGAACAGGGGTCTCGTGGTCAGGCAAGATGCAGCCCCGAGCACTGCGCCCTGGTTCAAAAATCTACGGCGGTTCATTTTATGCTTCCTATTTTTCTTAGTTGATCTAGGGCAAGTGTACTTGTTTATCACAGAAAATGAATTTTCAATCTGGTGTGCCAGCCAGGGTAACGTCGAGACAGACCACGGTGAAGCCACTGCCCTGATATGCTTTAATATCGCTCTGCCTTACTGCCAACCCCTATCACCAAACGACTTGGAGCACCCAAGGTTATGAAACAAGTGTTAACTATTTTTTCTGTTCTTATGGCCCTGCAGGTAATGCACGTCACCAGCGCGCAAGACCAGGCGGTGCCTGTCCGCAACGAAGCGCCACGCACTGACCAGCAGGAAGTCATCATGATGCGCCATGCCTATCTTGATGAGGGCAGCTATGACTACTGGTATGAACAGAGTGCCACTGGGGTTTGGCCTTGGTTCGAACGCTTGGGTGCCCGTATTCTTGGCGACTTCGAGGTTATTTATCCACTGGCCGATGACGCTTCTCCGGGACAGGATGAGGCCCTGCGCTTTGCCCGCTACGCCAGTTATGAACATTGGCAGGCGACCCGGAGCAATGAGGCGGCTGGAGATACTGGCGGTTCGCTGCAGCTAGCGGGCAATGGCGGCTTGAGCGACGCCTCTACTGCGGGCCTAAGCAATCGTCGCCAGGTCTTACAGGGCTCCCGCGGCGGCTATTTCCTGCAGGGCTATATGGCAGAGACTCGCCCAATTTACATGCCGGGCAGCAACGAGCAGTTCGAATCAGTTGCCACCGCTGCCGCCGAGGCGCCTCGCCCCGTGCGACTGATGGCGGCGCGAGCAGGCGAACCAGTCCTTGGTCTGGAATATCGCCGCATAAGAAAAGGCAGTTTCGAAGACTTTCATATCATCACGCGGGACCGCGTATATCCTTACCTGGAAAAGATTGGGACTCGCCCCGTTGGACAGTGGCGCGTACTGTACTTGCCAAACAGCTCAGCAGTCGAGAATCCTGAATATGACGAAATTTTCACCCTCACGCGCTATGCCAGTATTGAACATTACAATACGGTATGGTCCGACGCCGCCGCTCTTGGCGGAGATGGGCCAGATTACCAGGCCATGCTAGCTGCATTTGGTCAGCTCAATGAGCTTAGCCTGGAGACCAACACGGAGTTTCTGCGCGGTGCGCTCTACGGCAGCCCGCCAGTGCATGCTCCGGCAATGCGTGGCTCTTACAGGCTCTCCCAATAATTCAAACAAGCGATAGTTAAACCAATCATCCAAAAACAGAGAATCGTTATGCGCATACCTCTCGTGAGCCTGCTGTTGTTGCTGATTTCGTCTGTGTGCATTGGCCAGACTCGAGGTCCGGAAAATGGTTCACTTGTTATCGTGGGTGGCGGTATGCGCGACCTTGATATTTTGCGTGAATTTGCCGAACTCGCAGGTGGCAGCGATGCGCCTGTAGTGGTGATTCCAACAGCTGGCGGCTCGGAAAACTATGATGAATTCTGGCAGGGACTAAACCAATTCCGAGCTGCCGGTCTCACCAAACTTAAACTCATTCATACCTATGAACGCGCCGAAGCCGATACAGCAGCTTTTGCCCAGGCAATTCGCGAAGCAAAAGGCGTTTGGTTTACTGGCGGACGGCAATGGCGTCTGGCGGATTCATACCTGCACACTGAAGTCCATGATGCCTTGCAGGAACTGCTGGAGCGCGGCGGTGTTATAGGTGGCTCATCTGCCGGCGCCACAATTCTGGGTTCCTATCTCGCACGCGGCGATACCACCAGCAACACCGTCATGATGGGAGACCATGAGGAAGGTTTTGGCTTCATATCCAATATTGCTATCGATCAACATCTGCTAAGGCGCAACCGCCAGTTCGATCTGCTGGAAATCACAAGCGCAAAACCTGAGCTGCTGGGCATTGGATTGGATGAGGATACGGCTATCGTGGTGCGCAACAATCGCTTTGAGGTAATCGGCAACAGCTACGTGGTGATATACGACAACACCCGCCAGATTGACAGTGGCGGCCCCTTTTATTTTCTCGAACCGGGAGATCAATATGACTTCCTTGAGCGGCAGGCCTATCGCCCCAGCAGAAGCCTCGAGCCACTTGAAAGAATTGTAGAGACTGGGCAATAACAGCCATTTAGCTAGAACCAGTAACTAAATACCGCGCCAAGTCTTGATATCCAGCAAACAATGACAATTTATTAATTAACCAGAATATTTATAATGGCATCTGATTAAGACCTCTACATACTGACCTCTAAGGGGAGGCAAATAAGCAGCATGAAAACCAACATCTTCAGAGCACACAGTATCATGCGCAAGCAGTTCTTCCATAGTTTGATCGCACTGCTGGCATGGCTGATCATGCCAATGGCCGGGGCCCAATCAATCGACGATATCACTCTGAATGTCTACAAGGAGCCAACCTGTGGCTGCTGCGTGGGCTGGATCGAGCACATGGATGAGCGCGGTTATTCTTCTAATGTCCACCATCCTCGCGACATTGGCAAAGTAAAAGCGGAACTGGGCCTGAAGCCGGAATGGACATCCTGTCACACTGCAGTCGCTCAGGAAGGTTTCATCTTCGAGGGCCATATTCCAGAGAAGTTTATCGCACAGTTTCTCGCTGCACCGCCAGATGGCGCTTTGGGGCTGGCAGTGCCAGGCATGCCGATAGGTGGACCCGGCATGGAAATGGGGAATCGTTTTACGCCCTACGACATCCTGTTGATTAACAAGGACGGTAGCCACTCTGTCTTTGCCAGTATCAAATCTGCAGCAGACCAGCACTAGTCAATATTGCGTTTGGGCCACATTTAAAAAGCCCACAAAGAAAGCGCATAAAAAAAGCACCGCCTGCAAGCGCAGCGGTGCTTTTTTATTTTTAGCCAAGCTAAACATTAAGCGGGGTTAGCAAGCTGGCAGAATCTAGATCTCGTTACGTTGCGCCGCCTGGTTAATCAGGTCTGCCGCCCGGAACGCCATCGCCATGATCGTCATAGTAGGCTGGCCCCGACCCGAGGTGACCATGGAGCTGCCGTCACACATAAACAGGTTGGGCACATCGTGGGCGCGGTGACTGGCATCGACCACGGAAGAGTCCGAATCGTTGCCCATGCGACAGGTGCCAAGCAGGTGCACGTTGCCTTCCTGCCCATTCTCCGGGTAGTCGCCAACTATGTTGCTAGCGCCCGCGGCTTCCATGAGTTCTGTCGTCTTGTCCAGGAACCAGCGCATGGTTGCCAGATCGTCGGGGTGATCCATGTAGGTAGTGCGTATAGCAGGTCGCCCAAACTTGTCCTGCACTTCAGGATCCAGGCTGATGTTATTGCTGCTTACTGGTAGGGATGTGGTATGACCGTCAAATGCAGCAACATGGGCAAAATCATGGGCCAACTTGTCCTTATATTCCTTACCCCAGCTGGCGCCGCCAAACAGGGAACCACTCATCAGCGCATAGCCAAGCGGCGTGCCGCGTGAGGGATGACGACCATCGATGCCGCCACCACCATAAAAACCTAATGCTGGATCCAGCTCATAAAAATCATGGACTACCCGAGTCGCTGGGACGCTCTTGTATGCATTGACGGGTTCATCGAATAAACCAGCAACTGAGGTGTAACCATTAAACATCAGGTTTTTACCTACCATGCCAGAAGAATTGGCCAAGCCATCGGCAAACCGGCTAGTTTCAGACATTAACAGCAGTCGCGGCGTCTCAGACCCGTTGGCGCATAAGACAACGGCCTTGGCTCGCTGCGCCTGTTCATTGCCGTCGCCATCCCAGTAAACCACTTCAGTCACCCTGCCCTCATCATTGGTATTGACGCGGTGAACAGTACAGCCGGTCCGTAATTCACAATTTCCCGAGGCCAGAGCCACTGGAATCATCGTTACCAGAGATGATGACTTTGCGTTCACCTCGCAGCCAAAACCATTACAAAAACCACAATGGATACAGCCCGGGCGTCCGTTATGGGGCTGAGAAAGAATGGCAACTGGCGCTGGATAAGGATTGAGACCCAGGGATTTTGCCGCGCGCTCCAGCAGCACATCGGAACCCTTAATTGGCATGGGTGGGCAGGGATACTCGCGCGTGCGCGGCGGGTCCCATGGCCCCTGCAGGCCAGAGACGCCAATCTCCCAGTCAACCTTGGTGTAGTAAGGTTCCAGATCATTGTAGCTAATGGGCCAGTCCGCAAAATTCGTACCGGCAATCGTGCCACGCACACTGGCTTCCCTAAAATCGATTGGCCGCAAGCGCCAGAAGTTACCTGAGTAGTGCATACTGCTTCCACCCACGTTATGGGCATAGCCACACACCGTTTCCCGTTCTTCAGCGACATCATTTTCAGACTTGCGAAAAGTCTGGGGGTAACCCTGAGTCCGGCCCCACATATGTTGCAGGTTATGATCAATAGCCCACTCATCATGGTGAAAGTCTTCGGCTTTCAGATGCGGTCCCTGCTCCAGCACCACCACGGAGTGCCCTGCGGTGGACAACTCCTTTGTCATAACACCACCAGCAGCGCCGGAGCCTACAATAACGAAATCGACTTCTTCTCGGGTTGGATAACTGGGAGATACTGCTTCAGCCATGATTATTCTCCTTTCTCCATATAATCTGCATCGTAGTAGCCATAGGGCGCTGCCCAGGCTCCACGGTCTTCGAAACCTATGATCTGGTAGCCGATTTTGTTTTGATTGCCGCCGTATTCAGGCAGGGAAAAAGTCCCAGCAATTGTCAGGTAGCGCATGGTGGCGAAGAAGGGTGTATTCTCATTCTGAGCCAGCAATTCGTCTTGCTGCGCTTCAGTCAATTCATGAAAGTGAGCTGCACCGGTTTCAGTTGCCACCTGCAGGCCGAGCTCACGCAGCCCATCGCGCAACATGACAAGTTGCGGCTCGCGCTGCGGCTCACCGAAGATATTATCCAGAAAATAAATAACGCCGGCTTCCGTGGCACCTGGCGTGTCATCGCTGGGAATAATACGAGCTGCAATCGCCGTTAACTCGACAGCTTCCTCATCTCTAAACGCTGTGAATGCGGCTTCGTTCCGAGCCGATTCACTGGCCTCGCGACAAGCTGTTAAGATTGCCGGCGCAGACAGGACTAGCAGTGACCCTTTGGCCAGAGAGGCTGTATTTACCAGGAAATCACGACGCGATAGATGGGTGGCTGCCAAAACACTTTACTCCTTCACTTCAGAGCGGGCGGGCGCACACTCAAGACACGAGTCTATCATGGGGGACACAACAGCTCACTACCGGCCTCAAGCAAGGCCAGACTCAGGCAGTTTCCTGCACCAATGCCGGCTGCAATGCCTGAATGGGTTCGACGTAGTCGTAGCCCAGGGTTTCAGCCACCGCATCCATCGTCACCATACCCTTGTGCACATTCAACCCTTTCAACAAATTGGCATCAGCCAGCAGTGTATGATGCACTCCCTGATTAGCGAGCGCCACGACGAAAGGTAATGTCGCATTGGTGAGCGCCAGTGTTGACGTGCGAGCAACCGCACCCGGCATGTTTGCGACACAGTAGTGAATGATGCCGTCAACGCTATAAATAGGATCTTGATGAGTAGTTGGTTTGCTGGTTTCGAAACAACCACCCTGATCGATCGCCACATCCACAAGCACACTGCCGGGCTGCATCAGCTTAAGCATTTCGCGAGAAATTAATTTGGGGGCAGCGGCGCCGGGAATTAATACCGCGCCGATAACAGCATCTACAGTAGGCAGCAACGTTTCGATATTGGCACGAGTAGAATAAAGCGTCTTCAGGCGATCGCCAAAAGCCTCATCGATGTCCTTGAGCCTTGAAAGTGAACGGTCGGCTATTGTGACGTTTGCGCCCATGCCCATGGCGATACGCGCTGCATTTACCCCAACCACACCGCCACCAATGACCAGCACATTAGCGGGCGGCACGCCCGGCACGCCACCCATAAGAATACCCTTGCCACCTTGAGCCTTCTCGAGACACAGCGCCGCTTCTTGAGCAGCCATGCGACCAGCCACTTTGCTCATTGGTGTGAGCAAGGGCAGACCCCCATCCGCATCGGTAACAGTTTCATAGGCAATACATGTCGCCCCGGACTCGACCAATAACCTGGTTTGCTCGGGATCCGGCGCCAGGTGCAGATAGGTGAACAGCGCCTGGCCCTCTCGCAGCATCTTGCATTCCTGGGACTGTGGTTCCTTTACCTTGACGATCATGTCGGCACGATCAAAAATTTCTGCGGCAGTCTCAATGATACGGGCACCCGCCTCTCGATAATCATCATCCGAAAAGCCAACAGCTGCGCCGCCATTTTTTTCTACGACCACTGCGTGACCGTTCGCCACCAGCTCACTGACACCGGTGGGAGTCAATCCAATTCGATACTCGTGATTTTTAATCTCTTTGGGAACGCCGATCAACATCTCAAAATACCTCGCCCGTCTATTTACTGGACCTAGTTCGATTTACGCCGGAGGCAGCGAATCGCCGCCTGAAAGTCTGAATATTATAGATACTGGAACCCAAAATTTTGTGCGCATTTTATTGATTTATTGCCATTTACAAGAATATATTTCTTTTAGAAGTAGTTTATTAAGTATTATTTACCGCCCACATACAGTTGAGCAGCAAGATGAATTTAAGCAATATAGACAAGAAAATCCTGCGTGAACTGCAGAAAGATGGCCGAATCACCTTCTCTGAATTGGCGAAACGGGTAGGACTCTCAACCAGCCCGTGTCTGGAGCGGGTGCGGAAGATGGAACGAGAAGGGATCATAGAAGGCTATACCACGCTGCTCAATCCGAAGTTCCTGGATGCCGACCTGATTGTGTTCGTTCAGATTAGATTGACCCGCACATCCCAGGATATTTTCGAACGCTTCAAGGCAGCCGCAATTAATCTGGAAGAAGTGCAAGAGTGCTATTTAATCTCTGGTAATTTTGATTACCTGATCAAGGCGCGGGTTTCTGACATGGATTCCTATCGGAAATTTCTTGGCACTACCCTGCTAAAATTGCCCGACGTGCTGGAAAGCACGAGCTATGTGGTTATGGAATTGGTCAAGGAAACACTAAACCTGCCCATGCCCAAGTAAACCAGGCCCAATCCTGAATCAATCTGATCCCGCCTGGTTCTGACTTATCTTGAGCTATTTGCAACAATAAGCAGCTGCTGGCCAGACTACTGGTCGTAGCCTTCCGCGCGCAACTCTTCTAGCCGAGCCCCACGCAGCATATTGAGCAGCGCGTAGTTACCCTCATGGCAGGCAAATTCGTAGATCGGTGCATCCAGGCGGGAAAAGTGAGTAACGCCAACGATTTGCTCAGTGAAAGTCGCCGGGTCATCAACGGTGAATTCATATTCGAGAGCTCCGTCTCCCACCCGGGTAAAACGCTCCGTTAAAACCATCTCAGCGGCACTGCCAAAGGCAACAGCACGCATGAAAATACTCGCCATGTTGGGGTTAAAGTGGCGGGTTTCCACCACCAGGCTATCCCCTTCCCAACGACCGCGAGAACTGCCGGTCCAGGTTGCTATGCGATGATCGAGAAATGGACTGTTTTCCAGGCGCACTATTCGAGGATCGTTCCCCAATTCTGTATAGAGCATGACATAGTCACGGGTAACTACGATCTGCACATTATTGTTATAGGAATTGGCTTTGATATAGGGACCGGTAGTCTGGGGAAACAGCAGGCAGCGAGACGCCAAGCCAAAATCCTCGGGCCGATCACAGGATATAGCACCAAATGATATTCTGCTCGGACGATCCGCTATAACCACCAAACCATCGTTGCAGGGATTCGAAGGGGGCGGTGATCGCTGGATGATCACACCATTCTGGGTCGTTGGAATTCTCCCGTTGCCTGGATAAATGATCATGGAGGTTCGTGTATTGGGAAACGGCTCGTCGTAATACGACCAGAACGTGTTGTACGCGCCAGTGTCATCGGTTGGGACTTCCAACACTCGCTGGGCTACATCCTGTTCGCGCTGGCTGCGACGAGCCTGACTGGAGGCCAGACGGTTAAACTTCGCGGCTAGCTCTTCCTCATTAAGAAATTCCCGATCTCCGAAACTTGTGGGGCGCTCGAATGGCGTCGAGTCATTGAAATTCCAGACGCCATTGAGATCCGGATAGCCAAACTCATCACGAGGCGCGACATAATCCTGGGCAAGCAGGGACACTGGCAGCAACAAGTGAGCAATCACCATCACGCAAACTGCTTGGGGAGATTTCAACATGCCAGAATCCCGGCTGTTACAGGACTTGACTCAACTTGCTGCCACCAGGTTGGGGCGAGCATCGAGAAAGTCAGTGATATTTTCGTAAGCCAGGGCGAACTCCAGGACCTTCTTGTCTTCACCATAGCGCCCCATGACTTGCATACCCATGGGCCGACTCTGGGCGTCAAAGCCAACTGGCACATTGACCGTAGGCAGACCACCCAGACTGGCATACATGACGACCTCCATCCAGCGATGATAGGTATCCATGCTGCGACCGGAAATTTGCGTTGGCCAGGGAGTATTCTTGTCATAGGGAAACAGCTGCGCGGTTGGCCATACCAGAAAGTCATACTGATTGAACAATCGGTCAAGCTCCCTGTCCCAGGCCTGGCGAATGCGGTTCGCATTGGACTTATCCCCTGCCGTGATGCTCATGGACTGCTGAATCTCCCAGGCCAGATCATCTTTTAGCAGGCCGCGGGTTTCCGGGTCATCCCAATAACGACGCATGCTGGCTCGACCGCCATGTCGCAAGGTCGTCCAGCACAGCCAGAGATCGTTAAAGTTAAACAACGGTGTAGTTGCTTCAACACTTGCACCTGTTGCAGCCACCTGATTCAAACTGGCTTCACAGAGATCAAGCACGCCATCTTCCATGGCCAGGTAGCCATCGAGATTTCCCATCCACGCGAACTTGCTGGTACTGAGATCAAGGGCATTGAAATCACCATCCAAGCAAATCGATGCAATCGTATCCAACAATGCAATCGTGTCGGCAGTGTTGCGACCCATTGGGCCGGACGTTGATAGCGCCCTGGGCACCGACTCGGTACCACTCATCACATTAACACTGGGGCGAAAACCAATGACGTTGTTGAATGCCCCCGGATTGCGCAGCGAGCCCATCATATCGCTGCCATCCGCTACCGGCAGCATATGGGTTCCCAAACCGCTGGCCGCGCCGCCACTTGAGCCACCGGCAGTCAGGTCTGGGTTCCAGGCGCTGCCGGTAGCGCCATAGACGGGGTTATAGGATTGCGAGCCCAGTCCGAATTCCGGGGTATTGGTCTTACCAATGAAAATTGCCCCCGCAGCACGTAGTTTTGCTGCCATACCACTATCACGATCGGCAATGCGGTCAGCAAAAATTGGCGAGCCGCTGGTGTAGCGCAAACCCGCAACCGGCTGGAGGTCTTTAACCGCATGCGGCATGCCATGCATCCAGCCGTGGTATTCACCGCGGGATATTTCCGCATCCGCATTGCGTGCTTGCTGCAGCAGATCGTCAGCCTCCGCCATACCAACAATCGCATTGTAGACCGGGTTGTAGCGTTCGATGTGGGCCAGGTAAGCCTGCATCACCTCTACACAACTCACCTGGCTTTCCTCGATCGCGCGAGACAGGCTCAAGGCATTCATTTCGACAATATCCGCCGGCATGCTGGCGGCAAATGCCGTGCGCGTGAGCGCCAATGGAGTCGATAAACCGGCTCCCAGCACCAGGCTTCGTGAGATAAATCTGCGTCTGTTCATTTCCTGCTTCCTCGCCTTGCCGGATTATTTTTTGTAGGAGGGCCTTTGATTATTCATCAACTGGACACCTTTCAGCAACTACACATCAACCCGACCTTAGCACACAATTTCCTGCGTGCTTTCATATAGACACTGGCGCTTAGCTTTCCTATGCTCAGCACCTGATCTGAAAATCCCAAAAACAGGTGTCCCATGTCTGATCACGCCCTAATACTGGCCCACGCGGCTGCTCTGAGCTTGACCGCTACCCTTTCAGCCACCGCCCTCGCGCAGGGTAACGATGAGGAAATCGTTGAACTGGTCAGCCGCCTGGACCTGGAGTCTTATAAATCGACCATAAAGGGCCTGACCCAGTTTGGCGATCGCCGACAGGGCACTGAACGCAATCGCATGGCGGTGGACTGGATCGCTTCGCAGTTAGAGGCCATGGGCTGCAGCCCAGAGCGTATCGAGTATGTGTTTGACCCTGAACCCAGGCCTCCCCGCAGCCGCCGGCCACGCAGCAACGAGGAGCCCGATCTCACCACCCCTACCGGAGGCAGGGTCGGTCGCAATGGCAGTGGACCCGGTGGCTCTTCGATCTATGGCTACCGCGCGCCCACTGGTGTGAATCGCGACTTAATGGCGCAACCGGATGAGCGTATTCGCGAATTGAATCGGGAAGAACCCGTAAACGGGCCGCGATCCGAAGTTTACTGCACCAAGGTTGGCACCAGCCGTCCGGATGAAATGTATATACTCGGCGCCCACATGGATGGACATGGGGTTAACGAGGCGGTTAACGATAACGGATCCGGCACGGCACTGGTCATGGAGCTTGCCCGCATCTTTAGTTCACCAGATGTAGAAACCGAAGTGAGCATCCGCTTCGCGCTTTGGAATAACGAGGAAACCGGACTCAACGGCGCCCAGGCCTATTTTGACCAACGCGTCGCTCTGCAGGGCATCGAAAATCCCGCCGGCTCCGGCGAGTACCCAGAGCCGCGCTGGCTGGGCATGATTCAACACGACATGATGCTGTGGGATCACGGCGCCCCCAGCGCAGATGGCGTCGTAAGCCGGGATCAACGCCCAGAAGCCGATGTAAATATTGAGTTTCAGTCAGGCTCTGAGTTGATCGAGGAATCCATGCAGCTGGCTTTCAAATTCAAGGCTGCCGCCGATCAATTCAACACTGACTATCCTGCAACTGTGGGTCCGCATATGACTAATACGGATTCCAGCGTATTCATGAATACAGTTCCATCAATTAGCCTTCGCGAAAATGAACGCGGGGCCCATACCGGGGCTGGCTGGAACCCAACCTGGCATACACCACTGGATGTCTGGACTACCTTTACCGATGATGACTTTCGCCTGGGACTGAACGCAGCTCAAACTACCCTGTCTGCTGTGGCACGACTGGCCGGCGCGAAGTTGAATGATTGATCTGCAATCTTGGGTGCACTCGGGTTTAGCGCACCAAGCCTGGTCTAACTGAGCCGCCTGTGCCTGTTGCTTGGTAATGATGCGATCAAGAACCGCACGATAACCGGGCGCGATATCCGCATGATCCAACAAGCCCTTCGCCCGCAGAGCACGATGAAATTTTGCGAGTCTGTACTTGGGCACCGCCGGCAGCAGATGATGTTCAAGATGATAATTGACGCTGTTAGGCGCGAAAGTTAAGCGCTCCCACCATGAGGCCAGGGTCGTTCTGGTGTTCAATAGCGGATCGCTATCGGTGAGATCTGGCACTGCTGCATGTTCCGCCAGGTTGCGAATTCTCGAAAACAGCATGTAAGTGCTGAAATAGGCTGCCACCCAGAGCAGGTAAAGCGGCGCCTGACCCAGGCTTGCAAGAATCGAAAACAACACCAGATTGCTGATAATGGGCGCGCGCATGCGCGAAAAAAAACGTCCCAGGCGCAAACTCCGCTGTCCATCTTCGGTCTCGATGGTGGCATTCGCCTTCAGCAAATCCCGCAAAAATTTCATCGTGGTGCGGCCGGTCAGATCCCGAATCAGCTTGCGCCGCAAAGAAGCACGAGTAACCGGATATGCCTGGTAACGCGAAAGATCAGGGTCTTCGGCAGTTCCCACGGTGCGGTGGTGCAGCAGATGCCGGACCATATAATCATCAATGCGATACATCACTGGGCCCGCACACAGCCACTTTCCCACCCAACTATTTAAGCCCTTAGTTGCGAACAGAGAACCATGGCCACACTCGTGCATCAGCGCTCCAAATCCTAACTGGCGACCGCCGATGACTATCAACGCCAATAAAATTGTCAGGGGATTCGGCCACAGCGCCACCAGCGCAAAGGCCAGAGCCACCAGCACCCAACTTGTCAGCACTGCCAGCCACGCCTGGGCATCGCTGCGCGCAAGCAATTGCTGCAGTTCAATTTTGCTGAAATGATCATGAATTCGCATATAGAAAACTGGATAGTGGTTTCTTCGGCATCCCACACGTTACTGCAGCATCCTGCCGGAGACAATACGCTAAAACCCACACCTTGCTTCCGGTAACGCGAAGGATTTGGTCAATATGGATACCAACAAGTAGCGTTTTTCACCAAAATAGCCAAGCAAAAACTATAAGTAATTCAATAATATCAATAAGTTAAAGAGTGGCACGATAGCTGCATCAAATGATTTATCGATACATCAAGCAATCGCAGACGCTGCGGCCCGAAGCCTGCAGCCAGTGGAGAGAGAATATGTTTAGCAACTGGCACGACGAATCTAAAGAACATCCATTTCTGATCAAGGCAATGGTGCTAGCTGTAGTGGCGGTATTCGCGGTGATTGGCTTGATTGGACTGGTCTTGCCGATTATACCAGGCATTGTTTTCCTTGCCCTTGCTGCCTTACTGCTGTCGCGTGTTTCCCGTCGCTTTGCCGCCTTTCTACATGATCAGCCAATGTGGCAGAAACTCACCCGCTTGTGGCGCTCTCAGTCGTTCCTGACCGCAAAAGAGCGGATAAAATTGACAGGCTTGTACTGCGTTCGAGGCCTGGTTGATGGCATGGATTCCCTGGCGCAAAGTCTGCGCAGGAAAGCGCAGTAAGGCTTCAATCCGTCTGATCCAGAGCCACCTTCTTGCCTAAATGACTCTTCAGTACAAAATAGCCCACCAGGCCCGATGCGATTGAGCCAGCGAGAATACCGAGCCGCTCATCAAACAGCAGATTCACACCCGCTTCCTCAAACGCGAGTGAGCCGATGAACAGGCTCATAGTAAAGCCGATTCCACATAGAGCCGCGGTACCATATAGGCTTACCATATCCATGCCTTTCGGTAGCCGCGTCAAACCGGCTTTCACCGTCAGCCAACACAAGCCGAAAATACCTGCCTGTTTACCGACAAATAGCCCCAGCGCGATACCAATCGGCACATCATGCAGAAATTGATCTGTAGTCATGCCACGCAGATCGACACCTGCGTTCATAAACGCGAATACTGGCAAAATAAAATAGGCACAGCGCCATGAAGATCGTGCTCCAGGTGTTCCAGGGGTGAATGATCAGGGTTTTTACGATCACGTATTGGAAAAAAGAAAGCCAGAAGGACTCCAGCAAGCGTGGCATGAACACCGGACTTCAACATCGCTATCCATACGATAACGCCAATTATCATATAAGGTGAATAGCTGGTGACGTTGCGGCGATTAAGGATGTAGAGCACCGGCAGCAGACCCACTACGACAAACAGGGCACTGAACGAAATCTGCGCGGTATAAAACACCGCAATGATCACGATGGCGCCAATTTCATCAATAATTGCAAGGGATGTGAGAAATATTTTTATAGACGGCGGAACCCGAGAACCCAGTAGCGCCAACACGCCAAGCGCGAAGGCGATATCTGTTGCCGCCGGGATCGCCCATCCCTTGATGGCCACGTCATCCTGTAGATTAAAGTAGGCGTAAATCAAGCCTGGCACCAGCATGCCGCCAATAGCGCCAACACCGGGCAAGATGATATTCGCCGGGTCCGACAATTCTCCTTCAAGCAGTTCGCGCTTGAGCTCCAGACCGATGAGATAAAAGAAAACTGCCATCAGCCCGTCATTGATCCAGAGCAGCAATGGTTTGGCAATCTCAAGACCACCAACCCGAAATTCAACCGGCGTATCCAGTAGCAATTTATAAACGCTGGACAGGGGCGTGTTGACACACAGGATCGCCAATCCGGCAGCCGCAATCAGCAAGATGCCGCCGGCTGACTCAAGGCGCAAGAACTGCTCAATAAAAGAGTCGTCCTTGCGGAATGCTGATTTCACTGCCATCGCTGGGTCCTGACTCCTTATTCAACTGCCTTACTGCTTTTGAATCGCTCCGACTTATTCTCTAATTGGCCTGATCACGGGCTGGCTCGATTGGCCTCGCCTTGTCCCGATCCGGTGTTGCCCGCTCGTGACAAAGGTCTGAAAAATAGTCAATTCACTCTGATTCCGCCAATTCAACTGGTATGATCAGGTCATCGGCCAAACGCTTTTTGCCATCGCCGCCTGTGTAAAAAACAGCCATTGCTTTTTTTGACGCACAAGCTCTATCCCTTTCCCAAACCCATCAAATTGCAATAGCACTACCCCTTTAGCCACAAATTCTAATAAAATCAGTGCGTTACGACAAATCACGACTCAGAAGCATAACCTACAGACCAGGCAGCTCAAAGTGTCATAGACCAGAAAGGTTCAAAGCACAAACAGAATCATATGATCTCTATTTCGGCTAGGGTTGAAGAGAGTCAGTCCGGAACATTGACTCAACACAGGCCCATGCATTAACTGCGATTGGCAATGGCCTGGTTTTGGAGGCTCATCCGACAACGAGTTTGTCGGTGTTTTGAATGGCATGGTGTTTGTGATGTGGTGGTTTGATGGCTCACCCCTGCAAGGGACAACCTACATACTCTGAGCCCAGAACCACGAGCCACCCATTCAATGAGAGCAGGATGAGAGTTGTTTCAATCAGGGTTATTGCTTAGCTGCGGTACTTTCTTGCGCGGAGCCTTTAGTTGAATCGCTCAACAAGTCGACAGACACTTTAGTCCAGCGATCGACCAAAGACTGAATAGTCACTCACCGACATCGTACCAATCGTCATCATTGTGCGCATATTGTGCTGCACCCAATCTTCGACCCGTTTGCACACATTGCGCCGGATGTGGGACGAGGTCAGCTTTATTTCCCGACAGTAAACCTGTTTGAGTACCGGTCGCCCGTTATTGTAGGCAAGCAGTTCACCCTCAGACATCAAGGTAAAATTCAACGGTTGATTTGCGCAGCTAAATAGGCCCAGCGCGAGAATAGCGCCAGTGAGAACTCTGCAGAATTTGAATAAAGCAGTCAGTTGCATGCTGTATCACCATTAATTCCAGTCTGCCGGCCTGAAAGACCTAGTTAAATGGTCGGCCCACCGCCATAGTTTGGATTGTCTGCTGGGTGCGAAAGTTATGCTCCACCCAATCCTCCACGGTCCTGCAGTCGGTCCGCCGAATATGGGTTCCAGTCCGCTGCTTGCGATCCTCGCAGTATATCTGCTCCATGACCGGCTTGCCGCGATTATAGGCCAGCAGCTCGGCTTCACTCATGCCAGCAAAATTTGTTGGCGGCGTGGCACAAGCAGCGGTGATTAACCCCAGCACCGTGATAATGACAAGTTTCTTCATAAGATTACACTGTCCTTTCGTAACAATAGTCCTTATCTCAATAGCCTGCAACCACATGGGGCTGCCGCGCAACCCTTCCCATAATCAGCCGGTTTTAGCTGAATTGAACGGGCCTGGGAGCGATAGGGAGAGCCATTGCGTATGGCCGGCAACTGCTTTGGGACAAATGATAGCTTTCTACAGAAGGTGCTACACGCGCTAATCATCAGCCAGGATCAGATTGAGAATAACAATGGCCAATGAATCAAGCATCACTGCACAGATGCAGCATAGTATCACTGGGCTGGCGACTTGGCATTTACCACAACGTGAATTAGTCTATCCAGATTCCGGTTGCATTAATCAGTCGGGGTTTGCCAGCCACAAGGAGAATAACAATGCGCACACTTACCCAAATGCTCCAAAACTCATCAAAGTCCCGATTACCAGTGCCTCGCACCGCCGTGCTAGCGACTTTCGGTCTCTTACTATCTGGTGTAATGGCATCTGTGTCTGCGCAAGACGTAGAACCAGATGAGTTAGGATTTGTTATTGGCACACCTGACGTGCTGGAACCCGCAGAGGGCTCGCGCAGCGTGCTGATCTACGGCGACCCTTCGAAGCCCGGTATGTACGTTATGCGCATCACCTTTGCACCAGGCACCGGGAGCCGCCCGCACTATCACAGCACAGCTCGCTACATCACTGTGATTAAAGGTACCTGGTACACGTCCTATGGCCCGGAATCAGACGTTTATGATCCCGACAATATGACCGCAGTTCCTGAAGGAACATTTATTTACCAGCCGCCAGGTGGGCATCATTACGATATGGCCAAAGATGAAGCGGTAACAGTGCAGATCATGGGCGTAGGCCCGGTGGTAACTACCTCGATCCCACAACCCGGGGACTAGCTCAAGCCTCGGTGTGCTTGCGCTTGCCCTTTGACAGGGACTTGATTTTGTCGGAAAAGGTCTCGTATTTGAGATCGGTCAGTTCGCCAGCGTCGAGGAAGACACGTCCGCAGCTGGGGTAGGCCTCCATTCAGATGTGGGTCTGCACCAGATATTCGATCTTGTCCATGGCGACATTAGAGATCAGGTAGGCAATGTCATCAATCTGGTTATACTTGCGGCCCAGTGAGGCTGAGCCTGCGTCCAGGAATGATTCGGCCATCCGTGCCGCAAAAGTCTCGGTCAACATACAGGGTTTAAAGAACATACCGTATATGATGTGCTTTTTGATCCTGCAGCATCCATATGTGGGCGTCAATCAACCTGTCAAACACATCCAGACTGGACTCAGTCTCGTCGATACGGCAATACCCTTCCAGGAACGGTCGCAACTCTCTAGTTACAGGCACCGGAAATACGAAAGCTTTCCGATCTCGTTTACGCGAATAGCTAGCCGGGCGATCAAATACCTAACACGGCATCTCAGGTTCGGTCCCGATCAAATCCGCATCGCTAAAATCAAACAGCGCCAGATTACTTTGAGTGCCTGTGTAATGATGGCCGACGCAGTTAGCCAGGTTCATGGGATAGACCTGCCCTTAGTCGTAATGACCGTGAGGCCGGGAGAAGGGTCAAAGTAAGATTCTATTCTAGGCATTATTCCTGGCAGCGATTATCAGTTTCAATTATTTGCAGACTAGAAATCACACTCAATGCTTGGCGAGCGACAATTTCTAAAGCTGCGCCGTCAAAGCGCAGCGCCCAAAAGAAACGAGCAACTCATACACAGGCAATGTTAGGCAATAGAGGCAGTAAATTCTTTTAAGTGGATCACGCTCTGCCCCGTTTAATACAACAAGACAGAGCGATTTTTGAAATGAGAAACACCATTAGAGACTTGCTATTCAGTTAGCACTGCGTTGACGAGATCACTCAGATTTTGGAAATCTGTCGAACCGCTTTGTAGCTGCACGCCGCCGCTGTGTGCTTGACCCTGTGGTTTAGAGAGAATCCGGTTTGAGCCATTGGGAACGTTCTTTATGTAATTAACTATGGTGTTGTAATTTGTGGTTAAGAAATTAGCGGCTGGACTCCTGACATAGAGCAGCGGCGTCCCGCCAGCGACCCCTCCACTCACATGACATACCACGCAGCGTAGCTGAACAATTTGAGCAGAAATAGATTGTGTGTAGATTGTCAGGCTAGCTGGCTCTGCTGGCGGCGCCGTGCCAATCGAAACAGCAATGGGTGCACCGCTATAGAACAGCTCGCCCGGAGCAGCAATGGTATCGTAGGCCAGAAATACGCTCAGAGTTAGGCCTGCCGCGCCTGCTGGCCCTAGCGGAAGGTCGTCTACTACTGTAAGCGGCTCATTGGATGCCAGAGTCTTGTCAGGGCTGGCCGCCTGCAGCGTCGCCAGGTTCATGTCCCATTCCAGGTAGTTGCCAGTCGCATCGCGAAACAGGAGCTGCTCACCGAGCTGGGCGACAATGTACAAGTTCCCTACGGTGTTGACATGGGATTCTTCAACCTGAATTGACCCGGTAATATCCAGCGGCGTATCAAAATCAAAACTGTTGCCAAAGCTCGCACCATTGTCCGCCGATACTCCCCCGAAGAATTTTGCGCTTGTATTCGCGCCGGTGGCGGTTGCAGCGGTCAATTCAGGCAACTGCTGCGCCAGTGTGGGGAGTGCCAAGCCAACCATAGCTATGGTAGCCAGCATTCTAATCCTGAAAGTTTTCATGGTCCGAGCCTCCTTACTCAAATATTTCTGGGATTTGACCCTTCTCACATTCACGACCCGCGTGAATAGCTTGCGGCTAGGGCCTGCCTTACTCATTAATACGCACAAAACCCGGAAGGGTTTACTCAGGCAGAGTAAAGCTTGTCCCGTGCTAGTTGAAAGTGAACCACTTCACACTACTTTTATTTCATCTTCGCGCAGTTTAGCTATTTTTTAAACGGCGAAACGATCATGAAGGTGGCATTGGTCTTCGCCACCAGCTTGTCTTCGCAGTGTATGGATATCTCGGTACGGAACAGCTGCCGGCCAGCATGAATGACTTCGGCTTGAGCCACGAGCCTGTGCCCTGTTGGTGGTCGTATAAAAGAGATGCTAAGGTCGATCGTCGCCGAGAGCTTGCCCTCCGGCCGGATAGAGCGCACGGCGGCACCTGCCGCGGTATCCGCAAGTGACGTGAGTACACCACCATGCACGCGACCGCCGTTGTTGAGATGGTGATCTTTAAGCTCAATCGTGCATAGCGCCCTTCCCGGCGAGATATCCTGGAGCTCGATGCCAAGAAAATCCCCATAGGGACTCATCAGGATCGGTTCATCTTCCTTGTTCAAATTGCAGCCTCCTCCACTCCTTCATACCAGCCGCTGTTGAATGCCAGGGAGATGTCTATAGCCTTGCAAGACAGCGGACTGTTGATCTTAGACTTTGCCGCGCTCCACTTCTCGCTGCGACGCCTTGAAACTCAGCTTCTCTCTGCGACGGGAGTCGATTATATCCTGCATCGGCTGACCAATATGGGTTTCACCACACTGCTTTGCCAGCTCGATCTGCCGCTCGCGCTCGGCATAGCGCTTCACCTGATCAGGTGTGTGCTTATCGCAACAGTGATGACAGCTTATGCCCTTCTGATAGTACTCACTTTCCTTGTCCTGCTCTGTAATCGGCATGCGACAGGCGTGGCACTGATCGTAAGCACCCTGTTCAAGCTTGTGATTTACCGTAACCCGATTGTCAAAAACGAAGCACTCTCCCTGCCATTTACTCTCTGATTCCGGCACAAGCTCAAGGTATTTCAGAATACCTCCCTTGAGATGATAAACCTCATCAAAACCCTGCTGGCGTAAATAGGCGGTAGATTTTTCGCAACGAATACCACCGGTGCAGAACATGGCGACTTTTTTGTGATTGCCAGGATCCAGGTGACGCGCCACATACTCGGGAAACTCTCGGAATGAGTCAGTCTCAGGATTCACCGCCCCATCAAAGGTGCCGATTTCCACCTCGTATTTGTTGCGGGTATCCAATAGCAGCACATCGGGCCTGGAAATCAGCTCATTCCAATCCTCAGCATCGACGTAGGTGCCAACGATCTCATTGGGATCGATATCCTTCACCCCCATGGTGACTATTTCTTTTTTGAGCTTAACTTTTGTGCGGTAAAACGGATTGTCGTCCACGTAGGACTCTTTGACTTCCAGTCCCGCGAAGCGCTCGTCCTGCTGCAAAAAATCCAACACTTTATCGATGCCCAGACGGCTGCCGGCGATAGTGCCATTGATGCCCTCGGCTGCCAGTAGCAAAGTACCTCGTACTTCAGCTGCCAGCATCGCTTCAAACAGCGGCTGTCGGAATGCTTCAAAATCTGGAAATCGCGCGAAGCGATAAAGCGCGGCGACTACCACGCTGGGATTAGTGTCGTTCATCTATCTTCCTCATTGCCGTCCGGAACGTAAAACCGGAGCAAACTCGCTGTGCATGCTATCAAATTTTGCTGCGTTGCTGGTAGTTTAGGGCCCACGCAGATTTTTTCTCAATCTGTTTCAAAATCACACTTAAGCAGCGATCGAGCGCCCTTATCGCTGGTATTCAGGTTTTCTGGGGGTTTTCTTCACGCTTTGATCAGGCAGCTACGGTGCCAGCAGCCTAAAAATAGCGTTGTGCCCTTGAGCGAATCTGTATGCCGCACTCGCTGCTTTAAACATAGCGAAAAGGGGTCGGCCTATTAATCTCTCAAACACACTAGCCTTTCGGGAAACATTACCTAGTATTTCGCAGTTATGGAGAGTAATTATGAAAAAACTAATCGCCCCAGCCTTTATGCCCATCGCCAACAGCTTCAGCCCCTTGGTTTTTGGCGACGTAGAGAAGTCCGAGATTTCACTAGACAAGATCAAGATCACTTTCTCAACTGAAGATGCGCGCACTGAATTGGGCCGCAAGGAAATAGAAAAGCAAATTCGCAAAGCCGCCGAACAAGTTTGTGGCGAACAGGAGCTGCGACGCGTTGGGTCTCTGACGCAAGTGGCAGAGAATCGCAGGTTTTATGCAAGGGCGATTCAGTCAGGAATGCAAGCGCTAGACCGGGTTGCTTAAACACCTATTCCGGCATGAGTAAACCGCTGTGCCCTCGATAACGCTCGCGCCTTCGAGGGCACGGCAAACTTCCCTTAAAATCTCGGGCTGGCCTAACGCCTCATAGTATCGGCTTCTTATTCCGCCTGCTTGCCAAGTCCTGTATCTCCTATTTAACGCAGTGCCCGTTTCCACCCCGCAATTCCCTTCGAGCTGCAGATTTCAGGGTTACTAATTGTTTATACTGATGTTGAATCCTCAACGACACCAGCCCATGAATGACTCCGATAAACTACTGGACTTGCTGCCAGACGTGCGCGATGGCCTAAATCGCAAGGAGCGCCTCGTGCTGTACTGCCTGATGCAGACCCAGAACGAGTTCAAAGATCGCAATGTGCCTACGATTACCCTCTATGGCAGAGTGCTGGAACACATTGATATGAGTCAGGCTGAGTTTCAGCACATCCTCTCGAAGATGGTAGGGCTCACGCGAAACTCGGATGACCCTACCCGGCCAGGTCAGTGATAGGCGTTGCCAAGTCGTACAGCCAGGGGTTA
>DLPV01000042.1:0-140618 GCA_002477465.1 Gammaproteobacteria bacterium UBA7449 | reverse complement strand
TTGACGCAGTATTGGCCTGGGGATAGCTTTCCTCATTGTGTTCTGGCAAGTCTTTGATAGCCTGGCCCTCAGAATAGACACCCAACCTCGAATTCAAACACGCCATGTTTGTTGAGCGAGTTTAACTGGTAGACTCCCTGTTGCCCCATCGAAGATGGCCGTGGCGACCGGTGATAAGACGTGGACAGCGCCATCTGGTATGCAGGACTTCAAGGAGAAATTAATGTCAGCCTATGTAATTGCCAACTACAACATCACCAATCCAGAGGCTTACAAAGCCTATCCCAGGGTTGTCGGCCCTACTATTTTTAACCATGGTGGCGAAATTCTGGTCGCAGACTATAACAGTGAGAAAAGTGAAGCGGGTGGCGCTGATGTGACCATCGTCCTGCGTTTTCCCAGCAAGGATAAAGCCAAGGAATGGTATAACTCGGACGAGTATCAGGAGATCGTGGCTTTGCGTACGGAAAACAGCGAGGGTTTCATGAACTTCGTCGATGAATTCAAGATGCCGGGCTGATTTATGTCACTTGAATCCCAACTAACCAATTGGTTTGCTAGGGAGCAGCGCGAGCCGGGTCGTCGAGCAGGTGAATAGTCCATCAAAAAAACTGCTGCACCTGCCATGGTATTGGCTCTGTTATATTGCGCTGCTCTTTCTGCTCAGCAGCAGACAATTACTCCGCAAGCTTGCCTCTAAAGGAAAGTACCTATCTAGGGTACAACTGGGAGCTTTGAGGGAAGTCCCCACTCCGCCCAACTGCCATCGTAAACCGAAAGCTGCCGATACCCAGCCTCCCAGGCTGCCAGGGTCATTACGCAAGCTGTGATACCTGACCCACAGCTGCTTATGACTTTTTGCTCTGGGCTGGCCAATTCCTGCAGCATTTGCTGCAATTCCGCTCTGTCACGGAGCTTGCCGTTATCCAGCACCCTGGCGAAGGGCAAGTTGCAGGCCGAGGGCATGTGACCGCCTCGGACGCCGGGACGCGGTTCGGGTGCCGTAGCATTGAACCTCCCCGCGGATCTGACATCGATAATTTGGCTTGCCTTGTCGTCGGTCGCCGCCAGCACCACGTTAAAGTCACAAAATAGATTGATTCGCTCTTCCGCCTCGAAATCACCTTGCGCTTCAGCCGAAGACAAGCTGGCGGCGGTGGCCAGGCCCGCTGCAATCCAGGCGGGTAAGCCGCCGTTTAGCACATAGACCTGGTCATGTCCCATGGCTCGGAACATCCACCAGGCCCTGGGGCTGGCATAGAGCCCTACATCATCATAGACAACGATAGTACTATCCCGGTTGACACCAATCTCTCTGACTTTTTCCTGAAACAGCTCAGGGCTTGGCATCATATGGGGAAGGCTGCTGTTTGGCTTACAAACTTCCTTGTCGTAATCGAAGCGACGGGCACCAGGAATAGCCGCGAAATTTTCTTTGCTGTTTATAGATTCAAAGCCCGGCACAACAGGCGGTACCGAAGCATCCAGAATTACCAGTTCGGCATCCTGTAAATGTTCGACCAACCAGTTAACGTCGACCAGCGCGGAATCTATCATGGCAGCATCTCTCCTGAGTCAGGGCCTGATAGTGGTTTAGAGGCGTTCGCTGAAATCCTCGAGCTTAGCTTTTACCTTGGCTGTATTCTCAGGGCCCATGCGAATTAACAGTTTATGCACTTCCTGTAAATTTTCGATGCTGGCATCGGCGTAAAGATACATGACGGAAGGTTTAACTAATTGAAAAGGCCCCTCAATTTCTTCCGCGCGCAGCACATTACTGATAGCCGATCTCAAGGTGTCATCAAAACTCCGGTCACGAAAACCTATCTCGGCGTAGGCCTGCTGGAACAGCGGGGAGAGCAAGCGATAGAGCGCATAGGCTGCATCAGTATCGAGTGAAGTAAAGGTATCCACGATCTCGTTGAAACGTTCGTGGGCACTGGCTTCCATGACGAATAGATTGTCATCGATATTGCGCACAGGCATCTCTACACCCAGGGCTTTATAGGGAACGCCAGTCTGCGGATACTCACCACGACTGACGTTCTCAACGAACACCACGAACTTGCGAACTATCTGGTCCTGCGCTAACAGGCGAATGACCGCCGTTCCATTCGGGATGCCGCTCAACTCATTGAACACAAACACATCACTGGCATTCAAAGCCGGCAGCTGAATCGTGTTTGATTCCAGCGCCTCTTCTATGACTGGGTCTTCGATCGTTACTTCAACTGGAGGCGGCTCAACAATGGGATCGGAAGCCGCCGCAACAGCCGGTTCTGTCTGCGGCTGAATTCTGATTTCAGGCAAGATGCTGTTATTGGACGGAGAGGTTCCCCGCGCAGGGGTATTAGATTCTGTGACGGTGGGCTGCACCGGTGGTGCTAGCACCACGGTGGTGGTACCACCTTCAGGCGCTTCGAAAGTCGCTGCGATGAACACCAGACCCAGCAGGGTCACTACCGCAACACCAGCAATAACGAATAATCCGGTCTTTTTCATGCAAGCTATCCTATTCTCAAAGCGGCCAATTCTGGCACAGGGGCATGGGGGGCTCAACCAGTTCCGAATGATTACCCAGGGTTTGATTAGACGCCCGCTGCCCGCAAAAGTTTTCCTGTCGCAAAGAAAAACCCGATAACACTGCTGCCATCGGGTTTCCTTGTGTTGCACACTTCAAGCGTGGTGAACCCTAGTTTTTAGGAAATCCTAAATCATCCATGGTTTGCACCAGGTCACGTCCAGCCGTGGCCGGATTGGTTTCTTTATCGATCTTCAGGATCGTGCCATCGGCTCCGATGTAGTAGGTCCAGCGATTCGCAAATCCTGCTCCCATCAGCGCGCCATAGGCGTCAACCATTTCCTTACTCTCGTCGGCGAGGATCGGGAAACCGGCTTCGTGTTCTGCCGCGAAGGCAGTGTTGTCTTCCAGCGTATCTACACTGGCCATAAAGTATGCTACGTCGAAATTCTGAATTTCTCTGGCACTGTCACGCAGCGCTTTACATTGCATAGTTCAGCCGCCGGTAAAGGCTTTCGGAAAGAAGGCAATGACTACTGGCTTTTCACCCAGAAATTGGGAGAGACTGTAGGTACTTCCGTCTGAAGCAGGCAATGAAAAATCAGGAGCTTTATCTCCGACTTCCAGGGCTGCCGCAAATTGGCTTCCCAGTGCTACTGTCGCGACGACCGCTGTCAGCAGAACTTGAGAGAAGCGCTTGGCAAGGTGAGACATAACGTCCTCCAGTTGGTTTTTGATGCCCGGCGAGTCCTGCACCGAACCCATTCTTTTTACCCTGACCAGCCGCAAAATGCCAGCAAAATCTGGGCTTTAAGGCAGCCTGCTGTGGGCTTAGAAACGAAATCCACCGCGCCGGCGATGGAGTGAAGACGCCTCCATTTGCAGCTGAGTGATCTGCGTTTCCAGGTCGGCCCGCTGCGCCGCAGTGAGCGAATTACTGCCGTCCTGAAGCATACGCAGTCGCTCCAGGGTTCGATCAATCTCGTTGGTGTAGCGATAAAGCGCCAGGCGCTTGGCCTCCTGCTGAGACTGGCGATAACGCGGGTTTTCAACCTGCACCTTGACGCATTGCCGCACCAGCTGGCCAGCAGCGTTGCGCCGATTTTGACAGCGCTGCTGGGTGACGTAGCGATTGGCGGTGCCCTGGAAATAGGTATAGGGCGTATTGGCGATGTTTCTGGCCAGCGCCATATCTGCACGCGACTTGCCATTTAGCAAACTGACCAGATTTTCGGGTTCTACTTCCTCCGAAAACTCAATATTCATCAGCACACGGCCGTAGAAACTGCTGAGATCCTCCGCCGTGTTCATCAGGCCGCGGGAGTTTAGCTGCAAGAGGTTTTCACGCAGCACCCGCAATTTCCACTCACCATAGTCCTCAGCCGCGTCCAGGTACTGGGAATCAACCGGGGCATATAAGCGACTGCTGATATGGTGATCGAGATGAACGAGGTCATCTACCTCGATCCACTGTTCCATGCGCGCATGATTGTCAATGAGTTGGTCAATCAGCGGGCGCTGCTGCTCGCTGTATAAGCCGGTGTTGATGCGGATAATCTGTAGAGCTTCATTCAATGATTGCGCGGCACTGCCATAGTCTTCCAATTCAATGTACAGCCGGGCGATGTCATCGTGGGCTTCGATCAGCGCTGGGTCATACACACCCTGTGCGCTCTGCAGGTCGGTGATGGCCTGCTGCCGCTGGCTCAGCTCCAGTGTAAGCTCCCTGATTCTGGCTTCCTGCCTCGCGGCCTCTTCTGCTTCACGCGCTGCCTTGGCGCGAGCGGCAGCGGCGGCCGCTTGCTCCTCCTCCGTGCCAATTGCCGCGGCTGGGGACTCAAGGCCTGCTGCCGTTGGCTCTACCTGCGCGACCGCGACCGCAGACCAGGCCAGTAGCCCGGCCAGGTACCATCTCGGCAAGTTCAAATCAGGACAGTTAAATCTTGAAATTATCTGCATAAGCAAAGCGTTAGCCGTCGTTTCATCTGCCTACATACTAGCAACATTAGTAGTTTATACGCAGGCTCAAATGAATCTGGACTGAATCAGAAACTGGTTTTATGGGCATGCAAGCTGGCCACTCGCATGAAAAACTGGCTTTATAACCCCAGAATAGCGGTCTTCCAAGCGGCATCGAATCTAGCTGGCACAGTTGACCACTTTACTGCTTTATTACTCTGTGCCAGGACCTGCTTGCCACCCAATTAGAAAGTCGCGATAGGATTGAGCGGTGAGCCGGTGCCACCGGTCACCCGGAGTGGTGCTGTAGTAAACAGAAACTCGGTTCGTCCCTGCTGCTGGGCCTGCTCGGCAACAGCCTCCAGATCCAGGTTGTCAAAAATAGGCATGCCCAGCGCCACCAGCACCAGGGCATGGACCGGAGAGTCGTAGCCTTCAACCTGAGAAGGTTTTACATCGAGGGCAGAATCACTGCCAATTAGTGCAACATCCCTTGCTTTAAACCAGGCTACGGCACTGGCATGCAGGCCCGCCGAATCTGCGGCCAGGTTCCAGGGGCCCAGGGCTCGCCTGCGGGCCCAGCGACCGGTGCGAATCAGCACAATATCACCTGCGCCAACCCGAATATTGTTTTGCGCTTCCCATTCGTCAAGCCAATCCGTGGTGATGGCGGTACCATTTTCCAACCAATCCACACCGCGCAGACGCGGGAAATCCATCACAATGCCACGACCGAAAACACCTTCTTCAAAGGCCGTAATGGCAAGTTGGCCGCAGCCTTCCTCGGTGACTTCATCCTCGGGATAACCGTTGTACATGGTGCCGAACTGGAAGCGATGACATAAAGCATCGAGATGTGAATGGGCATAGCCATGGTAGGACACCCCAATAAAATCACCGGACCAGGGACCAGGGCTACTGCCAATCGAAGTCATGCGGTGGTCGTAAGGGCTGAAGTTGTCCGCAGCCGCTTCTTCTAGAACTTCATGGGCCATGGAAACGGAAACCCCGGACCGAACCAACTGCGCTGCTGCAACGCGAGTTTCAGGGGTGATGAGATTTACCGTGCCCTTCTGGTCAGATTCGCCCCAGCGCCCCCAATTAGAAAGCGACTCGAACAGCCCATCGACTTGCTGCTCGGACATAGTCTGCGCATGTAGCAAGGGACTCATGAGCGCAATACCCAAAAAAGCCAGTATCAATTTATTATTGTGCATAGATTTCACTCCTGGAGGGTGTTGCGCTGGGACTTGAGTCCTGGTGATCGCGAAATACGAAGCCAGACAGCTCTTCACACGCTCCGAGTGTCGCATAATGAAAATCAGATTTACCAGCGCACAAGTGAAAAAAACCAATTAAAGCGGAACCAAGGAATTAGGTCTGGTAGCGCAGCCCGGAATTAATCCTAGACATAATTTGCTGCAGCGAGCGGTGCTCTGGTGGTTCGCATGGGGACTGCATGGGCTTAAAGTGAACACCCGTGTGAATCTCAAAGCGTCTTAGTATCCCCCAAGGACCTTCATGCTTCTTCCATTAAGGGTTTACTTAGGCCCCACATTATCCGAATCGAGAGTAAACTCAGCACTTACGCCATTGACGATAACTGTGTAAGTACCCGCAGACAGCCCCAGCACGTCCAGACTGACACTGGTTTCAAATGGTTCCAGCACGGCAATGCAAGTCTCCGCCGGACCCAATACAGTCTCTGCCATCACCACGGTAAAGACACTGTCTTTGCGTGAAACAGCAGCGGGCAGCAAATTGACGCAGGGGACAGACTTGTTGCCACTCACCGTCGCACTTACCTGCACCGGGAACGACTCCATGAGCATGATTTGCACCGTATCTACCGCCATCAAATTCTGCTGTTCGCCTCCAATCACCGTGAGACTGCCATCTGAATTGGCATTAAGCTGTACATTCGCGTAATAGACTGGGCTATCGCCATCCAAAGAAGCGGCCTGGGGAATAGTCAGGGTGTTGTCTCGAAGCATTGCGGGTTGAGCCAAAACTTGCGGCGCGAATACCGTGCTCAGCGAGACTGCAAACAGAACTGATAATTTCGTCACTATAGCCTCCTCGATTGATGCATTGGCTTGTATTGCTGGAAATTTTCACAGTGGCCGACGCGAAACCGTCCAAGCCACCTCCGATCGTCAATAATTTACTCAAGCAGTTGGCAGGAAGCCAGGGATTCCGGCACATTGGAGTGATTAGAGTCACAAGCCCTTCCCTTGTGCCAGTAATGGTAATAGCCCAAAATCTAGCTGGCAATGCAGCGACACAACACCGTTCCGCTGGCTGCGTGTCAGAAAATTCCTGAATAACGCAGGGGAAAGCGACCAGTTGCGGGCTCAGCGGATTTGTTGCAGCTTTGTACCAATGACAAGGGCCGATGGCTGGGTTAATCTCGAACTGTTGTGAATTGCCTGCTTTCAGCGCCGTGCTTGAACCGGGCTCAGGTCAACCTCTTGGGGTAACTAAAATGAGAAGAATCACCCGAAATCTATTATCTAATTTCCTCCTCGCTTTCCTTGCTGCTCTCGCGCTGTGCATGCCGATTTCGCTTGGCGCACAGGAAACAATTGAATGGACGACTCTGGGCAATGACTTTGCCCACACCCGCTCTACGCCAGCCAATCAAATCACGCCAGAAAACTTCGCTGATCTCGAAGTTGCCTGGGAATGGAACGGCGCGAGCTTTGAGGCCCAGAGCGGTCGATCAACGCCAAGTTATATCAATGGCCGGCTCTATACCGTTGCCGGTGCGCGCCGTCATGTCGTCGCAATTGATCCGACTTCTGGTGCCACTATCTGGTCCTATCGAGAGCCCGATACCGGCCGCTGGGAATACTCCATGCGGGCGGATTACGGCAAAGGCATTGGCTACGCCAATATTGATGGCCGCGACGTCATCTACACAATTTCCCCAGGCTTTTTCCTTACCGCATTGGATGCTGAAACCGGCAGACCCTTAGAAGGGTTTGGCGAGCCAGTGCCCATCGATGGCTTTCCCGAAACCGGTGTTGTGGATTTATTAAAGGATCTTGGTCACCCCTATGATCCCTACGAGGGTATCCCGCTTGAGCGTGGCTATATTACCGCCTCATCACCACCCATTGTTGTCAATGACACAATTGTGGTCGGTAATTCCGCCGAGCAGGGTTACCACCAGTCCCGCATTGAGAACGTACCTGGTGACATTCTTGGATACGACGCCCGTACTGGCGAATTTAAATGGAAGTTCAACGTCATTCCAAGACCCGGCGAGTTCGGCCATGAGACCTGGGAAAATGATGCCTGGCAGTACACCGGAGATATTTCATCCTGGGCCCCAATCTCAGCGGACCCGGAATTAGATCTAGTCTATATCCCCACCAACGGAGTCACCATCGACTACTACGGAGGACATCATCCCGGGGACAATCTCTACAGCACCAGCCTGATCGCTTTGAACGCATCCACCGGCGAACGCGCCTGGCATTATCAGTTGGTGCATCATGATATTTGGAACTACGACACACCCACTGCGCCCATTCTGTTGGATGTTGAGACTGATCAGGGGTCTACTCCCATCGTGGCACAGGCCACGAAACAGGGTTATACCTATGTATTCAATCGTGAAACCGGTGAACCGGTCTGGCCCATCGAAGAAGTGCCGATGCCAGCCAGCACCGTGCCAGGGGAACAGCTCTCTCCAACTCAGCCAATTCCCACCAAGCCAGCACCATTTGAATATGTAGGTTCCAGTGAAGATTTATTGGCGGATTTCACGCCTGAGATCAAGCAGCAGGCCCTCGCCGCAGTAGCGGAATATACTATGGGACCGGTTTTCAACCCCCCCATTCAGAGAGGCCATCCTTCAGGCAAGATCGCCGCGCTTATGTGCCCCTCGGGCTCGGTAAATATTACCCACCCACCAGTGGCAGACCCTGAAAGCGGTGTCATGTATGTCATGTCGCGCTACAACTGTGGCAGTCGCTTCCTGGTGACGGGTGAGGAAGCTGACACTTACTATGAAGCACCCACCGGCGTGACTCTTTCTCGCTACGCCGCAGCCAGTAGCAGCAGACCACCGCGACATCCGGCGGGCATTCCGGTATTCAAGCCACCCTACAGCCGCATTACTGCCATAGACATGAACAGCGGCGAGCACTTGTGGTGGATCCCCGCTGGCTATACGCCTGACCGCATCAAGAATTTACCCTCCCTTGAGGGGCTGGATATCGGCAACACCGGCTCTGGCGCTGTCGGCCAGATGGTGGTCACCGACACCATGCTTGTGTATAGCAATATCACCAGCGACGGTACCCCGCACCTGTTTGCCCTCGACAAGAGCAGCGGCGAAGAAGTCGCTCGGGTTGAAGCGCCTGCGGCCACCCGCTATGGCATGAGCTCCTGGGTACACGACGGCAAGCAATACATCATTCTGCAAACCGGCAGCACGCTAACTGCCATGGCGCTGCCCTGAGTAAGCGCCAAACTTAGTACAACCAAGACAATAAAAATTACGGAGAAGATCAATGAAAAAGGCCCTTATATTTACCTCTGCAGCAGTCATCGCGGCTGCCGCTTCAATAACGACGGTGAACTCTCAGCAAAACGAAATGAGTTTCTTCATCACTAGCGTGGGTTCCGGCAATGGTGCCGACCTCGGTGGACTCGCCGCTGCCGATGCGCACTGTCAGCAACTGGCAGAAGCCGCAGGTTCTCGCGGCAAAACCTGGCGCGCTTATCTCAGTGCCCATGCCGATGGCAGCTCTCCTGCCGTCGATGCGCGCAACCGTATCGGTTTCGGCCCCTGGTACAACGTCAATGGTGTGCAGGTCGCCGAGAATATCAACAATCTCCACAGCGCCAGCAACAACCTGAATAAGCAAACCGCTCTGACTGAAAACGGCGACACCGTGAATGGTCGAGGCGATTCACCCAATCAGCACGATATTCTCACTGGCTCAACTCTCGATGGTCGCGAAGTGGAGGATGGCTCCAACCACAGCTGCAGTAACTGGACCAGCAGTGGTTCTGGCACTGCCCATGTTGGCCATTTCGATCGCACCGGCGGTGGGCAGAATCCAACCTCCTGGAACAGTGCGCATGGCTCCCGAGGCTGCAGCCAGGAAGATCTGGTAGGCACCGGCGGCAACGGTTATTTCTATTGCTTCGCAATAGACTAGTCGACAGGCAGGAAACACCAGTAGGGAACAGTTAAAATGGCGCGATCGTCACTCCACCGGTCGCGCCATTTTTCTTGGACCGAATAATTTGCATATGTGCTGGGAGAAGAGCTCTTGATTAAACTCTATGGATTCGGGCAATCACGCTCATTTCGATGTCTCTGGGCGCTGGAAGAAGCCGGCCTACCCTATGAGTATATCGCTGCCAAGCTACGTACTGACCCGGCCGAGCCTGACAGCGCCAAGCATCCTGACTACCTGAAGCTGAACGCCCAGGGCAAGGTACCGACGCTGGTGAACGATGAGCTTGTGCTAACCGAGTCAGTTGCCATTCTTTATTACATCGCCCGCTGCGCGCCAGAATCCGGCCTGTTGCCCAACGCGAGTATGGACGTGTACGCCAGGCTTGATGAGTTGGCTTGTTTCGTTCTGGCGGAACTGGAACAACCTCTTTGGAGCAAGGGCAAGCACATGTTCGCCTTGCCTGAGGAACAGCGCATTCCCGAGATGTTTGAAACAGCAAAATTTGAATTCGCCAAGGCTGTAACAACCCTGGATCATCTGCTGCCAGAATCTGAGTTTGCCTTGGGCAATAGCTTCACCCTAGTTGATATTCTGCTGGCGCAAACCTTTAACTGGGCCATTCGCTTTGAGTTTGAGCTGCCTGAGCACTTTGTCGCATTGCGCAATCGGCACTATGAGAGACCAGCCGCAAAGCGAGCCATAGAGATTGCGAGCTAGACGATGCACACTGTGGCCAGAATCATACTAACCCTGCTCTGGGTCGCAATCCCTGCGCTAATCCACGGGCAAGACTTCACCGCTCAAAGTCGCGATAGTCAGCGCGTGACGCCGCAGCAATTGGATTATTTTTTGGTCCAGGCCTTCAATGCGCCGTCATCAACACAGCGCTTGGCCCTTAATCACATTGGCATTCAGGGTCAGCAAAGCGCAGACGGCTTCCTGATCACCAGCGTGCTGGAAAGCTACCCTGCGCACAGGGCTGGCCTGAATCGGGGTGACATTATTACGACGGCCAATGGTCAGCCCTTCCATCCGGTAAGAAGCTTCAATCCAAGCGCAGGTTCAAGCGGCGCGAAACAGACGACTCCTGTGCCGAGCAAGTTGAGTATTAATCGCGACGGCACCCCTCTCACAGTTACCGTTACCCCGATTTACGAAAATCTGTACGACAGTTTCCGCACCGCCAGTGTTGCCAGCGCGCAGCAATTTAACTCAGGTAACAAAGTAGTCGGCTATGTGCATTTGTGGGCCTTGAGTCGGAGCAGCAATGACTTGATCAGCACTCAGCGGCTATTCGAAGAATTAGCGCAATGCGATGGCATCATTCTGGACCTGCGAGATAGTTTCGGTTTTGTCGATCGTGAACACCTGGAGCTGGCCCTGTCTGCTGGTGCCCGCATGAAATTAGATCGGCCCCAGGGCTGGCTGAAAACCATTAATTCAAGCCTCGAAGATCTTCCCGGCGAGGCCTTTCGACGTCCTCTAGCGGTACTGGTAAACGCGCGGACGCGAGGTGGTCCAGAGTTATTAGCCCATGAGCTGGGTAAATTGGAGCGCATAGTTACCATGGGTAAGCCTACGCCGGGCCGAATTGGCAGCTATATGCTCGACCGGTCCACCAAGACCGCCGAATATCAGCCAGCAACACAAACCCTCGTCGATGGGGAGGTGTTCGAGGAAAGTGGTCTGGCACCGGAAACAGTCATCGAATTTCCGCTATTCGATTCCAGACGCGACGACCCGCAGTTTGACGCCGCTTTCAATCAGCTGATGGGTGTGATCTAGCTGCAGGCGCGCGGCCATCTATTCTGGATTGTCCGCCGAAACAGCCTCGGCATTATCACCCCACTTCAACTGCTTGTAGTTGAACCCATGCTCAAGGGTTGGCTTGATTACTTGAAAGTAAGGAGACAGATCAAAGTCTCTGGGCGCAAAGTGTGTGAAATGGCGCCTATAAAATACCGGAACCTCACCTTCGACTCCAGTATCCTGGCCACGAATAGGCAAGATCGGATAGTCGATGGACTGAAAAGCCTCAGCAACCAGTGTAGAGCAAATAGCCCGGGTTGGCTCGCCGCTGCCCAGTCCGATCATGGCACGACGATAGCGATTCGGCACAGCCGGCTTCTGAATCAGGTAACGCATCAGATCGACCACGTTTTTCAAGTCATATTGATGACCCAGCTTGGACTTCGCGTAGGCGATTAATCTCCCTTGATCCTGCTCATTGAGGGCGACAGGTCGGCAGATGCGCAGATTAAATTCCGAATAGTGCTCAAGGGCAACCAGACGCACACCGTTTTGCAGGTCAGCTTCCAGCAAATTAGGCTGGCTGGCGCTGCCTCCACATTCACCCACATACAGGCAGGCATGAGACCACGAGGATTGGGTCAGGTATTTAATGGCGATACTGATTCGGGTGCCACCCTCAACCAGCACCACGTCACCCGGCAGCAGTACGGCTGCTATAGCCTCAATCGAAACAGCGTCGTGACGGCGATACCCGGGCAGCGTCTTGCTAAGGAATGATGCCAAACGGCTGCCAACTGCGCGTTGAATTCCCAATGCAGCTCCTACTTCTAGGCGAATGTGAATCTGGTTATACTCTGGGCCCCGCAGTGTAATCCAATCTAACTTGCAGCAACAGGAGCATCTACATGACTACGGCATACAACAAGTTCTTCATCAACGGCGAATGGATAGAGCCAAGCCGGCCTATCCTCGAAGTCATTAATCCCGCCACTGAAGAAGCCTTTGCCACCATCGCCATGGGCACTTCAGAGGATGTAGATGCGGCCGCCACAGCAGCACGCGCAGCATTTCCCGCCTGGTCCCAATCCAGCATCGAAGAGCGCAAGACCGTGCTGAGCAATATTATCGCCGGACTCAAGGCCCGCGGCGAAGAGATGGCAATCGCCATTTCCTCGGAAATGGGCGCGCCAATGGGGCTGTCGAAAACAGCGCAGGTAGGCAGCGGCATGGGTCACTTCATGACCGCACTCAAGATCCTTGATGACTTTGAGTTTGAAGAAATCCGCGGCACCACCAGGATTATCAAGGAGCCCGCGGGTGTTTGCGGCTTCATCACACCCTGGAACTGGCCACTCAATCAGATTGCCTGCAAGGTGGCACCAGCCATCGCCGCGGGCTGCACAATCGTGCTGAAGCCCAGTGAAATAGCGCCAGTTAGCGCCTACATCCTGGCTGAAATCATCGCTGAGTCTGGGTTACCAGCCGGTGTTTTTAATTTGATCAACGGTGACGGCCCCTCAGTGGGAGCCGCGATCTCCGCCCACCCTGAAATCGACCTGGTGTCTTTCACGGGTTCGACCCGCGCCGGCAGGGAAGTCGCCAAGGCGGCAGCAGACGGCATCAAGCGTGTGACCCAGGAATTAGGAGGGAAATCTGCCAATATCATTCTCGATGACGCCGCCGATTTTGGCAGAGCTGTCGCGGGTGGCGTAGCCGGGTGCTTCGGTAACAGCGGACAATCCTGTAACGCGCCGACACGAATGCTGGTGCCCAAAGCACGCATGGCTGAGGCAATTGAGGTCGCAAAGGTAGCTGCTGCGAAAGCCACGGTGGGAGATCCACAATCGGAAACCACCAGGCTCGGTCCCGTGGTCAGCGAGCTGCAGTACAACAAGATTCAGGGGTTGATAGAGAAAGGCATTGCAGAAGGCGCCGAGTTGATCGCCGGCGGCCCCGGCCGCCCCGACGGCCTGGACAAGGGTTACTACGTGCAGCCTACTGTCTTTGCCAATGTCAGTAACGACATGACAATCGCACGCGAAGAAATTTTCGGCCCGGTACTCTCTATTATTGGCTACGAAGACGAGGCTGATGCCGTGAAGATCGCCAACGATACCGATTACGGCTTGTCTGGATATGTCTCGGGAGAGCCCGCCCACGCCCAGGCAGTTGCCCTGCAATTGCGTACTGGAAATGTGCATCTGAACGGCGCTGGACCCGATTTCACCGCTCCATTCGGTGGTTACAAGCAATCAGGAAATGGCCGTGAATGGGGCATCGAAGGATTTGAAGAATTCCTGGAGACCAAAGCGATCATGGGAGCGGCTTGAAGAACTACTTTAAGAACAGCTAGAGAAGCGACCTGATGCAGGGATTGCTGGGCTACCAAGCAAGCGCAGCAATCCCGGCCTCCGCGCCAATATTGAATCGAAAGGCCAAAGCAAGAAGCTGGAATCCAAGGCTGAATTGAGAGGCCATAATTAGAGACTCATTATGAGAGTACAAAAATCAGCAATAGACCTGGGAATCATTACCAACAACCTGGAGCCCATGCTCGCCTTCTATGGCGACCTGCTCGAATTAGAAGTTGAGGCGGTTATAGATATGCCCGGTGGTGGCGTTATGCATCGCTTCAAGGCTGGTGACAGCATCATCAAAGTTATCGAAACCGATCCCAAGCCGGAGGTCAATGCTGCGCCTGGCGGCATCCGTGGCGCCACTGGTTACCGTTACTGGACGATTCATGTGATGGACCTACCGGGAGCAATGGATAAACTCGAGGCCGCAGGCGTGAAAATCGTAGTGCCGAGCAAGACTATTCGCAACGGGGTCACGATCGCCATTGTCGCCGATCCTGATGGGAATTGGGTTGAACTGCTCAACAACGCCTGAACACCGGGCTCAAACCAAACCCCAAAGCGAGCGCTGCGACAAAGACTTACCTCCGAAAACGGGTGACACCTGTATCTGCCGCTATGAGTGCGCACCAAGCACTCACAGGTAGAATTCAGAGAATTCATGGCCCACCTAGCGTACATACCGCCAGAGCAGCGCCAAGCATCCAGCCCGCTTGCGTTTTTTCTAAGCAATAAAAAAGGGGCTCATGGCCTCTTTTTTAAAACCCAATAATAAATCTATTTACCAGATACTGCGCGCTTTCAAGGAGATATCAAGCACGCCTCCATCTGGACGACCCACATGAATAATAAAAGTCTCAGCATCAGGATGGCTGTATCCAAGCGTAGACATTCCACCTTCAGTAACCGCTCGGAATTTCACGCTGTTTGCAGTAATTTCTTCAAGCTCCATGGTCTGGGGACCTTCAGTACGGGACTGAAAGCCAGGATCCCACTGCTGGATGTTGAGCATTAATGAACCATCAACTTCTTCGATGGTGATCATCTCAAACATACTGGTGGCGCCACTGCCGGTCATCCGCACCATGGCGGCGATAGAACCACCTTCACTGGCAATCCAATTCTCTTCCAGTTGATTGGGCCCTAGTTGTCCAGCCCAGTTACCAGTCATCCAGTCAAGTTGATCAATAGTCGCGGGAGGCCCTGCGAATACCGAAGTATGCAGGATCATGGCAAGGATAAATGAGGCAATTGCGCTCAGTTTGAGTTTTTTCATTATTTACTCCACTTTAGAAATTTCGGTTAACTGCAGCAAGTATTTACTGCGTAGTTACTTTTTGCAGCCAGGCGTCCAGTGACTCCCAGTTCATTCGAAACATATGGGGCGCACTATCCAGAATTGCAGCATCCAGATCTACACCAGCGTCGGTGAATGCTGCCACAGTTTCATCAAAGCGATCCGCCCAGCCCAGTTGATCTTCTCCACCAATTCGCAAGTAGATCGGAAATCCTGCTAATGGCTTGTTGTCGAAGGCAGATGAAGAAATTGCGGGAACCGCTGCCACCCCAAGGTAGTTCTCCGGATTACGTCGCGCAATTTCCAATGCCGAAATACCACCATTTGAGATTCCGGCCAGCAGGGTTTTACCTGCCGCCACGTCAGCGCGCTGCTGCAGGGCCTCAATCAGCAAAGCAATTTTCTGATTATTTTCAAAACCTCGGAAAGCGCGATTATTCGGTGAGACGGGCACCGCGACCCACCAGCCACGCTGCGCGAACTCACTGCCCAACCACACAGACGTATCGCGGGAAATAGACACATTGCCGGGGCCACCACCCATTAATATCAACAATTGGCCAGGCTCGGTTGTGGTTTCCGATGGCTTCACAATAAACACATTGAGATGACTGCCATCGCCTAGCTCAATTCTCTCCTGCGCTGCTGCTTGCCCCATGCAGAAACCTGACAAATAACAAAGTATGCCGATTCGTAAAACCTTGAGAACTGCCGCTGCGTGCGACATCGTGCTATTTAACTGCATTCCTGAATTCCGCCAAGCTGAATACAACCGAGAGTTGCGATGGAACCAACCTTTGCCTGCCAACCTGCCAGCCTCTATTCCGACTGGTTTTTCTCATCGTTCGCTGCATCTGCCTCAGCGCGCGCTTTATAGGCATCTTCGAAACGCTCCTGGAGCCGACGCATGCCGCCAAGCCAGCGATCATAATCTTCAGTTTTGCGTCGCATGTAAGTTAGCACCTCCGGATGCGGCAATACCAGAAAGCTCTCCTCTGCCAGGGTTTCAATCACAGTGTCGGCAAGTTGTTCTGGCTCCAGCATACCGTCCAGTCCCGCAACGCCGCCGCCCTCAGAGCCAGCGGTCATGGCAGTCCGCACGGCCTGTGGACACAAGGCGGAAACCTTGATGCCACGCTTGCCATAAGTGATAGAGAGCCACTCGGCAAATCCGATTGCTGCGTGTTTGGTGACAGAGTAGGGCGCCGAACCAACTTGACTCAACAGACCAGCAGCGGATGAAGTGTTCAGCAGATAGCCCTCTCCTCTTTCCAGCATACCGGGCAGTACGGCGCGAGCTGCAAAAACATGGGACATAACATTTACATCCCATATTTTTTGCCAAGCCTCGATGGAAACCTCCTCGCCACCCGCAGTGAATATGCCAGCATTGGCACAGAACAGGTCGATTTGATCAAAGCGCTTGAGCGTTTCCTGGACCAGTCTATTGACGGATTTTTCATCACCGACATCACAGGGAATACCAACAGCGTCAGTGTCATCTCCCATGCGCGCGATCGTTTCCGCTATCCCCACTGTATCGACATCGGACGCAACCACAGACCTGGCTCCTTCCTTTGCGAATCGCTCACACAGCGCGCGACCAATACCGCTTGCAGCGCCTGTTACCACCACTACTTTATTTTTAACTTGCATCAATCAATCCCTATTCAGTTATGCCAATAAGGCCTGCAATACCTTAGCCAGCCGATCGCTAATAATCTCTTCAGCATCCGCTACGATTCGTTGAATCAACTCTTCGCAGCTTGGAATATCATCGACCAAACCAACTACCATACCTGCAGACCAGATACCTCGTTCCAGGTCTCCCTCTGCAAAAAGTTCCTTGCCCTTGGCACCCTGCACCAAGGGTTGGATATCCTCAAACCTGGTCGCACCGGGCCGGGATTCTATTTCCAACACATGCTCTGCAATACTGTTCTAGAATACTCGCGCGGTATTGCTCAAGGTACGGTAAATCAGCGCGGTATCAAGTTCGCTTGCATCTACCATAGCCTGCTTCACTTTAGTATGGATAGGCGCTTCTTCTGTGACCATGAAGCGCGTACCCATATTGATCCCGTCGGCGCCGAGGGCTAGTGCCGCAGCAAGACCCCTGTCATCACCGAGACCACCGGAGGCGACAAAAGGGATTTTTAGTCGTCGCGCCGCGAGTGGTAGCAAGATCAGATTGGTAACATCATCTTCACCCGGGTGCCCCGCACACTCAAACCCGTCGACGCTCACCGCATCACAACCAATGCTCTCGGATTTCAGGGAATGACGAATCGAGGTGCATTTGTGAATCACCTTGATGCCGGCAGATTTAAACAGCGGCAGAAAGGGCTCCGGGTTGCGGCCGGCTGTTTCCACAATTTTTACGCCTGAATCGACGATAGCCTGGGCATAGTCTTCATAGGGCACTGGCTTGATCGTATGCAAAATTGTCAGATTGACAGCAAAAGGTTTGTCTGTCTTGTCGCGACAGTGCATCTGGCGTAGGCTGGGTAAGACCGGTCAGAATGCCGAGACCGCCAGCATTTGAAACTGCCGAGGCCAGCTCAGCCACGCCGACCCACTGCATGCCGCCTTGCACCACGGGATGAGCGATGCCCAGCATCTCTGTTATTCGAGTTTTAATCGCTTGCCCCCAAATCCTACTCTCTTGCGCGGTCCCGGCATTAGCCAAGCGGGCCCCAAAATTCGCAACAAAGTGTCATAAACGCCAACCAACGGCTTTTGATCCTAGTTTACGCGGTCTCTCCAGGTCGTGCAAAACACCCTGGCGGAGGGAAACAGCGTGACTTTCATGCTATCATCCCTTACCAACGCCGACCGCCACGGCTTGATGAATCTCGTCGATCCTGATCGAGCGAGAATTCTAAAACCTGTGGCTCCCACGACATAAAGATATGTCTGTAAGGAGCCAAAACTAACAGGACTGCAAGAAAGCACCTCCCGGCCACTTTACGAGGCAAAAAATCAATAATCGTGACTACAGTCCGCATAGACGGAGAGAAGTAAACATGATTCGTAAGATAGTAGCATCCAGCATTGCAGCAGTGACTACCTTGGGCGCGATGCCTGTGCTGGCACAATCGACCGCAGGCATTGAAGCAATCGAAGAGATTGAGGTGATATCCCGATCTCGTCGATCCGAAGGACTGGCGGATCTAAACGCTGCAGTTTCGGTCATTGGCGCTGAAGAACTCAGCCGCGTTGCGCAGATGCATTACCAACAGGCATTGAACCGCCTGCCGGGTGTAAACATTCATCGCAACAATGGCCAGGAAAGCCTGGCTGCGATCCGCTCCCCAGTCTTTACGGGAGCAGGTGCATGTGGCGCCTTCCTGGTTGCAGAAAATGGAATACCTGTTCGCTCACACGGATTTTGTAACGTCAACGAAATGTTCGACACCCACTCCGAGAGCGCAGACCGCATCGAAGTGGTGCGCGGACCGGGCAGCGCATTTTGGGGATCGAATGCCGTGCACGGACTGATTAATGTTGTACTTCCAGAACCAGGCGAAGCTAAATCCCTGCGCCTGGAAAAAGGACCGCGCGGCACCTATCGTGGCAACGCCAGGCTAGGCAGCGAAAATGGGAACTTCAAACAACTATTCCTGGTTAATGGCGTTAACGAAAAAGGCTATCAGGAAGAATCAGGATTCGACCAGCAAAAGCTGTCCTGGCTATACAACTACGATGCAGGAGGCGGTACTGAGATTGACGGCGGATTCACTTTGATCAATCTAAATCAGGAAACCGCCGGTTACATCGTTGGTACTGATGTCTACAAGGACGGAGATCTCCGCAAACGCAATCCAAATCCTGGAGCCTATCGCGACAGCAAGAACCACCGGGTCTGGACTACCATCTCTCACCAGAACGAAAACTGGGAGTTTGTCTTTACTCCATACTGGCGTGAAGTGAACATGAATTTCATTCAGCACTTCCTGCCGGGCCAACCCGTTGAAGATTTTCAGCACACCACCCTGGGTTTTCAGGGCGCCGGGTATCGAACCCTGGATAACGGCGCGGTGCTTGCCATTGGTATGGACTTAGAGGACACCAGCGCGCAACTGCTGCAGTACCAGCCTAACCCTACTCAAGGCTCTTTCTTCCTCCGCAATTCCATCCCCCAGGGACGGCATTACGATTTCGAAGTGGAAGCGCGTCAGCTCGCAGCGTTCGTTAATTATGAGCAGTCTTTCGCTAGCGGCTGGGAACTCTCTCTGGGACTGCGACTGGAAGACGTGGACTACGAATATGACAACCTGATGATAGACGGCCGCACCAATGAGTTTGGCGTCCCCTGTCGTTTCGGTTGCCGCTACAACCGTCCATCTGATCGTGCCGACAGCTTCACTAACCTCTCTCCAAAGCTGGGACTAAGCTACACCCTAAGCGACTATGCGAACCTGCAGCTACGGGTGCAGCGCGGCTTTCGCGCACCCCAGGCGACTGAGTTGTACCGACTGCAGAACGCCCAAACGGTAGCGGATCTGGAATCGGTGGAGTTGGATAGCTATGAAATCGCTGTCAACGGGGCAGGTCTGAACTGGGATTACTCAGTTAGCCTGTATCGCATGAACAAGGATAACGGCATCATCACCAACAGCTCGCGCGAAAACCTGAATGGCAGCAACACCCAGCACCAGGGTCTGGAAGTGAGCTACGGTCATTCGCTTACCGACACCTTGTCGATACGCGGCGTGGCTAACTTTGCCAAGCACACTTACGAGAACTCAATCATCTCTGGCGGCGTTGATATTAAGGGTAATGATATCGACACCTCTCCCAACCTGTTTGGAAACTTACGTTTAATCTGGCAGCCCCTTGCCAGCACAACGCTGGAACTGGAATGGGCCAATATGGGCGAGTACTACACCAACCCGGAAAACACCGCAGAATATGAAGGCCACGACCTTCTCAACCTGCGTGGACAATATCGTTTCTCCGAAGACGTGACGGTCTCCCTGAATGTGCTCAATCTAACCAACGAGTTGTATGCTGAGCGCGCCGATTGGACAACCTTCACCGGTGATCGATACTTCCCAGGTCAAGAAGCCCGTGCGTTCCTTGCTGTGCAGTGGGACTTCCTGTAAGCGGAGCCCTGCGCCCAACTCACTGTTCGGGCTAATCTTTAGTAAAAATGCCGGCCTGTGCCGGCATTTTTATATATTTAACTTTTATGCCGACAGGATAAATATGGCTCCTACTAAATCATCACAGCGCTTCGAAGATTTGCTCCAATTCTTTGAAAGTGAGAAAGCGAAAGTGCAGCAACCCATTGCACATCCGGATGAGTCGGTGAATCGACTCTCAGACAAGGACCGGAAAAATTTACGCAGGGCTGCCGTATTAATTCCTGTGACCCGAGTTAACGCCGATTCTGAAAGCCACATAGTGCTGACGGTTCGCTCTGCAAATTTGAAGAGTCACCCCGGTCAAATCAGCCTGCCGGGTGGCACAGCTGAAACACAGGATGTCGATGAGGCTGCTACTGCGCTCAGAGAGAGCCATGAAGAAATTGGCTTACACCCCCAGCATGTTGAAGTGCTTGGGCCCATAGGTGAGATGGCCATGCCATCAGGGTATCGAGTCACTCCCGTTGTGGGGTTGATAGAACAAGACCTGGAATTTGTGCCCTGCCCAATTGAGGTCGCAGATATCTTTGAAGCACCATTGGATCTGGTGCTTGATCCTGATGCCTATCAGCATGCCTACGTTAACTACAAAAATGAAAAACGTGCCGTGCTGGAACTAAACTATGGTGAGTATCGAATATGGGGGGCAACAGCAGCGATACTGTATCATCTTGCGCGTGAGGTTTAGAATCCAGCCAGTAGCCTATTCGTCTTTATCAATTCCGCCAATCAAGGCATCTGTTTCGTCGACGGGAACTTCATCTTTCTTCGCGTATGGCGCATGACAAACTCTGTTGCGCCCCTCACTCTTCGCCTGATACAGAAAGGAGTCAACGCTTTCAACGAATTCTCTTTCAGTGAAATGGCCACTGCGCTTGTAAATGTCTACCCCGAAACTGGCCTGGATTCCCAGCATCATGCCACCAGATTTAACCGGAGAGTTTTCAACAATAAGGCGCAGTCGATTGGCGAATCGCACGCCGTGGCGGAGCTTGGTATCGGGCAGGATAATGGCAAACTCTTCGCCTCCAAAGCGACAGGGAATATCAAGACGACGGATAGTCTTGCGGACCAAGTCAGCGACATGGCTTAACACCAAGTTACCGACTTCATGCCCATGAACATCGTTGATATCCTTGAAATGGTCCAGGTCGCACATAATCAAACAAACTGACTGACCGGATCGGCGGGTACGTTCCATTTCCAGGCCCAACGCCTGATAAAAATAGCGATAATTAAACAGCCCGGTAAGCTCATCCGTGCGCACCATAGCCGACAACTGTTTGACCTCTTCCCGCAGGCGTTCTGCTTCTGACAGGTTAGGGCAATTGTCGTCGCCGGCAGGACAGGGGTCGTTCTGTATGTCCTTGATAGGCTGTTTATCATTCATAGCGTGTGATTCTAGGATAAAGGCGCGTTGCCCGAAGTCAGCTTCTTTTTATTGGTTCGTTACTCGATTTTTCATAGAGGCCTCTGATTACCTGGGCTCCAGCGACATCTCTATGCTTGAGCATATTTCACGAAAGCCTGTATCAGACATTAGCATAAAGGCGATTTGGTCAAACCACCTGCAACTGCATTTTGCGAATTGTGCCTAATTCGGAAACTGGCTCGCGAATGGTGAATTATTGAGCAGCCCAGGCTGGAAAACCGTCCAAAACCCCAAATGCCAGGTGACCGAGCGTATAGACAAAAGCAGTTAGCAGGACAACAGACAAAACATCCAACCACACTCCAGCGATCACCATTTTCATGATGGGAATGCGCCCGGAACCATACACTATGGCATTTGGGGGAGTGGAAACTGGCAACATGAACGCGCAGGAAGCAGCGACAGTGGTCGGAATCAGCAACAGCAAGGGGTGCGCTTCGATAGCCTGGGACAGGCTTGCCATTATCGGCAGCGACAGTGAAATCGTTGCGGTATTAGAGGCGACCTCCGTCAAACCGGTGATAATTCCCACAGTGCTCACTACGATAACGAACGGACTCGCATCACCCAGCCAAGTCTGCAATTGGGCCGCGATATAGCCAGATAGGCCTGAAGTTGTAAATCCTTTTGCAATCGCAAGACCACCACCAAACAGCAGCAGGATGCCCCAGGGAATTTTCTTGGCATCATCCCAATCCAGCAGTCTACCGCCGATCGCCTTCCCAGCAGGTATCATGAAGAGAGTCAGCGCCATGCCGATGGAGACAGTACCGTCATCGATTAGAGTCCCTACTGGCTGCGAACCCATGGCTCTGAGCAGATTATCCAGATAGTAACTCCAACCGAATATATCAACCTCAGCTCCAAACAGACGCTCCTTGCGCGTTATTAGCAAAACCGCAAAGGCGACGAATACCACCAGCACCCGTCTTTCTTCGACGCTAATGGGGCCGAGTTTGCGCAGCTCATTGTGGATAAAGTCTCGTCCGCTAAAGGGCGTGGAAGTAGGCAGGGGATAAACCAACCGGGTCAGAAGCAACCAAGCCAGCACCATATAAACCGCACTCATGGGCAAGGCAAACATCATCCAGGTAGAAAATGTCAGGTCAGGCGCCTCTGGAAATAGCTGGGGTAACTGAGTCACCAGCACGCCATTGGGTGGTGTGCCAATCAGGGTAGCGAAACCACCAATCGACGCAGAATAGGCAATTCCCAGTAGCAGGGTCAGGGAAAAATTGGGTGCTCTGGCATCCACAGTTTCACCGCGCTGCACTGCCCCTGCGTTCAGCTCTTCGTACAGTAGAATCAGGGACATGCCCATGGGCATCATCATCAGCGCGGTTGCAGTATTGGACAGCCACATCGAAAGAAAGCCCGTCGCAAGCATAAAGCCTAGCACCAGGCGATGGGGTTGGCCGCCCACGACTGCCAAAATATTGAGCGCAATGCGTTTGTGCAGATTCCACTTTTCAACCGCGACGGCAATGATAAAGCCACCCATGAATAACAGGATAATCCAATCCATGTACTGGTTCGCCACATTGGGGAAGATGACATCGAAATCGCGAACACTGAACCCATCCTGGAAGGTGGCAGTGCTCAGATCAACGCGACCGCCTGCGCTGATTTCCCGCCCTCTCATGATCCCCAGAAACGGAAACAGCAGTATTGGTAACAGCGCGGTCGCTGCCAGCGGGATCGCTTCCGTCATCCACCAGATTGCCATCCACAGGATCACCGCAGCCATCCTGGTTACCAGGGGATTGCTCGGGTCCAGCTCTACAAAGAGTAGCATCGACAGGAAAACAGCAGGTCCCAGCCACAGGCCAATCTTGCTGCGCAGGGGTACGCCCTCGTTCTCTTCCAGGATTTCATTGGTCGCGGTCATGGGACTTCCTTGTGCTGGGTCGATTTAGACTGGGCCACCGGTAGCAATAGCAGGTGGTGACTTTTCAGAGGGTCTCGGCAAGGTCAGAATATCTCGGCCAGGAAGTTTTCCAGTGACTGGTAGCAGCGCTTCTCAGCGACCTGATTGTAGACCGTGCCAAATTCCGGATTGTTTGCTCCCGCGTGGGTGAAAGCATGCATGGTGCCGCCATAGGCATGTAGCTGCCAGTCGACCCCAGCCTTCGTCATTTCGGTTTCAAATTCCAGTACCTGATCGGGTGGCACCATGGGATCATCGTGCCCATGGAGACAAAGGACCTTGGCACGGACTGCCTCATTGGCAAGCTCAGACGCAGCAAGGATACCGTGAATTGATACAACACCCAGCACATCGGCGCCAGCGCGAGCCAGCTCCAGCACACACATACCGCCGAAACAGTAACCCATAGCAGCGACTCGGGTTGGATCAACCTGTGGCACGTTGCGGCCCGCCACCAGGGCAGCACGAACGCGCTGCCTCAGCAGAGCCCGATCTGAGGCAAACGGGTTCATCAAGGCGGCGTTGCCCTCGGTATCACCATCTGAGCCAAACACGCCCTTGCCATACATATCGAGGGCGAAGCCTACGTAGCCCATCGCAGCAATGCGTTCTGCTGCGTTGCAGGCAGATTCACGGCGACCACTCCAATCATGTGCAATCAACACCAGCGGCTTCTGCACATCGGTCTCTTCATAAGCCACGTAGGCTTCCAGCACCGTATCACCATCAAAGTAATCGAGATGTTGAGTAATCATGACAGCTTCCCTCTAGTTATTGTTTTTATGGGTTACATGGCGCTTTCGAGGTAAAAAATCTACTTACAATTGTTCCAGCATGGTTTCAGCAGAGCTCGCCTTGATCTCACCAGGCGCTTCTATGCCCACATAGGTCACGGTGCCGTCTTCCACGATCATGCCAAACCGCTGGCTGCGAGTCCCCATACCGAAACCACTGGCATCTAATTCCATGCCTATGGCCTTGGTGAATTCCGCATTGCCATCGGCCAGCATGAGAATTTCATCTGCATTTTGGGCCTGGCCCCAACTACCCATCACGAAGGCATCGTTTACTGACATGCAAGCAATTGTATCCACCCCTTTGGCCTTAATGGAATCGGCCTGCACAACGAATCCAGGCAGATGCGTCATGGAACAACCCGGCGTAAATGCACCAGGAACAGCAAAGAATACGACCTTCTTGCCAGCAAAAATCTCATCCGAAGACATACCCTGCGGACCATCCGCAGTCATTACATTGAAGGTCGCTGTCGGAATCTTGTCGCCTACCTGAATTGCCATGTCTATTAACTCCTGAGAATGGGTATAAATCTGGAAAACTTGAAAAATTAACCAAGTCAGGATGGTAGCAAATTCAACCGCCGTTTCTAACCCACAGTCGAATTCCTTTGCGTATCTGCCAAACAAGCCCGCTTTCTAAAATTAGATTAATATTCAATGCCTTAGTGTCGATCAACTAGTCTATGGAAAGTGTTTTCTTTTTTGCCTCAAAAATAGTCTGGGCCTTGATCACCCCAGGCAGCCTTTTGGTTACACTTGGCATGGCCGCCTGGCTCAGCCTGATCGCTGGATGGCAAAAAATGTCGAGATTCTTCCTCTCGCTCACAGCGTTGCTCTTGCTGCTAGTTGGAACCCTGCCACTGGGCGAGTGGCTTATCTATCCCCTGGAGAATCGCTTTGCGGCCAATGCCGCACTACCTATGAGCCCCGCGGGCGTGATTGTGCTGGGCGGTGCCGTCAATCCTGCACTCTCAGACACTTGGGGCCAAACCGAAATTGGTGATGCTGCCGAGCGTCTCACCGCGTTTATGTATCTGGCCAACCTTTATCCAGATGCACAGCTGGTGTTTACCGGTGGCAGCGGGTCGATAACTGAACAAGCCTACAAGGAAGCAGACTATACCCGGTTTCTGTTTGAGCAACTGGATATGGGGGAACGCGCGATTATCTATGAAAGCGAATCACGCAATACAGCGGAGAATGCTTTACACAGCAAGACGCTGCTAAATCCCCAGGCGGGGGAAGAATGGATACTGATCACATCGGCCTTTCATATGCCGCGCGCAGTTGGGGTCTTCTGCAAGGTCGGATGGCCGGTAACCCCATACCCGGTCGACCATTACTCTGAAAAGGACGAGCTGCTGCGGGTCAACTACCGTTTTTCCGGCAATCTCCGTACGCTAGAAACGGCCATCCGTGAATGGGTAGGCCTGCTGGCCTACCGCATAACCGGCCGCACCGACCGCCTGCTGCCAGGCGATCAGAATGCGTGTGGAATAGAAAGCGACGCCTAGTTAGGATCCAAAATGCCGCGCAGTCGGTTACCAAGATCCTCAACCACCTCTTCGGCTTCCTCAATGCCATCCTGCAGGCGATTCTCTAAGCCCTCGCGCAACATGTCGAGACCCGGGAGTTCCGCCTCAAGAATCATGCGCCTGAGTGCAGACAACACAACTTCAAGCACCTGGGCGACGGTTGCGGCATTGTCTTCGGTTCCTATATCCGTTAATTCAATGTCGGGGAGAGAGATCGGTGCGCTGGCTACTGCCGCAACAAGATTCACTTGCGGGCCAAGCAAACGAAAATCTCGGATAAACAGTTCTTTACCAGCCTCGCTATCAGCGGTCGCTGTCTCACCACCACTGCCGCCAATGTTTTCGAGCAGAGCACGAACATTATCAGTGGTTATGCGAGTCTCGTAGGTGATCTCCGGCTGGGTAATGATGATTGACTCGATCTCGATCACATCGGACAAGAGAGACGCGGCATTCAGACTCACTTCTACCTGCTCAAGTTGAAAAATATAATCAGAATCGAAGCCTTCAGGGTTTCTGATTTCCAGGCCGGAAATCGACCCGATGCCATTAAGTGGCGAAATCGTAACTGACGCCACCGTCACTTTAGTTCCCAATACCTAGGATCCGACAACTTCAATGCCGGTGGTTACAATGCGATCCAAATAGAGAAACGTGGCACCTACTGCAAGGACTACCAGCAGTAATAGACTAATCAAGAGTTTTCTAATCATGATATTTGATATTTTCCATATTTTGTCTAACTGTCAAAGGGGGCTTTACTGCCTATCACCGTTTCGATCCACTCAATATGTGAGGAAAGGCGTTCATAGATCGCGACGGCGCCGTAACGCCCCTGGGTTTCTTCTTCATAATTGGGCCCTGTTATCTGACCAACAGCAATGCCGACCAGTCGCTGACCGCTGTTCGTTGCCATCAGCGCCGGTCCGCCGCTGTCGCCCAAGCCCAATGTACCTTCAGTTGGCAGACTCTCAGCACTCTGGTCCCTGGGGTCATCGAAGACGAATCGCAAATAGCGATCAGCCCGGCTGATTCGATTGGTGGCATGCCGCATACGACCATCATCATACTGTCTGCCCAGAGTGCCAACGCCAAAGTAGCCCCAACCCACGATTGTGACTATCTGGTCGAATTCATCGGTTCCAAAATTCAGAGGGACCGGCCTGGGAAACGCGCTTGGCGTTCGAAATCGCAGCAATGCGAGATCGACATCATCCGCAGCACCGGGCTGGTATTGAGGATGCTTGATTACCTGATCAATTTCACGGTTTTCCCCTGCCAGGCGTACTCCGAAGCGACGCCCCGCCTCGACGGTTGCGTCCAGCATGGTCTCTTCCGCGCAGTGCGCCGCTGTTAAGGCCCACTGGGGATGTATCAGGGTTGCGACACATACTTTCCGACTGCCCTGTCGTTCCAGAAAAAATATTGAAGGGTATTCGGTGCCACGAGTTTCATATTCGGATTGACCCACATCATGCCGCACAATAATGCCATAGCTGCTGAATACGGTCAGCGTGACTAATCCAAGGAGCGCCTTACTGACGATATCGAGGGAAGTTGATAATCGGATCATGCAGCTACCTGCGACGGCGTAGAGGACGCAGGTTCGGCTGATAAGTCTTGCGTCTAGACATTTTAACCAGCTTGATCATCCGGGACATGACGACAATAAGTGTCACCACGATAAAGGCGAGGATACTCATCGCCAACCATTGCTCGTGGCTCCAACCGGAAGCATCAATCAATTCTGAGAGCATGGACTGCCTTGTGTATGGACACAAATACTGGAGTTCGTGTTTTATGTTACTTCAGCTAAATCGGACAGGCATTATGCGCCAAGCGTTGAAGCCGAAGCCAGTATTTAGGTAGAAAATAAAGGGTGGCACCCTTAAAACGCGCCCTATCCAGCTTCGTTCGCCATGTCTGCAACCAGCTTTTCAATCGCGCTGATGCGTTCCCAGGGGTCATCAATTTCAAGCAGCTGTTGTTTCTTGCTGACTTCAATAGGTATCAACTCGCCCAGTCGCCAGCCCAGATCCCAGAGATTGTCATAATTAATGCTCAGATTTTTTTGCTCAACCATAGGATGGTTTTCAAGATTCTGCAGCAGATCTACCAGGGCATTATAGGCGTCATCCAGTGGGATTGGGTCTTTACCGGTGCGGTCTTGGTCACTGAAATCCACAGTGGCTTCCAGCAACCCACCGTCGCCCTGCCAGCAATCAGAAATGCGAAATTTTGCCAGACCCTCAATGGTAATGACAAGCAAACCATTATCCAACTGATCCCAATCCACAATTTTACAGTAGGTGCCGGTACGGTGAATCGTTTGCCTGCTGGCCTCGCGCACGACTTCCTCACCCCCACGCAATAGACATACACCAAAGCCAGCATCATTGCGCATACATTGACTAACCAGATCGAGATAGCGGCGCTCGAAAATCTGCAGATCGAGACGGCTACCGGGGAACATCACCATACGCAGCGGAAACAGGGAGATGTTTTGTGGGGATTCAAGATTCATAGAAATGCTCGTCACTGGGCAATACGCCTGCCATCAGGCCCTAGTTTAGTGTTCACGGGGAATAGCTTAGCGCCTGCAGAAGCTTTTGGTGAATACCATCAAAACCACCATTGCTCATAACCACAATGTGGTCGCCCGGCATGCTGCTCTCCTCCAAATAGCGAACGATGTCTTCAACCCTGTCAAAGGCGTAGGCGGGAGTGGCGCTATCCGCCAATAACTTCTGGAAATCGATGCCGGATTTTTCTGGTTTCTGCCAGACAATCATATCCGCCGCCTGACATGCATTAACCAGATCTTCCTGGTGAACGCCAAGCTTCATAGTGTTCGAGCGTGGTTCAATAACTGCGATTAGCCGACTGTGTTCGGGCGCCGATTTCAGTTTTGCTGCCATCCCCTCCAGGGTTGTCTCTATTGCTGTGGGGTGATGTGCGAAGTCATCATACACATGCACACCTTCAACTTTGCCTAGCAGTTCCATACGGCGTTTGACGCCCTTGAACTCCCTCAGGGCCGCTGTTGCAGTGGCCACATCGATGCCCGCATGGTGCGCCGCCGCGATGGCTGCCATCGCGTTCTTGACGTTGTGTCTGCCGCTTATTTGCCACTGGATCAGGCTCCGACCTAGCACCTGGCCTGTAGAACCCTGCCCGTATTTAACCACCTCAAACTCTGCCCCGTGGCTGCAGGCCATCTCTGCATTCCAAAACACACCGCCATTCGCTGCCAGTAGATTGCAAACCTCCTCTGGGACGTCCAGCCCGAACTGCTGCCGAGACGTCCAGCATCCTTGAGCCAGCACCGCCTCCAGCGTGGAATCCTGGTATGGCGTAATGACGAGACCGTTACCGGGAACAGTCCTGATCAAATGGTGAAACTGTTTCTCGATGGCCGCAAGATCTTCGAAGATATCTGCATGGTCAAATTCAAGGTTATTAAGAATTGCGCTGCGCGGCCTATAGTGCACAAACTTCGAGCGCTTATCGAAAAAGGCGGTGTCGTATTCGTCTGCTTCAACCACAAAAAATGACGACTCGCCCAGTGCCGCAGATTGCTCGAAGTTATTAGTCACGCCCCCGATCAGATAGCCTGGCCTGGCGCCAGCGTATTCAAGAATCCAGGCCAACATCGCGCTGGTTGTGGTCTTGCCATGAGTGCCCGCCACACCAAGTACCCAGCGATCGTGAAGCACAAACTGCGCTAACCATTGCGGCCCCGACGTATAGACGAGGCCTTTATTGAGTACGTATTCCACGGCGGAATTTCCCCGTGACAGGGCATTGCCAATAATCACTAGGTCTGGCTCGGGCTGCAAGTGACTGTGGTGATAGCCCTCCATAAGATCAATGCCCAGACCTTCCAGCTGAGTACTCATGGGTGGATAAACATTTTTATCGCTGCCGCTGACCTGATGGCCGAGCTGCTTGGCAATAACAGCCAGGCTGCCCATGAATGTGCCACATATGCCAAGGATATGAATATGCATAATTAAGTCTAGGAATCCATTGCCGTGCGGCGTTTATGTGTTATGTCGATCCGCGCTAGAATTGCCGCGGCTCGAACTTTATTTTCCATACTTACCATATGTATAGCGGCATGAATGCAAACCCAAACAACTTTTGGCAATACTCAGTAGCATTTTACCGGGAACCGGGGATAGCAGAGGCTTGCTTGAAGCTACAGAGCCAGCATGGCTTTGACGTCAACCTCGTGCTTTTCTGTATTTGGTATGGGCTGCACCGTGGGCTGCTGCCTGCGCCCCTGCTGCAACAGGCTTTGGACTTTTCCCAAAACTGGAATGCGCTTGGCGTCCACCCCCTTCGAGATGCCCGCACAATGTTGAAACGTGGTACGCATCTGCAATCTCTTTCCAGCGCAGCGGATATCAATGCACTGAGAGAGAGCATAAAAGGGCTTGAACTCAAAGCAGAGCAAATCCAGCAGCAAGAGTTGCAGCACCTAGCCGCTGCCCATCCGGACCACAATGCGCAAGGCAACCCACAAGTCGATATGATGCAAGAAAATCTGAAAAATCTGTGCGAGTTATCGGGGTGTGAGTGGCAGAGGGTAGAACCGCAATTGCAGCTGATTCTCGAATCGGTCGGCAAAGCCCTCGCCGAGTGAATCAATAAGCTTCCGGCTCTCCCGTGACTCAGCCTATTTCCACAAGCCTAATCGCTGGCTTTACCAGAAGTGGATCCATCCTGTCCTCCGCGGCCCATTATGAATTTCGTTAAGCACACCATTCGTTGGCCGGACAGTCAAGCCCGGCTGGCTCAAATTGCGGCCTATTGCGCAATTTTTACCACCCTAATCTCAAAAGCTCAGCTTGCCTGATTTAGTTGGGGTTATTACCTCGCCACGAGGTCGATCACCACATCCCAGTTAAAGCGGACGAAACGATTCAGCTCTGAAATCAGTATTCGCTCCTGATCGCTATGGGCACCGAATCCCAGGGCCGCGTCCTCACGATCGATTGCAGGTCCAATGCCATAGCATTGAATACCGCGATTCCGCAGATAAGCCATATCTGTGGCACCCGTGCTCATGGTGGGCAGGGTGATCACGCCATAGTGCTTATTGATACCGGCCTCAATTGCGGCGAAGGCTTCAGTGCTCAGACTGGCCTGTCCCGGCGGTCTGGTGTTGCGTTCGCCAAGGCTGACCTCCACCACATCATCGCCTATGACCGCGCGAATTTCGTCCAGGAATGCAGGTATATCTTCATCCGGCAAGGCACGAAAATCGACGCTGGCCCGGGACTCTGATGGAATCACATTGATTCGGTAGCCCGCATCGAAAAGATTAGGGCTCAGGGAAGAGCGCAGCATTGAGGCATGACGAGGCTCGTTGGCAAGAAAATACTCATCTGCCTCACTCGCGCGCCCAGGGTCTAGAACAGCCAGATAGCGGTCGGCCGCGTCGGCAGGTGAGATTGATGCCAGTCTTTCGAAATAGGCAGCCGTGGTTTCATTCAGGCGAACTGGCGAACGCCAATCAGCGATAGCAGCAATAGCCTTGGCCAAGCGGACAACCGAATTACTTTGCAGAGGCACAGAGCCATGCCCCGCGACCCCCGTTGCCACTAACTCCACCCGATAGGGAATTTTCTCGACCGTTTGCACGCCGGCATATTGGACCTCGCGATTTACCCGTGCCACCGAGCCACCTTCGGCCAGGCAGAATTCCGCGTTGATCTTGTCAAAGTGCTCATCTACCAGGAACTCAATACCGTACTCGGTCGCACCTTCTTCCCCAGATTCAGCCAGGAAAATGACATCCCTGGACAGCGGCACATTCTGGCGCTTCAATTCCAGCATCACCATCAGGGCCGCGGCCAGGTTGTCCTTGTCATCCACGGCCCCACGTCCATAAACATAGCCGCCATCGACGGTGGCGCTAAAGGGCGGGAAGGTCCATTTCTCTGGATCCACATTCACCACATCAGTATGGGCCATGATCAACAGGGGTTCCTCGCTGCCGTCTCCCTCAAGCCTTGCCAACACGTTGGGGCGCTCCGGATTATTGGCCAGCATTTCAACCTCAATGCCCTCGGCCTCGAGCACGTCCCGCAAATATTCCGCGGCCGGCAGCTCGCGACCCGGCGGATCACTGGTATCGAATTGCAGCAACGCCCTGAAATGACGCAGGGTTTCATCTTCAACTGTAGCCCACTCAGGTTCAGAAACCTGGGCCAGACTGGCTGAACTCAAAGTTGCGCCAAGTACAGCGGCGACAAGTCCGTTAGTAAACCTGAACATAATGCTTTTCCTCATAGCTGGAGCCCTAACATAAACGCTTAGGCAAGATTAGCCAAACATGGGTTGGTCGGGCAAACTGGCCATTCACTCACTGCCTTGAACTGGGTCCCTGCCAGCGCTTCACCAGACCAGGATCCAGATCAAACAAATCAAGGATGCGGCCCACATGGTGATCTACCAGATCATCTACTGACTGCGGGTTAATGTAGTGGGCTGGCATGGGCGGCGCAATAATTGCACCAATCTGGCTCGCCTTGTACAGCAGTTCGCAATGACCGGTATGCAGAGGTGTCTCTCGCGGCATCAGTACCAGGCGTCGACGCTCTTTGAGTACAACATCCGCAGCGCGGACCAGCAGCGAATCGGCATAGGAGTTTGCTATGGCTGATAGCGTCTTCATGGCACAGGGTGCGACGATCATGCCATCAGTCCTGAACGAGCCGCTGGCAAGTCTCGCCGCGATATCCTTATTGGAATACACCTCGTCCGCCAAAGCCTGCACGTCCTTGGCGTTGCGATCAGCTTCAATGGCGATATTCAGCTTGGCCGAATCCGACATCACCAGGTGCGTTTCCACATCGGCAACGCCGTGCAGAACTTCCAGCAGCCTGATGCCGTAGATCACTCCACTGGCGCCTGACATCCCAATAATTAAGCGCATGATTCGCTTCCAATTCCTGCTAAATCCGTGAAAGGGCTTGGATTGTTGCATCAAACTCGAAGCGCTGGCAAGGGAGTTCAGCAGCGAGTAACATGGCGCCTTTCAAAATTCCGTTTTATGCCTTCAACTCATTTCAAAGAACAGGAAATTCTCGATCAGCCATGGCCAAAGCAAATCTTTTCTATGCCCAATCCGGTGGTGTCACGTCAGTTATTAATGCCAGTGCCTGCGGCGTGATTGAAACTGCACGCAAGCACCGTGACAAAATCGGCAAAGTCTATGCTGGACTCAACGGCATTGTAGGCGCGCTCAACGAGAATCTTATCGATACCAATAAGGAAAGCGCCAGGACCATCGCGGCTCTGCGCTCCACTCCGGCAGGCGCGTTCGGCAGCTGCCGCTATAAGCTGAAATCCTATGAGGAAAACCAGCGCGAATACGAACGCCTGATGGAAGTGTTTCGTGCCCATAATATTCGCTATTTTCTTTATAACGGCGGTGGGGATTCCCAGGACACTGCCCACAAAGTCTCGCAACTAAGCCACAAGACAGACTTTCCCATTACCTGCATTGGCATTCCCAAGACTGTCGACAACGATCTGCCAATTACCGACAACTGCCCCGGCTTCGGCTCCGTCGCGAAGTATGTTGGCGTGTCTATCCGCGAAGCGGGTCTGGACGTCGCCTCCATGTGCGAAAGCTCAACAAAAATATTCGTCATGGAAGTGATGGGGCGACACGCCGGCTGGATTGCCGGTGCCGCTGGACTGGCCACTGAACAGGAAGGCGATGCCCCGCACATCATACTGTTTCCAGAAATCGTCTTTAACAAAGAAAAATTTCTCAAAAAAGTGCAGACCTGTGTCAGGAAATATGGCTACTGCGCCATCGTCGTATCGGAAGGTGCCCAGAATGCGGATGGGTCATTCCTGGCCGACACCGGCGACAAAGATGCTTTCGGTCACGTGCAGCTAGGCGGCGTGGCGCCGTTTGTTGCCAACATGATCAAGGATGCGCTGGGCTATAAATACCACTGGGCAGTCGCAGATTACCTGCAGCGCTCGGCTCGACACATCGCGTCGGCAACGGATGTAGAGCAGGCTTATGCTGTAGGTCAGGCGGCGGTGGAATTCGCTCTGGCGGGTAAGGACGCCGTTATGCCTGCGATAGTTCGCAAGCCCACCAAAAAATACAGCTGGAAGATTGGCGAGGCCAGACTGGCGGATGTAGCGAATGTGGAGAAGATGATGCCGCGCAGCTATATCAGCCGAGATGGCTTTCACATCACTGACGCGGCAAGGGAATACTTTGCACCTCTGATTACCGGTGAAGACTATCCCCTCTATAAGAGCGGACTACCTCAGTACGCCAGACTCAAGCGGGTGCTGGAACAGAAAAAACTGAAGAAATGGCGGGCCTCTTAGCCACGCCCGTCGCTCAAGGTGCCAGGCGATCTATTTCCCAGGCATCTTCACTGCGGGTATAGCGAAAACGGTCGTGCAAGCGATTTTGCCCGCCTTGCCAAAACTCAATCTCGCTCGGTACCACTCGATAGCCTCCCCAAAAGTCTGGCAGGGGAATTTCGCCCTCTCGGAATTTTTGCTTCAGCCGCTCAAATTCGTTCAGCAACAAAGTGCGTGAGGAGATGACTTTGCTCTGCGGGGATGCAGCCGCGGCCAGCTGACTGCCTTTGGGGCGGCTGGTGAAATAGCGCAAGGACTCCGCCGGCGAGACTTTTTCAGCAACTCCGCACACTTTTACCTGTCGTTCCACCGCATGCCATGGAAAATGCAGGCTTATCTTTGGATTGGCATCAATCTCATTTGCTTTACGACTGCTGTAATTGGTGTAAAACACAAAGCCTGATTGATCAACATGCTTGAGCAGCACGATGCGCTGACTTGGCTGGCCATCCGGTGCAACCGTAGCCACGGTCATGGCAGTAGGGTCGGCTAAACCCAATTCAAGAAATTGTGCCATCCACTTTTCGAACTGGTCGAAGGGATCATCTGCCAGATTTTCCCGTTCCAGCCCATCTTTCAGATACTCGCGGCGCAGCGCTTCCAGATCCATTGCTAGCTCTCTAATGGCCTAGCACCCACGCCGAATACGGGGTGCTAATAGTTGTGAAGTGAATACTGTGTAAGCAATATACGCCCCCGGCGACTTAACGGATGAAGTCACCATAATTCCAGACCTGCTGGCGAGCGGTGCCGGTTTTGGCGTAGTAGAAAGTACCCTGGCCGTGTTTGTCGCCGGCAAAAAAGCCACCGACGAACTTGTGACCCTCGGCCCAGCGGTAAGTCCCTTGCCCCTGAAAATGGTCGTTAACGAATTCACCTGTGTAGTTTTCGGTGTTTTCCTTGAGCCAGAATTCAGAGTGCTGATTTTCGCGCCATCCGGGTAGATTGAAAAAATAGGAACCAAAGCCGTTACGCTTGTTATCTTGCCACTGACCAATGTAGAGATTGCCCTTACCATTCCAGTGCTTGCCGCGGCCTTCGCGAACGCCCATTTCCCAGTTTCCCACATAGACTTCTTTCTCTGTCCAGGAAATTGGCATCTCGAGACGGCCGGTGCCGTTAAACTCTCCATCGAGAAAATTCCCGATGTAGCGGCCCTTGCCAAACTCGGTAGTGAGCTCCAGACTGCCTTCGCCGTTGATACAGTCGCCGCGGATGCACTCTTCCTCTGTGACGCCCTCCAGGGATTGCGCAAAAGAATTAATACTTGCCAGGGTGCTAGCCACCGCCACGGACAGTACTCGCAAGGCTTGCAGCCAATGGCTATATTTGAGAATTTTTGCATTCATGATGTACTCCAAGGCCTTGAGTTGATTCAGACAATTGGAACTGCGGATTATAGCGCGTAAATCCCGTAGACTGCAGGTATGGCTGAAACCCCCGAATCCTGGCTGACCCAGGCCGGATATCCCGACATCACGCGCACTGAAGCCGTGACCGGTGGCTGTATCAATGCCGCCTGCAGATTGACCCTGGCAGATGGCCAAACCCTGTTCCTGAAATCAAATCCACAGGCATCCACCGACATGTTTGCGGCAGAAGCAGCAGGGCTTGCAGCTCTGGCTGAGCGCAAGGCACTCCGAATCCCGAACGTGTTGCATGCCAACAAGCACTTCATACTGATGGAAGATCTTGGCGCTGGCACCAGGAAGCCGGACTATTGGCAGACGCTTGGTGCCGGGCTGTCGCGTTTGCATCGTCAACCGGCAAAGCATTTTGGCTTCAGCAGCGACAACTACTGTGGCGCGACCCCGCAGGCGAATACGCTGGACAGCAATGGCTATCAGTTCTTCGCCCAGAAGCGAATACTGGCCTTGGCCAGTAGCTGTCTTGAACAAGGTTTGCTGCAGGCTGAATTGATGACAAAACTTGATCGCATAGCCGAAAGCTTGCCACAGTGGATCCCTGAGATGCCGGCTGTGCTGATTCACGGCGATCTCTGGTCAGGTAACATACACTGTTGCGAGGATGGTGCGCCGGCACTCGTAGACCCAGCTGCCTACTGGGGATGGGCTGAAGCGGACTTGGCCATGACCAGGCTTTTTGGCGGCTTTCCTGCCGAATTCTACGACAGTTACCGGGCCAATAGTGCTTTAGCCGAGGATTGGGAGCAGCGCATCCCGCTCTATAACCTCTACCACCTGTTGAATCATTTGCTGCTGTTTGGCGGCAGCTATCTCGACTCCGTTGCAGACATTGCTGACTGCTATAGCCGCCAGATCAGGTGAGCCTCCGCAGCACATTGAGTGGGCTGATCCGCACAACGCCGCGAGTGGAGAGTATGCCCAGACCAGCAATAATAAGCGTGCCAAGCAAAGGCCCCAGTGGCCACACCCAGTAATGGAATGAGAAATCCTGCTCAAAGACTTCTTGCTGCAAATAATACAGACTCGCCTCGGCGCCTATGGTAGCGATCAGGCCGGCAATGAACCCAATCGTGGCGAACTCAATGAGCAGGCTGGTCATGATCAGTTTCTGTCCTGCACCCAGGGTGCGCAAAATGGCATTTTCATGGAAGCGCTCATCAAGGCTGGCATTAACACAGGACAACAAGACCAGGGCACCACACACCAGCACCAACACCGAGATCAGCTCAATAGCTGAGGTCACCTGGGCGATAATGGTTTGAATCTGTTCAATCAGCGCATCGATCTCAATGACCACCATGGTTGGCACGAGCCGAATGAGGTCATTCAACAGCATCTTCTGCTCCTGCTCCATCAAGGCTGTCGACAGGTAAGTCCCGCCGAGATGGTCGATGGTGCCGGGAGAAAAAATAATGAAAAAGTTTGGCTGCATATTATCCCAGCGCACGCTGCGGAAGTTGCTCACCTCTGCGTAAACCGTCTGCTGGTTAATTTCAAACTCGAGACGATCACCAAGTTCAAGATCCAGCCACTCAGCATAATCCTGTTCGATTGATACATAGCCAGGCTGAGGATTCTCTCCCCACCACTCACCAGCAGTAATCCCATTGTCCGGCGGCACTTCATCTGCCCAGGTCACCTGGCGCCGGCTCAATCCACCGCGGACCCGGCGACCAGCTTGATCCTCACCTGTCGCACCGGTATCCGTTTCGCCCGCAGCAGCCTGAGCCGCCTCACTGAGTTCCACGCCATCAAGATTGGCGTTCTCCGTAAGACTGTTTTGCTCATCATCACCGAGATTGCCTTCGGGATTAGGTTCGTCCCCGTTTACCCGGGTAACCCTCGCGCTGATCAGAGGGTAGAAAGCATTGCCCTGGATACCGTTATCAGCGAAAAAATTCTCAATCTCGCCAATCTGGTTGCGAGTGATATTCATCATGAAGTGATTTGGCGTGTCTTCCGGCAACTGCGCCTGCCATTCATCGATCAGGTCAGTTCGCAGCAGCGTCAGAATCAGTAGCGACATGATGGTCACAGAGAACACCATTACCTGCAGCACGTTCTGGCTGCGCCGCCGGCGAGCCGCTGTCATAGCCAGCTTCCAGGCATTGCCAGCCTTCATACCAGCTGAGCCACCTGAGCGCAGAAATAGATAGGAGATAATCGACAGGAACAGAGCAATGCCTGCTACCGAACTTACCAGCACGGAAGTCAGTACCAAATCCTGGCTATACCAATACACCAGGAAGATAGTGCCAAGTATCCCAAACGCATAGGGAACTTTGTCACTGATCTTCTGTTGACTCATGTCTTTGCGCAGCACACGCAGCGGTGGTGTTTCCCGTAGCGCTAACAATGGCGGTAAGGCGAACGCCAGCAAACAGATGACAGCCGTCAGTGCACCAATCACATATGGTTGAAGACCCGGCTCGGGCAGCGTCACCAATAAAATAGATTGCAATAGCTGCAGGATGCCCTGATGTACCAGCCAACCTAAAACCCAGCCAGCGAGCACAGCAAATAACGCCAGCACGAGCTGCACGGTGAGGTAAATGAAAGTTATCTGGGAAGAGGTGCACCCCAGCGTTTTAAGGATCGCAACATAATCGTAGTGACGCTCACTGTAGCGTTTAGCTGTCAACGCAATCGCTACGCCGGCCAGAATAACCGCAAACAGCGAACCCAGCAGCAAGAAACTCTCTGCGCGATCCAGGGCATCGGCCACCTCCTGGCTCTCATCTCGCACATCACGGATGTAGAATCGACCCCGCCATTCTTCCTGAGCACGGAACCACTGTTCAAAATCGTCCAGTTCGGATAGCTCATCGCTGGCGAACAGGTAGCGGTAGCTAACCCGACTTCCCAACTGCACGACGTTGGTGGATGGCACATCAGCCATGTTGAGCATCAGCCGCGGGCCCGCGTTATCCATCATGCTGCCGCCGGTCCGATCCGGTTCGGTAATGATAATTTCGCTTACCAGGAGTTCGGCTTCACCGACGAACACGGTATCGCCTACTTCTATTTCAAGTGCCGGCAGGGCCCTGGCTTCAAGCCACACCTCCCCCGGAGGAGGTCCGCTTAAAATAGGTCTACCCCGGGTGAATGCCGCCTTGGTAATAATGACTTCTCCGCGCAGCGGATAGGCGTCACTCACCGCTTTCGCCGCCACCAGCATATTGCCGGATTCAGAAAAAGCCATCGACGTGAAGGAAAGTGTCTGCGCGGTGCGCAAGCCCCTGGCCTGCCCCTCTTCTAAAATCTCTTCCGGTAACTCTCCGCGCCCGCTCACGATGCGATCTGCTGCGAGCATATTCGCAGATTCCAGCAGCAAGGCTTTTTCCAGTCGATCAGTGAACAAGGCAATGCCAGTGACCGAGGTCACTGCCATGACAAGGGCAATAAATAACAGGCGCAGCTCGCCGCCATTCCAGTCGCGCCAAAGCAGACGCAGAGCCACAGTAAAGAGATTGGAACTCACGGCAGAAGGTTTGTTAAAGCTGTTGAACGCGGCTTCAGACACTCACTGATTCCTCTACGGTATTCTTTGTGTCTTCCGCGATTTCACCGGCCACCAGTTTAATGACGCGATTGCAGCGCTGCGCGAGGCGCTCATCATGGGTCACCAGTACCAGTGTGGTGGAAAACTCTCGATTGAGCTCAAACAGCAGTTCAACAACTTTTTTTCCGGTAGCAGTATCCAGATTACCAGTTGGTTCGTCGGCAAACAGGATTTTCGCCTGAGTCGCGAATGCACGTGCGATGGCAACCCGCTGCTGCTCACCTCCGGATAACTGATTAGGGTAGTGATGCCAGCGTTCTTCCAGTCCGACGCGCTGCAGGAGCTGCTTCGCCTTGTCCCTAGCCTGGTCATCTCCTTTTAATTCGATCGGTAGCATGACGTTTTCCAGCGCAGTCAGACTGGGCAGAAGCTGGAATGACTGAAACACAAAACCAACCAGTTGCCCCCGCAGCATGGCGCGCTGCTCTTCATCCATTTCGGTCAGATTGTTGTCGTCCAGCAGAACATCGCCACTACTGGCACCGTCCAGCCCGGCCATCAGACCCAGCAAGGTTGATTTACCCGAACCCGACGCACCGACAATAGCGACTATCTCACCCTCGTTTACCTTGAGAGTAATGCCCTTTAATATCGTTAACAGTCCTTCGCTGGTGTCCACGCTCTTGACCAGGTTACGAGTTTCGATCATGTCATGCAGCTCCGAGGCATTGGGGGCCTGATTATAGACGATTACTGACGGGCGTTACCTTACAGGGAGGATCCTGTGTTTGCTATATTGAGGGCTGAAGCATCGACTTCGACTTCCAATACGGCGATGGCTACATCAAATAAGCGATCTTATTTAGCTCTTTTTGCGTTATCCATGCTGTTACGTTACATACCAAGACACGGTTTACGAGATAGCCAGCTTCTTGAATCTACGAGCTTTGGGAATTGATGAGAGTCAATTCAGATTATTATGGTGGATAGTTAACATAGATGGCTCCACCAATACCTGACGATGCGATGAAATACCTTACTTTCAGACTACTTACCACTTTTCTGCTCTGCCTGGTTTGGGCAAATAGCTCACGTGGCGACGAAGATAAGACGGTGCTGGTGTTCGGAGACAGCCTCAGTGCGTCCTATGGCATTGAAGAGGAACAGGGTTGGGTTAATCTGCTGTCTGAAAAACTGCGCCAGGCACAATCACCTTACTCCGTGATCAATGCCAGTGTTAGTGGCGAAACCTCCACCGGCGGTTTGTCCAGGCTGCCCGCCGCTCTGGCAGAATTTCAGCCCAGCGTAGTAATTTTGGAACTTGGGGGTAATGACGGATTGCGCGGACTACCCCTGGCGACCCTGCAATCAAACCTGGAGGAAATGGTCAGTCTGAGCCAACGGGCAGGGGCAAAAGTGCTGCTGGCAGGAATTCAGATTCCCCCGAACTATGGGCCCCGATATACCGAACCTTTTTATGCCCTGTTCGGAGACATTGCGGAGTCTGAACAATTACCTTTCGTCCCCTTCCTTATCGATGGTATCCCGCAACAGCCTGAACTCATGCAGAATGATGGTATTCATCCCCGCGCAGAAGCACAGCACATGATCCTCGACAATGTGTGGCCGGTTTTGGCGCCCATGCTGCAATAGAATAGCCCGCAACGGCTGCAATGGGTTGCTACTCGCTGGAACTCAGCGGCAAGGCAATTTTGCATTCGTGTTTACTGATTTGCTGGGACTGCAAAGACAGGCGAGCAAGAAAATTCCGCTCTCGCAACAATGGGACAATAATCAGGGCAGGAATTGAATCAGCGGGAGGCTCAAGCGCTAGACGATGCTGAGTTCAATATTGGCGGACTGGTCCATCGCGAAGCCTTTACCTTCATACCATTTGCGCAGGATCTCAAGCTCTCCTTTGGCTTCGCCGTGGATAGAGCTCACCCGCTCTTCTTTGCAGAAACGAATCACTTCTTCCAGCAGAGCGCTACCTATGCCCTGGTTTCGGTAATTTTGGGAAACCTCGATAACCTTGAGGCAATAGCTGACACCTGGCGCTATGGAACCGTCTTTTGCACCCCCGCGCGCCCGCTGCCGAGACTGATTCTCAGGCTTTGAACTCAGCTGGGCATAAGCTACCGGGTTGGCGCCGCTGTATGCCTGAAAGAACAGACGTGGCGCCAGGCCATCTGGCTTGGTCAGCTTGATATTCGGTACGTTGCAGTCCAGATTGCTCATAATTATGGCTTTTCCCAGGGGGCCGAGAGCTTTACCGCCTAAGAATGGAGCCTACAAGAAGTAATTTCCGCTGAGGGGGGATATTGAGCCGTCTCAAAGCCCTTTTTACACAAAAGATTGTATGAACCCTACAAAGCTGACAGCGTGATGGAATTCACAGTATCGCGGAACTCACAGTCCTGTGAGCCAGTTATCGTGGGGCGTCGGAGGGATTTACCACATCTTTCGTGGTATCGGCCTCATTAAGCCGATACAGCATGAAGGCAGAAGCGAGGTTGCAGCTTGCGATCACCACCAGGGACAAATCGTAATTGCCTGCAATGTCATAGTAATACGCCACCAGGATGGGGCCCAGGGCCGACATGCCAAAGGTAAAGGGCATGGCTGTGGAACGCACGGATCCCAGGTAGCGGCGCCCAAAAACAGAGGCCCAAATCACTTCCTGAAGCGGCAGCAAACCACCCCAGCCTACTCCCATTAATAGGAATCCCCCATACACCCAGAAGTCGAGTTGCTGATTAATGCTCCAGACAATCAGCAGGATAGCGGAACCGGTTATCGCTGCGCCTATAGCCGCCAATTTCTTTGGGCTATACAAATCTATCAGGATTCCCCAAAACGGCTTACTGAAGAATGCTGGCACCGAGGCAAGGGAAATCATGCTTGAGGCGACCAATCTTGAGTAGCCCGCGTCCGTCATTAGCGGGATGGTCTGGGTCAGCATCACGGTTATTGATATCTGAAATAGACCAAAGGCCAGCACGAGAAAGTAAAAGCTGGATGTGCGCATGGCCTGTGCCCTGGTCATAGACTTATCAAAATCCAGCCGCGCCGCGGCCCCTTTGCCGGATGCCACCTCATCGTGACTATGCCCATCGGGGTGTTGGTCAAAATCTTCGGGGCGACGCCGCACTACCAGCGCAGCAGGTAGGGTGAGAAGCAGCGCCACCAGGCCCAGAATGCGCCAGGAATCCCGCCAGCCGAAGCTATCTACCAGCAGCGTGGCCACTGGTGGCAGCACGATACCAGCAAGCGAGATCCCCATTCCTGCCAGGGCAACCGCCTTACCCCGTTTCTCGACAAACCATTTGCCAAGTGTGACATTCACCACGAGGTTGCCAATCATCGCCGAGCCCATGGTTAGCATCAAACCATTAATCAGCAACCATTGGCCCAGGGTATTGATACTGCCAAGGCTAAACATGGCTGCAGATAGCACCAATGCGCCCACTACAATGAATGGCCGCCCACCCCATCGATCAATATGTGTGCCAATCAGGAAACCTGTGGTGGCGAGCACAACCTGACCAATAGAGCGCGCGGCGGTAAACTCCGCGCGGCTCCAGGCAAATTCCTCGGTCATAGGTATCAGAAAAGAACCCACCACATAATTTGCCATACCCACAGCAACGAACTGGGTTACGAACCCTGCCGCTACAATCCAATAGCCGTAGTAGACGCGAGACATATAAATAATTGATTGGGTTTAGGGAAGACGCGGAGGGATTCTATTTCAAAGCATCGCGATAGTACAGAATCGCAGCTGAAAGACTGAATATCAAGTCATTAAGAATTACATTTGACCCCATAATAAGGATCGCCTCACAACGAAATCAGTGAGGGATGCTAATGAGCGCAGGGTAAGAAGCAGCCCGCTTTCTGCAACTGCAATCAGCTCTGCATGCTTGAGCGCAAATCTCTGGCGACTGAAATACATCTCACACGGCTTGCCGTGAATTACGGGACTAGAATGCCGTCCTGATTGTTCCCGTAGCACGCCGATTTGGCTGGGTAGATTGGCCAGATGGTCTTTGCCCATACCTGCAGTTGCGGGAGCGATCGGTATGGTAAGGAGGCAAGCGATAGCGGGTCACAACCGGAGGTGTAGCGATATAGACGTCAGGCGCAGGCTGCGCATACCTTGCATGGTAAAACTCAGAGTTCAATCCGGTAAACAAATTGCAGACTGTTCCGACCGCGTGATAGACGTTGCGGTCATGCTCTCGACTGAGACGGAGAAACGCCTGTTCCATTTCCTGGTAGTGGCGCGCCACGTCGCGGAATTCAGAGCGCAGAAATGAGGGAGAACGATTGCGCCGAATAGCGTTAAGCAGATCTGCCGAGGCCCGAGTCAGACGCTGCGCACTAAAGCGCACGCTGTGGTAGCCGCCACCCCTAAGCTGCTTTGCAAGCTGACTGCTGGCGGCATTTAACTCGGTAGCAAGCCGCGACATCTCGAATTCAGTAGCGAGAACCGGCTGGCTCAGGGCGATTACCCCAAGCAATAAGCAGCCTGTTTTTAAAAACTTATTGCTGAAAACGCGCTCAATTCTGCACACATGAAACTCACCCTTAGTCCCACCAGTGTATGAGGCTTCACCCCGAGAGTAAGCCAACGTTAAATCGATCGGCATGAACCTCCGCTGAATCGCGGCGCACTAGTAATAATGAGAGAGCCCTTCTTCGCCTGCACAGATCGCCAGGTATTCTTTTATAACCGGCTCCAGCCCATGCAGGATAGATTCTACAACCAGGGCGTGCCCAATCGAGACTTCAAGAATATTGGGAATTTCCAAAAACCTTCTCAGATTCTTAATATCCAGATCGTGACCTGCGTTGACGCCAATACCAAGCTGCTGCGCCTGCTCTGCCGTCGCCTTATAACTCTCAAACAATCGATGCTCAGACTCCAGACCATAATGCTGTGCGTAGCCCTCGGTATAGAGTTCAATACGATCAGCACCCACTGTCTTCACGCCTGCCACCAACTCAGGATTAGGATCCAAAAACAGGCTACTACGAATACCCGCCTCTGTTAGCCGCGCCAAAACGCTGCTTAACAACGTTTTATTTACCCCAACATCCCAACCATGATCAGAGGTCAACTGGGCCGGGTCGTCAGGCACAAGCGTGCACTGCGCTGGCTTTGCTGCCAGCACCAGCGCGAGAAATTCTTCGGAAGGGTAACCCTCTATATTGAATTCGACATCCGGGTACAGACTCAAAAACTCCGCCAGGTCATGGACATCCTGACGCGTGACATGCCGCTCATCTGGTCGAGGATGCACAGTGACTCCTTTAACGCCCAGATTTATCACCTTGCCGACAAAATTACATAGATTAGGGAAATCACGCCCCCGGGAATTTCGCAGCAAGGCGATCTTGTTTACATTGACGCTCAGCATAGTCATCGTGTTGTCTCCTGAAACTGCAGGCCCACAGGGCCCATAATCGGAATTGCTAAAAACAAGTGTTTATGCGCCGGCGCATAAAAAATCCATGGCTATTTTTTTAAAAGCCTGCGGCTTGTCGGCATGGAGCCAGTGTCCTGCACCCATTATGATCTTCACGTCAGAATCAGGAAACAGGGACAGGATCTCCTCTTTATGGGAAGACTGAATGTAAGCGGATTCAGCGCCTTTCACAAACAGAGTCGGTTTTTCAAAGCTGCCTGCATGTGCAGGCATTACGCGCAGCGCGTCATAGCTGGCATCAATCGCGGCGAGATTCAAACGCCAGCGAAAACCACCTTCCGGTCGCCTTTGCAGATTGGTGAGGACGAACTTCCGGGTTGGCTCATCTATGATGTAATCGCGCAGGAATTCCTCCGCCTCTCTGCGACTCGCAATGGATTCCAGCGGCAAGGCTTTCATTCCCGCAATGACCCGCAAGTGTCCCTCCGCCTGCTCCGGATAAGAGACCGGTGCGATATCCACCACCAAAAGCCGTTCAATGAGATTCGGTTGAGTTAACGCGAGCTCCATGCCAACTTTCCCCCCCATGGAATGACCGAGGATAACGCAGTCTTGTAGGCCAAGGTCTACAATCAGGGCAGCTACATCGTCTGCCATGACTGGATAGTTGAACTCGGCCGCGTGTGGCGAATCACCGTGGTTACGCAGATCGACTCCATAGACTGAAAAATGCTCGGCGAACTGCTTGCAGTGCCAACCCCAGTTGGCCTGACTGCCAAACAGACCGTGTAACACCAGCAGGGCCGGCCCATCGTCTGAATACTTTCTAAAACTGAGGGGAATCGCGGTCAACTTAATCAAGCTCCGCTAGCAGCGCTTTAACGTCTTCATGGTGCGACTTGGTCTTGAACTTGTCCATGATGCGGACCAGCCTGCCTTCTTGATTGATGATAAACGTGGTGCGAATCAAGCCCATGAATTCGCGCCCCATGAATTTCTTTAAGCCCCATACGCCATATTTGTCAGCCACTGCATGATCTTCATCTGATAGCAGGGTGAAATTCAGTGACTCTTTGTCTTCAAATTTCTTCAGGCGAGCAATAGGGTCGGGACTCACACCCAGCGCCACTGCATTGAATTTTTTCAATTCCTGCTGTGAATCGCGCAAGCCACAGGCCTGCACGGTGCAACCCGGCGTCATCGCCTTGGGATAGAAGTAAAGAACCACGTGGCTTTCGCCGCGAAAGTCCTTCAGCGAAACCTTGTCACCGTTTTGATCCTGTAATGTGAATGCGGGGGCTAGATTGCCAAGCTTGGGGACACTCATCGACTGCTGACCTCTCCTGTTGGGGTGAGTTTGGGGATTGATAGATGGAAAATTTGCCGGCCTGAGTCCGTCAGGCTCCAGCACACATTATACCGGGGCTGGGCGAGCCCATGTTAAACTCTCTGCATGAATTCACGTCCCCGCTCCATTGTGGTTTTGACCGGCGCAGGCATCTCTGCCGAGTCAGGTATAGAGACTTTTAGAGCCGCAGACGGCCTGTGGGCAAATCACCCCGTGGACGATGTGGCCACACCCGAAGGCTTTGAACGTAATCCACAGCTGGTATATCAATTTTATAACCAGCGGCGGCGACAGCTGCTATCACAAGAGATGAGGCCAAACCCGGCACACACCGCACTGGCTCGATTTGAGCATGAATTCGACGGCGAATTTCTGCTAGTTACCCAAAATGTCGATAATCTGCATGAGCGCGCAGGTAGTGACAAGCTGCTGCATATGCACGGCGAATTGCTGAAGATGCGATGCCTGAACTCAAAGCTGATATTCGATATCAACGAAGACCTGGACTTCGATACCCACTGCCGCTGCTGCCGTTCTGCGGGCAATCTGCGACCCCATGTGGTCTGGTTTGGTGAAATGCCCCTCCACATGAACCAGATTAACAATGCGCTCGAAAGCTGCGATTTGTTCGTTGCCATAGGCACGTCAGGTAATGTCTATCCGGCTTCTGGTTTTTACCAGACCGCGAAAATAAGGCGCGTTCATACTGTGGAGTTGAATCTGGAAGAAACCGGTTCATCATTCGACACGCACGTCTATGGCCCGGCTACGGAAACAGTGCCGCAGTTTTTTGACCAAATCCTGCAGCCGTCATAGAGGCAATGATCGCGTAATTTAATCGACAGTGTGGTGAACTCACAGGATGGACTCTCAGCAAGTTGAGCCAATCTCCATTATATTCCGTGTACTCCGCGCGCTGTTCGCCACACCACCGCGCAATAATTTTTATTGGTCAAGGAAACTGAATTATGCTGAAGAAAATTCTGAAAGGACTCGGTGCAGTGCTGGTGCTGGTCGTCAGCCTGGCAATCGCAACCTATGTCGCCACCGGCCCCAGCCGTCCAGACTCAGCATCAAGCAGTGCAGAATGGCTGCAGGCGGGGCCACATAGGGTCGCCAGCGCTGACTTCACCTTCGTCGACAGCTCTCGCCCCACCAATGAAAATCGCGGATTCCCTGGCAAACCCGAACGCACTCTCCCCACCACGATTTGGTATCCACAGGGTCTCGACGGCCAGCTACCCCTGATCATTCATAGTCATGGCATTGTCTCCAACGGTGCAGAGATGCCTTACGTGGCAGAGGCCATGGCCAGCCATGGCTATATCGTAGCCGCCGCCGACTATCCCCTGACATCTGGCTCTACACCAGGCGGCGCCAACGGTGATGATGTGGTGAACCAACCCGCCGACGTGAGTTTCCTGATTGATTCGGTACTGAATTTGAGTGCGGACGAGAAGCCGTTTGCGGGTGAAGTGGATGGCAGCCGCATCGGTTTAAGTGGTTATTCATTGGGTGGCCTGACCACGTATCTCACCACTTACCATCCGCGCTGGCGCGACCCCAGGGTAGCCGCAGCAGTCGCAATAGCAGGTCCCTCGGCGATCTTTTCCGCCCCCTTCTTCGGCACCACGGATGTGCCTGTGCTGGCAATCGCCGGAACCGCCGATGCTTTAATAGAATACGCGAGAAATGCAGCAGATCTGGATACTCGCGCCCCTGATGTGTCAGTTGTCACTATTGAGGGCGGCTCTCACCTGGGATTTGTTGGCGTATCCGACCCTACTTTCCGCTTCATGGATAATCCTGACACGCTGGGCTGCAGCGCGGTAATGGCAGTATTGGGAGATGACCCCAACGCAGTCTTCAGGACCATGGGAAGCGTCGCCGAAGGCATAGATCCTAATCGTGACCTACCTGGAATCTGCGATTATGGCTATGGTGAGACTACCCATCCAGGCAGACAGCAGATGATCACTCAACTCGCTACTGTGAGTTTCTTTGAATCGGTGTTCAGCGCTGACGGCGATCGCCGCGCTGCTGCTCGCAGACAGCTGACCCAGGCTCTGGCGTCGGATTTCGAAGAAGTGGCCTTTACCCCCGCACCGCGTTAGCGAGGTACGGGGTAAATTTCCAAGCGCATCAATTAGAAATCGCGACCTAGACGACCAGGGTCAACTTTTCCGGCAGCAGGCACTTCTCGTCGTCACAGAGTTGAATGTAGGCATTGATGCTGAGGCGATTCTCTGCTGCTCCACCCTGCGCGAGACGACTAGCGTGCAGCTCGATTGTCACGACACCACTGTAAATGCCCACTTCGGCATCACCTGACTGCAGCGTCCCAGTGGGCTCCGGATAGTTTATGGCCACAGTCTCCCAACCCGCACCTTCACTCAAAGCCACAATCAGTGACTCAAAGCTGCCCGCAGTCGCATGTGGTGCAGTGACATGCCACGGTTCAAGAATATCAATAACCAGTGTAACGCGGGCCGAGATATCACCTGATTCTGGTTCAAGCTCACGGTCGACCTGCTTGGAAGCAGCAATCTTCAGCACCCCGTTAGCCGCGAACTGCAGCGGGTCTCGGGTGCCTTCTTCACTGCGAGAAGCCAGCCGTAAAAGAGAACACTGACTGATAGGATTGTCATTGATAACAGCCGCCAGCCCAGTGAGGGCTTTGGTGAAAACCGCCTGAATTGGCAAATTCGAGAATTCTGCGGGCACCCGCGCCTGCCGCTGCTGAAGCGACAGCAGACAGTCCAGCATAGTCGCCACCGGTGACAGTGTCGCGCCATCGGCCGCGTTACTGGATCTGACCAGCTTGGGACCCGTTTGCTTGCTTGGGCCCAGCAGCAGCACCGCATCATTGGCGTCCCAGAAATCCTTGATGACACGAGCCGTCAGGCTGAAGGCCTGCACCAGGTACTCATTCTTATCGGTGACATCATACAGCGCGATCAAGGCCTGGATCAGGTTGCTGTAGTCCTCCAGCTGACCCGCAATTGACACCACGCCATTCAAATAGATGCGCTTGAGTTCACCCGACTCCTGCAGGTTGTTGTCGAGCATGCGCTGAACTGCAGCCTCGGCAGCATGCAACCACGCAGAAGCGTTTTCCCCTGGCACAAGCTGACTAGCCTGTATCAGGGAAGTTGCCATGCGGGCACACCAACTCACAATGAGCTTGTCATCGCGCAGTGGATGCTCGCGTTGTTCCCGCAAGCGATAGAGAGTAGCTAGCAACTCGTCCAGATCAGCGTAGAAATCAGGCCCATATTCCCGCGCAGACTGACCCAGACTCCGGGACAGATTCAGAATAGTTCGGCCCTCAAAGTTACCGTGTGCAGTCACGCCAAACAGCTCGATCGCCAGCTGCGATTGCTTCGAGGGCAAGCGTTCCTCCAGCTCGGATTTATCCCACACGAAGAAAGTGCCTTCCTCACCCTCACTGTCGGCGTCAGTCGCGGAGTAAAAACCACCCTCTTCTAACTGCATGTCTCGAAGCACATAATCACAGGTCTGTCTGGCAATGCGGGCGAAGAACTCGTGCCCCGTAAGCTGGTAAGCCACGCTGTAAACCAGGCCCAACTGGGACTGGTTATAGAGCATTTTTTCGAAGTGCGGGACCAACCATTCTTCGTCGACGCTGTAGCGATGAAATCCGCCAGCCACCTGATCATAGATTCCGCCTCGACCCATACCTTCCAGAGCACGCTCGAGAAAACCCAAAGCTGCGCCATCGTCATAGCGCGTTACGCGGTCCAACAGAAACAGCAGAATCGGCTCCTGGGGAAACTTGGGTGCGCCAGCCAAACCACCGAGACTGCGATCTTCGCGCTGAAACAGCGCCTTCAGCGTGTTGTCGACGACACTGCTTTGCAGCACCTCGGTGGGTTTGCGTTCGCTGAGAATTCTGTTGATCGCCTGATAAATACTGTGGGCGCTCTTGTCCAGGTCTTCTTGCTTATCCTGCCAGGCAGAGTTAATCTGATTGAGGATTTGCATGAAAGAGGGAGCAGGATAGTAAGTGCCGCCAAAGAAAGGGCGCCCGTCTGGTAATAAAAAGTTAGACATGGGCCACCCGCCCTGACCTGAAACCAGCTGCACCCCGGTCATGTAGATTTCATCGATATCCGGAAACTGCTCCCGGTCCATTTTGATACTGATGAAATGCTCGTTTAGAACTTTAGCCACCTCAATATTGTCAAAGCTCTCTACTTCCATGACGTGACACCAGTGGCAGGTTGAGTAGCCGATCGAGAGAAAAATCGGTTTGTTTTCTGCCCTGGCGGCAGCAAAGGCCTCGTCTCCCCACGGATACCAGTTGACCGGATTGTGTGCGTGCTGCAGCAGGTAGGGAGAATCCTCCAGAATCAGCCGATTGATGAACAGGCTCGCACCCGTTTCTTCGTCCAGGTGATCGGTGCGCTTGTCGTAGCTGCCTTCCTTGCGCGTTTCAGCGTCCCGCAACCTGGCCTCAAGAGTGCTGTTTTCCGTTTCTGCCATAGTGAAACCTGCATGCTAAGCTTTTGTATTAAGTCCTTAAACAGCACTGGCTCTCTGCCAGCCTGATCAGGCGTGAATTTATATCCGTTGCTTGAGACTAAATTCGACAGAATTCCCAAGCAGGATAATCCAGTCAACCCTTTCTGAAGACCAGATAACCCTGACCCTGAGTGTGATATTTGATTACACCTGCCGGGAGGCTTTCCAAAAAGCCTTTTCGGCGGTTAATTTAGCCATTATCAATGCCCAACCCGGACCCCACAAGAAAAGCCCGGCAACAAAACCTGTGAAAGAAAAATCCGCACGGCCGGTTCTTATTAAGTAACCGCACCGCATTCGCGTGGGCGGTCCTCAATTGCCCTTTTGATACCTCTGCGCCTGCGGGGGTTTTTTATCTGAGCTGGAAATGGCTGCCTGCCGTCACCAGCAGCCTGCTTGCAAGCTGCGCCGCTAAATCGCCCTGATTAGCGCCTCTAGCTCATCTGGAAAATAGGGGCGGTTACGCGCATTGACTGCAGTAGTGGTGATCCTCGCCCGAAGAACCGCAGTTTGATCCGCCGCCAGGGCTATGGACTGCTCAAAAACCAGTTTTACTGGCGAGGGCCGCTGCGGACTGACCGTCACTACAAATTCTTCTCCGGCCCGCAGCGAGCGTCGGTAGTCAATTTCTGCCCGTACCACCACAATGATTATGCCGCGCGCAGTCAGCTCAGCAAAACTCAGGCCACGGCTGAGCAGGTATTCATGCCGGGCGTGCTCCAGGTAATGCTAATAGACGGCATTATTAACTATGCCCTGCATATCGCACTCATAGTCTCTAACCTGCATTTGCAAGCTGAATGGAATGTCAGTCACAGTGTTAATTCCCGATTAGGCTGCAGGCGCCGTCCTGATGGGCTACCAGCGTGGAAAACCGCAGCCTATCTCATTTCCTTAACACCTCATAGTTGGCGAACTCACTACCCCCACACCTTCTCTGAATCTAAAGGAGCGGTAATTCGGAAGAAGGATGTGCTGAATCGCAAGCAAAGCGAATTAACATGGCAGTTCCAGGTAACTTCCACCTTGGACAGGGAGTTAAACATCGGCTGTTCGGCAAGCTCGGCCTCTAGCTTGCCGGTGAAGATGATTCCCAAATTCTGCTGGGTTAGAATCCCCACATGAGAGTAAGTGGCCGCGATTTCAGTATCTGCCGTCAGTGCTTTTGCCCCATGGTAGATATCGCTATTGCTTTCGTGCCAGAATCTATCCGAATTTCGTCCTGACCCTGTTAGAGAAACCCTATGAAATCAATCCCTATAGTGCTATCCGCTCTTGCCCTGGCTACAGCTTCACTATGCGGCCAGTCATTTGCCGACCACCACGGTGAAGCCGAAATGATGACGCTAGAAAGCGTCAGCCGCGGCGACCATCGCAGCGAGGCCAATGTAGCCCGCAATGAATGGCGCCATCCGGTGGAAACCCTTGAATTTTTTGGCCTGGAATCGGATACAACTATAATTGAGATATTGCCCTCAACCGGTTGGTACGCCGAGATTATAGCGCCTTATGTTCGCGACCACGGCAAATATTATGCCGCGCATTTTTCGCCAAACGCCTCTGCCGGCTTTATGCCGCGCATACTCGGTGTATTTGAAAAGAAAATCACTGATCGGCCCGATCTCTATGGCCGCGTAACCGTGCGCCATTTAAATCCTCCCCACGAGGTAGTGATTGCGCCCGCAGAAAGCGCAGACATGGCGCTGACTTTCCGCAACGTTCACAACTGGATCCTGGCTGAACAGGAGCATGAGTTCTTTGCCTCTTTTTATGCCGCGCTCAAGCCTGGAGGCATCCTTGGCGTTGTTGAACACCGTGCCAAGCCCGGGACTAGCGTGCAGGTCATGAAGGATTCCGGTTACGTCACCGAGGCCTACGTCAAAGAAGTTGCGGCTGCCGCGGGTTTCGAGTTTGTCGAGTCCTCTGAGATCAACGCCAACTCACGAGACACTGCCGACCATCCAGAGGGCGTTTGGACACTCCCTCCAAACTACCGGATGGGTGACACTGACCGCGACAAATATGCTGCGATCGGTGAGAGTGATCGCATGACCCTGAAGTTCATGAAACCAATGAACTGAGACCTCAAACCTTTCCCCGTTAAGGACAAGTCTGCCATGAGCCTTGTAGTAGAGTTTCATTACGATTTCGGTAGCCCCAATACCTATTTCTGTCACCGGGTCATTCCCGAAATTGTTGAACGCACAGGGCAATCGTTTACCTACTTTCCAGTTCTGCTGGGCGGATTATTCAAGGCAACCAACAACCGCTCGCCTATGGAACAGTTCGCCGATGTGAAGAACAAGAAAGAATACCAGGCCAGAGAGATTGAGCGTTTCATTGCCCGCCATAAGCTTGCGGATTACAAATTCAATCCACACTTTCCAGTCAACACGCTACATCTGATGCGCGGCGCTGTATTTGCCAGCCACCAGGACTACTACGGGCGTTATGTAGAAGCCATGTATCAGTGTATGTGGGAACAAGGCAAAGACATGTCTGATCTTGGAGTAGTCGCCGAGTCACTCACTGCACATGGCCTGCCAACAGACGAGATCGTAGTTGGTATGCAGGATCCTGCAATTAAACAGGAGCTGATCGATAATACTGCCCGCTCAATGGAACGCGGCGCCTTCGGCTCACCTACGTTTTTTGTCGGCGATGAAATGTATTTCGGTAAGGATCGGCTGCGGGAAGTGGAAGAAGAAATTATCGCGCAACCGAGCTAAACGCGAGCCCGCCTCCAGCATTCGAGTCGCACTAATCGGCGCGATCGAAGTAACGCACCAACTCAATCGGCTCTCGAAAAGAATCGGGCTGAATCATCATCTCTATGCGAAGCCTTGCGCCATTGGCTTCCAGGGTATAAGTCTCGATAGTAAAGCCACCGTCGCGCGGCCTGCCTTCCACAACCAGGGCGTTGGCTTCGAACAAGCCCGAAGACCAGTCCTCTCCTCCCTCTGAGTAAAAGTCTGCTGCTGATGCACGGCGGCGGCGGCCGTCGGTGTGAAACACGCGCGGAAAATCATTTTCGTAGGTAAAGCGGAGTTCGGGTTCGGCGACCTCTATGGTCAGCACGTCGTCGTAGGAGATCCGATCATAAAGTTCGTGCTCAGGAGGGCCACCGCGATAAAAATCTTCCTGACGGTTAAAGAAGCCGCGACCACCTTTACCGCCACCGGCTTCTATCGCCTCTTCCACCGCATCATCCGTGTTGTCGCTGAGTTCGTCATTGATAACCCATTGCCCAGCAAGCCCCGTGCGAATATCCGCATCCTGAGCAAGGCTATAGCCCGCTCCCAGGGCTAGCGACAGGGTGAGCAGGCTGAATCTGACTAGTCGGAATAGCTGCAACATCAATAATTCTCTATGGACGCACTGAGCAATTATTCAAACGGGTTTGCGGAAAAAGTGCAAGCTCAGACACACTTGCCCCCTCGGCTCTGCTCAGAGGGCGATTTGAAGAATATGGCACAATTACCAATACTTAGCTTCGCCGCAATCACCAGCACAACAAACAGCACCACGTAGTACATCGGGAAAGCAGCGAGGGAATCAACAAACACTCGCTCGCTGATTATCTCCTCACTCATACCTGCTTCCTGCGCGTTGCGCAGAGAGGCCACCAGCGCCGTATACAGCAGGCTAGCTATTCCCAAACCCAAATTGAGGGCAAGACCCTTGAAGCTGAGGACGGTAGCTCGAATATCTGAATCGGCTTCGCGATTGAGATAGTAGCTGGCCTGAAACTGCACCATCCCCATCATGGCAAAAGCACCCACAGCAAACAAAACACCAAAGTAAGGCACGGCGAAACTAATACCCACCAGGCCAGACATCAGGAGCACAGACAGCACCAGGAAGTTGAACAACGGTGAGCGGTTACTCACCAAATAGCGCGAAATTCTGGCGTTCAATATACCGATCAGCGACATACCGGCGCCGACGAAACCAAACCAGCTCACGGGTATATCTATCAAGCGGTAATACTCGCTTGATAGCACCGCAAACTGTCGCGCCACGGAATCCAGAGCTAGTGCCGCCAGTATCACGAACAGGACGAAACGATGGCCCACAGTCCAACGGGCCGCGCTGAGAATTTGGCGAAATGGCTCAAGCAGGGAAACACCTGCCCGCCCCTGATCGCCTTGATCTGCCCCGGAGTCCGTCTTGGCATCCAGATCGTAAAATCCCATTGCTGTAACCAACACCACGCCGGCGGTAAGCAGGGTCAGGATTACCGGCAGGCGAATTACCAGCGAATCGGGTAGCTGCCAGGATGTGTTAAGCAGCGCCAGCACCCGATTGACGATGGCAGGATCGTAAGCAAAAGCACCCAGGATCATGGTGGTGAAGAATCCGATAGAAACGACAAATGTAGTTCGCTCCAGCACCTGGGCCCACTCATCCTCTCGCCCAAGGGCCTTCAGGGAATCATAGGCCAGCGCTTCGTCCGCACCACTGGCGGCCGCTTCTGACAAGCCAGAGCAGATTCGATTTCCGAAAAACATGAGAAACAGCAGAGAGGATGCGTCGATCGGCGCGAACACAATCAAGGCCATCTCCATCACCATCAGCAGCGCCGCAAAGATCAGCAGGCGCTTGCGACCCACAATGTCCGCCAGAGCACCTGAAGGCACTTCTGCCAGCACAATGCTCACCGCCCATACCATGTTGAGGATGGCGAACTGTTCCAGAGTTAGCCCGTAGTCAAGAAAAAGGATAGTGAAAATTGGATAATAAAAACGTGCGGTGTAAAACAGACGGAAAATAATAAAACGGCGAATATTGCCCTCCAGCTGTTCCTTACTGGCTGTTTCTGCAGTCATGATTTGGCCACGTGGCTTAGGCTATGTTGCGGCGACGCCAGTCAGCGATGGCCTGACCGATTTCATCCGGCGAATCTTCCTGCAAAAAATGATTACCCTTTACAGTAACTTCTTCCTGATTCGGCCAGGAGCGACAGAACTCCCGTTGTGGTCCAATGAGAATTGCGCCTGGCTCGGCATTAATAAAGAGCTTGGGAAGCTCTGCACTTGCCAGCCATTCCGCATATTCCTGTACCAGTGCAACCACCTCCGGGGGCTCACCGCTAATCGGTATTTGTCGCGGCCAGGTCAGGGTCGGGCGGCGGCCCTCTCCAGGCACACTAAAGGGCCGTCGGTATACCTCCATCTCTGCATCGCTTAACTCTCTGAGAATAGAGCCAGGTAACACTCTTTCGACGAATACATTCTTGTCTAGCACCATCTCTTCCCCGGCGGGCGATCGAAACCCCTGAAACACACCGCGTGCAGCCTCAGGCCACTCCTCCCAAGTCACAGGCCGGACAATGCCCTCCATGTAGGCGATACCATTAACCGACTCACGATGCCGATTAGCCCAATCGAAACCCAGGGCTGAACCCCAGTCGTGGATTACCCAGGTTACATTGTCTTTGACGCCAAGCGCATCGAGTGCGCCATCCAGATACTGTCTGTGCTCCATGAAGCTATAGCGCTCTGGCCCAGAATCCTCAAGCTTGTCGGAATCACCCATGCCAATCAGGTCGATTGCGATGCAGCGCCCCTGATCCTGTAGATGCGGCATGATATTGCGCCACAAATAGGATGAAGTCGGGTTGCCATGCTGGAAGACAATGGGATCGCCCTTTCCCATCTCCACATAGGCCATAGTCTTGCCGTTTACCGACACGGTTTGCTTGGGATGTTCCGCGATATTGATCATTCTGAGCCTCGATTGCGCCTGTTTACCCTTGTCTTGGTCGTAATTATTCTAGCTTCGGCAGAATACCACTGAATTGTCAGGTTTCAATGAATTGAACAAGCTACCTTACTTCATATATTCTCCACTTCCGCAATTCAAAGTAGTCGTAAGCAAACTTACGGGGGAATACCGAATGACTATGCAAAACACACCTCTGCTGATGTCACGCATCCTTGGGCGAGGTGCCGAGCTAGACCCAGGAGTCGAAGTCGTCACCGCTCAGGCTAACGGGACCCATCGCCAGACCCTGAAACAAACCTGGGAGCGCGCCCAACAGCTGGCCAACGCCCTCAAGGCCCACGGTATCGACACTGGCGACCGCATTGCCAGCTTCATGTGGAATAACTACCGCCACCTGGAACTCTACCAGGGCGTGCCCAGCATGGGTTGCGTGCTCCATACCCTGAACATCCGTTTGTCCCCCGCCGATCTGGAGTACATCATCAACCACGCCGGCGATCGCATTATCTTTGCGGACGAAGACTTACTGCCACTGCTGGAACCACTTTGGGGCAAGATTCCCTGCGTTGAGCTGCTGGTGATCTGTCGCCACGGCGAAGGCGGCGAAAGCAGTTTTGAAAATCAGATTGATTATGAAGACTTTATCGCTGGCCACGAACCCGCGTTTGACTGGCCGGACATTCCTGAGACTGCCCCTATGGGTCTGTGCTACACCTCAGGCACTACCGGCAACCCCAAGGGCGTGATGTATACCAATCGCTCCACTTATCTGCATACCCTGACTGAATCCCTTACCGACTCTATGGGTTTATCGGCTCTGGATTCGTTGCTGGGCATTGTGCCCATGTTCCACGCCATGGGCTGGGGGCTGCCATTTGCCGCATCCATGCTCGGCACCAAGCAAGTCTATCCACATCGCTTCATGACGCCGGACTCATTCCTGAGTCTGATGGAGCAGGAAGAAGTCACAATCTCTGCTGGAGTCCCAACGATCTGGCAGGGCGTGCGCGCAGCGCTGACGGCCAATCCAGACAAATACGATCTTTCAAGCCTCAATCGCCTGACCTGCGGCGGCTCTGCGCCACCGGTAGAAATGATGCGCTGGTACTGGAACAGCTTCGAAATCGAAATGATTCAGGGCTGGGGCATGACCGAAACGAACCCATTGGGTACCCTGTCGCGCAAGGTGTCCAAGCGTTCTCAGGTCGGTATCTCGGAAGATCAGCAGTTCGAAAATATCGCCAAGGCTGGTCTCGCCATGCCTGGCCTTGAAATTGAGATCTTCGACGAAGAATGGAAGCCGCTGCCTCACGATGGAGAAGCTGTCGGTGAACTCTGTATTCGTGGCCCCTGGATCGCCTCAGAGTATTTCAACGACCCACAGCCCGAGAAATTTCATGACGGCTGGCTGGTCACCGGTGACGTGGCCAAGATGGACGCAGACCAATACGTCATTATTTGCGATCGCTCCAAGGACATGATCAAGTCCGGAGGCGAATGGATTTCCTCGGTGGACCTGGAAAACCACATCGTTGGCATGCCAGAGATCGCCCAGGCCGCAGTAGTAGCCCAACCTCATCCCAAGTGGGATGAACGCCCGGTCGCCGTGGTCATTATGGCCGAAGGCCAGAGCCTGGATCAGGCTGCGGTCATCGAACACTGCAGCAAGGTATTTGCCAAGTGGCAGCTACCTGACGAGGTGATTGCCGTAGAAAGCTTGCCTCTTGGCCCTACTGGCAAGATCGAGAAGAAGACGATCCGCGCCAACATGGAGAAGGAAGGTTACAAGCTTCCAGATCTGAGGTAGTTTTTGCCACCGCATTTAAAAAGGGAGCCTGTGGCTCCCTTTTTTATTCTTTGTACTTCTACCTCGCGCGCTCTTTCCGGATTGAATACCATCAAGAATCGATAAAAACTGCAGGCCGGCTTGAGAGAATAGTGAGTGGCACAGAATTGGTGATTGCCAATTTTCATTGAAGAAACGTTCATGCAGGAAATACGAATCTATTTAAATGTGATATCTGCCGCCATTCAAGTGAATTCTATTGTCCAGGATCAGTGGCCGCATACTCCGAGCCTTCAACATCTGCCGTTCGCGCACCGGCGAGAATACCGGGTAATGCGTAATTACCCTCGTGGCAGGCGTATTCGAACATCTGATCCTGGGTATGATTCATGGGCAACTCCCCACTCCAGGGCTGCGCATAGTTTTCAGGGTCTTCCACTGTAAATTGATAGTGGATAGCGTCATCTGCAACCCGGGTAAAACGTTCAGTAACTTTCATCTGTTGCGAACCATAGAAGCGATGATCCAGAGAAGAACGCAGGCTTTGCTGGGGGTGAAAATTTGTGGTCTCTACTACCAGGCTACCCTCTTCATAGTAGCCAATAGAATCTCCCATCCAGGGGTACTGCGTATTCTCAGGCAATTCAGCATTGAGCCTGATAACACGGGCGTCATGATTCATCTCCGCCAGCAGCAGCACATAGTCCTCAGTTTGTACGATTTGAGTCAGATTATTGTAGAGAACCGGGAGCTTGGGCGGTCCACCAGTGGAACCAAACCCGACCACGCAGCGCTCGCCCAGCGGCCTGACTTCAGGCCCATCATAGGAATTTCTGCGTCGCATGGCGGCAGCATATTTTGCCCTCCCCTGTTCACTGTACGGCAATTTGCCATCAGCGGGGTCCACCAGTATAGAAGTTCTGATTTCGCCATTTACTGTGGCAAGTCGATCGCCCGGATCCATCCAGAAAGTGTTGTAGCCGCCGACGTTGCGTCCCGCATCCGGTGCTTCCCGATTTGGGTCACTAGGCTGATTACTGGCCTGCATACCTGCCCGCACTCTGGCTTCGATACGAATAGCTTCCTCCTCGGAAATTTCTAGTTCACTGCCAAAGCGTTCGGAACGCTCCAGGTTAGTCTGTGTCGCGATAGACCAGGTGCCCTGGAAATCCGGCACACCATGCTCGGTGAGCGGTGCAATATAGCCCGATTCTGCCGCGAGCAAGCCGAGGCTGGGTACAGAACTTAAGAAACTCAATATCAAGCGCATGTTCTTCATGTCTAGGTCTATCCAACAAATTTCGCGGCAGAGGCCCTGATTATGACAAGAACCCGTGGCACTGACTATGCAGGCGTGACGAATCCTCTGTAGCCGGGCTACTTGGGTGCTCAGCACCCACAAACTGGCTGGAATAGCCGGATTTGCGGTTCCAGAGCCATCCCCCGGTTTCCGAGGCGCCGTCCTAGCCTGAAAACTTGTTCCAAGCCCGCCGGTTTACCCCGATATTCCGGACCTCAGAGACTATTCGTGACAATTCGGCGGGAGCAAACAAAGACTTATCCACCGATATCTTGTTAAACTCGCGCTCGAATTAGCAACAATGAAGTTAGCATTATATGTTGAGCAATACCCAGAGCCTGGTTGGTTTCGCTTTTGTTCTGGCCATTATTATCGTTGATGGGTTAATCCTGGTTGAGGAACGAGGAGACTCGGAGACCATGGTATGGGTAGATGGTGGCACGTTCACAATGGGCTCAGACCGAGGCCTACAGGACGAAGCGCCAGCCCGACCTGTCGAAATTTCAGGATTCTGGATCGACAAATACGAAGTCACCAATAGCCAATTTAAGCAGTTTGTCGACGCCACCGCTTATGCCACTGGCGCAGAACGATTCGGCGACTCCATGGTGTTCCAAAGCCCCATTGCGCGCAGTCTGTCAGAGCTTGTGCCGCTGAGCTGGTGGCAGTTGGTTGAAGAGGCCGACTGGCGGCACCCAGAAGGGCCGGAGGACACTATCGTCGCGCGGATGAATCATCCCGTGGTGCAAGTCAACTATGAAGATGCCCTGAGCTACTGCAACTGGCAGGGCAAGACACTTCCTACCGAAGCCCAATTTGAATTCGCAGCACGCGGTGGCCGGGAGGGGCAGGTTTATAGCTGGGGCGACCAACCTATTCATCGAGAACAGGCGGTGACCAACCACTGGCAGGGAACCTTTCCCATCAAGAATGAAAATACCGATGGGCATGCAGGTTCAGCGCCGGTTGGCAGTTTCCCGGCCAATGATTTCGGTCTCTATGACATCACCGGCAATGTCTGGGAATGGGTTTCCGATTGGTATCACCCCAACGCCTACGCAATCCTTAAAGATCGCAATCCTATTGGCGTTACCCGCCTTGAGAGCTTTGATCCTTCTGAGCCTAATCTGCCCAAACGTGGAATTCGCGGCGGTTCTTTCCTGTGCAGTGAAAATTACTGCCAGGGGTTCCGGGTTAGCGCGAGAATGCCGGCAGACCCAGCGTCGGCAACCAACCACACCGGCTTCCGCTGCGTAATACCGAACCGATCCAATCGCCTGGATGCGATCTGGCTAAATTAGCCCCCTTTTTTCCAAGACCTGCAAATTTTGCAAGACCTGCAAAATCTGGGAAGCCATGGCTAACGGATAAAGCTGATGGCCTTCAGATTTCTCTCGCAATCAAGAGTTTCATAATCTCGTTACTGCCGCCGTAGATTTTCTGCACGCGGCTGTCGGCAAACATCTTGGCGATTGGATACTCCATCATGTAGCCATAGCCACCGAAGAACTGCAGACAGGCATCAACAATTTCACACTGCTTTTGCGTGGTCCACCACTTGGCCATCGACGCCGAAGCATCATCCAGCTCTCCCCTGGCCAGACGCATGGCACAGTCATCAACAAACACGCGAGCGATACGCGCTTCCGTCATGCATTCTGCCAGGCGAAACTGCGTGTTTTGAAAATCGAGAATACGCTTGCCGAAGGCCTTACGCTCTTTCACATACTCCGAGGTCAGCTTTAGTGCGGTCTCCATCGCGGCGCAGGCGCCAGCCGCAATGATCACCCGTTCCTGGGGCAGTTGCTCCATCAGATGAATAAAACCTCTGCCTTCGGCGGAACCCAGCAGCGCTGACTTCGGCACACGCACATCATCGAAGAACAGCTCAGCGGTGTCCTGTGCCTTCATGCCCAGTTTTTCAAGATTACGGCCGCGCTGAAATCCGCCTTCGCCTTCTACTGCCTCAGTTTCCACCATGATCAGGGAAATTCCCTTGGCACCCTCACCGGGAACAGTTTTCGCGACCACACAGATCAGATTTGCCGTAATCCCGTTGGTGATAAAGGTTTTCTGACCATTCAGGACGTAGTCATCACCATCCACAATGGCAGTAGTCTTAACAGCCTGCAGATCTGAACCGGTGCCGGGCTCTGACATGGCAATTGCCGACACAATCTCGCCGCTGGCCATCTTGGGAAGCCACTTCGCTCTCTGTTCCTCGGTGCCATACTTCTCAATATAGTGCGCGACAATGCCGGAATGCACACCATTACCGAAACCACTGATATTGGCTTTATTAAATTCCTCGATCAGTACCATTTCATGTCGGAAATCACCGCCACCACCGCCCCACTCATCCGAGATAGAGGCGCAGAGCAGCCCGGCCTGCCCGGCTTTGTACCAGGCATCACGGTCCACGAACCCCTGTTTATCCCACTTCTGGGCAACAGGAACAAACTCCTTGTCCAGGAATTTCTTGACGGCATCACGCATGATGCCGAGCTCTTCATCCATCCACGGGGATTGGTAATTTTCAAGCATAGGGTTGGCTTCTTCTCTAGCTATCCAGTTGATCCATTCGTTCAATAATCATGGCGTTAGCAGTGCCGCCACCTTCGCAAATAGCCACCAGTCCATAGCGAGCATCGCGGCGCTCCAGCTCGTGTACCAGGGTAGTCATCAGCTTGGCACCAGTACCGCCCAGCGGGTGACCCAGGGACTGCGCGCCACCGTTAACGTTAAGCTTCTCAGGATCCGCATTCAGCGCCTTGGCCCAAGCCAGGGGCACAGAACCAAAAGCTTCATTTACTTCATACAGATCGATGTCATCGATTGTAAGGCCAGCCTTTTCAAGCACTTTTTCCGTCGCGGGTATTGGGCCCTCCAGCATAATGACAGGGTCTGAACCCACCACAGCCAGTGAATGAATCTTGGCGCGCACGGGGAGATTGTATTTCTGCACTGCATCTTCATTCGCCACCATGATAGCCGCCGCTCCATCGCTGATCTGGCTTGCAGTGCCGGCGGTTATCACGCCACCCTCTCGCAGAGTGTTGAGCGACTGCATGCCTTCGAGAGTCGACTCAAAGCGGATACCTTCATCTACTGTATGTACATCCTTGCTGCCGTCCTCCAGTTCGATATTAAGCGGGACGATTTCATCGTTGAAGTAACCATTCTTGGTCGCCGCTGCAGCTCGCTGGTGACTCAGTAAGCCAAACGCATCCAGCTCTTCCCGGCTGATGCCATACTTCTCCGCCAGCAGCTCAGCGCCGTCAAACTGGCTGAACTGGATACCCGGATACTGCATCTCGAGGCGTTCGCCCTTCGGCACGCCGCGGCCATGCTCAAGGCCGTCGCGAATATTCGACCCAATCTCTACCGTGCTCATGGCTTCTACGCCGCCACTTATTACTACATCCTGGGTGCCAGACATCACCGCCTGGGCACCAAACTGAATCGCTTGTAGCGAGGAACCGCACTGGCGATCCACCGTCGTGCCGGGCACTTCCAGTGCCAGCTTCGAACTCATGGCCACGTTGCGACCCAAATTGCCCGCCTGTGCGCCAATCTGCATCACCACACCGAATACCACATCATCGACCTTGTCAGTAGGTATGCCCGTGCGATCCACCAGTTCATCAATTACAGCTGCTCCCATATCAATAGGATGCATTCTGCTAAGTCGGCCTTTCTTGCGTCCTGTTGCCGTGCGCACGGCGCCAACGATATATGCATTCGCCATCAAAAATATCCTCTCACTAAATCTGTTCGGAGTCTGAAAACTTGTGTCCCGTTTGCCTAGATTGCAGGCATCCTGATACCGGCATCGAGCCGAATCGTTTCGCCATTCAGGTAACCGCACTCAACGATGTGCGCAACCTCTGCTGCGAACTCGTCGGGATTACCCAGGCGCTTTGGAAATTGGGTTATAGCGATGAGGGGATCTCGTACTTCTTGTGGCGCCTTCGCCAGAAGCGGTGTCTCAAATACGCCGGGCGCAACGGTCATGATCCGCACGCCACGCTTGGAGAGATCACGCGCGATTGGCAGAGTCATTGATACGATGCCGCCTTTGCTGGCTGCGTACCCGGCTTGGCCGGTCTGCCCATCGAAGGCTGCTATTGAAGCTACATTGATGATCACGCCGCGTTCCTGATCCTCGGTCTGGGGCTCATTTAGCTGCATGACTTCGGCACACAGTCGCAGCACATTGAATGTACCGATCAGATTAACCCGCACAATGTGCTCAAACTTCGCCAGCGGCATTGCCCCGTCTTTCCCCACGGTGCGCGCAGCGCCGCCAATACCCGCAGAATTTACATTGATATGAATAGTGCCAAAAGCTTCCTGAGCCTTGGCGATAGCAGCTTTGACCGCTGCCTCATCGGCCACATCACCCGCGTGCCAGGCCGCAGACTCTCCAAACTGTTCGGCTGCCTGCGCCAGCGCGTCTTCATTGAGATCATAAAGAAAGACTTTGGCGCCTTTGGCCACGAATTTTTGTGCTGTTGCCAGCCCCAGGCCCGATGCACCACCGGTGATAAAAGCGGTTTTCCCTTGTAATTCCATGCTGTGTTTTGCTCCCCCGCAAAAAACATTGCCGCGCAAGGATAATCCATCACTGCGCAAAAGGAAAATAACGCCAGGGTGGCAAAACCGGACTTAAATGCCAGCCAATCGTGATTTTTTGCAGCCTGAAATCCGCCATCCTGATCTGTATTTTGAAGCCTCTATCCCCTATTATTCAGGGCCCTAAACCACAAGCAACAGAGATTTGATCGAGGGAGGCAATGTGGGCCCATTAGCAGGTATTAAAGTGGTGGAGATGGCCGGCATCGGGCCGGGACCTTTCACCGCCATGATGCTTTCCGATCTTGGCGCTGAAGTTATTCGCGTGGATCGATTGAGCCATAAGGGCACGGGCAATCGCGCCAATGTGCTCAACCGCGGCCGCAAGTCCATCGCCATCGACTTGAAAAATCCGAAAGGCGTGGAAGCCACTATGGGTCTGATTGAGAAAGCCGATGTTGTGCTGGAAGGCTTTCGCCCTGGCGTAATGGAGCGACTGGGCCTGGGGCCCGATGATTGCCTGGCACGAAATCCCCGGCTGGTATTCGGTCGCATGACTGGCTGGGGCCAGTCTGGCCCTCTCTCGCAGGCGGCCGGACATGACATTAATTACATCTCTATCGGCGGCGCTCTGGGCGCCATGGGCTATGCCGACCGACCACCCGCCCCACCACTTAATCTGGTGGGAGATTTTGGCGGAGGTGCCATGTATCTTCTTACTGGCATCCTGGCTGCATTGGTAGAAAGAAGCAACTCAGGTAAAGGCCAGGTAGTCGACGCGGCTATGACAGATGGAACTGCAAGCCTGTTAAGCCCGTTCTATGGTCTCATGGCAATGAACATGTGGACCACCGATCGCTTCAGTAACAGACTGGATGGCGGCGCCTATTACTATGGTAGCTATGAGTGCAGCGATGGCAAACACATTTCCATTGGATCCCTGGAGCCGCAATTCTATGCGCTACTGCTTGAGAAGGCGGAGATCACTGACCCTGAATTCCAGGATCAGCTGGATGAAGAGGCGTGGCCCGCCAAACGTAAAAAGCTCGAAAAACTTTTCAAAACAAAATCTCGCCAGGAATGGTGCGATATCATGGAAGGGACTGACGTTTGCTTTGCTCCTGTCCTGAATCTCAAAGAAGCGCCAGATCACCCACACAACAAGGCACGAAATACCTTTGTCGAAGTCGATGGTGTGGTACAGCCGGCTCCCGCCCCTAGATTCAGCCGCACCCAGGGGGAAATCCAGGGCCCAGCCGCCATAGCCGGAGAGCATTCGAAGGAAGTTCTGCGTGATTGGGGTTATACTGATGAAGAAATCGCTGAACTAATGGCCGCAAACGCGCTCTAAGAACTGGGTAGTCTCTGACAGAAATTAGGCATACCGCTATACTCGGCTCGTAAATGGAAAGCGAATCCTTAATTATCGCATTGACCATCGTTTCGATCGTGTCTTGCGTCGCCTTGTTTGTGAACTGGGCCGGTAATCGGCACATTCCAGGATTGCTGGTGTTTTCATTGGCGAACATCTACATCATTGCCAACGGACTCAGCATTGAAAAGAAGCTGCGGCCCGTCACTTTAACCGACCTCAGCTGATTCCCAGCATTCAATTTTTCTATTCTACTTACCTTGGAGACAATCCATGTCATTCAACACCATCCGCTATGAAGTCTCAGACCAGATTCTGACTATCACGCTGAACCGCCCGGAGCAGCTCAACGCATTTACCGTTGAGATGGCAAAGGAGCTAATCCGGGCCTTCAACCAGGCTAGCGATGACGACGAAGTAAGCGCCATTGTGGTGACTGGCGCCGGCAAGGCTTTCTGTGCGGGCATGGACTTGTCCAGCGCGGGCAACGTTTTTGGTTTGAATGAAGAATTGCAGCCCAGTCTTGATGACATGCGAACTCGCCTGCATGATCCCGCTATTGAGGAAGGGGTAAGAGACACCGGCGGCCAACTCACCCTGGCAATCTTTGAATGCAAGAAACCGGTCATTGCCGCCATCAACGGCGCCGCTGTAGGCATTGGCGCCACCATGAGCTGCGCCATGGATATTCGACTCGTGTCCGAAGCCGCACGGGTTGGTTTTGTCTTCAACAAGGTTGGCATAACCCCGGAAGCGGCCTCCTCCTGGTTTTTGCCGCGCATCGTTAACATGGGCACAGCATTGGAATGGATCTACAGCGGCGATCTTATTGGCGCTGAGGAGCTGACTCAAAAAGGCTTTGCCAATCACCAGCTGGCAGCCGAGGAGCTGCTACCCAAGGCCTATGAAATTGCCCGGCGGATTACTCAGCACAGCCAGGTGGCGATCGCACTTAGCCGCCAGATGATGTATCGCAACGCCAGCCTGCCCCATCCCCAGAGCGCCCACGAAGTGGATTCCCTGGCAATTTTCTATGCCAGCCAAAGCAGCGGCAAAGAAGGTGTGAGTGCTTTCCTGGAGAAACGACCCCCTGAATTTGTCGACAAAGCTTCGACTGATATGCCGCCATTTTACCCCTGGTGGTAACGACCTATTCACTGCCGAGGCTGCGAAAGTTGCCAGGAAAGCTATATTTTATTGTTTAGTATCAATGACTTTACCTCAATTATGACAATTCTATTCAGTCGGCTGTATTTAGTCTAAGAGTCCGTATAATAGAAAGAGTAACCTGGAGACTAGACGCGATGATCGTGGTGCAATCCACATTTCAACTACTTCCTGATTCCAAACAGGAAGCGCTCAAGCTGATGCGCAATATGGTGCGCCTATGTCGGCTAGAGCACGGCTGTCTGAGCTATGAGTATTTTGAAGGCGTCACCGATCCCAATCAGGTCGTGCTGTTGCAAGAGTGGGAAGATGCCGAGTGCCTGCAGGAACACTACCAGACCGATCACATGGATGACTTTCTCAACAAGCTGGGGGATTACCTTGAGAGCCCGGTTGCTACCCGCAGCTATATCTCTGAGGAAGAGCGCTCGATAAGCTCGGTTTCCAGCGAGGACATACCTAAACCCGAGCAGACCATTCACTGATCTCAGATTTTAAGTTTAAGGTTTAACTCCCTGGCTTACCCCAACAGCTTGAAAACCCTTTCCGGGGCGAGAGTCTTCGACAGCTTGCAATATGCGTATTATGAGCAGTTAGTTGCACCTGAAACTCCGAGGCCAGACTGAGGTCAGACTTTTAAACGTCAACTGTCGCCGCCCCATGCTAACAAAAGCCAAGCCTTCATGAACAAAGTGCAACTGATACAAGCATTGGATAGCTACGCCAGGCGCTGCGATGATGAAGAGGAAGAATTTGTCAGTGCCATGCACACTTTCGTTACAACAAAAAACGATCCCTTCAGTCGTCAGACGGCAGCTGGACACATCACCGCCAGCGCTTGGATACTCGATACCAACAGGACCCACGCGCTGCTCTGTCACCACCGCAAACTGGATATGTGGGTTCAGCTTGGTGGACATCTAGAACCGAGTCTGGATGATTCAGTGCTTGCTGGCGCCCTGCGAGAAGCCTATGAAGAATCGGGACTAGGCGCTATTAAGGCCATGTCGCCCAATATCTTCGACATCGATATCCACGCCATACCTGCCCATGGTGATGAAGCTGAGCATCTGCACTATGACGTGCGCTATCTGTTTGCGGTGCGATCAGCCAATGCCGTGCAGCTGACACCGGAATCAAAAGAACTGGCCTGGGTAAGACTGGATGAAATCCACAAAGTATCGACCGAGAAGTCGCTGCTGCGAATGGCAAAAAAGGCAACACAGTTTTTGCGCAAATCAACGCACTAAATTAGCGCCAACAAGCCCTGCATGCATTCACTACTTCGTTTTTGCTCTCAGGTGAATGCCTCGACAACTGACCCCCGCTGTCATCAGAGCCTCAAGCATTCAATATTTGGCCTTTTTCCCCTTTCTGTTTCCGGTTTCCTTTATAATCTCAGGCTCAGTCCTGCGGACACCAGGGCAATAAATACCCACAAGCAATCGCTGACTCAAACTGATAAAAGAAAAAGAAATAGATTCTATGCCTCGAACACAAATCTCTAGCCGGGCGAATAGCAGCCCGTCCCGACCCATTGTTTCCATTCTTACTTGCCTGCTGATCTGGGCCTCTATGCCGGCTCAGGCACAGACGGAATCTGGCCTGCCGGAATGGCTTTCCCTGGGTTTCGAACAACAAAGCAGGATGCAGCACCTGGAGGGGCAGTTTCGCGCCGGTCTCGATGGCAGCGACCAGGGCTTTGAATGGCGCAATTCACTCACAGCCGAAGCCTCATTCGAAAAATTTTCGATTACGGCGGAAGTCGCCGATATGCGCACCTATCTGACCGATAGTGGCAGCCCCCTGGACAGTTTTTTCGCCAATCCGCTGGATATTCTGCAGGCAAATGTGACTGTTCCCATTGCCAATGTGTTTAGTGAGTCGGACCGGGGATTTATCAAGGTAGGTCGCTTCACCATGGATCAGGGCAGCCGCCGCTTCGTGGCCCGGAATCGCTTTCGCAATACCATCAATTCCTTCGCTGGCGTGCAGGCCAGACTGGAAAACGACAGCAGCTCTCTGGACCTTTTTTACACCCGCCCTACTGCCAGGCGAGTCTCCGGCGACTGGATCGACAACGATCCAAAACTTGATAAACAATCCAGCGATTTCTTCTGGGGCGCCTATTTTACAACTCGACTCACTGCCCAGGCTGACTCACTGCAACTTTACCTGCTGGGCGCCGATGAGAAGCGCGATCGACCCGCCAACCAGCGCTTCGATGTGCTCACCACCGGCGCACGCCTGTTTCGAAACCCAACAGCCGGCAGCTGGCACTACGATACCGAGGCCGTGTACCAATTCGGCGATGCGCCGGCACTGGACGCAAACTCTGCTTTGCTAGACCACAAGGCGAGGTATTTCCACTTGTCGATTGGCTACAGCTTTGAGGCCAGCTGGCAACCGCGCCTGAGCTTCATCTATCACTATGGCAGCGGTGACAAGGATCCGCTGGACAATGAGTCCAACGAACTGGACCATCTGTTCGGCGTGCCGCGTCCAGATTTCGGACCCACCGGCTCGTTTCGCGCGTTTCAGCGGGTGAACACCAGTTCCCCCGGTCTCATGCTGAACCTTCAGCCCGCCAATAATATCGACGCCTATATCAGGTGGCAGCGTCCCTCCCTGGCGGAAGAAGCCCAGGGCTGGCGAACAACCCGCTATCGTCACCCTGGCAATCTTGGCGAAGATTTTCTGGGCGATCAGCTGGAGACCCGCGTGCGTTGGCACCTGTTTTCGAACAAGCTAAGTATCGATGGTGGCTATGTATGGATTAATGCCGGCCCTTACATGGATCTGGTCAATAAGGGTGACAGCCACTACTACTATTTGCAGACAATTTTACGCCTGTGAGCAGTGTTATTTGGGCAGCTGACTCGAAAGCGATGATGGTCCACTCCAGTTAAATTGCTCGCGGTGCTTAAACCATTCAAGCTGCACCTGCCGCCTGCAGTGCGTAGAGTATGAGCGCATATCGCCCAATGCGGCCGCCATACACGATCAAGGCAAAATACCAGAAGTTAGTCTTGGTCACGCCCGCATAAATGGTAATTGGGTCGCCGATTATTGGCAGCCACGCCAACCAGAGAGTCCACTTGCCGTACTTATTGTTTAACGCCAACACTTTTTCATGACGGGCAAGCGTGAAGCCAAAATATTTCTCGGCCACTGCCATGCCGGCAACACCCAGACCATAATTAAACGTTGTGCCCAGGCAATTTCCAATCGAGGCAATCAGGAGACAGGCAGTTTTACTGTAGCCAAGCGCCAGGTAGCCCGTAAAAACGATCTCTGATGAAACCGGGACAAGGGTGGCAGCAAGGAAGGCACTCAGGCCTAAATAGATGATTTCCATATCCATGATCCGGCAGCATCAATCGGAGAAAGTTTACAAGTTAACAACTAAAGTCTGTGAAAGCGAAGAACCTCTAAAGAAGCATTTAATCAAGCCCTGGCGATCTAACTTCTTTCCTCGGTCGTTTATCAATAGAGTCTGCCACAAAGGGTATGAAAGCTTGAGTGTCGTGTTAGCTCAAGCGGGGATTTTCATCCCTCCTCATATCTGCCAGCCCTCGTGCCCGCTGTGAGTAACTCTCGAAATATCAGCAATATTGCTGGAATTCCATCAACCGGCTAATACTTGACTTAAATAGTCAGGTATGGAAAACTGCCGCTCAATTTCCGATCAGATTACTCAGGTATTTCCTATGCGATTGACTGCCAAGGGGCGCTACGCCGTCACCTCCATGCTAGACCTCGCTATTCACCATGATCAGGGCCCAACTCCCCTGGCCGGAATCTCCCAACGTCAGGACATTTCCCTCTCCTACCTTGAGCAGTTATTCTGCAGTTTGCGCCAGCGCGGACTGGTGAAGAGTGTACGCGGCCCCGGCGGCGGCTATAACTTGAGTCGAGAAGCGTCCGAAATAAGCGTCGCTGAGGTCATAGAAGCGGTCAACGAAAAATCCGATGCAACCCGCTGTGGTGGTGCCGGAGACTGTCAGAATGGCGAGACTTGCCTGACCCATTATCTGTGGATGGACCTCAGTGATCAGATCCGCAATTTTCTTGGCGACATCTCATTGCAGGACTTGATGCGCCGACGCGAGATCAAGGAAATTTCCGAAACTCAGGATTCACGACTCACAGCACATAGCGAGCAGGAGTCCGTCCCCCTGACACTGGTTGCCGACGCACAATAATTCGGTAACTTGACCAAATACCAGCCTGGAACAGACATGTCCCAAGAACAGATCGACAAAGCTATCGCCAAGGACTACGCAGCCGGTTTCACCACCGAAATCGAGTCCGATACCCTGCCTCCTGGCCTGAACGAAGACACCGTACGCTTCATTTCCGCCAAGAAAAACGAGCCGGAGTGGATGTTGGAATGGCGGCTTGAGGCGTTCCGCGTCTGGCGCGAAATGGACGTGCCTGAATGGGCTCATGTCCATTACCCCGAGATTAATTTCCAGGATATCTCTTATTATTCCCAGCCCAAGAGCATGGAAGACCGACCCCAGAGCCTGGACGAAGTTGACCCTGAGCTGCTGGCAACCTACGAAAAACTGGGAATTCCCCTGCACGAACAAGAAGTACTAGCTGGCGTCGCTGTGGATGTGGTGTTCGATTCCGTTTCTGTCGCGACTACCTTCCGCGAGAAGCTGGCAGAGGCAGGCGTTTTGTTCTGCTCTATCTCTGAAGCCGTCCACGCATACCCGGATCTGGTACGCAAATACCTGGGCAGCGTGGTGCCACGCAAAGACAACTTTTATGCAGCATTAAACAGTGCTGTGTTTAGTGATGGTTCCTTTGTCTACATTCCCAAGGGCGTTCGCTGCCCCATGGAGTTATCTACTTATTTCCGTATCAACGAGGCCAACACTGGCCAATTTGAGCGGACACTCATCGTTGCCGATGAAGGCAGCCACGTCAGCTACCTCGAGGGCTGCACTGCGCCCATGCGTGACGAGAATCAGCTCCACGCCGCTGTGGTGGAACTGGTGGCAATGGACGATGCCGAAATCAAATATTCAACCGTGCAGAACTGGTATCCCGGTGATGCCGAGGGCAAAGGCGGCATTTACAACTTCGTCACCAAGCGCGGCCTGGCCCACACCAACGCGAAGATCTCCTGGACCCAGGTGGAAACCGGCTCCGCCGTAACTTGGAAATATCCGAGCTGCATTCTGCGTGGCGACAACAGTGTTGGCGAATTCTATTCCGTGGCTCTGACCAACAACATGCAGCAGGCAGATACTGGCACCAAGATGATCCACCTGGGCAAGAACACCCGCTCGACGATTATTTCCAAGGGTATTTCGGCAGGCAAGAGCAGTAACGCTTATCGCGGATTGGTCCGAGTTGGTCCTGCCGCCAAGGGCGCACGCAACTATACCCAATGTGATTCCCTGTTGATTGGCGACAAGTGTGCGGCGCACACCTTCCCCTATATAGAAAGCAAGAACCCAACTGGTATCGTTGAGCATGAAGCCACCACTTCAAAAGTGAGCGATGACCAGCTCTACCTGTGTCAGCAGCGCGGACTCGATCCGGAGAAAGCAGTTTCCATGATCGTTAACGGATTTTGTAAAGAAGTCTTCAAAGAGCTGCCCATGGAGTTTGCGGTAGAGGCTGGCAAACTGCTGGAAGTGAGTCTTGAGGGCTCTGTAGGCTAAATCAGCCAGTCGCTTTAGCGCTTAAAAGTTACACCCACTACCAACCATTTTACAGATTAATTCGATCAGGAGACTGACGACATGCTCAGTATTAAAGACTTGCACGCCGAAGTCGACGGCAAGACTATTCTCAAGGGACTCAGCCTGGAAATTAATGCCGGCGAAGTTCATGCCATCATGGGACCAAACGGCTCTGGCAAGAGCACGCTGGGTCACGTGCTGTCTGGTCGTCCCGGCTATGAAATAACCGGCGGCAGCGTCGAGTTCATGGGCAAAGATATTTTCGAGATGGAAACTGAAGAGCGCGCCCACCTGGGTCTTTTCCTGGCTTTTCAGTACCCGGTGGAAATTCCTGGGGTCAGCAACATGGAATTCCTGAAGGCAGCTGTGGATGCCGTGCGCGAAAGCCGTGACGAAGAAGCCTTTGACACCGTCAGCTTCATGCGCAAGGCCAGGGAAGCCTGCACCGCCGTTGATCTGGACCAGGCGTTCCTGAAACGTGGCGTAAACGAAGGTTTCTCGGGCGGAGAAAAGAAGCGCAACGAGCTCATGCAGATGATGCTGCTGGAGCCCAAGCTGTGCATCCTCGATGAGACTGACAGTGGCCTTGATATCGACGCGCTGCAGGTAGTCGCCAAGGGCGTCAACACCATGCGCGCCGAAGATCGCGCCTTCTTGCTGGTGACTCACTATCAGCGCCTGCTCGACTATATTGAACCCGACTATGTGCACGTGCTTGCAGATGGCCGTATCGTCAAATCCGGCGACAAGTCTCTGGCCCTTGAGCTGGAAGAAAAAGGGTATGGCTGGCTAGAGGTCGAGGTGGCCTGATGACTGATCTGCTAACGCCTCAGCTCAATATAGAGACCGCAGTGCCTGACTGGCTGCAGGCGCGCCGGCTTACGGGTCGCGCAGCCTGGGACAATGGCAGCATGCCAACCCGCAAAACTGAGGATTGGAAGTACACCAGCCTGTATCCCCTGCAGCAGGATTTCACTGCAGCACCGGTCAGTGACGCCAGTGCCGCAGAACTGGGCCTGGATCTTCCTGAACTGTCCGGCAGCCGCCTGGTGTTCGTCAACGGACATTGGCGTGAAGATTTATCGACTCTGGTTGCAGACGCGGCAATTGAAGTCGTCCGCTTCTCTGAAGCCAACGCCGAGCAGTCGGCATTGATAGGCGAACACCTGGGAACCACAGTGCCCGGCACAAAACACCTGTTCGCCATGCTTAACGATGCGGCGCTCAGTGATGGTGTCTTCTTAAGAGTTCGCGCCAACAGCAAGGCGCAACATCCAGTACAACTGGTTTGGCACAATAGTCGCGCCGAAAGCACCTTCATTAGCAATCAGCGGCTCCTCGTGCTGGCTGAAACCCACAGTGAAGCAAGCCTCGTCGAACACTTTAGCGGCAGAAATAATGCTTTCACCAATGGGGTTAGCGAACTCGTGCTAGGCCCGGGTGCCAAACTTAATCATAGCCGCTTGCATCTGGAGAGCCCTGAGGCGCTTCATATCGGTGGCCTGCATGTGCGACTCGACCGCGATGCGACTCTGGAAAGTTTCCACCTGGCCCTCGGGGGCAAGCTAAAACGTATCGACATCGTGATTAATCACGAAGGCACAGGCGCACACTGCCAGCTCGATGGTATTTACCTGCTGCGTGGCAATGAGCATATCGACTATCACACCTGCATCGAACATGCGGTACCGCACTGCACCACCGATGAAACTTTCCGCGGCATCATTGGCGACAAGGCCAGGGCGGTATTTAACGGCCGTATCCACATTCATCCAGATGCCCAGAAGACTCACGCCCAACTCAGCAATAAAAACCTGCTGACCAGCGCTACAGCCGAGGTTAACACCAAGCCGGAACTGGAAATCTATGCTGATGACGTGCAGTGTGCCCATGGTGCAACTATCGCCCAATTGGACGACGCCATGCTGCACTACCTGCGTACTCGCGGCATTCCAGAAGACGAAGCCCTGGTGCTATTGAGCTATGGTTTTATTAATGCCCTGGTAGAAACCCAGGCGCTAGATGCGCTGCGCGACTATCTCAAGCCACTGCTGGCCGACTACTTTGGTGCCACATCGGAATCGGCATCAGAACAAGGCAGCAATCTCACCAGGCACATCGGCGCTTAATATGAGTTCAACGGCGGCCATCGAGCAGGAATCAACAATGGATTTTGACGTCGAATCAGTGCGTGCACAGTTCCCTGCCCTGCAGCAGGAAGTTAACGGCCGCCCGCTGATTTACCTCGACAGCGCGGCGACTACTCAAAAGCCCAAGGCCGTCATCGATGCCATCACACACTACTACCAGTGTGACAACGCCAATGTGCATCGCGCCGCCCATGCCTTGAGCAGCCGTGCCACCAGCGCTTTCGAGGCGAGCCGGCAACTCGTCGCGGATTTTCTTGGCAGCCCTGACCCGGCCCAGGTCATCTGGGTGCGCGGCGTCACTGAGGCAGTGAATCTGGTGGCTTATAGTTGGGGACGAAGTAACCTCAATGCCGGTGATCGAGTACTGGTCTCTACCCTGGAACATCATTCCGACATCGTGCCCTGGCAGCTGGTTTGCGCCGAGCGCGGTGCCGAGGTCGTGGCAATACCGGTTAGCGATGAGGGAGTCATCGACCAGGCTGCTTATGACGAGTTGCTCGACGAGCGCGTAAAAATGGTCGCCGTCAATCACGTCTCCAATGCCCTTGGCACGGTCAACCCAGTGAAAGAGATGGTCGCCAAGGCAAAAGCCGCGGGTGCACTCTGCATGGTTGATGGGGCACAGGCAGTAGCCCATTGGCCGCTTGATGTGATTGATCTTGGTTGCGATTTTTATGCCTTTTCCGGACACAAACTATTTGGACCAACCGGCGTTGGCGCACTGTGGGGTCGACGCAAATTGCTGGAAGCCATGCCGCCTTTCTTTGGCGGCGGCGAGATGATCGATCGCGTCAGCTTCGATGGCACCACATTCAATACCATTCCATTTAAATTCGAGGCAGGCACCCCACATATAGCAGGAGTGATTGGACTCGGTGCTGCGGTGAAATGGGTACAAAGTCTGGACCGCGATGCGGCAGCCGCCCACGAAGCGCAACTGCTCGCCCACTGCGATGAGCTGGCACAGGAAATTCCCGGCCTGCGACGGCTTGGACCTGATACTAATCGCATCGGTGTGTTCAGCTTCTTGCTGGAAGGCACCCACCCGGAAGACCTGGGTACCCTGCTCGATCAGCAAGGCATCGCGATTCGTACCGGACATCACTGCGCTCAACCACTGATGTCTCGATTCGACATCCCTGGCTCGGCGCGGGCATCATTCAGCCTCTACAACACCATGGCTGATGTGGAAGCACTGTTCACCGGACTGCGAAAAGTACAGGAATTATTTGCTTAGACCGAATCATCCCGCATCAGCATACGGGATGAATTGATTGGAACAAGGTTATGAGTGTAGAAATATTCGACGTAGAAAAAGACGCTAAAACCGCAGTCTCTGTTACTGAGCCTGCCGCTGCCCATTTGTTGAAGCAGGTCCAACTCAAGGGCAAATCCGCAGTGCGCCTTAGCGTGAAGGAAAGTGGTTGCACTGGTTTCATGTATGTCATGGAAGAAGTGGATGCGCCTGAAGCGGGTGATGTCACCATCACCGCAGCTAACGAGCTCAAACTGTTTGTCGATTCCGGCTCCCTGCCCTACCTGCGCGGCACTGAATTGGACATGGTGCAGCAGGGCGTCAATCGCAACCTGCAGTTCAATAATCCCAACGTCAGCGTTGCCTGTGGCTGCGGTGAAAGTTTCGATATCGCGGCATCCTGAGCCAGAGCACATAGAAAGCAGCCTGATATGACCAGCAAAGAACGCACGATTCTCACCACTACCCGGGATTGCCCGGGGCGTCTTGTGCCCGTGGGTGACCCCGTTACCATTCCCGCCGCTACCTTCGTCACCCTGGTACAGTCCCTGGGTGGCAGCTACACAGTAATTCACCACGGCAATATGATTCGGGTAGATGGCACCGACGCGGATGCCCTGGGTCTCGAACCCATCAAGCTGGGGTTCGAACCGCGCCCAGACGGCAAGATCGATGAGCTACAGGTCTGGGAAGCCCTGCATACTGTTTATGACCCGGAGATACCAGTGGACCTGGTAAACCTCGGTCTGATCTACAAGATGGACATCGATCAGGACGCCGGCCGTGTCGACATCGACATGACCCTGACCGCGCCCGGATGCGGCATGGGCCCCGTGCTGGTGAGCGATGTCGAAGTTCGGGTTGCCAGAGTTCCCAATGTGAAGGCCGTCAAGGTCGACCTGGTGCTGGACCCACCCTGGAGTCGCGAAATGATGTCTGAAGAGGCCCAGCTCGAGACTGGCATGTTCTTCTGAGGCCAGCAGGTTATCGGATATAGTTTTCGTTTATACTCCCCGACCCAACATACCCTCTTTAGACTGGCACGAGCCGTCTTTGACCAACACACAGAAGCAGCATGAGCAACAACCCATTCGGCCATAGCATCAGCAGCGACGATATCAAGGATACCCTCGGATTCGTTGACAGCTGGGAAGAGCGCTACAAGTACATCATCGATCTCGGCAAAGACCTGCCGGCACTGCCTGAAGATAAACGCACCGAAGACAGACTCGTGCGCGGCTGCCAGAGCCAGGTGTGGATCGACGAGCAGATGGGAGGTGACAGGGTGCAGCTGGCAGTGGACAGCGACGCCTTCATAGTCAAAGGCCTGCTCTGCGTTATCCTGGCTGCCTTCAACAACAAGACCCCGCAAGAAATCCTCGACTTCGATATCGAGGGATACTTCGAAGAACTGGAATTGATGAACCACCTGTCCGCGACTCGCGGCAATGGCTTGCGAGCCATGGTGGCCCGCATTCAGGATATTGCGCGCAAGGCGGCTTAGGCAAACTCCATAATGCGGGCTACATAGCCGGCTAAGCTGGCGACCTGCCCCAGCTCCTTCCTTGCGCGAAACGCTTCTTTGCGCAGCATCGCAAACAGCACCCCAATCCACAGATCCACCGCGACACAATCTTGGCAGCAGCCGCGCCAAGTTATTAGCTCAATCTATATCTTGAATCTAAATGATATTGATTCTCATTTATATTTAAACTAACATACTGGCATTGGATTTTAAGAGTACCAAGCAGCATGACACGTTCGCTTTCCGCCCTCTTCGCCGCCGCCTCACTTTTGCTGGCGGTATTGAGCCCACACGCAGTCGCACAGCCCGCTAATGGAAATCTGATTGAGGAAATCGTAGTCCACTCGCGGTATCTCTTTAACGATCAGGTGAACGCGCTTCGAACCCCTACGCCAATCATTGATGTCCCCCAGAGTCTTTCCATAGTAAGCGCCGAGCAGATCGCGCAGCAGGGCTTCACCACCATTGGCGACATCATCAATTATACCCCCGGCGTGAATAACTCTCAGGGGGAAGGTCACCGTGACTCCATCGTGTTCAGAGGTGTGCGCTCTACCGCCGATTTCTTCATCGATGGCGCCCGGGATGATGTTCAGTACTATCGCCCGCTCTATAACCTGGAACAGGTGGAAATCCTGCGCGGCCCAAATGCCCTGCTATTTGGCCGTGGCGGCACCGGCGGCATTCTCAATCGCGTCACGAAGAAAGGCGTGCTCGGCGAGAGATTCACAAATTTTCAGGCCGGCGCAAATTCATTCGGTGAAGTGTCTGTCCAGGTAGACAGCAACTTCGACACGGGCGACACCTCTGCGTTCCGCATCAATGCTTTCTACGAAAACCTGAGCAATCACCGAGACTTCTTTGATGGTGACCGCGTTGGCATCAACCCAACTGCCAAACTTGAACTCAGGCCTGGCACCACACTCGACCTGTCTTACGAATATTTGGATCACCAGCGCTTTATCGACAGAGGCATCCCGACCGGTGCGGACGGGCGACCGGTGGAGGCCTTCCAGGAAATCGTCTTTGGTGACCCAGATCTGAATAACAATGAACTTAAGGCTCATTTATTCCGCGCCGCTCTGCAGCATGAGTTCTACGAAAACCTGAAAGGCAACTTCAGTGCGTTTTATGGCGACTATGACAAGCTGTATGAAAACTTTTATGTCTCTACATACGATCAGCTGGCAACACCTCTCGAGGCAACGCTCGATGGCTATATCGACACTACTCAGCGTGACAATCTGATCCTTTCTGGCAACATCATCTGGCAGCCAGAGACTGGCGCGATCAATCACACCATTATTGCCGGCGGTGAAATCATCGATACTGCTTCGAACCAGGACCGGTTTAACGCCTTCTGGAATACGACTGCGGACGACAACGAAACTTTTGCCATCACTCGACCCCTGGCTCTAAGCGGTGGTGTTGGCACCAATGCCAGCGGTCTGGCTACCAGCAACAGCTACACCACCGATCTTAATGACGATACCCGGGTTGGTATCGATGTACGCTCACTTTATGTGCAGGATGAGATCGCAATCTCCGAGAAACTGGACTTCATCGTTGGCGCGCGCTACGACAGTTTCGACATCAAGGTCTTCAATGTCGTGGCAAATGAATCCCGCAACCGCAAGGACGATAAGGTGACTCCCCGCGGCGGACTGGTGTTCAAGCCCATGGAAAACATCTCACTATACGCCAGTTACAGTGAATCTTTCCTGCCCCGCAGCGGCGAACAGTTTGCGAATATCAACGGCAACAATAACCAGCTGGATCCCAATACTTTCACCAATCTGGAGGGCGGCATCAAATGGGACCTGCGCCCCGGTCTCAGTCTTACCGCAGCGGTGTTCGAGATTGAGCAGAGCTCACCGCAGATCGCCGATAACAACCCAGAGACACTGGATGTGATCGACTCCGAAATCACCGGATTCGAAGCGCAGCTGCAGGGCCAAGTAACTGAAAGCTGGTACATCGCAGCGGGCTATAGCCAACTCGAAGGCGAACAGGTGAACCGCTCCGGACCAACTGGCCTGCAACCACGGGAATTGCCAGAACAGATGCTATCACTGTGGAACACCTACCAGGTATCTCACAGTCTCGGACTCGGTCTCGGACTTACCCACCAGGACGACAGTTTCATCAATAACAGTAACACAGCCTTCTTGCCGAGCTACACCCGCATAGATGCCGCAGCGTTCTATGACATCTCGCCCGACTTCCGGGTGCAGGTCAACATCGAGAACATGACGGACGAGCTGTATTTCCCTAATTCGCACAGCACGCACCAGACTACTGTAGGGCGACCGTTAAATGCGCGCTTAACCGTTAGCCGGCGTTTTTGACTCGAGCAAGGACTCGAGTACTAAAAAACTTATGAAGAGAAAGGAATGGTGCAATCCTCTCTCCGCAAGCTTCGCTTCTCTTTCCACCATTCTCTCCCATACATTTAGCTCAGGTTCAAACGGAAAGCGTTTCCAAGCGTTCCGTGTGTGGCATTATTACCCCATGCCATTCACGGAGAATTAATTTGCCCATCTTCGAACTCCATCATCAACTCGCCGAGGACTGCATCTTGCTCTCTGATCTCGATCTCAGCCGACTATTGCTAATGAATAACAAAGATTTTCCCTGGTGCATTCTCGTGCCAAGGATAAATGGGATTCGTGAGATTCATGAGCTAGATGAAGCCAACCAGCAGGCTTTGTTGAGGGAATCTTCTGAGCTATCGCAAGTGATGCTTCAGGTTTTTAATGGCGAAAAAATGAATATCGCCGCATTGGGCAATATGGTGCCGCAGCTGCATGTACATCATATTGTAAGGATAAAAACTGACAAGGCCTGGCCAAACGCGGTGTGGGGATATGAGATTGGTTCAACATATTCGGCCAAAGGGATAGAACAAATTCGAGACAAACTTGCAGCTGGATTTAAAGCTGTGAAAAGTTAATATCTTTTCCACTGCAACTGTGTACTTGAAGCACTGGCAGGTCAACTATAACCCTAATCAAAGATCAACCAATCATATGATGAACGCCTCCACTTCCACAGTGATTGAAAGTGAATAGGCAAATTTAAGCCAGGGATGCCCATTTCACAGGCTGAAAAAAGAATCCAATTACTATCTACTGACCAGCCTCCCACGCCTTGATCTCATTCGTAAACTTGTCGGACAGCGCATTTGGAATTGGGAAGGTCAGATGATATTGCGAAATCTGCCAGCCAGACCCGGTCTTTATCAGCACACCGGTGCCGCGGCTAGTACCATAGTTCTGGCTATCCAACACCTCGTCAAACCAGGCCGAGTTGCCATCCGGAGTCAGGTTAATGTGGCGCTCTCGAGGTGTATAGGTCCAGCCGCTGCTACGCCCACCGGCATATTCTCGAAACACCGCTTTGGGCCAGCGTTCTGACACGTCGGTGCCGAGGAATACGGCATCTTCACTTAACAGATCAAAATAGGTGTCCCAGTCAGCGCTTGCTGCAGCCTGGTGATAACGGTCCAACACATCGGCAACAGCCGCCTCTTCCAGCTGTGCGGCCAGATGGGTGCTAAACAATAGGGCTGCTGTAAATAATACAATTCGATACATGTCAGGTCTCCGCCCGTTTCTCGCTTGTAGAGTCGGATGCTTGCAGCTCATGCTTGAACTCGCCGGCATCCAGACGTCGAAAGTAGTCTTTCGCCACCTCCCGCACTTTTGGCGCAAGTACAAAAGTTGAAAGCATAGTGGGAATTGCCATGGTGGCATAGGCACCATCAAACAAACTGATCACCGCGTCCAGTGATGCGACCGCACCCACCGTGATCAACGCCATATAGATGCCAAGATAATATCTTTCCGCTCTGGTGCCAAAAATAAAGGCCATGCACTTGCCGCCATAGTAGGAGTAAGTCAGCACCGTGGTGGTACTCAGCACAAACACCATGATCAGCATCAAATAGGAACCCAGCCCGGGGAACATCTGATCATAGGCCTGGGAAGTCAGGGTGACACCGATGGCATCCCCCTCCCACACGCCGGTGACCAAAATCGCCAGCGCGGTGCAGGTACACACGAGCAAGGTATCGATGATAGGCCCAACCATTGCCACCAATCCTTCCCGCGCAGGCTCGTTGGTCTTGGCCGCACCGTGGGCCAGGGACTCAGTGCCGAGGCCCGCTTCATTGGAAAATACACCGCGCTGCACACCGATCAGTATTACCGCACCCAGCACACCGCCCGAAACCGCCTCGCCGCTAAAGGCATCGGTCACGATCAGCGCCAGCATGGCCGGTAACTCGGTGATATGTGACAGCAAGAGATAACCGGTGATAAGGAAGTAGAACAGCACCATGGCGGGAACCATACTGCCAGCTACTGCGGACACGCGTTTAACCTTACCCACGGCAACTGCAAACAAAAAGATTGACAGCACGATACCCATGATCAAATCGAAGGTGAAATGGCTGTCGGCACTGACAATGCCAGCCGGGATTGCGACGGCGTCGCGGGTTATCTGCACCAGCTGATTCACCTGAAACACGGGGAGAGTGCCAAACATGCCTGCCACCGCAAACAGATAAGCCAACGGCAGCCAGCGCTTGCCAAGCCCCTCTCGGATGACATACATGGGGCCACCCTGCAGCTTGCCCGCGTCATCGTAGCCGCGATACATGATTGCCAGGGATGCGGTATAGAATTTGGTTGAGATACCCACCAACGCAGTCACCCACATCCAGAACACGGCACCTGGTCCACCTACGGTAATCGCAACCGCTACGCCGGTGATATTACCTACCCCGATAGTGCCAGCCAACGCGGTAGCCAGGGCACGAAAGTGACTGATATCGCCAGCGACCTCGCCCTTGCCGCCGTCGGCGCTGTATCTGCCGCGCAGCAGATCAAAGCTGTGCTTGAGGTATTTAAAGTGAGCCAACCTGGAATGAAAGGTAAAGAACAAGCCTCCGCCCACCAGCAGAAAAACTAGCTGCGGGCCCCACATAAAATCAGCAAAGGCCGCTAGTGCTTGTTCAATCTCAGTCATGATGCTGCTCTGCCCCGGTATTCAGAGTCCCAGGGAGTGTTTAACCATCGCAAAGGTCAATCACTCGGCCGGCCTTTATATTATTGCCTGGTGCTTTTTAGTAACGTGTGGCGCTATTAATCTGCGCGAGATACTTGTAACTATTGTGGCGCGCTGGAAGGATTCACTTCCTCGGTGCGCGCACCCGCCAGGATTGCACGCATGGAGTAGTTCCCCTCGTGGCAGGCGTATTCGTAGAGACTTTCACCGCTATACATTGGGAACTCCGCGGTCCAGGGTTTGGAATAAAGCTCGGGATCCTCGATGGTGAAGGAATAATGTAGCTTGCCATCTTCGACGCGATTAAAGCGTTCCGTCAGCTTCATGCTGGTAGAGGTCAGGCGCTCTTTGCCCACCTGCCAGGGATGGAAGTTTCGGGTCTCAACCAGGAGGGTATCGCCCTCATAGTATCCAATGGAGTCCCCCAGCCACTGCTCATAGGGCAGGTCGCGGAAGTCCTGATCAATCCGCACAATGCGGGCGTTGTGCACCATCTCCGCCAACAGCATCACGTGAGTGGGCGACTGCACAATCTGCATGTTGTTGTTATACAAACTGCTCATAAATGGCGCCGTGGAGGCAAAGCTCACCAGGCAGCGGTCCGACAGAGTCCGCCCCTCTGGACCATCACTCTCGGCGCGCCCCATTGGCAGCTCATAGCGCTGCTGCCGCCGCACCGCAGCCGCTTCCTCGCGCCAGGGAATATTGCCGTCTGTCGGCTGAACGATAAGAGAGGTGCGATACATACCATTCATGCTGGCCAGGGCATTGCCAGGCGTAATCCAGAATCCATTGTAGCCACCGACGTTGTCCGGCCCCGGGGCTTCCGCACCGGTCGCTTCGAGGGCCGCGATATAATCAGGCGTCGATACCATCTTTGCCAGCATGGTGGCCTCATCGATTTCCAGCGCGCCTTCATAGAGATCGGGCCGTTCCAGGCTGGTACGGTTCTCGTAGTTCCATATTCCCTGCAAATCAGGCACACCCCAATCCGTGCGAGGTGGGGTATAGTTCTCTGCAGCAAAGGCCTGGGTGAGAAGCAAGCCGCTGACGGCCACGCCGGTAAAAACCTTTGTAGTGATATGCGTATTTTTGTGCATTTTTACCCCAATTCCTTTGTACATCAGATGGTTAAATAGTAGATCAAGAGTGGACACCAGCTTAATGCAGCCGTTTCCTTGATTGCAACCGTGCCTAGTTCACGTTGTCGCCGAAGCGGAAATCCGCCGCGGGTTCAACCCCTAGCAGGTGTTCAACGAAATAGTCCCAGCGCTTCTTCATAAAATAGCGACCATTGCCGAAGCCGTGCCGGGCCTCGGGAAACACCACCAGATCGAAGTCTTTCTCTGCCTCGATCAGTGCTTGCACTACCAGCAGGGTGTTGCTGGGATGCACATTGTCATCCAGCATGCCGTGGGCCAGCAGCAGTTTGCCCTGCAGATTCTCCGCCAACAGCTGGTTAGCCTGGTTTTCGTAGTTGGTGCGCGGCGCGCTGTTTCCATCGTCCTCACCTTCGGCAACTGGATCGCTCTCGGGGAAAGTTTCCAGCAAGCCCTGCCATTTCTCGCCCCAGTCATCCTCATAGTTACGATTGTCGTGATTGCCGGCGCCGGAAACGGCCACTTTATAGAACTCAGGATAGCGCAGGACCGCGCCCGTAGAGGCAAAGCCGCCACCGGAGTGCCCCCAGATGCCCACTCGATCCAGATCCATCCATGGCCGCTCGGCGGCCAGCTGGCGAATCGTGGTTATCTGATCAGGCAGTCCGTTATCCCCCATATTGCCGTAGTACACATCATGGAAAGACTTGGAACGACCCGGCGTCCCCATGGCATCAACTTCCACCACGATGAATCCCAATTCAGCCACCGCCTGCTTGTCCCGCCGCGCAGGCTGAAAAGAACGAGATCCGACACTGCCGGATTGAGGGCCAGGATAGAGATAATTCAGCACCGGGTAAGACCGCGCAGGATCAAAATTACTGGGTCTGTATAGCAAGCCATACAAATCCGTGAGCTGATCGCGCGCTTTCACCACGAATGCTTCGGGGGCCACCCAGCCAGCATCCACCAGTGCACTGCTGTCTGCTTCTTCCAGTGGCAGGATGATTTCTCCGCCGGTATTTCTGACCACGGCAACTGGCGGTGTGTCTGGCGTGGAATAGGTATCCACAAAATACTCGGCAGAATCAGACCAATTTACCTCATGGTGAGCCGGCTCCGGTGTAAGTAATTCCGGCTCACCGCCGTCGAGGCTGAGGCGATAGAGATAATGATAGTAAGGATCGCCGCCCTCTTTACCGGCTGCGGTAAAGTAGACCATACCCGCTGCCGCATCGACCTGGAGCACCTCAAGTACCGGCCAGCTGCCCTGGGTAAGCTGGCGTTTGAGCTGCCCGGTTTCCAGGTCGTGCAGATACAGGTGGCCCCAGTTGTCCCGCTCCGAGAACCAGATAAATTCATTGCGATCGTGTAGCACACGCCAGTTTGCGTCCCGATACCCGCCTTCATAGTAGGTGGCAACGGTTTCGTTGAGCACGGTCCTGACCTCGCCGGTTTCCGGATCCGCAAGCCGCAGAGTCGCCGACTTATGATCTCGACTTGAAGAGACGAAGGCCAGCATGTCACTGTCCGCACTCCATTCTACATCCAGAAATCTGCCACCTCTGCCGGCAATATGATCAGCGGTTGTTGAACGATGCGAGTCAGGTGGCATATTTAATTGCACGAGACGCGGCTGTTCATCCAGATGAATAACAACGCGCTCAATCATGAAAATATAATCATCGCCCGGCAGCGGATATTTCCAGGCATCAAGCTCTGAATGCCCTACCTCAGTGGTCACCAGATACATCTCACCGACGTTGCGGCCATCATGACGGAAAGTCGCAATTTTTTGGGAATCCGGTGACCACAGCAGCACCGGACCGTCATCACGCAGCCATCCCGCGTTGTTTGTCGCATAGCCATAATCTTCCTGACCATCAAAGGTAAGCTGGGTAACGTCGTTACTTAACGTGTCGCGCAACCAGAGATTATGGTCGCGAATAAAGGCCGCGCGGGACCCGTCGGGCGACAGGTATTCATGCGCCGGGTCTTCCTGGAGCTGCTGCAGATTAAAGCTGGCGGTATCCAGACTGTAATCCTCACCGTCAAAGCGAAAGCGAATATTATTCAGCGCCGCATTAACCTCGATGTCTCGCAATTCCAGCTCGCGGCTGTCCGGTGCTTCACCTGTAATCTCACCAATAGCATTAGCCAGGTTGATGGCATCAAACAGGGTTGTCTTACTGCCAGTGACCAGGTCAGCAATCAGGGTTTCATAACCGTTCTCGATAGATTTTTGATACACCAGGCGATCGTTTTTCTGCCAGTACTGTCTCAGGATTCGGCCGGTGACCAGGGGGTTGGCGTTACCTGAGAGAAATTGTTCCGCACGCTGATAGTCCGCAAGCGAGATATCGATCCCCATTGAGGAATCCATCCCAACTTCCTGGGGAGAGCAGGCTGTGAGCACGCCGAGGGAAACAGATAAGGCGGCCAATGAAGTAAAACGTAGCATGTGTGACTCCAAGCTTACCGGCGAGCAGAATCCTGTCTGCGCCGAATCAAATCTAGTTCAGTGAGTTCAAAATTTTCGCTTATTAAAATAGAACAGCTAAAGGCAATTACAGCAAATAATCGAGGATCAAATTGGTCGATTCAACAATGCGCTCGTCCCGCGGCCTGAGGTCGGGGCTGAATTCGCCCCCTGTCAGATGCTGCAGACCCTGAATGTAGCGCTCCGCGATGGCGCTGGCCTGCTCAGCCGTAAACTGCTGGTTTTTCTCGGTGACCATGCCGCGTGCGAACTCCTTGGAGAACGATACCGGTCTACCGTCACGGGTCAGCAGTTTTCCGCTATCGTCCAGCCGCCAGAAGCGCGAGGAATCCATGGTATAGAGCTCATCGGCGGCGACGATTTTCCCGGCATCATTAACACCATGCTCAGTCTTGGTATCCACCAGCACCATGCCCCTGTCCATTAAGTACTGGGACACCACGCCAAAGGCCATCAGGGAAGAATTTCGAATCTGTGCGTACTCCGAGGCAGTGCAGACACCCCCGGCGATAAGCGCCTCTGCGTCCGTGGTCAAATCTTCCTTGTCTTTGGTGCTGGGCGTATCCATCAGGTAAGGCAATCTGCCGTTGCGCGTCAGCGCATCCACCTGCAATTCATGCCCCGCATAGCTCATTACGCTGACGCCCTGGGCACTGGCCGCAAGCCAGTGCTGAAATAGGGAAGTGGAGGTTGAGCTCTCTGCGTTGTAGAGACGCAGCACGTTCTCCAACATGATCAGGCGCAGATTTTCTGCCGGAATAACTGTGGAACTGGGTGCCAGTCCGGGCACCTCGAATTGAGAACTACCGAGTATGGATTGCACCAGGTCCAGCATATGCGCGTGATTAACCGCCAGCACCTGATCCTTGAAGGGAATGGCGCCGCGATTTACATCATGGGTGGAGATGCGGTTATTGCGGAACATCAAGCGCAGGGCGTGACCAGATTTCGTTACGAGGGCCTCACCAAAGACCGAATCCGAGACTTTGCCCTCCAGCACCGTTGCGCCTCCCAGACGCGGTATTTCACCATCGGCAATCAGTTGTTTGATCGAACGGCCGGCGTTGACGGTAGCGCCATGGTCGGCGACTAAGTCACGAATCTGTTGGACATCAAGCATGACAGGGAACAAACCTGGTTGTTGAGTAGTGAATTCGAGGCTTTTTGCCCATTAAGCTCTCGGCAAGCTGCGCGAAGATTTGGTGGCTGCGGTCGTTAGCAATAACCATTCGCTGCAGCGCCAAGCCAGCTCATCAGGCGGGCTCAGCAGGCAACGAATAGCGCGGCTTGGCAAGCAGCTTAAACAGCCCCGAAGAATAGATTAATCCCCTGATGACTACAAGAATCACGGCCTTTGTAGCCCCTCCTGGTTTCTCATCGGCAAGCATTAAACAACCCTTACCCTCGGACTAATGGAGCAAAAGGTTATGCATTCGGCACTAGCTCTCAGGAGTCAATAGACAAACCCTATGGACGACTCTGCTAAGGCAAGCAGATGGTGTATGCTGCCACTTGGGAGTTCAGTGAAGGAAAAGTGAAACCAGCGGAGAAAACCCAGAAAGCCAGCAGCTGACCGCGACAGCAAAGTCGGCTAAGCCTGAAGCCACTGCCTGACTTCGCAACCAGGATCCACTCAAACCAAGCATGAACGAAAAAATACAGATCAAGGATATCGACGACTCATCTGCAGTCGAATCTTTCAAATTTTCCGATCCCGACATCACTGCGGCAGGCGAACAGCGTGCTTCCGTGGACCCACGACAGCTAGAAACGCTGTGGATTAACACCGGCAGCCTCTGCAACCTGACCTGCGAGAATTGCTACATCGAGTCCAGCCCAACTAATGATCGCTTAGTTTATATCAGCCTGCAGGAAGTGATCGATCTGCTGGACGAGATCGAATCTGAGAAGCTGGGCACCCGGGAAATTGCTTTCACCGGCGGCGAGCCTTTCCTGAACACCGACATGGTGCACATTCTGCAAGCGTGCCTGAGTCGCGGCTTCGATGTGCTAGTGTTAACCAACGGCATGAAAACCCTACTTCGGGAGAAAGACAGTCTGGAAGCCATGCACCAGACCTACGGCGCCGGGCTCAAGCTGCGCATTTCCCTGGATCACTACGAAACAGCCACCCATGCCCTGGAGCGAGGTCCGCGTTCCTGGAAACCCGCAATCAAGTCACTGCAATGGCTGTCTGAAGCAGGTATGGCTTTTGCGGTGGCGGGCCGCACCATGTGGAACGAAGGCGAAGACAGTATGCGGACCGGCTATGGTGAACTGTTTACCCGGGAAGGCATCAAACTGGACGCCACTGACCCTGAACAGCTCATCCTGTTTCCCGAGATGGATGAATCGGCGGATGTGCCGGAAATTACCACGGCCTGCTGGGGAATTCTCAACAAGAACCCCGCCGACATCATGTGCGCCAGCTCCCGCATGGTGGTAAAGCACAAGGGAGATGAGCACCTCTCCATACAGGCCTGCACCCTGCTCCCCTATGACCAGCGCTTCAATCTCGGCAAAACCCTCAAAGAATCCTGGCGCAGTGTAAAACTAAACCATCCTCACTGTGCGAAATTTTGCGTGCTGGGTGGCGGCAGCTGCTCGGCATAAGCCAAACTCCAAAAATCATTTAAAGCGCCACCTCTCACTTTTTATTGAGATTTAACCCCTTCTCGTATTGGCGATTCATCTTGTCGTGGGAAAAATTCAGATAGTAGGCAAGCTTCATCCACTGGTTAAGTAGCGCCTGTCGGTAAATGCCGTTGCGCTTGAAGCGGATAGCCGATGTGCGGACAACAGCAGGTAGCCGCACTGGCTTCGAATGCCTGCGCAGCAATTTTGACAGCTCCGTATCCTCAAAAATATCCACATCGGGAATCTTCAGTCCTTCATGCTTGAATTCAGAATCAAAAAAGATGCAGTGGTCAAGGTAGAGAATGCCAGCGCGGTCACAGCGTATCCGATTTGAATACCAGGACGTGAATCGCAGCAATGCATGGTCATGATCGAACTGATGAGTAAGCCCACCCCAGACTCGGGACTTGTTTTTGCCCGGATTCGCGACCTGCTGAAAGCTTTCGGGCTGCACCAGGCTGCGCGGGTGATGCAGGAAGATCATGTCGCCGGAGGCCGCTGCTATACCTGCATTCAGCTTAGCTGCACGGGATGTGCCTGGCTCTGTTATTAGCTTCAACTCATATTTGGACAGCAACTCCAGCGTGCCATCATCGCTACCCCCATCGATGACGATGATTTCCGCATCAGCTACCTGCACCAGACACGCCAGGATAGATTCCAGCAGGCCGGAGCGCATTTCATTTTGTGTTGGCAGGATGATGCTGAGCATGTGGGGGCAGGCAGGATGAACGATTGGCCTATTAAAGCATATCGCTGTGTGGGTGGGATAAGGCTGGGCAGCAACAGGGACAGACATGAAAAAGGCCAACACTCGGTTGGGAATGTTGGCCTTTGGGTCTAGCAACAGATACTAGTTGGCATCTGTGTCCGACTAGCGAGCTGAGGAAACAGCCCGTAAGCGGAGGGAGTTGGTGCCGCCACCAAGAGTCGAACTCGGGACCTGCTGATTACAAATCATGGGGCAAAACAATATAAAACAGCGGGTTACAGGAATGAAAATAATAAAATCGGGCAAAATTGTCTAGTCTGCAGGTAAAAACCGCCAATACCTCAATTAAAGATTTATTGGTTGGCATCGGGCGGAAAATAAAATCCCCACATCCGTCACAAGTGAGAAATGTAGGGATTCAGAATGAGCTGGTTATCCAGTTCTTGGCATCTGCTATGGGACCCAGCGCTTTACCTCGGTGGCTATAGCAGTAGATTCTATGGTCCGCAAACCCTTGACTGCGGAAGAATACTCAGCCCAGCCTTCAAGTGTTTGAGGCTGATTGATAAATAGTTCTCCCACAGAATTGGCATAATTCAAAACCACATGAGTTTCGGGATTAGTTCCATCCGCCATCATTGAGCTCAAATAGGATACGCCTATATCAGGGTTTTGGCCGAGGAAGCTGCTAAAAGCTTGCGCATATGCAGCGGGATCGGAAACTGACATTAAATATCTCATTACTGCTGGGTTGGCACTGGTGATATTTTCAGGGTTGCCCCCAATCAAAAGAGTTTCTCCCATCGCACGGCTAGTGACGGTTGCTACTTCTCTGATCTCAGCAAGAAAAACGGCCTGGTCTTGGGATTCATTTAACGCCAAATTTGCATCCATATCGGAGGGCGAGGGATGTACCACGTTGATGGCATGAGTTGCCGTGTTGGCTCCAGCCGCGACATAAGCGTAAAGAACTACGCTTGCGCTATTTGATTGACCTGTAGGGCTAGCTTGATATTTATCGATAGCCGCAACCACAGCAGCTGGATCCGAAACAACCAAGTCATATGTCTGAAAAGTTGTCTGACCGAGACTGTGATGCGTAAAAAGTACAATTGCTAACGTAAGAATCCTCTTCATATTCGAGCTCCATAATTGTTGACTAGCTCATTTAAGCGTAAAAATGTTGCATTCAAATTACAGGGTTCAGATCGAGGTGAACAATTTAACGATCTCAGGGCGTGGACGACTTCGAGGTAGACAAGCAAGCACTGTCAGGTCACAAGTCCAGGCTGATGGTAGAGCGCTATAACCGCACTCCAGACAAGACTGAGGTTATCGATTTCAGTCGTGTGAAGCAGTAAAAAAATAATATTCCCAGGATATTCCCAGAAGCTAAGATTCATATACAGCAGGTCGCTGTAAGTCATTGAAATGATTGGTGCCGCCACCAAGAGTCGAACTCGGGACCTGCTGATTACAAATCAGCTGCTCTACCACGGCTGAGCTATAGCGGCATAGTGAACCAATTTTAAGGAGGCTGGTATCGTGCCTGTGTTCGCTGACTTGTGGTCAGCTGCTACACCTTATAGCTACGGCTGAGCTATAGCGGCGTATTCGAGGACGCGCATCTTACATAAAAACCCGCATGGGTACAAGATCTCGGATTATAGCAAAAGTTTCCCAATTCCCTACCCCATAGCAGGACGCCGCTGCTGTTTGCTATGCTCGGGCAACAGCACCGTTCACATCTAACCCTCGGGAAAATCAGCAATATGCCCAGTCTTACCGCCAGCCGCACCTGGCAAGCCCTGCAGGAAAAGAGCGCACAGTTCCAGACCCCCGAATTCTCCCTTTCCGCCCTGTTTGACGGGGCCGATCGTTTTGAACAGTTTTCCCTCAACCACGGAGAGCTGCTGTTTGACTATTCCAAGAACCTGATCGACGCAGAGGTATTGAGCCTGCTCGTGCAGCTGGCTGAAGAAAGAGGACTAGGTCAGGCCACCGCAGCCATGTTTTCAGGCGCAATGATCAATGAGACTGAAAATCGTCCCGCCCATCATATCGCCCTCAGGATTCCCCCGGATTTTCAGACCAATGCAGAGGTAGCCGAGGTTCTGTTCAAGCTCGACATGGTGGTCGGCGCCATTCACTCTGGCACCTGGACTGGGCATACCGGCGAGGCAATCACCGATATTGTGAACATTGGCATTGGCGGCTCGGATCTGGGGCCCGCCATGGTGAGCGAGGCTCTCACTCACCTGCATGTCGCTTCACAGAAAGTTCATTTCGTTTCCAACGTTGACCCGGTACACATGGAGTTAACCCTCCGTGGCCTAAATCCAGCGACCACCTTATTCATCATCGCCTCCAAATCCTTCACCACCGCGGAGACGCTCGCCAATGCCAACTTGGCACGAGCCTGGCTGCTGGAGGCAGACTGCGCGGCATCTGATCTAAACAAACACTTTGTCGCGGTCTCCAGCAATGTCAGCGCCGCAGTGAAGTTCGGCATCGACGCCGACAATGTTTTCCCGATGTGGGATTGGGTGGGTGGGCGCTACTCCCTGTGGTCTGCCATCGGCCTGCCGATAGCACTGGCGATTGGCGCTGAGAAGTTCAATGAGCTGCTGGCCGGCGCCCACAGCATGGACCGCCACTTTGCCGAAGCCCCACTTAATGCCAACATGCCCGTAATCAAGGCCATGCTCGACATCTGGTATAGCGAATTCTTCAATACCCGCAGTTTCGCGGTCGTACCCTATTCCCAATCCCTCGACCAGCTGCCTGACTATTTGCAGCAACTGTCCATGGAGAGTCTGGGGAAGTGTGTCACCAAGGCAGGAGAGCCCACACCGACCAACACCGGCGCCGTGATTTGGGGTACGCCCGGCACCAACGGCCAGCATTCCTATTTTCAGCTTCTGCACCAGGGCACCACGGTGGTGCCTGTAGACTTCATCGCTATCGCCAACAGCAACGCGAGCATTGGCGCTGAGCAGCATGACTTATTGCTGTCGAATTGCCTCGCCCAGAGTCTCGCGCTGATGGAGGGCAAGAAAAACCCCGAGGAGCCTCACCGCGAATCTACGGGCAACCGCCCCAGCAATACCTGGCTGCTCAATGAATTGTCACCCTTTGCCCTGGGCAGTCTCCTGGCGCTATTCGAACATGAGGTCTATGTGCAGAGTATCATTTGGGATATCAATGCCTTCGACCAGTGGGGCGTAGAACTGGGCAAGACCCTGGCAAAATCCATGCAGGGAGCCCTTACAGACCCAGCCCAACAGCAGAATCTTGACGCATCGAGCCGTGGCCTAATAAAGCAGATCAAGAGTTGGAACAAACAAGAGCAAACATGAAAGAAAACTCTGACTAACTTTCCGGATTAATCAGAATAGCAGCGCACCCAACTTGTCGATGATAAGTCCCTCGAGCTAAGCTAAGGATAATGCGTCAAGCGGGGAATGAACGCGTGATCCTGTGGCGCCTCGCGGCTCAGTTTCGTTTCCTTTCCAATCGGCTCATCCGCAACCCATCAGCCTTGGCAAACTCCCCGCGCACCTCAAATCCCAGACTGGCATAAAGTGCCATGGCTGGCCGATTGGCGGTTGCGGTCTCCACCCACAGCGAATCTTTGGCATGAATTGAGATCACGTGCTGCAACAACAAGCGTGCGAGACCCTGGCGAGAATAATCTATATCTACCACCAGGCTGGCGATCAATACCACACCGGACTGATGCTCGAGTTCGATGACGCCGCGCAGACCTGCTTCGGTGCATGCACCAAAAACCTGGGATTTAGCCTCTTGTATTGCACTACAACTGCGTGCCAGCGGCGGAAAATCCCGGACATTGATCAGCCTGGCCTCGACTGCATAAGCGCGCTGAAAAAAGCGATGGATCTCAGGGGCAAAGTCTTGCGGCGCTAGGGGGCTAATTTGAGCGCAGCCTTGAGTACTAACTTTAGCACTATCCAGAGCAACCCCTTGATCAGCGTCTTCGCTCATCGCGGGCGGTCAGTCCAGCGTGACCGACGAGTAGTGCAAGACCTCGGGAAAGGGATCATAGAAATGATGCAGCAGGTACTGATCAGTCTTCTCTACGCACTTTTTGAGTTCGTGGGACTCATAGCCTGGCATGGCCGCGATGATTTGCTGGGCCTCACGAAAGGCCAGCTCGAAGTCCTGCGCCTGCCCTGGGACAATATGTAGCACTGCGACTTCGAGCACCATTTTCACTTCCTCTCAGCTTTCTTTTTGCTAATTTTCTGCTTCCTCTAAAACCCCTTGCCTTAAGCGCTATCCAAGTTTCGCTCCGTTTTGCACTGGACGTTCCGGAACAGCAAGCACTATCGCTCCATCGGGCTGGTAAAAACCGGTCACCAGGCATTCCGACATAAATGGCCCTATTTGCTTGCGAGGAAAATTAACGACGGCAACTACCTGCCTGCCAAGCAGGCTGTCCGCGTCATAGAGGTCGGTAATTTGGGCACTGGACTTACGCTTGCCGATATCCTCTCCGAAATCGATCCAGAGCTTCCATGCCGGCCGCCTTGCTTCAGGAAACTCCTCTACCGCGGTCACGGTACCGACCCTAAGTTCCACCTGCTCAAATTCGTCCCAGCTAAGTTCTTTCATTGTTTATTATTCTCAACTCTATAAAAACAGGCCAAAACCTGGCGCCTGATCTCAAATTGCTCCAACTTACTCATTTAAGACTTAGATGTAGGCATTGCAGAGCGTCCCGTCTGTCAGCAGTGCGTCGGTTTCAACTCGCTGGTAGGCACTGCCTTCAAACTCGTCGAGCCGTACCAAGTTTGCAGGCAAGTCAGCTGATTGAAAGACTAATCCCGCCACCGCTGCCGCGCCTACATCAAGCCGCAGCGCAGGAAACCCGTGAGTCTGCCCCCAACCCTGAGGGTGTAAGGTCCCGCGTACACTGGCTTCCTGCCATTCGCCCGCCAATGGTTCCAGCACCTGGGCATTCACTTCCCCGGTGCGAGACTGCCATAGACAAACAGGCGCTGCGGTGCAGCGGCATCATCCCATGACATGCTTCAGTCCTTGATGATTGCCAGTAGTTCCTGCGTCTTTTCCTGCATCAATTCGGTATCGCCGCGAGACTCAACGTTCAGCCTGACCAGGGGCTCAGTATTGGACATCCTGACGTTGAAGCGCCACTGCGCAAAATCCACCGAGAGACCGTCGGTGTGATCGACATTGAGGGCATCTGGCCCATAGTGTGCTTCCAGTTCTTCGAGCAGTGCGGGGGCATCCGCCACGGTATTGTTTATTTCTCCACTGGCAGGAAACGCCCTCATGCGCTCATCCACTAACTGAGACAGTGGCTTGCCCGCTTTAGACATGAGCTCGAAGACTAGCAGCCAGGGGACCATGCCGCTGTCACAGTAAAAGAAATCCCGAAAGTAATGATGCGCGCTCATTTCTCCGCCATAGGCTGCGTCCTCGGCGCGCATCTTCTCTTTGATGAAGGCATGGCCTGATTTGCAAAGAACCGGCTCGCCCCCAAATTGCTTCGCCACTTCCAGGGTGTTCCAGATTAGTCTTGGGTCGTGCACAATCTTGGCGCCCGACTCCCTGGCAAGAAACGTCTGTGCGAGTAATCCCACAATGTAGTAGCCCTCGATGAAACGCCCTGTCTCATCAAAGAAGAAGCAGCGATCGAAATCGCCATCCCAGGCGATACCAATGTCAGCCACGTGGGCGTTAATGGAGTCGATTGTGGGCTGGCGGTTTTCCTCGAGCAGGGGATTAGGAACGCCGTTAGGGAAATTGCCGTCCGGTTCATGCTGCACTTTTATGAAGCGACCGGGCAAATGCTGCTCCAGAAGATCTATGATCGGTCCAGCGCCGCCGTTGCCCGCATTGCACACGATAGTCAATGGCTTCAGCGCTTCAATATCAATGTATTCCAAAAGATGCTGAATATAGGCTGGTTTGGTATCCACCTGCTTCATCTGTCCCGTTTGACCCGGTGCGGTAAAGTGGTTTTTTTCAGCCAGGCGCTTGATATCAAATAATCCAGTGTCGGCGCTGATGGGCTTGCTGTCTTCGCGCACCAGCTTCATGCCATTGTAATCCTTGGGGTTGTGACTGGCGGTTACCGCGATACCACCATCTAGGCCCAGGTGTGAGGTGGCAAAATAGACTTCCTCAGTGCCACACTGGCCGATGCTAATCACATCCGCTCCGCCTTCCATCAGTCCTTTACTCAACGCCGCGCAAATAGATTCGCTGGTCAGCCTAATGTCATATCCGACAACCACGCGCTTTGGGGAGAGCAGTTCCACATAAGCTCGCCCAATGCGATAGGCAATGTCTTCGTTAAGTTGACTCGGAACCTGTCCCCGGATGTCATAGGCCTTAAAACAGGAAATTTCCTCAGACATATCTTTATTGCTTCTCGCTTTGTGTTTTTTGGAAAGTGTAATTGGTGGCATCGATAAACCCTTCGACGCTGCCGCAGTCGAAGCGTTTACCCTTGAACTTGTAGCCAATCACGTTGCCTCTTTGCGCCTGGGTCAACAGTGCGTCAGTAATCTGGATTTCGTTATTCTTGCCCGGTGGCGTTTTATCCAGAATATCGAAAATTTCAGGTGTGAGCACGTAACGCCCAATCACAGCCAGGTTGCTGGGCGCATCCTCTGGCGCAGGCTTCTCCACCATATTGGATATGCGGATGATACCGGGCTCTTCCTCCACGCCCTCGATCACACCGTATCGATAGGTCTCATCTTTTGGCACTTCCTCAATTGCCACCACGCTGCAACCGAAACGCTCATACAGGACGACCATTTGCGCAAGCACACCTGGACCTTCTGTGACACAGTAATCGTCAGCTAGAATCACGGCAAAGGGTTCGCGACCGATAAGTTTTCCGCCCACCGAAATAGCATGTCCAAGGCCTTTCATCTCAACCTGGCGGGTGTAGGAGAAGGAGCAGGATTCCATGATCGCGCGGGTTTCTGCCAGCAGCGTTTCCTTGTCTGAGCCGGCAATCTGGTGCTCCAACTCATAGGAAATATCGAAATGGTCCTCCAACGATCGCTTGCCGCGTCCAGTGACGATCGCCATGTCGGTAATGCCTGCTTCCATGGCCTCTTCGACGCCGTACTGGATCAAAGGCTTGGTTACGATAGGCAGCATCTCTTTTGGCATTGCCTTGGTCGCAGGAAGAAATCGAGTGCCGTAACCAGCGGCGGGAAATAAACATTTATTAATTGATGCCATAGCTGCGTTTTAAGTCCTGGGTTTAGAGTTGAAATTTTGTACTTGGCGCGTGCTAATCGTGAATGCTACGACCATAGTTGTCATCAAAGCGTTCGATATCATCTTCGCCGAGATAATCGCCGAGCTGTACCTCAATGAGCTCAACAGGCTCTGTCCCGGGGTTGCTCAATCTGTGTTTGGCACCAAGCGGAATATAGGTGGACTCGTTAGCTCTCAAGGTAAAGTCCTTGCCATCGCAGTGTATTAATCCAGCTCCCTTGATGACAGTCCAGTGTTCTGTGCGGCGGGAGTGGCGCTGCAGCGATAAAGCGCCACCGGGTTTGACAGTGATATGTTTCACCTGGAAACCAGGCCCCTGGACCAGGGATTGATAGCTGCCCCAGGGTCGATGCACCAGCGTTGCGCTGCTTGCTAGCACAGACCCCTTCTCCTGCAGGCGTTCAACCAACTGCTTGATGGCTTGCAGACGTGATTTTTCAGCCACCAGCACCGCGTCATCGGTCTCAATGATGGCAATATTGTCGAGACCGATACTCGCGACAGTACGAGAGCCAGCATAGATATAGCTGTTGCTGGTATCAAATAACTCCGCTTGCCCGGCCACCGCGTTACCAGCATCATCTTTCTCACTGACTTCCCACAAAGACTGCCAAGACCCCAGATCGCTCCAACCCGCTGCCAGCGGCACTATGGCGGCACGATCAGTTTTCTCCATCAGTGCATAGTCGATTGATTCAGAGCGACAAGCCGCGAACTCCTGTTCCGGAATGCGCTGGAAATCAAGGTCTGTTGAGATTCCTGCAACTGCCGCCCGGCAGCTGTTGAGGATGTCAGCCGCATGAAGCGCCAGCTCATCAAGCAGTTCTTTGACGGGAAACAGGAACATACCGCTATTCCAGAAATAGTCACCACTCTCCAGGTAGATCTGCGCAGTTTCCAGGTCTGGCTTTTCTACAAACTTGCTTACTCTGAAAGCATCTTCCGCTAGCGCCTCTCCTTTCTTTACATAGCCGTAACCTGTTTCTGGGCTACCTGGCACTATGCCGAAAGTGACTAAAAGACCCTGCCGAGCGAGCTTAATTGCAGACTGGATAGACTGCTCAAATTCCGCCACATCTTCAATCAGATGATCTGCTGGCAACACCAAAATTACTGCTTGCGGATCTTGCGCGAAGGCGGCAAGTGCTGCGACCGTCGCGGCGGGGGCCGTGTTACGCGCAACCGGCTCAAGGTAAATTTCGCTATCAACGAATCCCTGCTGCCGCAATTGCTCGGCAATCATGAATCGATGATCGCTGTTGCCGAGCACCCGGGTAGCCCCCAATTCAGGCAGGTTTTCGATTCGCTCTAACGTGGTCTGGAACAGGGATTTTTGCCCATGCAAATTGATAAATTGCTTGGGCATCGCCGCTCGCGAAAGTGGCCACAGACGCGTTCCAACACCGCCAGCCAGGATAATAGGATGAATCATAAAACCAACCAGTAAAAATTGGCGGCTATGGTATCAAAAAATCTCTAGAAATGTCGTTGCCATCTGAAGACTGAAAGCCCCGGATTTCGCAAGCTGTGGGCCTCCGCTGATCGCGTGACAAAGAATTTAATATCGATTATTTACCCGCAGCGTTATACACTCCCAGCCCTTGTGGTAAGGCCTTAGTAAACTAACAGGATGACATGGTAGCAAGGAACGATTTTTTCACACCCAAGAGCTCGTATGAACTGGACGAACTGGTCGAGTGCGGCTACGGCCGACTGTTCGGTCTAGGTAACGCCAAGCTTCCCATTGATAATATGCTGATGCTGAACCGCATCACCGAGATCACCGCAGACGGCGGTGAATTCGGGCGCGGTAAGGTGGTTGCAGAACTCGACATTAAACCCGACCTGTGGTTTTTCGCCTGTCACTTCCCCGGCGACCCGGTGATGCCAGGATGTCTGGGGCTAGATGCCCTTTGGCAACTGGTAGGCTTTTTCCTGGGCTGGAGCGGCTTTCCCGGTAAGGGTCGAGCACTAGGCTCTGGTGAAGTAAAATTTACCGGAGAAATTTTGCCCCACGCCAAGAAAGTGGTTTATGAGCTCGATATTAGCCGCGTTATCGATCGCAAGTTGGTGATGGGTATTGCCGATGGCACGGTGGCGGTAGACGGTGAAGTCATTTACAGAACCAAGGCGCTCAAAGTAGGCCTGTTCACTCCCGAACACAAATTCTAGAAATTAAAAGCGGATTCAATCATGAGACGCGCAGTCATCACCGGAATGGGTATCGTATCCTGCCTTGGCAACAACGCTGACGAGGTACTCACCTCGTTAAAAAAAGGACAGAGCGGTATCCGCTTCAACCAGTCATATGTTGACATCGGTATGCGGAGCCATATCAGCGGCAGCGTCCAGCTAGATACTGCGGAACTGATTGACCGCAAACTCTACCGCTTCATGGGAAAGGCTTCGGCCTACACCTACCTGTCGATGGACGAGGCGATTAAAGACGCCGGCCTCAGCCTGGAAGAGATTTCCAGCGAACGCATCGGCCTGGTAGTGGGCTCCGGTGGCGGCTCACCGGAAGACCAGCTGGAATCCACCGATATCCTGCGCGAAAAAGGCATGCGCCGCGTCGGCCCCTATCGTATTCCTCGCACCATGAGCAGCTCAGTGTCAGCCTGCCTGGCGACACCATTCAAGATTAAAGGCGTGAATTACTCAATTTCTTCGGCCTGCGCCACCAGTGCCCACTGCATTGGCCATGCGGCCGAACTGATCCAGATGAATAAACAGGACATGGTGTTTGCTGGCGGCGGCGAATCGGAACATTGGACCATGTCCCACATGTTCGATGCCATGGGCGCACTCTCAACCAAATATAACGAAACGCCAGACAAAGCCTCCAGGGCTTTCGATGCAGACCGCGATGGCTTCGTCATTGCTGGCGGCGGCGGCGTGGTTGTAGTTGAAGAACTCGAGCATGCGCTGGCGCGGGGCGCCACAATCTATGCCGAACTCACAGGCTACGCAGCGACATCCGACGGCCACGACATGGTTGCGCCTTCAGGTGAAGGCGGCGCACGCGCCATGCGCATGGCAACCAGCGGTCTCGAGGGCAAGGTTGATTACATCAATACTCATGGCACCAGCACACCGGCAGGAGATGTGTCAGAGCTGAATGCCATTCGCGAGGTGTTCCCCGACGAAGTGCCGATAATTAACTCCACTAAATCACTCAGCGGTCACTCGCTGGGCGCGGCCGGCTCTCAGGAAGCGATTTATTCTTTGTTGATGATGCAAAACAACTTCATCGCTGCCTCAGCCAATATCGAAAACCTGGATGAGGCTGCGGCCGGACTCCCCATCGCCATCGAGCGTCGCGACGACATTCAGCTTTATCGCGTAATGTCCAATAGCTTCGGCTTTGGCGGCACCAACGCCTGTCTTGTATTCGACAGATACCAGGCTTAGGCCAGTACAATTGCAATCATGGCTGGGTAACTAAACCCCACGCTAACGGGTCTTGCTAAGAATGAGATCAACACTTCGCCTTTTCACACTCGCCCTGACCACTTTGTTTGCTGGCCTTGGCAGTAGTTCCCTGACAGCGCAACTGGAACCGCGCAGCGGATTATCCCTGGCCGAAACCCTGTCCCAGCAACCCGAACCTCTCCCCCTGGCGCGCGCGTTTCCCTATTTCGTCAGCACCATCAGTCCCGGTCGCTATCGCGTGACCTGGGAGCCAGCACCCGGACATTATCTTTACCAGCATGCGTTTGCCTTCGCTCAGCAGAATACCAAGGACAGCGAAGCCCTGTCGGTAAACTTCACTCTCCCCGATGGCCTCAACAAAACCGACCAGTTTTTTGGCGACATCGTGGCCTACTATGAGCCCGTATCCGTGGACATAGAGCTCAGCACCGTGCCCGGCCCCGATGCGACCCTGGTCATTGAATATCAAGGCTGTGCCGATTGGGGCTTCTGCTATCCTCCGCAAACGGCGCAATTCCCGCTACTGCCCTAGGGCATCCCTTCCGGGCCTCAAAAAACCTGTTTCCCGCCAGCGAAAGTGGGTGAAATGCCACTTAATTTCTGAGAAAATGCCGCCAAAATTTGCAATCGGCGGATAACTTGCCGATATATCACAACAATTAAGAGAACCGTTTCCGCAGGGAACCCGCAATGGCAAAAATCCTGGCCCTTCACGGCCCGAATTTGAATCTTCTTGGACAGCGAGAGCCTCATATCTATGGCTCTGATTCGCTGGAGGATATCAATGCGCGTCTGTCCGAGCAGTGCAGCAGCGCCGGTCATGAATTCGACGCCCTGCAAAGCAATTCGGAAGCGGCACTGATTGATCGCATTCACCAGGCGCGTATTGATGGCACCGCCTTCATGATTGTGAACTTCGGTGGTTTCACCCACACCAGCATTGCCCTCAGGGATGCGATGCTGGCGGCAGAAATACCTTCTATCGAGGTACATCTGTCAAATTTACACAAGCGCGAGCCTTTCAGGCACAAGTCTTATTTTGCCGATGTTGCTATCGGCAGCATTGTAGGACTGGGTGCTCAGGGCTATGAATTGGCATTGCAGGCAGCTTGCAGTCGGCTGCAGGCTTAGATTGAACTAGTTGGAAACGTTTAATGGATATTCGCAAAGTTAAAAAACTCATTGAGTTGTTGGAAGCCTCTGACATTGCAGAGATTGAAATCAAGGAAGGCGAGGAAGCGGTCCGCATCAGCCGATATTCCGGCGCGGCGCCTGCAATAATGCCAGCGCTCGCAGCCCCGGCCGCGGCAGCTGCGCCAGCCCCAGCTGAAGACAAACCAGCAGTTGCCGCCAATTCTGGACACGTGGTCAGTTCACCCATGGTAGGCACTTTCTACCGATCGCCATCACCCTCATCACCTGCCTTCGTAGAAGTTGGAACCCATGTGAAGGCCGGTGACGTGGTCTGTATCGTGGAAGCCATGAAGATGATGAACCAGATTGAAGCCGACAAAGCTGGCGTCGTAGAAGCAATCCTGGTGAGCGATGGCGAGCCCGTTGAATTCGATCAACCATTGATCACTATCGTCTAGTCACGCTATTTCGACTTAGTCGTCACCGTTTTGCACTGCGCGGCGGTAAAACGTTTAACAGTAGAACGTCACTCACAATACAGAGCTAAACCCCATGCTGGAAAAGGTACTGATAGCGAACCGCGGTGAAATTGCGCTGCGTGTACTTCGCGCTTGTAAAGAGCTGGGCATCAAGACCGTTGCCGTTCATTCAACCGCTGACAAGGACTTGATGCATGTGCGCCTGTCAGACGAATCAGTTTGTATTGGCCCGCCCGCCGCTGCCGAAAGTTATCTCAACGTCCCCTCGATCATCGCCGCGATGGAGCTAACCGATGCCGATGCTGTGCATCCTGGCTATGGCTTCCTCTCAGAGAACGCCGATTTCGCCGAGCAGGTAGAGAACAGCGGATTCGTATTTATTGGCCCCACGGCTGAAACCATTCGCATGATGGGAGATAAAGTCTCAGCCATTGACGTCATGCGTGAAGCGGGCGTTCCAACGGTACCCGGCTCCAATGGTCCGCTGGACAGCAACAACGAGCGCACCCTGTCTCTGGCAAAAAAAATTGGCTACCCCGTGATTATCAAGGCAGCTGCCGGCGGTGGCGGACGCGGTATGCGCGTCGTTCACAATGAAGCCGCGCTGTTAAAGGCGATTCACGTTACCCAGACGGAAGCCAAGTCATTTTTCGGCGACGGCACCGTCTATCTGGAAAAGTTCCTTGAGAATCCGCGCCATGTGGAAATTCAGGTTATCGGTGATGGGCAGGGCAATGCGATCTGTCTTGGAGACCGTGACTGCTCGCTACAGCGGCGTCACCAGAAGGTCATCGAGGAAGCGCCAGCACCGGGCATTCCGGATGATGTCAGAACAGACATCACCAACACCTGTATCCAGGCCTGCAAAAACATGAAGTATCGCGGCGCCGGCACCCTGGAGTTTCTTTATGAAGACGAACGTTTCTACTTCATTGAGATGAATACCCGGGTCCAGGTCGAACACCCGGTGACAGAAATGGTGACAGGGATCGACATCGTCAAGGAGCAGCTGTGCGTGGCCAGTGGCGAACCGCTGAGCGTCAGCCAGGAAGATATTTCCATTACCGGTCATTCCTTCGAGTGCCGTATCAACGCTGAGGATCCCGCCACTTTTCTGCCCAGCCCCGGCAAGGTGAAACTGTTTCACGCACCCGGAGGCCCGGGAGTGAGAGTGGATTCACACCTCTATTCAGGTTATGCCGTACCACCCTTCTACGATTCACTTGTAGCGAAGTTGATCAGCCATGCCAGCACCAGGGAGCAGGCACTGGTGCGGATGCAGATTGCGCTGGACGAACTCTTGATTGACGGCATTCGAAGCAACATCCCCCTGCACCGAGACCTGGTACGGGATCGCGAGTTCCAGAGGGGTGGCGTTAATATCCACTACCTGGAAAACAAGCTGGAATCCTGATTCCCCCAGCCCAAATCCCAGCAGAATTTCTGATCCCATGTGGCAACAAATCCTGTTAAAACTTCGCGCTGAACACAGCGCGGAGCTAGAAGAGCTATTGCTTGAAGCGGGCGCCAGTTCGGTAACGCTCATGGACGCAGAAGATCAAGCTGTTTTTCAAAAAAAGCCAGGTGCCACACCTTTGTGGGACACGTCGGCTTTGCTGGGACTGTTCCCCATAGAGAATGACCTGGGATCGCTTGTCGCCACGCTGCAGTTTCATCCCCAGGTGTTGAATCGAGAGTCCTTACAGGTCACCGCGCTGGAAGATCAGGCATGGGAACGCGCCTGGATGAAGGATTTTCAGCCCAGACAGTTTGGCGAACGCCTCTGGATATGCCCAAGTTGGCAACCACCGCCCGATCCCGAGGCGGTGAACATAATGCTGGATCCTGGCATGGCATTTGGCACCGGCACTCATGCCACAACCGCGATGTGCCTGGGCTGGCTGGAGCAGGCCCAGCTTCAGAGTAAAGAAGTCATTGATTACGGCAGTGGTTCCGGCGTGTTGGCTATCGGCGCGGCACTGCTCGGCGCCGGGCAGGTATATGCCGTGGATAACGATCCGCAGGCAATTGCCGCAACTATCGACAACAGCCATCGCAACAATATTCCTCAGCAAACCATTACCGCGCATCTGCCCAAGACGCTACCTAAGCTGCATTCCGATATACTCCTTGCCAATATTCTCGCAGAGCCACTGCACGAACTCGCCGATCACTTCGCCGCCCTGGTGAAACCCGGTGGCAGCATCGTGCTATCCGGCATACTCACTGAACAGGCAGGGCCGCTCAGCGAAAGCTATGGGCGCTGGTTCGCAATGAGCCGGCCGGAGATCAGGGAAGGCTGGGTATTACTCCACGGTACCCGTAAAGCGTGATATCAACGCCTTAATCACCTAGAATCTTGGGACACCCGTTAGCAAGCAGAGTCCAGGCCCAGAGGCCTGCTGTAAATCAACCTGGCAATCGGATTTCTTCCCGCGACCATGGCATTTCAAATCACTCAATGCCCCAGCTGCAACTCCACTTTCAACACCAGCCCTCAAATGTTGGAAATGGCTGCAGGGAAAGTGCGCTGTGGTGCCTGCCTCTATGTGTTTCAGGCTAGAGAACATTTCGTGGATGTCGATTCTGACGAGGCGGATGAATCTGTCTTTATTGGCAACGATCCCGAAGACTTCTTCGATCCAGCTGTGTTTCTTACCCGCAGTGCCCTGCAGGATGACCAGGCCAGCAGCGGCCAACAGGAATTGATAAGCACTGCTTCGAAAGCCAACCCAGCCCCCTTAACCGAACCCGACACCGAGCTGCACGAGAGTGAAGTGCCTGAGAGGCAGGATCCATGCAGCGAAAAATCCAAGGGCAGCGAACCCTCTATCAGTGCGTCGCAGACCCTTGCAGAAGGGAAATTTAAAGATCCCGGAGCGGATGCTCTTACCGAGGGAATGGGATTCGCTGTGGCTGATGGCAGTAAACCTCTAAATCAAGCAATAGAAACACAAAATGATCAGGCGAAAACCGAACACGGGTATCTAGCAGACGAGACAAAAGCAGACCCAATAAGCGAGAGTGAAACCTGGGCAGGAACTGATACAGAAGTTGGGATTGAAGCAGCCACTCCAGCGTCTGCCCAGCGCCCTGAAGATTTCAGCCTATCCATTTCTTTTGCAGTGCAACCCCGTCCTACTGTCCTTCGTGCCGAAACAGCAGCCGCAGCTGGTGCTGAAACACAGGACAAGCGAGATCACACCGAACAACTGGACATAAACCGGAACGGTTCAGCAAGTGACTCAGATCTTGCCGAAATGGATTTGGAAGCGACGATTGCAACCAAAACCCAAGCAGCTATGGGTTTTGGGAAGGAAAAGCAGGATGCTGTCGCGGAAGACAATTCCCTGATAGACGAACTTCCATGCACAACAGATGAAGCAGCTTCAGAGTCAGCTTTTGTCGAGCCGGGGCTGGATTCCACGACAGAATTTAGTAAAAACACATCCATTTTAAAGCCGGGCAATATAAGTGCCGCCGAGCTGGCGAAGCAGGACTTCAATGAGCTGATCAAGGATCAGGAGTTCGCCGACACGGTGGCCTCTGGTTTCGCTGCTGAAGAATCAATGGATTCTGAACTGGACAGATCCATTGGCTTGCAACTCGCCAGCGTCGAAGCCGAGTCGGACCATCTGAATGCATTTAAAAACGAAGATGATGGGCAGAGTCAGGAACCCTTGCAGACATCGGATTCAACCCAGAATATTGAACATGATTCACTCGAACTGGATGAAGAGCCACCGGAAGACGAGAATTGGCCTGCGGACTTCGATGCGGAATCGTCAAATTCAGTCGATCCTGATTCGGAACAGAACGACATCGCACTATCTTCCGTTACTCACACTGCTGCGCCTCTTATCGAATCCACCGAACCCACCGCGCGTGGGGCAACCGCTTTGATCAGTGGCGATGAAAACGAGACTTTTGAAATCCGTGCTCTCGATGCGCCCCCAGAAATGGAGCACGACAATCATTCCGACCAGGCGTCGGCTGACGCAGCAACTCAGCAAGATCAGGCTGGGAATCAGGACAGCGCTTCTGAGGTAGAAGTAGAAACAGAAGTCAGTAGCGAAGACATTCGGGCCCGGGCCATGCGCGCTCAGCTGCGGGATGACGAAGCACTGGAGCAGTTACCCGAAGAAAACCTGGCGGCCCTCAAAGTCATGGCGACACCACTCGAGTTGGGCAGTGTTCAAGGTCGGCGATGGAGGGCAACCCTTGGCCTTGCCCTGCTAGCCTGTTTAATGGGGACCGGCATGGCAGCTCAGTTCTTATGGCGTCACAACGCCGTGTTCAGTCAAGAACCGATGCTGCGCCCCCTGTTCGCCTCTGCCTGCCAAATACTCGGCTGCGGTCTGGAGCCATACAGCAACTTATCAGCCATTGTCAGTTCCAATCTCTCAGTGAGAAGCCACCCGGAGCGCGCCGACGCAATCATGGTGAATGTAGAGATGCGCAACACTGCTCACTTTGAGCAACCCTTCCCTATCATGGTGCTGGGCTTTAATACCGCCAGCAATGATCTGGTCGCCCTGCGGGAATTCAAACCTGAAGAATATCTGGACTCAGGGCTGCGAGACATAACGCAAATGCCGGTGATGGCGCCGGTACAGATTGATCTGGCTCTTATGGATCCGGGAAATGATGCAGTCAATTACACCCTCGCTTTTCGCCAGCCCTGATTTCCCTCACTACACTGATTGACTCGACCTATCGCGACCAGACACAGCCCTGGGGCTCAGCAAGGCGTTTTTCGGTCGTAAACCCGCGACGACAGCGTGAAGCCGATCGCGCCCAGGTCTGAAAAATTCTTTAATTGGCGGATCTACCCGGCTATCATTAGCGCTCTTTTTTAGGCAGCCCCAGTTGATCAGGGCAGGCATAAGTCGCGAGCAGCCATAAACCACCAGCTGACCACCAATCGATGCAAACAATAGGTCCTTACACATTGAAGAACAATTTGTTCCTGGCGCCCATGGTAGGAGTCAGTGACACACCGTTCCGCGAAATTTGCAGCGAACAGGGTGCCGGCCTAACGGTGGGTGAAATGCTGACATGCAACAAGGAGTTGTGGCAGAACGAACGCAACCGCCTCAAACAGGTGAAACCGCAAATTCCTGGACCGCAGGTTGTGCAAATCGCGGGTTCTGATCCGCAAATGATGGCAGAAGCAGCGCGGCTCAACGAGGCTATGGGCGCGAATGCCATCGACATCAACATGGGCTGTCCGGCAAAAAAGGTGCTGAAGAAAGCAGCTGGCTCTGCCCTGCTAAAAGATACCGATCTGGTTGAAAAAATATTAATAGCAGTGGTGGCCGCAGTAGACGTGCCTGTAACACTGAAAATTAGGACTGGTTGGTGTCCTGAAACTCGCAATGGAGCTCTGGTCGCTCGGATTGCTGAAGAGGCGGGTGTGCAGCTGTTGACAGTTCATGGCCGCACCCGCGCCGATCGTTTCAAAGGTGAAGCCGAATATGACACAGTTGCAGCCATCAAGCAGGAGGTCAATATTCCCATCATTGCCAATGGCGATATCGATTCACCGCAGAAGGCTGCGCAGGTAATTTCATATACCGGCGCGGATGGCGTGATGATCGGTCGCGCCGCACAGGGCAATCCCTGGATATTCAATGAGATTGCGCACTATCTTGAAACAGGGACAAATAAATTTGTTACTCCTCTTCCCGCTAAAGCCAAAATCATTCAGTCACATCTAAAAAAAATGCACAGTTTCTATGGCAAAGTGAAGGGTGTGTGGTACGCTCGTAAGCACGTGGCGGGCTACGTGAAAGGCTTGCCATCCGCACAAGAATTTATGCCTGGATTCAACGCATCTGAATCAGGCCAAGAACAATTAGAACTAATAGAAAACTACTTTGATTACCTGAGTATTCAAGGTCAGGGAGCCATCGCCGCATGAATAAGCTGGAAGAATCCGCCAACTTTTCGAGCTACGCAATTCCAGAACAAACCAACGGTTTTACTCGGACAACGCAAGCACCGCATTCTGCTCCCCATAAGGAGGGCACGCTTCGAACTGAAGTCGACAAATCACTTAAACGTTTTTTTCAACAACTTGAAAACGAGCCGGTCACTGACCTGCATCGCATGGTGATGTCAGAAGTTGAAGCGCCGCTGCTCGAAGCAGTAATGCGCTATACCGGCAACAACCAGAGCAAGGCTTCTGTCATGCTGGGATTAAACCGGGGCACACTACGCACCAAACTAAAACACTACGGCATGCTGTGAACCCTCACGGCGCCTGCCTTGCATTAACCATCACAAACTAATCAGCAGGACCTATGAGCACAGATCAATCTGTAGCCGTGCGTCGGGCGCTAATCAGCGTTTCCGACAAAGCCGGCGTCGACGAATTCGCGAAATCACTTCACGCTCTCAAAATTGAAATTCTCTCAACCGGCGGCACCTACCGCTTACTTACCGAAGCCGGTATCCCGGCCGTTGAAATCTCAGACTACACCGGTTTTCCGGAGATGATGGACGGCAGGGTAAAGACCCTGCATCCAAAAGTGCATGGCGGCATACTCGGTAGGCGCGACCAGGATCAGGCCGTGATGGCGGAGCATGGGATTCCACCCATCGATTTGGTGGTAGTGAACCTCTATCCATTCGAGGCAACCGTGGCAAATCCAGACTGCGATCTTGCCACTGCCATAGAGAATATTGATATCGGCGGCCCCACCATGTTGCGTGCGGCGGCGAAGAATAATCGCTTCGTTGCGGTGGTGGTAAATCCCAAAGATTACGCGCCGGTGCTGGAACAGCTGCGATCCAATGATAGTTGTCTTGACCAGGCTACTCGTTTCGATCTCGCGGTGAAGACTTATGAGCACACCGCCGCCTATGATAGCGCCATTGCCAACTACCTCGGCGCCCGAGATGCCGATGGGGAGTCTGTAGAATCTAATTTCCCACGCACCTTCAACACCCAGTTCATCAAGAGTCAGGATATGCGCTACGGGGAAAACCCACACCAGGCGGCAGCATTCTACATCGAGCGCAAGCCCACCGAAGTCAGTGTCAGCACCGCGACCCAGCATCAGGGTAAGGCACTGTCCTATAACAACATCGCCGATACCGATGCAGCGCTGGAATGCGTGAAGTGTTTCTCTGAGCCAGCCTGCGTGATCGTTAAACATGCCAATCCCTGCGGAGTCGCTATTGCCGACTCGGCCCTGCATGCCTATGAAATGGCCTTCCAGACTGATCCCACTTCAGCCTTCGGCGGCATCATTGCCTTCAATCGCGAACTTGACGAGGCTACCGCCACGCGCATCACTGAACAGCAGTTCACCGAGGTCATTATTGCGCCTTCAGTTTCGGAGCAGGCTCTCGCCGTCACTGCAGCCAAGAAAAACGTGCGGGTATTGAGCTGTGGGCAATGGGAGAGAGAACGCAGCGCCGACCTCGACTACAAGCGCGTAAATGGCGGCTTGCTGGTACAGGATCGCGATATTCACCAGATAAGTGAATCGGATTTGAAAGTGGTGAGTCAGCGTCAACCGAGCGCGAATGAAATTCGCGACCTGATGTTTGCCTGGTCCGTAGCCCAGTATGTGAAGTCTAACGCCATAGTTTATTGCAAGAACAACCAAACCATCGGTATCGGCGCAGGCCAAATGAGTCGGGTCTATAGCGCAAAAATCGCCGGCATCAAAGCCGCTGATGAAAGTCTGGAAGTGAAGAGCTCGGTGATGGCTTCTGACGCCTTCTTTCCATTCCGCGACGGCATCGATGCCGCCGCAGCCGCAGGCATCACAGCAGTGATTCAACCCGGCGGTTCAATGCGCGACGAGGAAGTCATTGCTGCCGCCGATGAAGCAGGCATGGCCATGGTCTTCACCGGCGTACGCCATTTCAGACACTAACTCGACCATCGCTTAGGCATAGCAATGAATATACTGGTGATAGGTTCAGGCGGCAGAGAACACGCTCTGGCCTGGAAATGCGCACAATCCAACGCGGTAGAAACGGTTTATGTGGCGCCTGGCAACGCTGGCACCAGTCTCGAGGACAAACTGGAGAACGTGGCCATCGATGTCATGGATTCCGAAGCGCTGGCTGACTTTGCCATTGACAAAGATGTCACTCTCACCATTGTGGGACCTGAGGCACCTCTCGTAAACGGTGTGGTGGACTACTTCCAAAAAAAGGGCCTGGCCTGTTTTGGACCATCTAGTGCCGCCGCCCAACTCGAGGGCTCCAAGGCATTCACCAAGGATTTTCTAAAGCGCCACCATATACCTACCGCAGCTTACGAAACTTTTACCGACATCGCAGCAGCCACGGCGTATATCAATACCCAGGGTGCACCCATTGTGGTCAAGGCCGATGGGCTTGCTGCTGGCAAGGGCGTGATCGTGGCGCAGACAGAACAGGAGGCCATCGCCGCAGTCGAAGACATGTTGGCGGGCAACAAGTTTGGTGATGCCGGGCACCGAGTTGTTATCGAAGATTTCCTGGTAGGCGAGGAAGCCAGTTTCATTGCCATGGTGGATGGTGAACATATCCTGCCCATGGCAACTTCCCAGGATCACAAGGCTAGGGATAATGGCGACGAAGGCCCCAACACAGGCGGCATGGGAGCCTATTCCCCTGCGCCGGTGGTCACTCAAGCCGTTTATGAACGCATCATGGAACAAGTCATTCGCCCGACCGTGGCAGGCATGGCCAGCGATGGTCATCCTTATGTGGGCTTTCTCTATGCCGGTCTGATGATAGACCCTGAGGGCGAACCCAGCGTGGTCGAATTCAATTGCAGATTCGGAGATCCAGAGGCACAGCCGGTGATGATGCGACTGCGGTCTGATTTGCCTGCGCTTTGCCTGCAGGCACTCAGTGCCGAACTGAATACAGCCAGCGCCGAGTGGGATGCACGACCCGCGGTCGGTGTTGTATTAGCAGCCGGAGGCTACCCTGACAGTTATGCCAAGGGCACCGAGATCGCGGGGCTGGATGACGCCAAAGGCGATTCACAGAAAGTTTTCCATGCCGGCACCAAGGCGAGTGATGGTAAAGTGCTTACTAACGGGGGCCGCGTGCTGTGCGCCACGGCGCTCGGCGATAGCGTAGCTGCCGCCCAGACCTCGGCCTACGAACTGGCTAGCCACATCAGCTGGGACAACGTCTATTTCCGCACAGATATTGCTTACCGCGCCATTGCGCGGGACAATAGCTAAATGTCCCGAACACCTCTTAGCTTTTTAGATAATTGCCTGCTGCAGTTTGACCAGGCCCTGCGCACCTGCGTGCCCGGCAGCAGTATGGCTGCCCGCCCGTCTCCCGCCAGTAAACTGGCTGCGGAATCCAATGCTGCAAGCATGAGCCCAACCGAGCAAAAGCACGCCGCTGGGCTAATGCGCATCAATCATACGGGTGAGGTCTGCGCCCAGGCCCTATACGCGGGCCAGGCCAGCACCGCAAACCTCGCGCAAGTGCGTGAGGCCATGGAAGAAGCCGCTGCAGAAGAGGTCGATCACCTGGCCTGGTGCGAACAGCGCTTGCAGGAGTTGGACAGCCGTCCCAGCCTGTTCAACCCACTTTGGTACGCGCTCTCATTTGGCATGGGAGCCGCCGCTGGTCTAGCTGGCGACAAGTGGAGTCTGGGATTTGTGGCAGAGACCGAGAAACAGGTCTGCGATCACCTTGAGGAACACCTGGAAAAGCTGCCTGAGAGCGACCAGCGCAGCAAAGCGGTGCTGGAGCAAATGATTGTCGATGAACGTCATCACGGCGAGACCGCAACCGAAGCCGGTGGCGTTCCATTACCACCCCCGGTAAAGCAGGCCATGCTTGCCATGTCCAAAGTGATGAAGAAGACTACCTACCGGGTTTGAGCCACTGGGTCAGACCCCAGATGTTTCTGCCCAGGTTTAAACTCCTGGATCGAACCCCTACTTCAACCAGCGCTTGCCAATCTCAATTCAACACCCATCAGTTAATGCTAATCTTCGACGATTTCATAGTCATGGGTGATCTCCACACCAGCTTGTTTCAGCATAATCGATGCCGAACAGTATTTGTCTGCGGATAGCTCAACCGCTCGCGCAACCTGCGCCGCTTTGAGATCCTTGCCCGCGACAACAAAGTGAAGGTGTATGGACTCGAAAACCGACGGCGTCGAGTCTACTCTTTTCGCTTCGACCTCTGCTTCGCAACGGGTGACCTGTTGGCGCGCCTTTTTCAGGATTGTGACCACATCATAGGAAGAACAACTGCCGACTCCCAGCGCCATCAGCTCCATGGGCCGCATACCAAGGTTTCGCCCTCCGCTTTCCGGCGCGCCGTCCAGCACGATGCCATGGCCTGTGCCGGATTCCGCCACAAACATCACCCCCTCTACCCACTTGACCCGTCCTTTCATATTCTTTTCCTGCAGTAATTCCGTTAGTTAACAAAAAAATCTTACCTCAGCCCCGCTTGATTCAGGCCACCAGCTAAGGCTCGATCGTCTCTGGCTGCCATCTGTGTGCTCAAGCAAACGGGAGCCGTCCCGATTACCTAACTTAACATATGGATTTATTGTCCCCCAGCAGGCGGTGCGGTTTGCTATTGCTGCAGCGGCACCCGCATATATTGTGACCAACATCTCACACTTGGGAAAAAAATGTGATATAAATTTTCTCTAGTTGCAACAAGGAGCTGAGCTCATGGCGCTAATGGCAATTACGTCTCATATTGCAGACCTGGACAATTTTCTTTCCCATTGACACAGTAAGCGCTATCCCAATCGCGCCACCATTATCTACGAGGGTGATAAATGCGACACCCTTTACTACATCATTAAAGGCTCAGTATCTGTCATCCTTGAAGACGACGATGATAAGGAAGTCGTAATCGCCTATCTGAACCCCGGAGATTTTTTTGGGGAGATGGGGCTATTCGGACAGGCCGAAGAGCGTTCCGCCTGGTGCCGGGCTCGCACCGCCTGTGAAATCGCGGAGATAAGCTACACAAATTTCAATAGCTACGTGCGCTCCCATCCCGAGATTGTATTTACAATCGGCCAGCAGATGGCACATCGTCTGCGCAATACTACCCGTAAAGTAGGCGACCTGGCGTTCTATGATGTCACAGGTCGTATTGCGCGCACCCTGATCGAGTTAAGCAAGGAACCTGACGCCATGACCCATCCCGATGGCATGCAGATCAAGATCACGCGCCAGGAAATTGGCCGAATTGTTAACTGCTCAAGGGAAATGGCCGGCAGAGTATTAAAGACGCTGGAAGAGCAAGACCTGCTCAGTGTATCGGGCAAAACAATTGTGGTTTATGGTACGCGCTAGCAAATAGCCGACGAGCAAGTCTTTCTGGCAGAGCAGGCCAACAGGTAGCCCTGTTCAGTCACCGCAGCAATTCCCACACTTGAAATACGAAAACTTAGGTAGAGAATAGCTCCTGCAGCTTTTCTCCCGGCTGCGGTGCTCGCATAAACGATTCGCCCACCAGAAACCCGTAAATATTGTTGGCGTGCATAAGCTCCACATCTGCTTTCTCGTGGATGCCGCTCTCGGTAATGATGAGTTTGCCCGCAGGAATGTGTTTAGAAAGGTCAAGCGTCGTGTCGAGACTGGTGGTGAAGCTGTGCAGGTCTCGATTATTGATACCAAGCAGATCGGTCTCCAGCTCCAAAGCTAGCTCTAGCTCGGCGTGGTTGTGAACCTCAACCAGCACATCGAGGGAAATTTCGCGCGCGTAATCAGCAAGCTCATGTAACTGTGAAGGCGTCAGGGCGGCAACAATAAGCAGGATACAATCCGCCCCGAGGGCGCGGGATTCCGTAATCTGGTAAGGGTCAATCATGAAATCCTTACGTATAACCGGCAGACTGCAGGCCTGCCTGGCCTGCTGCATATACTCATCGGCCCCTTGAAAGTATTTTTTATCCGTCAAAATAGAAAGACATGTGGCCCCATGATCAGCATAGTCGCTGGCATGCCGCGCCGGCTCGAAATCTTCGCGAATCAGACCCTTGGACGGAGATGCCTTTTTAATTTCGGCGATGACCGCCGACTGGCGCTGGCTGATTCTGTCGCGCATCGCCCTGGCGAAGCCGCGCACCGGGTCAGCCTGCAGCAGATCAGCCTCGAGCGAGTTAAGGCTACGCGAAGCCTTGGCGGCGGCCACCTCTACAACCTTATCCGCCAGTATTTGTTCCAGAATCGTCGGATTTGCCATCGGCTTAACCCGCCTGCTCTGAAGTAAATTTAACGAGATGCTCCAGCTTGGCCCGAGCAGCCCCTTTCTGCAGCACGGCCCTGGCTTTTTCCACTCCTGCTACCAGGTCTGGCACCAGCTCCGCCGCGTAGATCGCCGCACCTGCATTCAGAGCAACAATATCCCCCGCCGCCTGGTGCGAATAGTCCAGCGCCTGTTTCAGGAGAGCCAGGCTTTGCTCGGCGCTATCGATTTGCAGGCTGCGGTAATCTGCATAGCGGGTGATCCCGAAATCTTCCGGGCCCACTGTATACTGGGTGATTTCTCCCTGTTTGAGCTCGCCAACATGGGTGTCAGCGGCAATGCTAATCTCATCCAGCCCATCTTCCGCCGCCACCACCAGCACATGATTGCTGCCCAGCTCACGCAGCACCTCAAGAATAACCGGTATCCATTGCGCATCGAATACACCCATAATCTGGTTCGGCGCAGCGGCGGGATTGGTGAGTGGGCCAAGCAGATTGAATACGGTACGCACGCCGATCTGCTTACGCGCAGCAATAACGTGTTTCATGGCGCTGTGATGAGCAGGCGCAAACATAAAGCCAACACCAACGCAGTCAATACATTCGCCGACCAGATCAGCACCCAGGCCGAAGTTAACGCCCGCCGCTTCTAACACATCCGCACTGCCGCTCTTGCTGGTGGCACCGCGGTTGCCGTGCTTGGCTACTTTCGCGCCAGCGGCGGCCGCAACTATGGCGGAAGCCGTAGACACATTGAACTTGTTGGAGCCACTGCCGCCAGTGCCACAAGTGTCCACAAGATAAGGTGATGGTGACACCTTCACGGCAGTCGCCAGTTCGCGCATGACCGTGGCACCTCCAAGCAACTCTGCCGGCTTGACCCCTTTCATCTGCAGACCAACTAAAAACCCGGCATTTTGGGCATCGGTTGTCTCACCAGTCATGATGGCACGCATGACGGCAATCATTTCTTCCTTGGCCAGGTCTTGCCGCGCGGTGACGCGTTTGATTGCGCTAACGATATCCAAGTGTCTTCCTCAGTTTGAATTCTGTTTTTTTGTCGCTCAAGCGGTTAAAAAATTTTTCAACAGCTGGTGGCCATGTTCACTGGCAATCGATTCCGGGTGGAACTGCACACCCTCAATGGCCAGTGTTTTGTGCTTGATACCCATGATCTCTTCCAAAGCACCCTCTTCACTCTTGGTCCACGCGGTAATTTCCAGCTCCTCTGGCAGCGCGCTCTGGTCGATGACCAGGGAGTGGTAACGAGTTGCGCTAAAGGGGTTTGGCAGAGCGGCAAACACTCCCTGCCCGTTATGATAGATTGGCGAAAGCTTGCCGTGCATCACCTTGCCAGCACAAATGATCTTGCCACCAAAGGACTGACCGATGCTCTGGTGGCCGAGACAAATACCGAGCAGTGGAATTTTGCCGGCAAAGTACTCGACTACGTCCAGGGAAACTCCAGCCTCGTTTGGCGTACAGGGCCCTGGCGAAAGCACAATGCGCTCGGGCTGCAGTGCCTCAATCTCCTCAACGCTAATAGCATCATTACGATACACTGAGACATCCGCCCCTAACTCACCGAGGTATTGCACCACGTTGTAGGTAAACGAATCGTAGTTATCGATCATGAGCAGCATAAGCGCAAAACATCCGGAACATAATTCTGGGCGCCATAATATCAGCCCATCCGCTGGCTGTCTTGATGCTGCAAGCACGGCCTGATTTGATCCCAAACTCGGCTCCATGCGTATTAAGACAGTTACAAATTGAGCGAAAAACAAACCCGCTACCCTGCGACAATGAAGCCCCCCAACACGGCGTAACCGCAACAAACTGGATTTCCATGGCTAAAACCCCATCCCTGATGTGGTTCCGACAGGATCTGCGACTCAATGACAATCCGGCGCTCACGCAAGCCGCACAGGCAGGGCCCGTGCTGCCCATCTACATCCTGGACGACTGCAACCCCGCCCCCTGGCAAATGGGCGCGGCCAGTCGCTGGTGGCTGCACCAGTCCCTCGAGGCACTAGGCGCTGAACTGCAAAACAAGCTGGTGGTTCTCAAAGGAGATCCTCAAAAACTCATTACCGAGCTCGTCGCTAAACACAATATCCAACAGGTGTGCTGGAATCGCTGCTATGAGCCCTGGCGCTCCGCCCGAGACACAACAATTAAACAGGTTTTGCAGGAAACCGGCGTTGAGGTGACCAGCTGCAACGGTTCGCTGCTGGTGGAACCCTGGACCAATCTCAAGGACGACGGCACACCTTACCGGGTGTTCACCCCCTTTTATCGCAGAGCAATGAGTCGAGGTATCGAGATCGAAACAGTTCTGCAGCCCACACCGGAACTCAATTTAATTGGCGAAGATACAAGTGATACCAAGCTGGATGCTCTCGAGCTATTACCAGACATCGATTGGTACAGTGGTTTTGAAGAAGTATTTACCCCGGGTGAAGTAGGTGCGCATCAGCAACTCGCCAACTTTCTGGAGCATGGCATCAGCAACTACAAACAGGGCAGGGACTATCCGGCGCTTGAATCGGTCTCTAGGCTTTCTCCTCATATTCATTTTGGTGAAATTGCACCGCACCGTATTTTTCAGGAGTCACTGGAGCATGGCCGCCTCGCGGGCATAGAAACCGAAAGCGAGCATTTCGGCCGGGAACTGGTCTGGCGTGAGTTCTCGTACACCTTGCTGCACCACTTTCCCGAGCTGACTGCAAACAACATGAACGCTAACTTCGATCACTTCCCCTGGCGTCGCGATGCAAAATTGCTCAAGGCCTGGCAGCGGGGCCAAACCGGCTACCCGCTGGTGGATGCGGGTATGCGCGAACTCTGGCAAACCGGCTACATGCATAACCGGGTGCGCATGATCGTGGGCTCATTCCTGGTGAAGAATCTATTGCAGGACTGGCGCGAGGGTGCGCGCTGGTTCTGGGACTGCCTGCTGGATGCAGACCTGGCTAACAATACCTGTAGCTGGCAATGGGTGGCTGGTTGCGGCGCCGATGCGGCGCCCTATTTTCGGATCTTTAATCCACTCACCCAATCCGACAAATTCAAGGCTGCGCCCTATATCAGACGCTTCGTGCCTGAACTGGCGGCGCTGGACGACCGCCATATCCACGAGCCCGCGGCAGCCCCACCCATAGTGCTGGAATCGGCTGGCGTGGAATTAGGTAAGAATTATCCGATGCCCATTGTGGAACTCAAGGCATCGCGGGAGAAGGCGTTGGAAGCGTACCAGGAGCTAAAGTCCAGGGCTTAAATTCTAGGACTCAAGCTTGAGCCCCTGCTGAGCCATCTGCAGGGCGCGCACGATCGCCCGGGCTTTGTTCTGGGTTTCCTCCCACTCTGACTCCGGCTGCGAGTCAGCCACAATGCCGGCGCCCGCCTGCACGTAGAGAGTCTGATCCTTTATCACCGCGGTGCGGATGGCAATGGCCATGTCCATATTGTCATTCCAGCCCAGATAGCCCATGGCACCGCCGTAGATGCCGCGTTTTTCAGGCTCCAGTTCGTCGATGATTTCCATGGCCCGCACCTTGGGTGCACCGCTCAGGGTTCCCACCGGCAGGGTAGACTTCAGCACGTCCAGCGCCGCACAGTCATCCCGGATCTCACTCTCGACGATACTGGCAATGTGCATAACATGAGAATAACGCTCTACAAACATCTTGCGCGTTACTTTCACGCTGCCAATCTTGGAAACTCGCCCAGAATCATTGCGGCTGAGGTCGATCAACATCAGGTGCTCGGCCAATTCTTTCTCGTCCGCAAGCAGCTCTTGCTCCAACGCCTGATCTTCCGCCTCGGTGGCACCGCGCTTGCGGGTACCGGCCAAGGGACGCACCGTTATCTTGCCGTCTTCCACTCGGGCCAGGATCTCCGGTGACGCACTCACCACGTGATGATCGCCTAGATCGAAGAACACCATGTAGGGAGAGGGATTGAGAAAACGCAGCGCCCGGTAGACGTTTATAGGATCACCGGCAAAGTCCACCGACATGCGCTGGGCTATCACTACCTGCATGACATCTCCAGCTACGATGTATTCCTTGATGCGATTAACCGCCGCCTCAAAATCCGGCTGGGAAAAATGCAGTCTATAATCCTGAGACACGGCGTCGGTGTTGGTGTTGGAGTCGCTATTGGAGGTCACGGGAAACTGCACGGGCTTATTCAGCTCGGCGGCGAGTTCATCCAGCCTCGCCTGCGCCTTGCCGTAGGCATCGGGCGCCTCTGGGTCGACGTGAATCACAAAAGAGATGGTGCCGCGCAGGTTGTCGAACACCACTACCTCTTCCGAAAGCATCAGCAGGATATCCGGGGTGCCGATTTCATCCCTGGCTTTGGATGGCCCGATACTGGTTTCTACATATCGCACGGTATCGTAGCTGAAGTAGCCGACAAGCCCACCGGCAAAACGTTGGCCTGCTGGCGAAGGCGCGACTTTGAAGCGCGCCTTGTAATCATCCACAAACTGAAATGGGTCTTCACACTGGTGCTGCTCGACGATCCTGGCATCAGTTTCAACCGTCACATCCGATTCCTGTACGCGGATCACGGTCCGACAGGGCAAACCAATAATGGAAAAACGGCCCCACTTTTCGCCGCCCTGCACAGATTCGAAAAAATAACTGTGGGTGCCGCGCCCAAGCTTTAGATAGGTGCTAAGTGGCGTCTCCGTGTCGGCCAGCACTTCTCGCACCACCGGGATACGGTTATAGCCCTGTCCGGCTAGCTGCTGAAACTCTGCTTGGTTCATGGTGTGCGGGTACCGATTGGATTAATTGGCCGAAGCATTTTGCAGGCGCGACTAGTGATGCCCTCTCGTGGCCTGCCCTAGTTCTGAGCGCATTGCCGTGATGGTCTTTCGGTAATCATTACTATTGAAGATAGCGGAACCGGCGACAAACATATCGGCACCAGCGTCGGCAATTTCCCGGATGTTACCCACTCCAACACCACCATCCACTTCCAGTCGAATGGCGTAGTCGCTGTCATCGATAAGTTTCCTCACCTTCTCCAGTTTCTTCAGGGTGGAGGGGATGAATTTCTGTCCGCCAAAACCAGGATTGACCGACATCAGAAGAATCACATCGATCTTGTCCATCAGGTATTCCAGGCAGTCCACTGGCGTGCCCGGATTGAATACTAGGCCAGACTTGCAGCCCTGGTCTCTGATCAACTGTAAGGAACGATCCACGTGGGCAGTGGCCTCTGGATGAAAACTAATATAACTGGCACCTGCCTTGGCAAAGTCCAGAATCAGCTGATCAACCGGCGATACCATTAAATGCACATCGATGGGCGCCTCGATACCATGCTTGCGCAGGGCCTGGCACACCATCGGCCCGATGGTGAGATTGGGCACATAGTGATTATCCATCACATCGAAATGCACAACGTCCGCTCCGGCGTCCAGTACATTAGTCACTTCTTCACCGAGTCGGGCGAAATCTGCCGACAGGATTGAGGGCGCAATAAGAAAGTCTTTCATCAGGCAGGCCTGTGCTTAAGAGGCAATAGTTTAGATGGCGTATTCTAACGCGCAGACCGGGGTGTGTCAGGCACGAATCTGTAGTCGGACAGGAATTACTTTGCGGTGTCTAGGCCCTGATCTTACGGAAGCCACAAACCGTTTCGTAGGCGCTGCGAATGGCCGTGGATTTTTCCTGGGCCATTCTGAGCGTCTCTTCGGAGAGATTTTCGCGCACCAGCTTGTCAGGATGGTAGCGGGACATCATCCGCAAATAGGCCCGCCGAATTTCACCGTCTTCCACGTCAGGCTCTAGCTGCAGAATGTGATAGGCATTGCGCAGTAAGCTCTTGCCATTCTCCTGCTTTGAATCCGCGCGCATCTGCATTTCGCTGCAGATCTCGAGGAATTCGGTCTTGTTATAGCCCAGGCTTTCCGCTACGTCGCGCAGCAGGATTTTTCCCTTTAGGCGAATATCACCTTTGATGTAGGCGAGACGACATTGAATCTTAATAAACAGGCGGGCCAGCGCACTGCGGCGGCCAATGCTGGACACCAACTCCCGCACGAAAGGCAACACATCAGTTTCCGGCTGCTTGCCCAATTCAAAATAGTCGATGGCTTCCTGCCTTCCCAGTGGATCGAGGCCCAGCAGCTGCATAATGGTGGATGCGTAGTTCACCTCCGGAGCGGTAACGCGGCCATCCAGCTTGGCAATGCGACCCATCACGGCAAACATGGCGCGATTAATAATTTTCTGCGAACGGCCGCCAGCAGGCACCATCGCTCCCGGCGCACTGCCGTTGAGACGATTGGTAATTGCCCGCTTGTAGGCGCGGTTCTGCAGAAGCCCAATCAACTCGCCAGCTCCTGGGGTGAATTGGCTGACCCATTTGACTGCGCATTGACTTCCTGCAGGCGCTCCGGCGTGCCCACATCAATCCACTTACCTCCATAGATTTCACCACTCACCTTGTCCTGCTGCATGGCTTCCTGCAACAACGGAACCACCGACCGCGGCTGGATTGGCATGTCTTTGAACAGGTTCTTGTGCATCACGCTGATACCGCTGAAGGTTAATCGTTCGTCCCGGGCCTCGTGATCTTCATGAACCCGGCCCTGTTCATCAATATAAAAATCTCCATGAGGATTGTGCTCGGCATTTTTGACCAGCACCAAGTGCGCCAGCCGACCCTTACCGTCCAAGGGCTCGAGAGCGGAAAAATCAAAATCCGTCCACACGTCTGCGTTGACCACAATAAAGCTGTCATCCTTGAGTTTCGGCAAAGATTTGATGATTCCGCCTGCTGTTTCGAGGCGAATCGGCTCACGGGAGTAGCTGATCTCGATTCCCAGTCGGGAACCGTCCCGCAGATGCTCCTCGATCATGCCGCCCAGATAGAAGTGGTTGATCACCACGCCGGTCACGCCGCCGGCCTTGAGGCGCTCAATCTGATGCTCAATCAGGGTCTTGCCCCCCACCTTCAGCAGGGGTTTGGGGATATTAGCGGTGAGAGGCTGCATGCGTTTGCCTAATCCCGCCGCGAGAATCATTGCACGCATAGCGCTTACAGAGCCTGTTTCTTGGGGAGTTTTTCCTGCGCCGTGGGGATTACCCGGCGCTGAAACCACTCCACAAAGTTCCCCAGCTCGGGGTACCGGCTACTGACCTCCAGAAAGTATTTGCTCACCAGAGGAATATCGGCCAAATACTGGGATTTATTATCCCTGAGATAGAGGCGGCAAAATATTCCCATCACCTTGAGATGCCGCTGCAGACCCATCAAATCGAAATCACGGAAAAATGCCGCTTCGGCGAGCCCACTCAGAAGGCCCTGGGATTGGGCAGCCGTCAGATAATAGCGCCCCCAGCTTGCGACCTGCTCGGGCTGCCAGCGGATATAGCAATCCCGCAGCAGGGAAACCAGATCGTAGGAATAGGGACCATGTACCGCATCCTGAAAATCAATCACTCCAAGTTCAAATACATCGGCATTATCACCCTCTGCCGTCGGGGTTTGCTCCAGCAGCATCAGGTTGCGGGAATGATAATCGCGGTGCACTAACACGGTTGGCTGCGCCAGGGCAGCATCTTCGAGCACGGTCATGGTTTGATCGATCAGATCTTTTTCTGCCGCGGACAAATCCAGCTCCAGAAACGCCAGTAAGAACCATTCCGTGAATAAATCCATCTCACGTCGCAACTCTGTTCTACTGTAGGCGCCAAGTATCTCTTGATTTCCACAAAGTTGAATTCGAACAAGGGTATCGATAGCGATACGGTATATCCTATCGGGTTTATTTATATCCTGACCGGCCTGACAGGCGAGCATTTCTGGCAGCACCATAGCGTCACCAAGATCTTCCAACAGCATGAAGCCTTGTTCGCAATCAACGGCATAGACTTCCGGCGCGTGGACACCAGCGTCTCGAAACATGCCGCAAACTTTGACGAAAGCTGCAGAATCTTCATGCTCAGGGGGTGCGTCTACCGCTATAAAAGTTTTTTGATTCTGCACAGCACGGAAGTACCGGCGGAAACTGGCATCACCGCTAACCATCACCAGTGGCAATCCGGCTGGGTCGTCTGCCTGCAACTCGGCAGCCACCCAATGCTGCAAACGGGTTTCCCGGGATGTTTTTTCTGGCGGGGTCATAGGAGTAGTCTGGTGCGGCCTGGTGAATGCAAATAGCTTTGGTCTAACTTTCAGGATCAAGGGCTAAGGGCCAACTTAAGCCTGGCATAAGACTATACAGACCAAATCGGGCAAAATAATGGCAATGGAGAATGCATCGCCAATGAATTATTATCCCCGGCAGTGTCCGGCTACCTGTCAGAGACACTTGCACCTTTCAATAAGATTCATCGGCAATTAATGCAATTACAACAGCCAAGCCTCTTGTCTCAACCTGCCGCTCACTTTCTTAACACCTTTTCTGGCGGACCTCGCCTCCAGCAAATGCATTGTTCCATCGTGGCCGCCTTCCTGTACGGCACCGCATTACTGGCGCTGGCGCCCGCGAGTGCGCTGGGCCAGCTGCCTATTTACTCCTGCCAGCCCAACGCCGCAGGCGATGGCTGGGTCTGCGCATCCAGTCAGCCAGAGACCGGCAACACTGCCAACCAGGCCAATCAATACAACAGCGACAATGCTGTGCTGCCCAGTGTGCCCCAGGCGGCACCAGCCTCAGCACAGCCACTATCTCCCGACACAGAAGTCTCGGCACCAGCCGCCGAGCCGGGGACTGATGCACCTGCGCAAAAGCCCGTCACGCCAGACCCTCTATCTAGCCACTCAGCGGTTCGCCCTGCAACTGACCCCACTCCCCCTGCTGGGTCAGACACCGGCACCCACTCCAGCGAACCGGCAACAGGCCAAACTAGAGCAACCACATCCGCTACAGAGATTGTGGCGCCTAGCTCTGACTACCCGTTGGACTGGGTGCCGCGGGAAGCGATGATGCCTGCGCAACAAGACGCTCTGGCGGCAAACTGCTGTGGTGGATTTGTGGATCCATCCCTGGAACTGTTCGCAGGCCTTGCCGATCCCAGTGAATCTGAAACCGTGTTCAAGGCGACGGCTGGTCTATCCCAGCTTTCCCAGGATCTGATCACAATCGATGGCGACGTCATTGTGCAGCAGGGCGCGCGCACTATTGAGAACAACGAAACCTCCAGCATCAACCGCGGTCAAAACACGGTTTTGATGGACGGAGACGTTGTGTTTCGCGAACTTGGCGTGATGCTGCGAGGCAGCTCTGCCTATATTAACAGCGACGACCAGGTCAACCGGGTCGAGAGCGCGCAATATGTCCTGCACGACTTTGGTGCCCACGGCGATGCCCAGAGCGTGATTTATAGTAGCGAGACTGGGCTGGTTACTATCGAGAATGGCGCCTTCAGCCGCTGCGAACCTGAAAATGAATTCTGGACCCTCAGCGCCGAGTCCATTCTGCTGGATCAGGAGGCTGGTCGCGGCTACGCGAAAGCCGCTAGTATTCGCATTCGCGATGTCCCGGTTTTCTATTATCCGTTTACCTTGCCGTTTCCACTTGGTGATGGGCGGGCATCTGGCTTGCTGCCCCCCAGCATTGGCTCAACCCGCACCGGTGGGGTCGATATCGAGCAACCGTACTACCTGAACCTGGCACCAAATTACGACGCTACCATTGCACCGCGCCTGATGAGCGACCGCGGCGTCCTGCTGAACACGGAGTTTCGCTATCTTGCCAGTTGGTCTATGAATACCCTCAACCTGTCTGGCCTGTCTGGGGACGACCAATTCGACCCTGACACTAAGGACATACGGACTTCTGATTCTCCTCCCAGAGAGAACCGCTGGTTTATTGACTTCGAACACAGGGGCGCGCTAGGACGACACTTCTCCACCTCTATCGATTACAGCGCAGTCAGCGATGATGACTATTTTTACGATTTCGGAGGCGCCGGCCTAAATGTCACTAGCCAGAACTTCTTGAGTAGACAGGGCGTGATCAACTTCAACTCGAGCCTGCTTCAGGCCGGCCTCAGGGTCCGGCGTTTACAAATCATCGACCCATTTCGCAACGCGGACACTATTTACAAACCCTACGATCGCCTGCCGCAGTTTTTCTTCAATACTGGCGCGGCATTGCCCCTGGGTTTACGCTTCGACCTGCGCGGAGAGGTGGCTGGCTTCGACCGTGATCTGGACGACGCCTCGCTTAACCCGACGCTAATCGACAACGGTGTGCTGGTAAGCGGCGAGCGTATAAACCTGACGCCGCGCCTGGGCTGGTCGGTGGAAGCACCTGGTTGGTTTGTGCGCGCCAATGCGACTTATCAACATTCCAGCTACGAATTACAGAACCAAGCCGTCGCCACCCAGTCAGACCCCGAGATCAACATTCCCATCTTCAGCTTTGACTCCGGTCTGGTGTTTGAGCGCAGCATGAAGGGCGGCGGCACCCAGACCCTGGAACCCCGGGTGTTTTATTTAAATAGCGAATACGAAGACCAGTCCAGGCTACCGCTGTTCGATACCTCTGAGCTTAACTTCAGCTTTTCCCAGCTGTTTCGTGAGGATCGTTTTGCCGGCGGCGATCGCACCTCCAATGCCGATCAAGTCGCCGTCGCCCTCACCAGCCGCTTTCTGGATGCGCGCGGCAAAGAGCGACTGCGGGTCGGCCTCGGCCAGATCCAGTACTTTGAGGATCGCCTGGTCAGTCTCAGCAATCCGCTGCAGAACTGGATTTCGCGCTACTCACCCCTAGCCGACCAGTCCGCCTATGTTGGCGAATTCGCGCTCAGTCTCGGCGATCTCTGGCGCCTCAATACCGACTTTCAGTGGAACGAGGATCGCCAGGAACTGGACGAGGGCAGCCTGGCGTTGCGCTATCAGCGCGACAGCGATCACCTGTTCAATCTCGCGTTTCGCTATCGTAGCCTGACCGACTCGCCCTTTTTTATCCTGCCACCGGGCATAGACCCGCGCATTAAGCAAAGTGATATATCCGGCATCTGGCCGCTGACCTCGAGCTGGAAGCTGATGGGTCGCATCAATTACGACCACAGCAACTCACGAAACCTAGAGAGCTTTGTTGGCGTACAGTGGAGTAACTGCTGTGCCACAATTCGGCTGGTAGGGCGAGAGTGGGTTGACGAAAACCAATTGTTTCGACCTAATAGCGAACCCAATCGTGGAATTTTTGTCCAATTTACCCTGAATGGCCTGGGAAATCTGACCGGTGGTGGTCTGAGCAACTTACTTCAAGACGGGATCTGGGGATTTCGAGACGCGGATTATGAACAGAATTGAACTGCCTAGAATGGAATTACCTAGCACTGAAAAATACAGCGCACTGCGGTGCCTGCCTAAGCTCCTGGTGACCGGCCTGCTGTGCCTGGGCGCCGTGCTGCCAGCCGCAGCGCAGCAGCGCACGATGCTGGACAGGATTGTTGCCATTGTTGATCGCGACGTGGTACTGCAGAGCGAACTCAATCAGCGCATGGAAGACATTCGCCGGGCTGCCGCCAGAGACGGTCGGGAGCTCCCGCCAATTTCTGAGATGCAGGGCGAGGTGCTGGAGACGCTGATCATGGAGAATATCCAGATGCAGTTCGCCGAGCGCGCCAGCATTCGCTATGACGATGACACCATCAACCAGGTGCTGGGCAATATGGCCCGGGAGTCCGGTCTGGGTTTCGAGCAATACGTGCAGGCCCTGGAGACCCAGGGAGTTTATCTGCAAACCCGCGATCAGGTGCGCCAGCAGCTCACCCTGCAGGAATTGCAGCGCGGCTATGTGAATCAGCGCATTCACATCACGGATCAAGAAATTGATAATTTCCTGAATTCAGAGATGGGCCAGGAAGTCATTTCTGCCGACTATCTTATCGATCATATCCTGGTGCCGATTGCCGCATCAGATGATCCGGCGGTACGCAGCGCCAAGCTAAGATATGCGGGTGAACTGGTGGCACGGCTTGAGGAAGGCGAGTCCATTCCCGAGGTCCGATCCCAGGCCATTGCCGACGGTCGTTTCCCTCTGGACGGCACCAACTTCGGCTGGCGCAAGCTGGATCAGATGCCCTCCCTTTTCTCTAATGCTGTTGAGCCCATGTCCGTCGGTCAAATTGAAGGGCCGATAGAAGCAGGCAATGGTTTCCACATTGTGCAGTTACGCGACAAGCGCGGAGGCACCGAGCAGATTGTCAAACAGACCCACATCCGACACATCCTGGTAGCGCCCAATGAAATCCGTGACGAGCAGGATACGATTCGACTGATCAATGACCTGCGCCGCCGCATCGTGGATGACGGCGAGGAATTTGCGTCTCTTGCGCGACAGAATTCTGATGATGCCAGCTCTGTGGTTGCCGGTGGCGACCTTGACTGGGTCTCGGAAGGCGGCATGCCAATCGAAATGGAAAAAGTTGTCGAAGAACTGGAGGAAGGCGAAATCAGCCAGCCTTTCAGAACTCAGATCGGTTGGCACATCGCTGAGGTCCTGGGTCGTCGTGAAACCGACCTGAGCCAGGATTACTCCCGCAGCCAGGCGGCCAACATGCTGCGTAATCGCAAGTTCGACCTGGAACTGCAAAACTGGTTAATCGAAATTCGAGAAGAAGCCTTCGTCGAACTGGTCGATTAATGACTTATCGGATAACACCTCTTGCTCACTCGACTCGCTATCACGCCGGGCGAACCTGCCGGCATCGGACCCGACCTCTGCGTTGAGTTAGCCCAGCAATCGCGTGCCGACACCCAACTGATTATCGTAGCCGACTCTGCGCTGATGCAGCAGCGCGCGGCTATCCTGGGCCAAAATCTCAGCCTGACAGAATTCGATTCTGCCGCTGCTCCGCGCTCGAACCAGCCCGGCGAATTATTCATTAGCCCAATCACCGCCTCCGAGCCAGTGCTAGCGGGTAAACTCAACCCCGCTAACAGCGAGTATGTGTTGGCCACGTTGGCACAAGCGGCAAACATGGCGCTAAGGAATGAGGTCGACGCCATGGTGACTGCCCCTGTAAACAAGGGTGCCATCAATGACGCTGGCATTGCCTTCACCGGCCACACCGAATTCCTTGCTGAGCACTGCCACGCGAAGCTGACCGTAATGATGCTCGCTACTGAGGGCTTACGCGTGGCTCTAGCGACCACGCACCTGCCGTTAAAGGACGTGGCAGACGCCATCACTGTTGACAGTCTGACCGAGGTACTGACAATTTTACATGCAGACTTACAGAGCAAGTTCGGTATCACCAAGCCAAGGATTCTTGTCTGCGGTCTCAACCCTCACGCCGGCGAGGCCGGTCATCTTGGCCGTGAGGAGATCGAGGTGCTTGAACCAGTACTGGAAAAAATGCGCGCCAGGGGCATGGACTTGAAAGGCCCACTCCCCGCCGACACCCTGTTCACCGACAAGTACCTCAGAGATGCCGACGCCGTGCTCGCGATGTACCACGACCAGGGCTTGCCAGTACTTAAATTCAAAGGCTTCGGCAACGCCGCCAATATCACCCTAGGCTTGCCTATCATTCGCACTTCGGTCGATCACGGTACCGCACTGGAACTGGCGGGTACTGGCAAGGCCGACAGCGGCAGTCTGCACACCGCCATCACTACTGCCACCGAGATGGTCAGGGCCCAAGTCAGAACTCAGTCCCGCGCAAACGCCAAGGCAAACTAATTTCATGCCAAAAAAATCTTCACCGGTGCGACTGAGCAACGGCAAACCCCATCAGGCGCGTAAACGCTTCGGCCAAAATTTTCTGCATGATCAGCAGGTGATCCAGCGCATCATCGATGCAATCAATCCCTCTGCCAGCGATCGCCTGCTGGAGATTGGCCCCGGGCAAGGCGCTATTACCGACTACCTGGCAGAATCCGGTGCTAGCCTGAACTGTGTAGAGCTGGATCGCGATCTGGCGGCCTTCCTCGAAAAGCGCTTTGCCAGCAGCGATAACCTCACTATTCATCAACATGACATTCTCAAATTCGATCTCGCGACACTCTCAAGATCTGACAACGAGCCCAAAGCGGGCGGAGAAGAAAAGCGACTGCGGGTAATTGGCAACCTGCCCTACAACATCTCGACTCCGGTCATGTTTCACCTGCTGCAGAGTCATGAGCTGATCGAAGACATGACTTTCATGCTCCAGCTGGAAGTGGTGCAGCGCCTTGGCGCCCAGCCCGGCAACAAGAACTATGGTCGCCTCGGCCTGATGGTGCAGTACTTCTGCGAGGTGGAGCACCTGTTCAATGTGCCGTCCGCCGCCTTTACCCCCCAGCCCAAGGTGAGCTCGGCCATCGTGCGTCTCAAGCCACATCGCCAGCGTGCGGTGACCGCTCGCAGCGTGGCAGCGCTGCAGACCGTGATTCGCACCGCCTTTAATCAGCGCCGCAAGACCTTGAAAAACAGCCTCAAAGCCATCATGTCTAGTGATAGCCTGGCGCAGGTGCCGGTCAGTTTGAGTGAACGCCCGGAAAACCTTAGCCTCGCGGACTACGTAGTAATCAGTGACATTCTTACCCAAGAGTTGAATGAAAAAAAATCATGACGGATGCAGATCACACCATCGAAATTGAAGTAAATACCCAGTACTTGCAGGAACAGTCTGATCCGGTGAGCGGACGCTATGCCTTCGCCTACACCATCGGCATCACCAACCTCGGCGAAGAAACCATCACCCTGGTCAATCGCCACTGGCGCATTACCGATGACAATAACCGGGTGGAAGAGGTAAAGGGCCCAGGTGTTGTAGGTCAACAACCCGAAATCGAGCCGGGCCAGTCATTTCAATACAGCAGCGGCGCCATTATCGGCACCGAGACCGGCACCATGGAAGGCAGCTACGAAATGGTCGCGGCCAATGGCGATAAATTCCAGGCGCCGATTCCAGCCTTTCTGTTGGCACCACCCCATACCATTCACTAACAAACGCTCGACTGAAAAAGGGTTGAGAAAAGGGTGAATGCTATACTGTCTCCCGTTGCAAAATTCATTGGACAGTCATGAGCACGTACGTAGTAGGAGATATTCAAGGCTGCCTCAAGCCGCTGCGAAAACTCCTGAAGAAAATTGACTTCACCCACGCTAACGACACGCTCTGGTGCGTCGGCGACCTCATCAACCGCGGCCCTAAATCCCGGGACACTCTGCACTTCCTGCAAGATATGGAAGACGCCACCCGCATCGTGCTGGGGAATCATGATTTACACTGTATCGCCTTAAATGAGGGCGCAGCACCGGCTCGCGGCAAGGACAACCTCGATGACATCCTGGAAGCACCAGACAGCCAGGAACTGAGCGACTGGCTCCGCAGCAAACCCCTGGCGCACCACGAGGCACTTGAAACCAGGTCAGGCGTTGAGGACTTTCTGATGATACATGCAGGCGTTGCGCCCGGCTGGTCTCTGCAAACGACTCTAAACCTCGCCGCCGAAGTTGAACACGCCCTTGAAGACGACTACAAAGACTTTCTGAAAAATATGTACGGCGATGAGCCAATACGCTGGAGTGACAAACTGCGCGGCACTGATCGCCTGCGCACCATTACCAACTACCTGACCCGCATTCGCTTCTGCGATGACATTGGCAGCCTGCGACTGGATATCAAAGAGGGTCTGTGCAGCGCACCCAGCGGATTCAGACCCTGGTTCGAATATGAAAAGATTACGCCAGCGGCTACAATTCTGTTTGGGCACTGGGCTGCACTGGAAGGCGTGACCAATCGACCCCATGTGTACGCCCTGGATACCGGCTATGTCTGGGGGCGTTCCCTGACAATGTTACGGCTTGAAGACAAACAGCTCTTCGCTTTCTCAAATTAACTCAATCCCTGGTTACCAAGCCATGCAAACATACCTGGTTGGTGGAGCAGTTCGCGACAATCTCCTGGGCCTCGCCGTAAAGGACCGGGACTGGGTGGTGGTGGGCGCCAAACCTGAAGAACTAACTGACCAGGGCTACCGCCAGGTGGGACAGGACTTCCCCGTGTTTCTGCATCCAGAAACCAAGGAAGAATATGCCCTGGCCCGCACGGAACGCAAAACCGGCCACGGCTACAAGGGTTTCGATTTCGATGCCTCCGCGAGCGTCACTCTCGAAGAGGACCTGATGCGGCGCGACCTCACCATCAATGCCATGGCACAGGATGATAGCGGCACAATCATCGACCCTTATGGGGGACAGCGGGATCTGGAACACCGGATACTGCGCCATGTTTCCGACGCCTTTATCGAAGATCCCCTGCGAGTATTGCGGGTTGCGCGTTTTGCCGCCCGCTTCGCCCACCTTGGCTTCCAGGTTGCGGAGGAGACTATCCAGGTGATGCAGAGTATCGCCACCAGTGGCGAGCTGCAGCATTTGGTGCCTGAACGGGTCTGGCAAGAGTTGGAACGGGCACTTATCAGCAAGACCCCGTCTGAATTTATTCGCGTGCTAAGCGACTGTAGTGCCCTGCCAGTAATCCTGCCGGAAGTTGAGAACCTGTTCGGTGTTCCGCAGCCTGAGAAGTACCATCCGGAAATCGACACCGGCGTGCACATCCTCCTATGCCTGGCCCAAGCCAGAAAGAGGAGCGATGACAGCGCCGTTATATACGCCACCCTCGTCCACGACGTGGGCAAGGGCGTTACCGATCCAGAAATATGGCCTAGCCACGTTGGCCATGAGTCCGCTGGGCTTGAGTTGCTCGGAGCGATCGAATCACGCCTACCGGTGCCGAAAGAGCATGCCGCCCTGGCGCGTCTGGTGTGCGAACACCACACCAAAATGCACCGGGTCAAAGCGCTGCGCCCCAGCACCGTGCTGAAGTTGCTGGAAACCCTGGATGCCTTCCGCCGACCAGAGCGACTGGACAAATTCTTGCTCGCCTGCGAAGCCGACGCCCGCGGCCGCACCGGTCTTGAAGACTGCGACTACCCCCAGCGCGACTATCTCACTGCCATCCTCAATGCTGCCAGCGGCATCGACAACAAGTCGGTAATTGCAAACAGCAAGGGTGGCCCGAAAGAAGCCATTGCCAATGCGCGCCTGCGCGTCGTCACCGATAGCATCGAGACAATTCGCCATGAGTGATAGCAGCTTGAATGAGACCACCATGAATGACCAGGATCATTCTGACAGCCCCGTGGCTCTCATCACAGGCGCGGCCAAGCGCATAGGTGCGGCCATTGCGCGCCGCTTTCATACAGGGGGTTATCGGGTCATTATTCATTACAATGGCTCTCACGCCGAGGCCGAAGCGCTGGCTGCTGAACTAAACGCGGTACGCGCCGATTCCGCGCACTGTGTTCGGGCCGCCCTCACCGATAGAGAACAGGTCGATTGCCTGGCCGAAGAGGCACTGGCCAGTTTCGGCCGACTCGACCTCCTGGTTAATAATGCCTCGTCGTTTTATCCAACGCCGCTTGCTGAATCCAACCAGGCACAGTGGGATGACCTGATAGACAGCAACCTGCGTGGACACTATTTTCTCAGCGTGACGCTAAGCGAAGCGCTGAAGACACGCCGCGGCAATATCATTAACATCATCGACGCCATGATGGAACAGGCTATTGCGGACTTTCCTATCTACAGTATCGCAAAGGCTGGCCTCTTAAACATGAACAGAGTACTCGCCCGAGAGCTCGCACCTGAGGTACGGGTTAATAGTGTGTCACCTGGCGCTATTTTATGGCCTGCTCATCTTGAAGACCCACAGGATGAGGCCGCGGAAGCGGCTCGCGCTAAAGCACTGGCCGGTATTCCATTAGGCCAAACCGGCGCTGTAGAAGACATTGCCAACGCCGCCTATTTTCTGGTGACGCAAGCAACCTATGTCACGGGCGCAGAGATCAAGGTAGACGGCGGCAGATCGCTGCGCTGAAACCACAGTAAATCGCTCACTAGCTTAGACCTAGGTGGTAGTGACAGGTGACAGGCAAAAGCACCGAACTCTCAGGGAAGTAAGCATGATGAAAGTCTATGGCGATATCTATTCCGGCAATTGCTACAAGATCAAACTGCTCATGGCCCTACTGGGCATCTAGCATGAATGGGTTGCGGTGGATATTATTGCCGGTGAAATCCACACCGAAGAGTTCAAGGCGATCAACCCCAACAGCGGCATCCCAGTGCTGGAGATCGATAACGAGGCTTTCCTCTGCGAATCCAATGCCATTCGCAACTATCCGGCGGAAGGCTCTGAACTGCTGCCCCAGGACCGTTATGCCCGCGCCCAGGTGCTGCAGAGGCTATTCTTCGAGCAATACAGTCACGAACCATTTATCACCAGCGCACGCTATATCAACAAGTACCTGGGATTATCCAAGGAAAGAGAAGCGGGATATCACGCCAAGCAGGAAGGTGGGGATAAGGCTTTGGGGATCATGGAGCAGAGACTGACTGACCTCGACTGGCTGATGGGCAATAACATGACTATCGCAGACTTCACGCTATACGCCTAAACCCACGTGGATGACGAGTGCGGATTCGAGCTCAGTGGCTATCCGGCGCTCAGCGCCTGGTGCAGCCGCATTGAGTCACAGCCCGGCTGTATCGCCATGGCCGACCAACGGCCTATACCAATGCGCCCTGCCAATCGAACTCGCAGCGCCAGAGCTGCTGTCCACTGCGGTCATATTCCAACCAGTGCTGCGCCAGCGGCCTCCCAGTAGCGGGATGGGGCATGTCTGGTAGCAGTTCCGCCATAGGCTGCAGCACGAATGCGTTTTCCAGAATCTCACCCCGCGGCAGGTTCATCCCCCCATGCTCACCGCAAAGCTCACCAAACGTCAGGATGTCGATATCGATACTCCGGCTGGAGAATCGAGCTTGGCTACGATCCCTGCCCTGGGCATCTTCCAGCGCCTTGATCTCGGACTGAATAGACCTCAGCGGCTTATCGGTTTCCACCGCCGCCACCAGATTCAAAAAGTTCTCACCCTCGAAACCCACCGACTCGCTTTCATACACCGAGGAACAGCGCAACCCTGAATACTGCGCCCGCAGCGCACGCACCGCAGTGCGGATATTGGCTGCGGCGTCAATATTGCTGCCGAGGCTAAGAGTTAGAAGTGGCACTTTATTGATTCTCTATCAGGCCGTCTACTTGACCGCCGATTACACTGTAAAACTGTTGAACTGTTAAATTTAGAGCAACGCAGAAAAACCGAATCAAGCGGGCTTCGACCCACGCTCAATAATCACACCCACGTCTTTCGATCCAGTCACTGCACCTGGTTTACCCAGGCGCAGCTTCACCCAGGGCACATTGAATTCCTTGAGAACAATCTCAGTCACTTGCTCCGCCATGGTCTCCACCAGATAGAATTCCGAATTCTCGATAAAGTTAATTAGACGTTTCGCAACCGCCTTGTAATCCAGCGCATTCTCGATCGTATCGGTGGCCGCAGCCTTTGCGATATCAGAACCCATCTCAAGGTCTAGACTCACTATCTGTTGCTGCTCACGCTCCCAATCGTAGATACCGATAATGGTGCGAATCTCAAGTTCCCGAATATAAACGATGTCCATGACTGTTCCTTGACTTACAAATTCTCGAATAAAAAAAGCTATGACTTAACTGGCGGCAGCGTCTCCAGATTCCAACGCGGTTGCGCCTTGATGGCAAGATCCTCAGCTTGCCCTGCCAATAAGCGCTGCGCCCCGGCATAGGCGATCATCGCACCGTTATCCGTACACAACTCTGGCCTGGCGTAGGACAGCTTGCCGCCTTGCTTCGCCAGGCTCTGCTCCAGCACCGCGCGCAAACGCAGGTTCGCGCTCACGCCACCGGCAATGACCACCGTCTTCAGGCCGGTATGCTCCAGCGCCCGCCGACACTTAATCGCCAAGGTGCTTACTACAGCCTCTTCAAAGGCAAAGGCAATATCCGCCCGCGTCTGCTCGTCTAGCTCACAACTGGTCTCGCTATTCGCCGCATTCGTCGACTCACTCCTGGCTTTTACCTCGTCGGCAATGGTGTTGCGCACAAAAGTCTTGAGCCCGCTAAAACTAAAATCCAGTCCCGGGCGATTCGTCATCGGTCGTGGGAACTTATAGCGCCCCGCCGTGCCGGACTGTGCCAGCTTCGCCACATGGGGACCACCGGGATAAGGCAATCCAAGCATCTTGCCCACCTTATCGAACGCTTCACCCGCAGCATCATCCAGCGACTCCCCCAGCAGTTCATAACGCCCAATCCCCTCAACCCGGACCAATTGCGTATGCCCACCAGATACCAGCAAAGCCACAAACGGAAACGCCGGCGGCTCATCTTCCAACATCGGCGCCAGCAGATGCCCTTCCATATGATGCACTCCCACCGCTGGCACACCCCACCCCATGGCAAGACTGCGCCCAATAGATGCCCCCACCAACAGCGCCCCAATCAAGCCAGGTCCGGCCGTGTAGGCCACTCCCTCAATCTGCGAATTCTCAATTCCCGCTTTGGCGATTACCTCGCGCACCAGAGGAATAGTCTTGCGAATATGATCCCGAGAAGCCAACTCCGGAATCACCCCACCCCACTCCGCATGAATCTCCACCTGGCTATACAAAGCATCTGCCAACAGACCGCGCTCAGTGTCATAAAGCGCGACACCGGTTTCATCACAGGAAGTTTCGACACCGAGAACAATCACGGGCAGTTTTCTAGGGCGAGTGAGTGGAGGACGCAATCATGCCTTAAATCAGTAAGGAGCCCAAGTTTGAGATGGGGGCGAGTTTGTTTGGCAGGGAAATGCAAACGCCAATTTAAACCAGGATTTCGATGCGCAAATTTGATCCCAGGCTTCCTTCGGCGGTGAAACTAGACCACCCAACTTCCGCAACTTTCACCCAGCGATATTTTCCAGTAGCCAGCAAGAGCACCTGTCTCCATTCGGCTGCCTCAGGCAGTTGGTGAGAGCAAGAATCTCCAGGGTTTAAAAAGAGCGCCTTTTCCCTCGACTAGTATCAAGCTGACGCCCCACTAACAGAAAAACAACCAAAAAAGCCCTCCAAACCACCCGAATCCTTTGCATTTACCCCCCCGAATCTATAAAATTTGCGCTCTCTGAAATAGGGCAGCTGTCAATTCAGCGTCCCGATGGATTTTAAAGAAATCGCTCTAGAGCATAGCCCACGGGCTCTCTAGGCAGATGGAGTCAAGATGCCCCAGGTAAGACTTAAAGAAAACGAGCCATTTGATGTCGCACTGCGCCGCTTCAAGCGCTCCTGTGAAAAAGCCGGAGTTCTGGCCGAAGTACGTCGTCGCGAGTTCTACGAGAAACCCACATCAGTGCGTAAGCGCAAGGCTGCAGCCGCAGTAAAGCGTCATCTCAAAAAGATTCAGCGCGAAAGCCGCAAGACCCAGCGACTGTACTAAGCGCAATAAGCTCTAGCGCCCACTGAATCCAGTGGGCGCCGATACATCCCGATCCTGCACTCAACCGTCCCAGGTGTGCCATGTCCGAAAGCCCACTGAAAGCTCAAATCACTGAAGCCATGAAGACCGCGATGCGCGCGAAAGATAAAGAGCGCCTCGGCACGATTCGCCTGGTTCTTTCCGAGATCAAGAGAGTGGAAGTAGACGAGCGCATAGACCCCGATGAAGCCCGCATCACCTCCATCCTCGACAAGATGGTCAAACAGCGCCGCGACTCCATCAAACAGTTTAACGACGCCGGCCGCGACGAACTGGCCGCCAAAGAACAGGGTGAGATCGAAGTCATTCAGGAATTCCTGCCCAAGCCCTTGAGCGACGAGGAAATCAACAGCCTCATCGAAGAGGCAGTCGCCAGCACCGGCGCCGCCTCCATGCAGGATATGGGCAAGGTCATGGGGATGCTCAAGCCCAAGATGGCTGGCCGCGCCGACATGGGCAAAGTCAGCGGGCTGATTAAAGCACGTCTCGGCTAGACCCCGCCTGAAACCAGCACAAGACCCTGCGTTTCCAACATTCAGCATGTAATGCACACACAGTGCGACGTCTGTCCGTGCGTTGCTACTGCCGACTGGCTTACAATGCGCAATCAGCGTCCAGCTATTCAATGACGCTTACCCATAACAATTCAGGAAATTATGGCCGGCCTCATCCCCCAATCCTTCATCGATGACTTGCTTCATCGCACCGACATTCTGGAGGTGGTGGACAAAAGGGTACCGTTGAAAAAGTCCGGCAAGAACTACCAGGCCTGCTGCCCCTTTCATAACGAGAAAACCCCTTCCTTCAGCGTCCAGCCCGAGCGCCAGTTTTACTATTGCTTCGGCTGCGGTGCTGGCGGTAACGCGATCGGCTTCGTGATGAATTTCGATCACTTGGACTTTCCCCAGGCGGTGGAAACCCTCGCCCGCGATGCTGGCGTCGAGGTACCTAGGGAAGAGTCCAAGGCCGAGACCCGGCGCCAATCCGAGCACGCCAAACTGCTGGATGTGCTGGAGCAAGCAAGCAAGTTCTACCAGTTTCAGCTACGCCATCACGCCGAACGCAAGCGCCCCATCGAATATCTCAAGACCCGCGGCGTCAGCGGCGAGATCGCCCGGGACTTCGCCATCGGCTATGCCCCGCCGGGCTGGGATAAGCTGATCGAAGCCATCGGCGTGGATGCGCAACAGCAGAAGAATCTGTTGAAGGCCGGCATGGTAATCGAGCGCAATAAACCTGAGGGTGAAGAAGTCAGGAAAGACAATGACAAACGTTCGCCTTACTACGACCGTTTTCGCGACCGCATCATGTTCCCGATTCGCGACAGTCGCGGCCGCACCATCGCCTTCGGTGGCCGCGTGCTCGGCGATGACAAACCCAAGTATCTGAACTCACCGGAGACCCCGGTGTTTCACAAAGGCGCTGAACTCTACGGCCTGTATGAATCAAAAAAATTCGGCGATAAGTTCTCCCGCCTGCTGTTGGTGGAGGGCTATATGGATGTTATTGCGCTGGCGCAAATGGGTATTCGCAACGCCGTGGCCACCCTCGGCACCGCCACCAGCGACCGTCACCTCACCCGTATGTTCCGCGCTGTATCTGAAGTGGTGTTTTGTTTCGATGGTGATGCCGCCGGGCTTAACGCCGCCTGGCGCGCCCTGGAAACCAGCCTGCCGTTGATGGAAGACGGTCGCCGCGTGCGCTTCCTGTTTCTGCCTGAGGGTGATGACCCTGATACCCATGTTCGCAAAGTTGGCAAGGACAAGTTTTTGGAACAGGTGGAACAGTCTGTGCCCCTGGAGCAGTTCTTCTTCGACAAGTTGTCCGAGGATCTGGATATTGATTCTATCGAGGGCAAGGCCCGACTCAGCAATCTGGCCAAGCCTCTGATTCGGCAACTGCCGAAGGGCGTCTATGGCCAGCTGATGCTGGACCGGCTTTCCGACACCCTCGGGGTCAGCAGCGAATCCCTTGATCAATTTATGGCTACTGCGCCAGACCCGGCACAACGCCCACCACCCCCTGAAATGGCGCCGCCGCCCGAGGACCATGGGGCGCCACCTCCCTACGGCGCTCCCCAATCCCGCCCGAGCGATCGCGGCCCCGGCGTGGCCCTGACGAAAATCCGCAAGCCTGCCAGTATCAAGGCGATTGAGCTGCTGCTGCGAAATCCAGAAATTGCCCTCGCGCTAGAAGCCAATTTGGAGTCCTTGCGCTATGCCGAGGATGAGAGCCGAAAGCTCCTCTGCACCCTCATTGAAAAAGTACAAAACGAACCCCAGATAGAAACCTATACTCTTCTTGGATACTGCTACGGTACCCACCTTGGTGGCCAGCTAACCCAGCTGCTGCAGGCCGAGAAAATTACGCCACAGGAGGGGCTTGAAGAGGAGTTCAAACAGATAATCGACAATATATTGTCAGACATACAGCAGAAGCTGCACTTGCTGCGCCTGAAGGATGAGTTGAAGTCCCGGATTTCGGCGGCCAATGAGTCGAACGCAGAAGGCCCCGATCAGCTCTAAAATAGCTGTATTCAGCAAGTTGTGGTTTCTCAGTTTGAATCCCTGGTTTAAACCCCGGTTTAAACCCTCGCCCTAACCTGGAAAAGCTATCCAAAATCAGTGCGGAGTCGATATACATAGTTGCCAGCCGCAGCTATAATGAAAGGCTACCTTTTATTTACCCAATTTCCATCCCTGATTAGCCCCAGGGGAGCTGAGAGTTTATGGCCGAAGCAATCGCACCACAGTCCAGTCTTAAAGCCCTCATCGCCAAAGGCAAGGAGCAAAGCTACCTTACCTATGCCGAGGTCAACGACCATCTGCCCGAGTCCATCTCCGACCCGGATCAGGTTGAAGACATCATTCAGATGATCAACGACATGGGCATCAAGGTCTTCGAGACCGCGCCCGATGCTGATGCGCTGTTGTTGAACGAAGATGAAGGCGACACCGGCGCCGACGAGGTTGCTGCCGCAGAAGCGGCTGCTGCCCTCGCTGCGGTGGAAAACGAAGCTGGCCGCACCACCGACCCAGTGCGCATGTACATGCGCGAAATGGGTACCGTGGAACTGCTCACCCGCGAAGGCGAGATTGTTATCGCCAAGCGCATCGAAGAAGGCCTGCGCGAACTGATGAAGGCCATGGCCCTGTTCCCCGGCACGGTGGAGCATGTCCTCAATGAGTATGCGCTCATTGATTCCGAAGAGCGCCGCCTTAACGACCTCATCACCGGTTACCTAGACAATACCGACGACATCCCACCGCCGGCCATGAATAACCAGCAGGCTCAGGCAGACAAGGCCAATGGCGCTGATTCAGATGACGACGAGGATGAAGCAGCCACTGGACCAGATCCGGAAGAAGCCCGCATCCGCTTTACCGACTTGCGCAAACAGTATGAACTCACCAGCACGGTAGTTGGCAAGCGTGGTCGTCACCACGCCAAGTCCGCAGAGGAGCTGGAGAAGCTGGGCGAGTTGTTCAAGTCATTCAAACTGACGCCACGCCAGTTCGACCCACTGCTGAGCCACATCCGTGCGGTGCTGACGCGTCTGCGTCGCCATGAGCGTACTGTGCTGAACTTGGCCGTGCGCGGCGCCAAGATGCCACGCAAGACGTTCATCTCGACCTTCCCCGGCAATGAGATCGACGAGAAATGGATCGATCAGCACATCAAGGAGAAGGCAGCTTACTCCGAGCTGCTAGTCAACGTGAAGACCGAAGTCCTTCGAGCTCAGAAGAAAATGCGCATGCTCGAAGAGGAGACAGGTCTCACAGTTTCTGAGATTAAGGACATCAACCGCCAGATGTCTATCGGCGAAGCGAAATCACGCCGCGCCAAAAAAGAGATGGTAGAGGCAAACCTGCGTCTGGTTATCTCCATCGCTAAGAAATACACGAACCGCGGCCTGCAGTTCCTGGACCTTATACAGGAAGGCAACATCGGTCTGATGAAAGCAGTAGACAAGTTCGAATACCGTCGTGGCTACAAGTTCTCGACCTATGCCACATGGTGGATTCGACAGGCCATTACCCGCTCTATCGCAGATCAGGCCCGCACCATTCGTATCCCGGTTCACATGATCGAAACCATCAACAAGCTGAATCGCATCAGCCGCCAGATGGTGCATGAGAAAGGCCGCGAACCAACCCCAGAAGAACTGGGCGAACGTATGGACATGTCGGAAGACAAAGTCCGCCGCGTGCTGAAGATCGCGAAAGAGCCCATCTCCATGGAAACTCCAATCGGTGATGATGAAGATTCGCATCTGGGTGATTTCATCGAGGACGCCACCGTGGATTCACCGGTTGATTCCTCAATCGATGAAGGCCTGCGGGAAGCGACCAAAGATGTGCTGGGCAGCCTCACGGCAAGAGAAGCCAAGGTTCTCAGAATGCGCTTCGGCATCGACATGAATACTGACCACACCCTCGAAGAGGTAGGTAAGCAGTTCGATGTAACCCGCGAGCGTATCCGTCAGATTGAAGCCAAGGCCCTGAGAAAGCTGCGCCATCCGACTCGCTCGGACCACCTGCGCTCGTTTCTTGACGAATAGCATCTGGCGCTTGAATTCCGGGCAGGTCTGTCGGAAACTTCCCATCATTAAGAATATGTAAAGGTGTGACCGGTTACCTCCGGTCACACTTTTGATTACAAGCCTTGGATTGCGAATAGAGCAGCCCGATCTCTGGAGAATCACATGAACGGTGTACCTGTAGCAGGTAAAGTAGTCTTAGTCACAGGTGCCAATCGCGGTATCGGTAAAGCCCTAGCCGCCAAGGCACTGGAATTGGGCGCCAAGAAAGTCTACGCCACCGCCAGGGACGAATCCAAGCTCGCCGATGTAAAGGCCATGGACAGCGACCGTGTCGTCACGCTGACCCTGGATGTTACCAAGCATGAACAAGTTACTGCTGCAGCCGCTGCTGCCAGTGATGTGGAGATCGTCATCAACAACGCCGGCATGGGAACAGGCGCACAGCTGCTAGCCGATGACGTGGTTGAAAAATCCAAACTGGAAATGGATGCCAATTTCTACGGCCCCATGCGCATGGGTGTGGCGTTCGCGCCAATCCTGAAAGCCAATGGTGGCGGCGCCATGGCAAACGTGCTGTCGGTGGCTGGCCTGGTCAACTTCCCGTTTGCACCAACGTACTCTACTTCGAAGGCTGCTGGTCACTCCCTGACTCAGGGTCAGCGCGCCGTATTGGCTGGACAGAATACCCTGGTTTGTGGCATATACCCTGGTCCTATCGACACAGATATGACCGAAGGTATGACTGTAGATAAAGCTTCAACGGAAGAAGTGGCTAATGAGGTTTTTGATGGCATTGCCAACGGTACTGAAGAGATATTTACGGACAACATGGCTAAAGGTCTTGCGCAAGGCATGAAGGCGGATGCCAAGGCTGTGGAGAAAGGGATTGCTGCGCAATTCCAGAATGTGCGGTAAGCAAACACCGCGATAACGCAAAACAAGGGCCTATAGCTCAGCTGGTTAGAGCGCCGGACTCATAATCCGTCGGTCC
>DLPV01000035.1 GCA_002477465.1 Gammaproteobacteria bacterium UBA7449 | reverse complement strand
CGAATTCTGCCGCTTTCTTTTTGGCGAGCTGAAGGCGTTAAATCACGATATGAGCACGCTGCATCAGCAGGCGATCTAGCGCTAATGATTCTGACCTGCATCCATCAGGACATCCTCTAGCGAACGTTATCGCATAGCCAGGTAGGGCGTCAGCAACGGGGGTTAAAAGTTGTCGGTAAGATAACCAGGTAACAGCAGTCTTTCCATGGCTATGTGTGAATATGTTAGGTTGTTTATGGCTCTGGATTACCTAGCGATAGCCGCTGCAAATCGAACGACTCGCAGCTTAGCTCAGCACCATCCTGCTGCCGCAGGATTTGCCTTGATTCAAAAAAAATTACTCGAGCTGGTTAACGCCATTCAGTCAGGCGTGCTCGCAGGCGCATCGCAGCCTGACTATGTATCTGACTCACCCGAGATTCGCTTACACCAATAACCTCGCCAATCTCTTTGAGATTTAATTCCTCATCATAATACAGCGCCAAAACCAGCTTTTCGCGGTCAGGCAAGCCATCGATTGCGCGCGCCAAGTGCGCTTTAAAGGTAGATCGCTGCAGACCATCACAAGGGCCGGGCAATTCCCCGACGGCTAGTTCAATGGCAGAGTCATCTCCTTCCATTATGTCATCGAAGCTGAACAGCCTGCTGCCGGATGCATCCTGCAATATAGCGTAATAGGCGTTCAGATCTATCTCAAGTTCATCTGCGATCTGCTTATCTTTCGCGTCTTTGCCAGTGCGCGCCTCGATGGCCTTTATAGCCTCCGCGACTTTTCTGGATTTGCGATGCACAGAGCGTGGCGCCCAATCGCCTTTGCGAACTTCATCCAACATCGAACCACGAATACGAATACCCGCGTACGTCTCGAAACTAGCCCCCTTGGTAACGTCGTATTTTCTTGCTGCCTCTAGCAAACCAATCATTCCAGACTGAATCAAATCATCAATCTGAACGCTGGCTGGCATACGAAGCAACAAATGATGTGCGATGCGCTTCACAAGTGGAGCGTAACGATTAACCACCTCATCCAGATTTTCATCCTTAGCATCGCCATCAGTTTCAACATTGCCGACTACGGAAGCCCCTGTTGCTGAACTCATTTCAGTCATCCCGTTTTAAATTGCAATCCTCCCCACCGGGCCAAGCACCCACTGGATTGGAAACTAAACGCTCAGCAAAAAACTCAAGATGCCCACGCGGCACATCCTTCGCAAGCTTTCTGTAAGCAGTGGAAGATTTACTTTCGGGAAATGCTTCGACGCTTACCCGCTGTCGTTTTACCGACTTGCGCGCATTTTCATCGAACGGTTTCTCACCAGCATATCTTAGAGTCACATCAAGAAAACGATCGGTAAAACTTTCTAACTTCCTGAAAAGATTCTCTCCTTCAATGGAAGAACCCATCATGTTGGCAACTGCACGAAAGTGCGATGCTCCATGATCAGCCTGCAAAATCTTTATCAAAACGTAAGCATCAGTAATCGATGAAGTTTCGTCGCCCACTACTAGCAGTATTTCCTGCGAAGCGCGAACCAAACCAATCACGGAATCAAAAATTCCGACAGCGGTATCTATGACCAATACACCCAGATCATCGACCAGGCCATCAAAAGCATTGATCAATCCTGCATGTTGCTGTGGCTCTAGATTCGCCATTTCCTGTGTGCCCGACGAAGCCGGTATCACCTTTATGCCCCCAGAAGCGTTTATTAAGATGTCCTTAAGCTGACTATCGCCAGCCAGTACACCCGATATATTTTTTTTCCGCTTTTACTCCAAACAACAGGTCAACGTTAGCCAACCCGAATCCGCGTCCAGCAACAAATGCGCCCTCGCCTGCAAGCAAATTCTGATCATCAATTTGCATCTGGCCGACAACGATCATTAAGGCGCGCATGCTGCTCAGTTCTCTTGACATAGGGGATGCATCGGACGCTAAAGCGGCACAAGCCTGGCGGGCGGTAGACCCGGCATTCGCGCTAATTCCAAGCAGAAAACCTGAATCTGGCGCCGGTCTTGAGGTCGAGGATTCCACCGCAGAGCTAACCTCCACGCCGTCTTTCAGATGACGGGTAGATAGGACCGCTGCGTCTTCACCCCACTGTGTGCGAGTGTTCCCAAGCGCTGTGTGCATGTCTGCTTCGTAAAACCTTTTAACTGCCATGCTCAAGCATTCTCCCTATTCTTTAACTGCACAAAATCCATTTTGTTCCTTGTTTTAAGCCATGCCCGCCGTCCTGCAAATCGAGTCAACGCTGTGCTGGCCAATCTAGCCCTAAACTTAAAAAGCTTATTGACGATCTATTGCATAGCCGGATTGCTTTCATCATGAATTCAATGCCGGCAGCCGATGTTTATCCCGATTTTTCGTCTAAACACCTGCGGTACTGCTTACAATATTGCTGCTTCGCTCAACAGAAGGCTGGCGAGTTCCGTAAGACACTAGTGGCCAAGCTTTCCAACCTAGCCGTTCTCGACCCTGTATACTTCTGCCTAACTGTCTTCGCCTCCTATCGAGGCAACTGCGGTGTCCTGCGTGTTATCTGGAATCTCCTGTCAGATGAACATCTTGAGCCCATCAAAAGTGTAGGCCCAAATCGACTCAACATCGGTCGCAGTGGCGCGGCTACCAGCAACACAGCAGGGTCGCCCTTCACTTCCTGTGTCTAGACCTCGGCGATCGGGTAATGATTGAGCCAAATTTGGTTTGGTTCTTGGTTTAATCTTCAGCTTAAATGCCGGATCGCCTCCGCTTAGGGCGGACTGCTGCATTGAAGCAAGCAAAATCTGTTCCAAATCAGTATCTAAGGTAAATGCTGGGGGCTCAGCCCTCTACCCGTATAGGCTCTGGGGGATTACGCGCCTCAGCTCAACGCGCAGCAGTGCCATCAAAACGCCAGAATTTTGACTCTTGTTGCCATGCGCCGCCAAAGTTTCAGCTATTGTGCGCAGAATTCAGAATTTCCAGACCCAGCTGTCCCTCGGGCGAGCAGGAGACGAAGCTGATAATTTCCAGCAAGCCGCCCTTTGGCAATGCCCCCATCGGATTTTTCACAGCTTTAGAATGGCGCTAAAGCCGGATCAAACTTGAGCCAATTGTTTTTCTATCTACAAACAGGGGTGAAGATGGGCCACCTGAGCTTGGTCCAGAATTGGACTTGGTATCAGGGGAAAACGTCAAGGATTTAGGCGGCGCGAAAAGGCCGGGGTCACAAGAAAGGAAACGCCGATACCGAATCAGGCTTTGGGGGGCGTAACCCCAGTCTGTCCCATGTACTTGCCGCCGCGCTGTTTGTAAGTCACCTCACATTGCTCATCGGATTGATAAAACAACATCTGAGCCACGCCTTCATTGGCATAAATCTTGGCCGGCAGAGGCGTGGTATTGGAAAATTCCAGGGTGACATGGCCTTCCCACTCTGGCTCCAGTGGCGTGACGTTAACGATAATGCCGCAGCGCGCATAGGTAGATTTGCCCAGACAAATTGTAAGTACGTCTTTGGGAATGCGGAAATACTCTACGGTCCGCGCCAGCGCGAAAGAATTTGGCGGAATTATGCAAACCGGTTCGTCGATACTAACAAAGCTGCCTTCGTCAAAATTCTTTGGGTCAACTACATTGGTCGTATGCACGTTGGTGAAGATTTTAAATTCACTGGCACAGCGCACGTCATAACCGTAGCTCGAGGTGCCGTAGGAAATGACCTTCTCTTCATTAACGTAGCGCACTTGCCCGGGTTCAAACGGTACGATCATGCCCTGGGTTGAGGCCATTTCTCGTATCCATCGATCCGACTTGATTGACATGCTGCAGTTTCCTTGTGCTGTTAGATGAATTTTGAAGGCCAAATAATGCAGCCGCATAATATAGGCAATCACGGTCTGAATCACCCCATTTCCATTTTGCGCGGACGCCCGTGTCATGGCAATTTGGGCCTATCTGGAGTATGATGCGCGGCCTGTTGAACAGCCAACTTTCTTAGAGTTATCAACAGGCTAATCAATAGCCTAGTCCCCGCGCCTCACAGCATTCCCAGCGTGGCTGCTGCCGGGACGGGATACGCGAAATTCGCAAAAGAATTAACAGATACACGAGGCCATCGTGTTTGAGCGGAGGAACACCCGGTGAAAAAGTGGCAATGCATAGTCTGTGGTTTTATTTATGATGAGGAACTTGGCTTGCCTGAGGAAGGCATTGCACCCGGCACGGCCTGGGAGGATATTCCGGATGACTGGATGTGCCCCGAGTGCGGAGTCGGCAAAGAAGATTTCGAGATGGTTGAAATCTAGGCAAACCTTAGCCGTTTAACAGCCGCAAACAGTCATTCACCTTGCAGAGAAACAGGCCAGCATCTTGAACCAACGAAAAATCCTCATCACCAGCGCCCTGCCTTACGCCAACGGCGATATCCATCTGGGCCACCTGATGGAAGCCATCCAGACCGATATCTGGGTGCGCCTGCAGAAGTTGCGCGGGCACGATTGCGTGTGGGTTTGCGCAGATGACGCTCACGGCACCGCGATCATGCTCAGTGCCGAGGCGCAAGGCATTACACCGCAACAGCTAATCGACCAGGTCAACCAACAGCACCAAAAGGACTTCGCCGACTTCCTCATTGGCTATGATAATTTTTACACGACCCACTCTGAGGAGAATCGTCACTTCTCTGAATCGATGTATAAGGCCATGGATGCCAATGGCCACATCAAGCGCCGCGCCATCAAGCAGCTTTTTGATCCGGAGAAAAACCTGTTTCTGGCGGATCGCTACATCGTGGGCACCTGTCCAAAGTGCAAAACTGAGGATCAATATGGGGACAACTGTGAAGCCTGCGGATCCACCTACAGCCCTTCTGAGCTGATAAATCCCCGCAGCGCCATTTCTGGTGCAGTGCCGGTTGAAAAAGAATCCGAGCATTTCTTTTTTGATTTACCCGCGTTCAAGGACATGCTGCAACAATGGACCCGTTCTGGCGCCCTGCAGGACCAGGTTGCCAACAAACTCAGTGAATGGCTTGACGAAGAATTGCAGCAGTGGGACATCAGCCGTGATGCGCCCTATTTTGGTTTTGAGATTCCCGGCGCGCCCGGCAAATATTTCTATGTCTGGGTAGATGCACCAATCGGCTACATGGCGAGCTTCAAAAACTATTGCGATCGCGAAGGTGTCGATTTTGACAGTTATTGGCAAACTGATTCAGATGCTGAGCTTTACCATTTCATTGGCAAAGACATCATCAACTTCCATACCCTGTTCTGGCCGGCAGTGCTAACCAGCTCTGGCTACCGCACGCCCACAGCAGTTTTTGCCCACGGATTCCTGACGGTAGACGGCACCAAGATGTCCAAATCCCGCGGGACCTTCGTTAATGCCCGCACCTACCTCGATCATTTGAACCCTGAGTACCTGCGTTACTATCTGGCGGCTAAGCTGTCCGCTGGCATCGATGATCTGGATCTAAACCTTGAGGACTTCGCACTGCGTGTCAATTCTGATCTGGTGGGCAAGGTCGTTAATATTGCCAGCCGCTGCGCGGGTTTCATCAACAAGGGCTTCGAAGGCCGCTTGGCAGAACAACCAGATAATCTCGAATTGCTGCAGGGCATACAGTCGATCAAGGCAGAAGTCACCGCGCATTTTGAGAGCAGGGAATATGGCAAGGCCATTCGCCTGATCATGGCCCAGGCAGACAGGGCTAACCAGTACATCAACGACAAAGAGCCGTGGGTTATAGCCAAGACCGACAAGCAATCGGCTGAGCTACAGGCGATCTGCAGCACCGGCATCAATGCCTTCCGCCTCCTGCTTTGTTACTTGAAGCCGGTATTGCCAGCAATGACAGAGAAGGCGGAGGCGTTCCTGAACGTCGAGCCCCTGCAGTGGGATGATGTTGATCACCTGTTGACCGGCCACCGCTTGAACAAATTCCAGCCCCTGATCACCCGGGTAGAAACCGACAAGATCCAGGCCATGATCGACGCCACCCAGAAAGCCTACGCGGCGCAACAGGAGAAGTTGGCAAGCAAGGCCGCTGCCGCGGCAACCGGGTTCGAGCCGGAAATCGGCTTTGATGACTTTGCCAAAATCGATTTGCGGGTGGCCCGTATTCTCGAGGCAGAGCACGTGGAAGGCGCTGACAAACTGTTAACACTAATACTGGATCTGGGCCCGGATCAGAATGGCGACCCCATCACGCGCCAGGTATTTTCGGGAATCAAATCAGCCTATCAACCAGCTGAGCTGGTTGGGAAGCTCACAGTAGTGGTAGCCAACCTACAACCGCGTAAAATGAAATTTGGCCTTTCCGAAGGCATGATTCTAGCTGCGGGCCCTGGAGGCAAAGAAATCTGGCTGATTGCCCCTGATGCTGGCGC
>DLPV01000063.1 GCA_002477465.1 Gammaproteobacteria bacterium UBA7449 | reverse complement strand
GGTGGCCCCAATCATCCATTTCAGGAGCAGCCAAAAGCTGGCTTTGAGGGAAATTGAAAAGGGCCAGGTTTCACACTCCAAGCAGGCTGCTGAAAGCCTATGGTTTTCTTAGCACTCGCGGCTCAGCGCAGAGCTTATTTGAGCCGGCTAAGACTCTTCGAGCACCACACGAATTGTGTTTTCCAGATTCAGCCTGGCATCACTCAGCCCGGTGCGAGCTCGCTGCAGCCATTCTGCGTTACCATGCTCAGCCTGTCTCTGTTCGGCCAGTGCTGATTGGGTCTCAGTCGGTGCCGGCCCGCCATATATTGTCCGAACTGCGACGAAGTTCTCAGCCGAGAGCGCATCTTCAAATTCTTGATGGCTTAATTCAAGCCCCCTGTTTAATTCCTTTTTTGCTGCCTGCTGCAACATGTCGTAGCTGATTGCTGTCTTTGCTGCGGTAGATTGTTTGACACAATTTGCAACGATGCGATGAGCCAGGCTAAAAGGTATTTTTTCTCGTCGGACAATGACATCGGCTAATTCAGTAACCGTGATGTAGTTACTCTCGGCCCGTTCTCGTAATAGTTCCAGATTGAACTCGGCCGCAGCCAGTGAGTGGGCGAGCAGTGACACCGCGCGTATTGCATCCCTGATAGCCGAAAAATTCAGGGGCTGTAAATCATCCTCAACATCGTTGATGTCGCCAAAGGGTGTGTTGTGAACGCTGGTCATGACTCCCAGCACCTGGCCAAGAGCCTTGCTCGCAATTGCGCGAACGTGTTCGATTGCCACCGGGTTGCGTTTCTGCGGCATGATAGACGAGGCCTGCACATAGCCATCGGGCAGGCGAATAACATCAAACTCCATCATTGCCATTAACAGGAATTCCTGGGCGAACTTGCCGACATTGATCAGCATGGCCGCGGTAGCGCCTAACTGCTCTGTAAAATAGTCCACTGAGGCGATGGAGCCGTAGCTATTGCGGGTGGGTTTGGTAAATCCCAACAGCTCTGAAACGCGATGGCGGTTAACAGGAAAGCCAGTGGTAGTAATGGCGCAGGCGCCGAGCGGACAAAGGTTCATATTTTCGTAGGCATGCTGCAAACGAGAGATATCGCGCCCGGTGTTTTCGGCCATGGCCAGCAGGTAGTGCGCCACCGTGGTTGGCTGCGCGGGCTGGGTGTGGGTGTATGCCGGCATGAGTGACTCATGGTGCTGCGCGGCCAAATCCAGAAATACTCTGTGTAGTTCACCGCATACCTTGAGCAGGTCCAATGCCTGTTGCCGCAGATACAGGCGATAGATGGTGACGTCAATATCATTCCGACTTCTGGCAGTATGAAGTTTGCCAGCTACATCTGAATCGCCGCAGCCACGAGTTATCTCACGCTGAATAAAATAGAAGAGATCTTCCACGCTGCCATCGTATTCGGCGCCGCGAATCGCCTCTACATCCAGGCTCTCTATGGCGCGCAGGATAGTAGCGAGTTCTTCCTGGCTGATGATGCCCTGTTCCGCCAGCATCAACACATGAGCCCGATCAACATCAAGATAGTGGTCAAGCAGATAGCGCTGTGCGTCGGCAAAACAATCACTTAGGACGTTGTCCTTATAACCCTGGGCCGGAAATTTTTCGCTCACTTGTAATCCTCTTACTGCGGTGCCGCTGGCAGGCTGAGCAGATTGGCAAAAATTCGATAGGCGCCTGGCACGCCGGCGGGCAGCTGTCGAAACCAGGAGTAAGAAGTATAGACATAATTGCCGCTGCCGATACGGGCATGCAGCATGGCACCATCACTTGGGCTTTCTCCCTCATCATGGGCTTCGGTTAGAGGCACATAACGCTCACGGTCGAAGCTTGAAAAATTATAGTTGTTGCGTTCCTGAACCCAGCCCTCGAAATCCTGTGCGTCTATCTGATTAGGAAAGCTGAACACCGGATGGTCAGGTTCAAGGATGGTGATAGGCGCAGTTTCATCCACGACGCGAACATTGCGTTCCATGGCTACCGGAAATGGTGCGAGATTCTGGGCAGCAAAATCTGGCTGCTGATACTGCACAATGAGCGTACCCCCTTCGTCGGCAAATTCCAGCAGTCGTTCATTGTTAGAGACAAATGCCTGGCGCGTTTGTGAGGCGCGGATACCTACTACAATGGTATCAAAGCGGGATAGGTCGCCCGTGGTTAGCTCATCATCGGACAGGATCGAGACTTCGAGGCCCAGTCGGCGCAGAGCGGCCGGCACGTGGTCACCGCTGCCCATGACATATCCTACCTGAACATCCGCTACCTCGACATCGACTACTTCTACTTCAGTCTTTGACTCAGAGTAAATACGATGCGTGCGAATGTGGGGATAGGCAATTTCCTGCACTGCCTGCTGATAGCGCTTGCCGCCAACCAGTGCGCTGCCAATGAGTCGATACTCACCGGCCTGAACGTCTGCTGGCATCGAAACCTCGAATGCCAGGGTGCTGCTTGCCGGTGCGGGGGGCAGGGCGAATTCGGTGAATGCAGGCTCAAGATTCCACCCGGGCGGGAGTGCAAACTGCGCGCTGCCTTCAATACTGTCCTGACTGTTATTGTGCACATTGAGCAGCAACTGAATGGGCTGTGCGCTAGCAGATTCCGGGACGACCAGCAGATCCGTTGCTGGTTCTACCGAGACAGCGGGCACGATGTCGATACGTCGCCGTACCTCGCCTCTGATGCGGTCAAGTTGCCGATATTCAACTTCCTTATAAACAGCGGTTGTCACGCCAGCGATATCGAATACCACTTCGGCAGTGATAAGCGGCGCCGCAAAGGGAAGGGTCTGGGCGGCACCGGCGGTGCTCCAGTCATAGGCGGCCCCTTCGCGGGTTTTCTCTAACCAGTACGGTTGAGTAACGTTAGCCTCTGCGGGAATCGCGACCTGGAAAAAGGCCTGTTCCTTGGGGCGCTCTATGCGTCTGCGCCCGGTTTCATCGGGAAGCGACTCCATATCTGCTGCAGAAACTCTCCAGCCTGCCGGCGCATTGACTTGCGCTGAGTTCAGGCTGGCACTAGCGCCTGGCATATAAGCTCTGGCCGCAATATTCGCGGTGGTGCCAGGGACCAGCATCTCAGTATCGGTCAGGGCATCGACCCGCACACCGGCAGCTAGGACCAGTGCTGACTCAATCTCCAGGATTTTTTCTTCAAGCAGCCGAATCGTTTCAGAATCATGGGCAGCGTCTTTGGCCAGATTTGCGAGTTCGTGGGCCTCGGCTAGTTCCGCGACCGAAGCAGCAGGCTCAAGTGGGTTAAAGTTATTCAGAATGCCTGCAATCATGGCCTGAAGTTCAACAGAGAGTTCAATAAATGCCGATACAGGCTGTCGCTCGAACCTGATAAGACCGCTGATAGAAGTATCAATTCCATCAAACACTGAGCGTTCATCCGAATTTATCGCAATGTTTGATTCAGTGAGTTGTAACACAGAGAGTTGAGCACCTTGCAATTCGAGAGAACCCATCTGCTGAGTCTTCTGCTGACTGCGACCCTGCATCCCTATTTGGAAGAAGCTTCTACCCGTCACCGGGTCATATTCGCCGGTATTAATTTCAAGTGTCTGTGCATTGGGATCAGCTGGATCTGAACGCAGGCTGACATAGAGTTTCTGCACCTGCCAGGGTTGCAGACCCGCATCTATTTGATCGGTAAAGCGGCCGCCATCGGCTGCGGCGGCGACTGCTAGAGGCGTCAGGTAGCCCGCAAATTGATGATGACCATGACCATCGCTGCTGGTTCCGTTCCATCTTGAAACTACCACGTCAGGGCGAAATTCCCGGATGGTCCGCACCATATCTGCCAGCAGCTCATTTTCCGGCCACATGCGTGATGCCTCGGTTCGAGTCTTCGAGAAGCCGAAATCATTGGCCCGGGTAAAGTACTGCGATGCCCCGTCAAGGCGTCGGGCCTGCAGCAGTTCCTCGGTCCGAATAACCCCAAGCGCATCGGCTTGTTCTGCGCCAATAATGTTCTGGCCACCGGATCCTCGGGTGAGGGACAGATAGGCGGTACGGGCATTCATGCGGCGCGCATGGTACGCCACTAAAGCTGAATCTTCGTCATCGGGGTGAGCGCCGGTATGCAATACTGAAGCGGTCGTCTGCAGTCGTTCTAGCATGCGGATAAGCGCACTGCTGCCCTGATCATAGACTGCGTCAACCTGGGCATGAGCAGAGAGGGAAAAGGAGAGGCAGAGACTGCCAAGGGCCGCTGACGTTAGCAGCAGCTGGGTAAGTTTCTTGTGCATGCCAATCAAGCTCCAGGTTTTAGCTAAAGTTCTTTGGTCGATGGCTATTTCACTACCCTTCTGGACCCACGAGCATACTGATCAGCCAGCCAGCGAATACTGTGACCAGACAGCCCACAACGTTAAACCAGAGGAAGGCAATGTCGGTGAAATAGCTCGCGATCCACACCGAGCTAATGCCGAACAACAGGCCAAAAAAAGCGCCGGCGGATTTCGCGCTGGGAACGGCAAAAGCTAGCACGAAGACCCCAAGCAGGGAACCATAGAAAAACGAACCAAAGGTGTTTACTACCTCGATCAATGAGCCAAGATTCGTTGCGAATGTTGCGACAACACAGGCAAATATGCCCCATAGGAAAGTGGCAAGTCTGGCGAATCGCAGCAGTTCTTTCTGACTACCTTCAGGATTTATATGCTCGGCATAGAAGTCCATGGTTGAGGCCGTTGCCAGTGCATTCAGCTCCGCTGCCACACTAGACATGGCGGCAGCGAGAATCGCCGCGACAATGAGTCCGACGACACCCAGCGGCATATTCTGCAACACGAAAACAGGGAAGACGTAATTGACATCATTAAACGCGCTGTCTTCGTTGGTTTCTCGAATGAACTCGCTGGCCTGGTTTCGTAAGTTGCGATAATTGGTATTGGCAGCCTGGTAGTCACTTCTTGCCGATACATCCGAAGCTGTTGCCCGGGAATCGAGAAAGCGCAGCGCGGCAAGTTTTCGCTGCTCGTGGACTGCGTCAAACTCTTGCTGGAGCTGCTGGTATTGCGCAGGTGCAGAGCTTGCCGCCCGTTCTTCGGCAACAGTATTGAATACCATGGGCGGCGTGACGAATTGATAGAAAACAAACACCAGGATACCGAGGAACAGAATCAGGAACTGCAGTGGAATTTTGAGAAAAGCAGACATGAGCAGTGAGATGCGGCTCTCATCAACGGAACGGGCGGTCAGATAGCGCTGCACCTGGCTCTGGTCACAGCCGAAATAGGATAGAAACAGGAACATGGCGGCCAGGATGCCGGACCAGAAGGTATAACGCTCCGTGAGATCGAAACTAAAGTCGATGGTCTGTAGCTTGCCAGCGGCACCGGCCACGAACAGGGCACCCTGCAAGCTCACTTCCGCAGGTAGTGCATCCAATATCACAAGTACCACAACCGCGAGTCCCGTGATGATAATGACCATCTGTTTCACATCGGTCCAGGTAACCGCCTGCACGCCGCCCATCATGGTGTAAATGGTGGTGGAAAGTCCAATGACGAAAATGGTGAGTACCTCGCCCCATCCCAGGACGATTGAGAGAATTACAGCAGGAGCGGCGATAATTACGCCTACTCCCAAGCCTCGGGACACCAGAAAGAAGAAACTGGTCAGCGTCCGCGTGCGCGAATCGAACCGTTGCTCCAGGTATTCATAGGCAGTAAACACCTTGGCTCGGTAGAAAAAAGGCACCGCCGTGACGCAAAGGATGATCATGGCCAGCGGCAAGCCAAAATAGAACTGGATAAAGCGCATACCGTCGTTATAGGCCTGGCCGGTTGTCCCGATCAGGGTAATCGCAGACATTTGGGTGGCCATCACCGACAATCCCACCGCCCACCAGGGCAGGTTTCGACCCGCCAGAAAAAAACTATGGGTATCGGTGGAGCTCCGGCTCAGACTGAAGCCATGCCAGATTACATAGGAGAGATAGGCGACTACGATGAGCCAATCGAGTGGGTGCATCTGTTAGCTTGCGAAGTAAGTTGAAAAGGCGTGTAGCAGGACAACTGTCGCAACCGCGCTTGCTGCTACCAGCAGATAGATGCGGCCCCATTTCTGCTGTGGCGGGGTTGGCCTGCTGGAATTGTTTGCGGTTTGTCCTGTCATGAATTCATTCAACTTGGCCGGATTTTTCCCTTAGCTCGGTCTTATCAGAGTTAAGCATAGTCTATCCCAAGCCAACTTTGGTATCGAACAATCCTGGCACAAGCATTAATTCACAGGCGAAAAAAAACGGCGATGATCGCTCATCGCCGTTTTCTTATGACATTAAACTCGCTGTCTTAGAATTGCCACAGCAACCTTGCGTACCAGCGGCGACCACGGGCGTCAAAAACAGAGGCGTTGAATGACGCACGTCTGTATAGCGGGATATCCGCATCGGTCGCATCGATAATACCCAAAGTGAATACTGAGGAACCCCAAGAGGCGTTATCCCAGTCGTGCGTGTAGTTATATTGCACGTCCCACGTGTTATAGCTGGCCACCTTTGCTCTCGCGTAGTCTATGTTGACCTGGCGGGTATTAGGGTTGGCTATGTAGTCGGCATGGCCCAGGACCTCGAACGATCCAGTGTGTCGGTTGAAGACGGTTAGGCGATGGTTGTCCTTGTTCCAGCTCAAGGACAGATTGGCCCGATTGTCAGGAACCTCTCGAACAATATTTTGCTCGCCATCCACGCCAGCTGCGTCAAATCGCCCAGTCTCCTGTAGACCAAGCTCTAGACCGGGAACATCTTTAACCAAGTACTCGTCGATGTGAGTATAGTCAGCTGACAGCCTAAAGTTACCGAAGTCAGTGCTCCAAGTATAGCCAAGACTCAGGTCGATACCCTGAACCTCGATGTTTCCTGCGTTCACTGCCGGCAGAACAATCGTAGTAAGCCCACCGTTTACGTCGTACAGCGATCGCTGAATGCCGTCCACTACATAAGCTTCGGGGTTGACCACGCAGTTGAGACGCTCTTCCGAGTCTACCCCGTACTGAGAGGCCAGGGCATCTGGGTCACATGCGACAATGTTTCCATCGGGCCCCCTGGAATCAAGGGGTTGAGTGTCGTTAAGAATGTAGTTTGATTTGTCGCCAACCACTGAATTGAACTTATCTATCTCAGGGTTAAGCGCCGCCCTTGGGATCAGCGGCAGCACTCGGTTACTGACCTCGAATCTCCAAACATCAGCACCTATGCTGGCACCCTCGAGAGCGCCACTTGGGGTCCACTGAAAGCCTAAGTTGTAGGTATCAGCAGTCTCGTTGCCAAGATTTGGATTAGGCGCACCTGTCGTGTATGAGCTATTTGCGATAGCGTTAGCATCGGTGGCAGGCAGCAAGCCAGCCCGAACTTGCTGGTTACGAAGAGGGTCCTGTACCGTGGTACCGAACGCCTCAAACGCTTGGTTTACGACGCCGATATTTGGCGCTCTAAATGATTGCGAGTAGGAGCCCCGAAGCAATATGTCCTCTGTAGGTCGCCAGCTGAGAGCCACTTTGGGTGATAGATCAGCACCTATGTTGCCCCCGTAGTCCTCATACCGGAGAGCGATCTGTGTTTCAACATTCTCAGCGAATGGCAAGGACAACTCTAAAAAGGCTGCGTTCACCTGCCGCGAATCGTTGAAGTTAAAGATACACTGTGCGCATTCCAGATTATTTGTAATCTCGCTCTCAAAGGCGTTTGGCTGACCGAACGCATCATATCCCTTGATCACCGTCAAACCGGGAAGATTAATCTCAGGCGCGATACCTGAAGCGTCTCTCTCTCTTCTCTGGATTCCGGCAGCGAATTGTGCCGTGCCACCCGTCATTTCCATCAGTTCACCAGAAACTACCGCATCGAAAACGAGAAGTTGATTGCGCTTGTCTGCCCGATTAATCCTTTGGGCCATCCAATCCGTCAGTTCTTTAGGGTTGGCAAGGTCAGGATTGCTGAGGGCAGTGAGGAACGGGTTAA
>DLPV01000058.1:3615-9612 GCA_002477465.1 Gammaproteobacteria bacterium UBA7449 | reverse complement strand
CGCAGTCTGATTAAATCTGTCGCATGCTATCGGGCTTTTCCGACTTATATGGCATTAACAAACAGCCCAGAAGCGACGCACACTAGCAATTACGAAAGAAACAGGAAATCAAGCGCATGCCCGAATTGCTAATAACCCTTTTGGCCTAGCCAGAACAAAACTTCGACTGACACAGCGCAGACTGAAGAGCCCCTGTAGTCCAGAGCTGGATGATATTTCTAAGGCGCGGAATAAAGTTTGTCTGCCCCCTGCTTCTCATTTATGCTGTGGCCTTTATCGAGAAAAATGCGGGAGACTGCAGTGACAAGCGATCAAATTCTCCGGGGACATTAACTCGAAGTCGTGTTAAGCGATGGCGTAAAACCACTGAGAGGCTGGGTTGCTAATGCGCCTCATCGGGAAGAGTCTTTCTAAAGGCTTGGGTGGATTATCAAGGAAGAAGCGGGCCCGATCTATTCGCTGGGAAGCTATGCCTATATCAAGCGACTCTTATAACGGGTTCACAGTGAACGCCCCGATATTGAAATTAATTGATTCGACCTTTGGAACTTGCAAACCTGATCCGGCGCAGCGACGGGCCTGAGCCTGGAAGCGCCTGCTACCACCTGTTAAAGACGAGGACTCTGATTCCATGAAACTGAATTCCGCCGCTATCCAATTGCTAGCCAGTGTGGCGATAATTATGCTGACCACAAACACCGTAGCCCAACCTCTCCCGCCTGCCTTTTCCCGCATCCAGCCCGACACATTTGGCGGTAATATGGGATTGTCCAATGCCTGGGGCGACTATGACAACGATGGCGATCTGGACCTGGTAGTGGCTTTCAAGACCGGGGATGTCAGGCTTTACAACAATGAGCTGGGCGGCTTTACTAATGTGGGACCAGTGCTGGGCTTACCTACCGATGGAAAGGAACGACGAGCCATAGCCTGGGGCGACTATGATGGCGACGGCTACCTGGATCTGTACATAGGCAGTAATCGCCAGGGCAATGAACTATTCCACAATGACAGATCACAGGGCTTTACCGAGGTCACAGAAGAACTGGGAGTCGGCATTCCACAGGTAAGTACCAGGCAGATCAGCTGGGTGGATTTTGATAATAGCGGCAGCCTTGACTTGTTTGTCGCCGATCGCGTTGGACCGAATGTTTTGTTCCGCAATGTGGACGGCAAGTTTGTCGAAGTCGGCACTGAGTTGGGACTAGCAGATCCCCGCGCCACCGTCGGTGCATGCTGGTTCGACTATAATCGGGACGGACGACTGGATTTATTCTTGGCTAACCAAGGTACGGGAAAAGATGCGCTTTATCGCAACGACGGCGATACCTTCACCGATGTAGCAGCAGAGCTGGACATGGAGGGTGGCGCCCGCGAACGTGGTGACGGTGGTGTTGATTGCACCGTGGGTGATTACAACAATGATGGAAACTTCGATCTGTTTGTAGCAACCTACGGGATCAACAAACTCTACCAGAACAACGGCAGCGGCAGCTTTGAAGAAGTAAGTAGCGCCATGGGCATAGAAGGCAATGACCATATGGTCGGCGCGAGCTGGGGCGACTTTAACAACGACGGCCGGCTGGATCTATTTGCCGCTGGTTATCATGATGAAGACGGGCTGCGCTCACCTCACGACCGTTTGTTCCAGAATCTCGGCGAGACCTTTGAAGAGCTGGATCTAGACAAAACTGCACTGAACGGCGGCGATCATGGCGTGCAGTGGGCCGACTTTGACGGCGACGGCGACCTAGATATCTCGCTAACCGAGGGTTATAACATAGCTGGTCGTCACCCTCTGGTGCGAAATGAACTGTCGCGCGAAACCGCCAGACAATCACTGCAGGTCAGTGTCAGCGATCAAGATGGCGTATTGAATCGGGCCGGCGCCGAAGTTCGCATCTATAACAAACAGGGCGATCTGCTGGGGCTACGTCTGATCAATACAGGCGATGGTTACAATAGTCACAGCAATAAGCCGGTCCATTTTGGGTTGCCGGGCTACGATACGGTGACTGTTGAAGTTACTTTCTTAGCCAGAGCCGGCAGACAAACGCAGCGCTATGAAAACATCAGCCTTGCTGAGTATCGCGGCAGTTCGTTTCACGTTCTGCAACATTAGGCCCTTCCACGCTTTAACCATTTAGTCAGGATCAGAGTCATGTTGAAAAAAATCCATCACTTCACCATTGCTGGCCTCTATGTGCTAGCAACCATTATCCCTGTTGCAACTGATTCGATCAGCTTCGCCCAGGAAACTCCGCCCCAACCTCTTTTCGAATATAGTGCAATCAATCACCCGGTTATGGGCCAGAAAGGCATGGTGGCAAGTCATAATCAGCTTTCCTCCGAAATCGCCGCTGAAATCTTGGCAAAGGGCGGTAATGCTATCGATGCCGGTGCGGCTCTGGGATTCGCCCTCGCCGTCACCCTGCCGCGCGCTGGCAATATCGGTGGTGGTGGATTCATGCTGGTCCATGTCGCGGCAGAGAACAGGACTATTGCAATCGACTTTCGGGAAACCGCGCCGGCTGCAGCAAATCAGGATATGTACTTCGATGAGGACGGCAATGTCGTACTCAACGAGACCTACCGCTTCTCGCATAAATCTTCCGCGGTGCCAGGTTCAGTGGCAGGACTGGCTCACATCGTCGAAGAGTACGGCACCATGACCCTGGCTGAAGTGCTGGAGCCAGCAATACGAATGGCACGCGATGGTATTGAAGTCACTTACGATCTGGCAGCCGACCTATCACGCAGTCAGCGCTTGAAGAGCAACCCCGCGGCCCTGCACAAATTTTACAAGCCCGATGGCTCCAACTATGAAGTGGGCGAACTGTGGAAACAGCCCGATCTCGCATGGACTCTGTCAGAGATCGCCGAACATGGTGTGGATGCGTTTTATAAAGGCAGTGTCGCCAAGAAAATCGTCGCCGACATGGAGGCCCACAACGGTCTGATCACCATGCAAGATCTGGCTAATTATCAAGTGCTGGAGCGCGAACCTGTGCGCGGGACTTTTCGCGGCTTCGACATTGCGGCCATGCCTGCGCCAAGTTCCGGTGGCACCCATGTCATCCAGATGCTCAATATCCTGGAAAATTTTCCGCTGGCAAAAATGGGGCCCGAGAGCGCAGATGCCCTCCACATCATTGCAGAGGCGATGAAGTTTTCCTACGCTGACCGCAGCAAATATCTGGGCGACCCGGATTTTGTGGAAGTCCCCACCGAGGCTCTAATAAGTAAAGACTATGCCCGTGACTTGGCTGCAAAAATCAGTATGAATCGAGCCCTGCCTTCAGACGAAATCGCGCCGGGCAACTTAGCGATCTACGAGAGCGATGAGACAACTCACTACTCCGTGGTGGATGCCGAAGGCAATATGGTTGGCAATACCTATACCTTAATGTTTTCCTTTGGCTCTGGCGTTGTAATTAAAGGCACCGGCATCCTGATGAACAACAACATGGGAAATTTTACCCTTCGGTCAGATATTCCCGATGCCTTTGGCCTAATGGGCAGCGAAAACAACTTGATCCGACCTAACCGACGTCCTGTCAGCTCCATGTCACCAGTGATGGTATCTAGGGACGGTCAACCCATTTTGATGACCGGCAGCCCTGGCGGGTCAAAAATCATAAGCGCGAATATGCAGATGGTTTTAAACGTGTTGGAGTTCGGCATGAATATCGCCGACGCCGCTGTTGCTCCCCGCATTCACCACCAATGGAAGCCGGACGTCATGGAATTAGAGAGCGGCATCAGCCCAGATACAGTGACGCGCCTTATAGATTTAGGACACAACATAAACTTCAGCCAGCGCAGTGCTGGTATGGGAAGCCTGCAAACAGTAATGCGGGAGGATGGTATGTTCTTCGGTTTCTCCGACCCGAGACGACCAGGCGCTGGTGCGATTGGGGTCGATTGATCTGTAGTTGGAGCTGGTCATTTCAGAATTACTTGCAGCGGGCGAGCAGGCTGATTGGCCTCGCTAAAATTGCCTCCACGGCATTGGCACAAAAAAGTCAGAGTAATAATACTGCATCGTATTATTACTCTGGTTCACTTGCCTAGCCTGAATTCAACTTTTCTCAGACAGAGGCAACAGCATTGATAAGCCCCTGCATGCGCTGTATCCAAGCAAGCCAGGCTTCGCGTCCCTGATCGGTGAGAAAGATCCGCGTCTGTGGCCGCTTACCTACAAAGCTTTTCTCCTGCCTCACGTAACCAGCATCTTCCAGTTTGCGCAGGTGAGTGGACAGGTTGCCGTCGGTAGCCTGCACCTTGTCCCTTAGCTCGCCAAAAATGGCCGGACTGACACTGGATAGGTAGGCCATGATACCAAGCCTTAGGCGACCGTGAATCACGTCGTCTATGTCCGTGTGATCAAATGGATTGTCCGCTTCCATTGCCGTCATTATTCAACGACCTTGGGCTCGTTCTTCAGCATCACTAGCCCTGGAAACAGCACGCACAGGGCCGCACCGATAGAGGCCAGCAGCCAACTGGTGGCGGTACCGGCGAACCAGGCCGCAACGGGTACCAGCAAGAGCGCAGCAATACCGGCCCGCGTCAGAGTCTGTGATTCACCTAGTGCACCGGTAGTGATCAGCCCCACATCGTAGACCATGAACACCACGGCAAAAGAATAAGCAAAGTCCATGTCAGCGCTGCCGGTGACAAAGGACTTCACCATCAGCGTCGCGAAATAACCAAACAGCGCGAAGCCCGCGGCCTGCCAGACGATGCGCTCGGCGCGGTTACCCACCGAGGAGGCACCGGGCTTGGAGGCCGGAAACGTGCTCGCCAGCAAGAACTGGCCGCCCATGCCCAGCACTAGGTAGGTGCCCCACATCCAGCCGTAGGCCGAGCCATCCAGACCCAGCATGTCGATGGCGATCAGCCAGTGACCGGCATAGGCCAAGGTGGTGAGCGCACCCCACCAGGACAGGAAACGCCCGCCCAGCAGCGGCGCGGCCTGGCCAGATTCGGCTATTTCACGTAAATAATTCAGGTCTGTGTTGTTAACTGAGTCCGACATAGGAGTTCTCCTTGGTTAACGATATCTTTTTGCAAACCACTTTGGTTTTCAAAGTATATGCAAAAATAAAGTTTGTTCAAGAAGCTTTTGCTGGATCTTCTCATCAAATCAGGGGAACAGCGGAATGCTATGGCTCAATCTAGGCTTCCACCCTGAACTGAGTAACCGCTAAGTAGCAACATCTTCGAGATATTATCGTAAACGAAAACTGCCCTTTGACGGCATGGTGCGGTCGCAACAAACCAGGGAGTTTAGGTAATAAGTGAAAGACAGGAGCCCGAAAGCAGCGAGAACCGGGTAGCCGGACTTGAGCCGCACCAGGCAAAACAGAACCCAGCCGATCACTTAGTCTGCCGAAAGTCGACCGCTCGAAATAGGGTGTCGGCAGCCTGCAGGATTTTCATCCGCAGCTGGTGATTATAATTCGAGCACTGGGCCAGAAAATCTCGCACCGCTGCTGCTGCTGAGGCGGAGGTATAGTTGCCGAGACTCACCCCCAGCCAGCGGGCAGGGAAAAAGATATCACCAGTGACCTGGATTTCCTCAAGCAGTTGCAGACTGGGCAGCAAATAACCCTCAGACAATTCCCGCCGCAGAGGATGATGCAGAGCATTAAGCGCACCCAATACCCAGGATTCAATTCGGCGATTGCTTTCATCCTGCAGCGAATTAAAGAATGCGTCCCGGGTCTGTTGCTCAGGGGATAGCGCTGGGCTGATCCACTCGAAGCGGCGTCGGCGATCTTCGTTCTCAATTTTGCCAAGCTGGGTTGTCACGATTTCCTGGGATCGCTGTGGCAGCTTGATTGCCAGGTTGCTGGCCAGAGCGATGTAATCATTCTCTGAAAGACTAAGCCCTTCTGGCTGCAGTTCTTGTTGCCAGACTGCAAGCAGACGCTCCAGTGCCGAAGCCGATAGCGCAATATCCCGGTAGGCTCCGAAGTAAATCTTCTTTCT
>DLPV01000058.1:0-3223 GCA_002477465.1 Gammaproteobacteria bacterium UBA7449 | reverse complement strand
TCGACATCGGTAGCAAATGACCAATAGATAGTCTGCAATTGCCGCAGGGAAAGATTAAGCAAGAGCTGATTCTCTTCGCGTCCGACGATTTTTGTCAGCTGCGAAAGATAATCGCCCGGCGCGATCACCTGCCCCTCCAGCATGTTTTCATACAGCGAGATCAACAGGCTGCCTTTTTGCAATGCTTCGAAACTATCCCAGTCAGCAAGCATTGTTGCTTCCACCGGGAACAGCCCATAGCCGAAACCATCAGCATTAAAAAGGACAGCACTGCGTTCAGCGCCATCACCAGTCCCGACCCGATATGCCGCCTCACCCTGGCCGCTTATCAGAGTTTCCATGCTCCAGGTATCTGAACTGTGGGACGCAACAGCGAATCGCTGGGGCCAGATCCGGTTCGCAGCAGCTGGGTCCTCTTGCCGTAGACCAATTTCTGCACCCATCACTCTTGCCTTGAAATTCGGGCGACCAGCCGTGTTTACCCACACCTGACTCCAGGCCTCCAGGTCTTCCCCTGTCTTCTGATCGAGAATCGCGATCAAGTCTGGCCACGTCGCATTGTCGAAGGCGTAAGTGGCGAGGTATTCCTGCATGCCGGACTGGAAATCCAGCTCCCCGATCAGCGTCTCCAGCTGTCGCATCATGATCGGCGCCTTGTTATAGATGATGTTGCCATACAGGGTGCCGGCCTCATTGAGATTGGGCAGCGGCTGGCGAATCGGGTTGGCGCCCTCGGTTCTGTCTACGGCATAGGCGCTGGGGTAGTGCCTTACCAAGAAATTGAGATCATGGTTGATCTCCGGGAAACCCGGATTGACGATTTTCGCCGCCATGAAATTGGCGAATACTTCCTTGGTCCATACATCATTAAACCAGTCCATGGTAACCAGGTCGCCAAACCACATATGCGCCGTCTCATGAGAAATGAGGCTGGCCCGGCCCAGTAGTTGGGTTTGGCTGGGCGACTCATCAAGAAACAGACTGTCGGCTCGATATTGGATAGCACCAGCGTGCTCCATGCCGCCGTATTGGAAACTCGGAATCAGGGCGAAATCGAATTTCTGGTAGGGGTAATCGATGCCGGTATAGTCTTCCAACCAGCTCAACGCAGCACCGTGCAGTTCAAATACTGCGTCCACATTGCGTGCCACTTTTTCCTCGTCGCTCTCTCGGTGCAGCATGCTCATCTCGCGTCCATTCACGCTGCGAGTCACGCGCTGAAACTTGCCCGCCACAAAGGAGAACAGATAAGAGCTGATGAGGTCCGAACGGGCAAACCGTAGCCGCTTGTTCGCACCCAAATCCTCCGCTTCCAGCAGCGGCGCATTGGAAATCGCATCCCAGTCAGCCGGGATGATAAGAGTCAGGTCATAAGTTGCCTTCAGGTTGGGCTGCTCAAACAGGGGAAAGGCTGTGCGCGCCCTATCCGGCACAAACAGGGTATAGAGGAAATCCGGGTTGCGGTTTAGCGAGCTTTCACCGGCAATAAATCGTATGTCGATGCGATTGGTCCCGATGTTCAACTCCGCAGATGGAACTATCAGATGCTCCGATGCGAATTCATAATTAGATTCCTCGCCATTCACTTCGACGCTGCGGATCTTGTCCGCGCTCTCGCGAAAATCCAGCACCAGTGATTGACCGGCGTCGGCGAGATGAAATCTTACGGTCTCGGTTGCCGCTATTGTTTGCTGTGGGTCTGCAGGCAGTCTTAGTTCAATTTCGTAATTAATCTCACTCACTACTGCCTTGCGCTGAACTGCCAACTCCCGCGGGACCCCCGGCTCAATTTCAGGCAGCAGGGTGGACTGTGCGAGAGTGGAAATGCCGGAAAACAAGAGAAGCATCAGCAGAGTCAGTTTAAAATAAATCAGACGCATAGACTAAATGCCGTAAGAGCATCCCAAAAGCAGACATTATCGAGAGGTACGCCGAGATTTTCAGAGTTTATTCGCAGGCGAACCGAGAATTTCGACCCGCGGGTCGGAGTTGTCAGAGTACTGCTATTTTGCGCTTGATCAAAGTACTCTGATGCAATTGATTGCTGTAATATGGCGCTTGATAAAGAGAAATCTTCAATCCCAATGGAGCAGCAGCGTTGTCAGAAGCAATCGACGCCGGAGTTGAGATCGACGGGCAGCAACCGGCCCAGGCACAGGCCGCCGGCGATAGGACTGGACTCTCATCAGCGACCAATAACCGGCTGATCCGAGCCCATGGTCTAGCAGCACTGGTCACCCTTTTACTCGCCGTTACCTTTGGCATCATCGCCTCGCTACAATTCATCTGGCCAGAGTTCGCCGGTGCCTTACCGAGCTGGGGTCGACTGCGCTTTGCCCATACCCAGGGCATCATGCTTGGCTGGCTGGGCAATGCCTTTCTCGCCTTTCTCTACCTCGCAGTCCCAGTTCTTAGTGGGAGACCTGTCACCAGTGATAGATTGGGCTGGTTGATACTCGGTCTGTGGAATTTCGCCGTGATGCTGCCAGGCTGGCTTCTGGTTCTTAGTGGCGTTAGCCAGCCACTGGAGTGGGCTGAGTTTCCATTAATGGTAGACCTTGTGATGGGGGCAGGACTTGCGCTTGCCGCGATCCAGTTTCTACCTGGCTTTTTCCGCGACGGTTTTGAAAACCTCTACGTATCGAGTTGGTACATTATCGGCGCTCTGGTGTTCTCGCTCATGAGTTTCCCAATGGGAAATATCGTGCCGGAATTTGTCCCAGGCGCTGCAGGTGCCGCCTTCAGCGGCTTATGGATTCATGATGCGGTGGGCCTGTTTGTCACGCCTCTGGCCCTGGCCATACTCTATTATGTGATTCCTGCCAGCACCGGACGGCCGGTATTTAGCCATTTTCTATCCATGCTGGGTTTCTGGGGGCTGTTTTTTCTTTATCCGCTGAATGGTACCCACCACTATATCTTCTCCGTGATTCCAATGGCGACCCAGACCACCGCTATCCTCGCGTCTTTTATGCTGGGACTGGTTGTCATCGTAGTTGTGAGTAATCTGGTGCTGTCCCAGCGCGGCGCCGGCTGGCTGCCAAGGAACCCAGCCCTGCGGTTCGCCTCCATGTCTGTGGTGTTCTACCTGATCGTCAGCCTGCAGGGATCGGCGCAGGCGGACATGAGCTTCAGCCAAACCATTCATTTTACTGACTACGTCATCGGCCACTCCCATCTTGCCATGCTGGGCTTTGCGACTTTTGCCAGCATTGCCGGTTTA
>DLPV01000054.1:27138-27361 GCA_002477465.1 Gammaproteobacteria bacterium UBA7449 | reverse complement strand
CTTCTTGGCTACCTTCTTCTTGGCAGCTTTCTTCTTGGCCGGCGCCTTACGCTTTGCGACCTTGCTTTTGGCTGCTTTCTTAGCTGCCGCCTTGCGCTTCACTTTCTTTTTAGCCGCTTTCTTCTTGGCTACCTTCTTCTTGGCCTTCTTAGCCACTTTCTTCTTGGCTACCTTCTTCTTGGCCTTCTTAGCCACTTTTTTCTTGGCTACCTTCTTCTTGGCC
>DLPV01000054.1:26544-26773 GCA_002477465.1 Gammaproteobacteria bacterium UBA7449 | reverse complement strand
TTGGCCTTCTTAGCAACTTTCTTCTTGGCTACCTTTTTCTTGGCCGCCTTTTTCTTTGCGGGCGCTTTGCGCTTGGCTACTTTGCGCTTGGCTGCTTTCTTGGCTGCCGCCTTGCGCTTCACTTTCTTTTTAGCCACTTTCTTTTTGGCCTTCTTAGCCACTTTCGTCTTAGCTACTTTCTTCTTAGCCACTTTCTTCTTAGCTGCTTTCTTCTTGGCTACTTTCTTCT
>DLPV01000054.1:15056-26229 GCA_002477465.1 Gammaproteobacteria bacterium UBA7449 | reverse complement strand
CTTCTTGGCTACTTTCTTCTTGGCCTTCTTAGCCACCTTCTTCTTGGCTACTTTCTTCTTGGCCTTCTTGGCGGCCTTTTTCTTGGCTACCTTCTTTTTCGCTTTTTTAGCTACTTTTTTCGTGGCTACTTTCTTTTTAGCTACTTTCTTCTTGGCTACCTTCTTTTTAGCCACGACTTTTTTCTTTGCAGCTACTTTTTTCTTCACTGCGACCTTTTTCTTGGCTGCCTTTTTCTTTGCAACCTTCTTTTTCGCTTTCGCTACTTTTTTAGCCATTTCGACCTCGCTACCTATATCAAATTTACTTGTTAAAAGTACTACCTTGCTTTACATCCTAACGGTGTTAACCAGATTTGCTGGATTTCCCTTTCCGATCTGATGATCTCCGTTTGGTTGTAATCTTTTTAGCCGGCTTTTTCTTGCCCAGCTTCTTTACTGTCTTTTTCCTGGTCGCCTTCTTTCCTGCTTTCTTAGCGGCCTTGATGGTTGCTTGTTCAGCAGCCTTTTTTGATGCTTTGCGTGCTGCAGCTTTGGCTTTCGCCGCAACTTCCAGCGCGTCGAGCTTTTCCTTCTTAGCGGCTTTGCGAGCAGCGATCCTAGCTTTCAGGGCGTCTTTACGCGCTTTACGCGCAGCTTTTGCGGCTTCAGCCTTGTCTCGTTTCTTGTTCCATTGATCAGTGAATGCGGCAACAGCTTTCTCCAGGTCAGCCTTTCTTTTGGCTTCCTCTGCTATTTTTTTGGCCTTCTCTGTTACGGCGAGCTCTATGGCTCTAGCCTTGGCCTTTGCTGTTCGAATCTTGGCATTAGCTGCGGCTAATTTTACGGCAGCTTTCTTGGCAGTGTTCTGTGCGCTTTTAGCGGCTCGCTTAGCCGTACTTGCCTTTGCTTTACTTGCCTTCTTGGCAGCTTTCTTTGCAACTACGGCGCGCTTCCTTGCTGTCGCTGAAGTCTTTACTGCGGCCCTTGCCTCTTTTTCAAATTTAGCAACTGTCGCATTAGCTTTAAGCAGCGCCGCACTGCTAACTTTCATGCGACTCGACTTCTTCTGTCCAACTTTACTTTGACCTTTCTTCTTTAGATTCGGTGGGCCTGCTTTAAGTTTTTTGCCCTTCGCTGCTATACCTTTAACCATAGGTCAGTTTGAATTTTCTCGCGCGTTAACTCTAAATAGCGGAAAGAATTGCACCCGCTACTCCGCGGCAACATAACACAATTATTATTTAGCAAACAACAAATCTACGTCTCAAACCATTTAAATTGCGGTGTAAATTTTAATTTGTTCACACAAATGTCTCGCGCAAACACGGTTTCTCTGTTCTATTTCGCTTGTTCAATAAAAAACTTTAAGAAAACTATGCCCAATTGCGAAAAGAAATGATTAAAAACTGATCAAAGAAAATGATTGTTACGCGAGACTGCTCAAGTATTGTTTTTACTTAACAGGTTTAGTCGCACCATATGGCGGAATTATGCCTATGAATACGCAGATAGTTTGCTAGCTATTTTTAGCTGACATTAATGCGAAGAAAATTTGCTGTTTGGAATTTCAAACGATTGTTAATAGGCTTTCTGGAATTTTTTGAGCACAAAAAAGCCCGAGTAGTACCCGGGCTTTGGCGCTTGTGGATAAACTAGCCCAGCGCTGTGGATATGTCTGCTCGAATATTATCCACAGATGCGACACCGTTTACCTTTATCACTTTGACACCTGTGCCTTGCGACTCCAGATCCTCATAGAAACTAACCAACGGTTTGGTTTGCTCATGATAGACAGCCAGACGATTACGAACTGTTGCTTCCTTATCATCCTCGCGCTGAATCAATTCCTCTCCTGTTTCATCATCAAGCCATTCCTGTGTGGGGGGGTTGTGCTCTATGTGATACACACGACCTGAATCCAGATGCACTCTTCTACCGCTCAGGCGAGAGACTATCTCATCATCCGGCACATCGATTTCGAGTACGATATCAATCGGAACATCAGCTGAAACCATCGCCTCCGCTTGCGGGATGGTCCGTGGAAATCCATCAAACAGAAAACCGTTAGCACAATCGTCATGCGCGATTCGATCTTTGACTAGCGCAATAATGATTTCGTCAGTTACCAGTCCGCCCGATGCCATGACTTGCTCTACCTGCATGCCCAGCTCAGATTTCTCTTTCACTGCTGAGCGCAACATATCGCCGGTTGATATCTGCGGGATATTGTAGTGCTTGGTTATGTACTGAGCTTGCGTTCCCTTCCCAGCACCAGGCGCGCCTAATAGTATGATTCTCATGCTTGTCTCCTTTCTTGAGTACTCGTTCAACTACAGGCCGTTTGCTTTTGCCTGGTTCCAGAGGCTATCTAGCTCTTCAAGGCTGCAATCTTCCAGTGCCCTGGCCTCATCTTTCAGTTTAGATTCTATCCACTTAAATCTAGCTTCGAATTTAAGATTCGCCTGCCTGAGCGCAACTTCTGGCTCAGTTTTATAGTGCCTTGCCAGGTTAACGGCGGAAAAAAATACATCACCCAGTTCACTTTCCGCCTTCGCGTGATCCCCCTGAACCAGCGCCTGTTCAAATTCATCCAATTCTTCTCGCATTTTGGCGATCACCGGCGCCATCTCATGCCAATCGAAGCCTACGCGCGCTGCGCGCTTCTGAAGCTTTCTGGCCCGCTCCAATGCAGGGAGTGCGCGCGGAATATCATCAAGCACACTGCTAGCATCCGTTTCTTCAGATGACTGGCCTGCGGCGATTTGACGAGCACGCTTGTCCTCTCTTTCTTGCTGTTTGATGGCCTCCCAGTTGCTGACAACCTCTTCCGATGAGAGCTCGGCCAATTCACCAAAAGAGTCAGTGGTACCATCACTGAAAACATGAGGATGGCGACGCAGAAGCTTGTTAGTCACAGTATGCGCGACATCTGCGAAGCCAAACCCCCCATCTTCGCGAGTGAGCTGAGTATAGAACACGATCTGAAACAGCAAATCACCCAGCTCATCTTCAAAATCCACCATGTCTTTACGCTCAATCGCGTCAACGACCTCATAAACTTCTTCAATGGTGAATGGCACCAGGCTGTTTATTGATTGTTCCAAGTCCCAGGGACATCCATGTTTCGGGTGACGCAGCATTGCCATGACCTGCAGCAGCTTATCGATTGCTGCGGCGGCGCCTAAGTTGTTTCCTGGAGAGTCTTGCATCTGGTGCTAACTGGCCTGCCGATCAAAAACCGCCATGGATTCTACGTGATTGGTGTGTGGGAACATATCCATTACACCCGCGGATTTCAATCTATATCCCTGGGCGAGGAGCTCAGCACTGTCGCGAGCCAGAGTAGCCGGGTTGCAGGAAACATACACTATCTGTTCCGGCGCCAACTTTTGTATCTGCTGCACTACCTCCAGGGCTCCAGAGCGAGGTGGATCCAACAACAGCTTGTGATATTGAGATTGAGCCCATGCCTCATCTACAAAAGGTTTAGACAAGTCAGCACAATAGAACGCCATATTCGAGAGTCCATTCAACGCGCCATTCTCATAGCCACGTTTTACCATTGCGTCGCTGCCCTCGACACCGGTTACCTGGCAACCCTGCCGCGCCAGAGGTAGTGTGAAATTACCTAAGCCGCAGAACAGATCTAACACCTTTTGCCCAGGCTGAACAGCCATCAAATCAATTACCCTGCTGACTATTTGCCGATTAATCGGGCCATTGACCTGAGTGAAATCCATGGGGTGAAATTGCAGCCGCAAATCAAATGCAGGTAAAAAATATTCAAGCCTGTCTTGGCCTTGCTGCGGGTACACTCGGTGCACAGAATCCGGGCCGGCGGGCTGCAGATAACAATGCAGTTGATGCTGGGCAGCAAACGCTAGCAGAGCATCAAGATCCGCTGGCTCAAGTGGCGTTAGATGTCGAAACACCAGCGCGACCTGTAACGGCGCAGACGCCGCCGCCTCAATCTCTCCTGCAGCCACCTCGATTTGCGGGATATCAGCCGCAGAACTCAAATTGGAAATGAGCTCTTTCAGCGTAGGTATCAAGCTCGCCACCTCTGCCACCAGTACCTTGCAGTCGTCCATTACGGTAATAAAGCTGGAATGCTTTTCACGAAATCCAACCAGAGCACCGCCTTTCTTTTGCACGTAGCGAACCGCCAACCTGGCTTTGCGCCGATAATGTGAAGTGTCCGCAGTTAGCATGGGCATTAATTCAAATGCATCAGTGTTCAGCCCAGCGCTATGCTGTAAGTGTTCCAACAGCATTGACTGCTTCATCAATAGCTGCTGTCCCGGGTCTAAGTGTTGCAGCGAACAGCCGCCGCACACGCCTGAGACGACGCAATCGGATGTAACCCGATCCTTCGAGGCCACCAACACTTCTTCCGTCGCAAGCACATCGAATTGGCCACGCTTTTGAATATATCGAGCTCGCACAGTCTCACCCGCCAGCGCACCCTCCACAAAAGCGACTTTGCCATCAATTCTGGTGACACCACGGCCTTCATGACTAAGGGATTCAATGTTGACTTCGACAGGTTCTACCGGCAGCTTGCGCCGGCGCGATCTACGGGGACTCATGGTTGGAAAACACACCGGTTGAAAGATAACGATCTCCGCGATCGCAGATTATTGCCACGATTGTGGCCTCGTTAACTGAAGCTGCGACTTGCAGGGCGCCAAAGAGTGAACCGCCTGAAGAAACGCCGCAAAATACCCCTTCCTCTCGCGCCAAGGCGCGCATGGTTATTTCAGCGTCATGTTGATTAACATCTATCACCTGATCGACACGCTCACGCTCAAAGATCGACGGGAGATACGCCTGCGGCCAGCGCCGGATTCCGGGAATACGCGCACCATCAGTTGGCTGCAACCCGATAATTTGAATTTGCGGGTTTTGCTCTTTCAAATAGCGAGATACTCCCATTATGGTTCCCGTCGTCCCCATGGAACTGACGAAATGAGTCACCTCACCCTGAGTATCCCGCCAGATCTCTGGACCTGTGTGCAAGTAGTGTGCGTTCGGGTTGTCAGCATTAGCAAATTGATCCAGTACCTTGCCCTGACCCTGTTGCTGCATGCGCAGCGCCATGTCTCTGGCCCCCTCCATGCCCTCAGCGTCTGTAACCAGGATCAACTCCGCGCCATAGGCCTGCATGGATGCCTTGCGCTCATCGCTCAGGTTGTCGGGCATGATTAGCGTCATCCGGTAGCCTTTGACGGCCGCTACCATCGCCAGCGCGATGCCGGTGTTACCGCTGGTGGCTTCAATCAGACGATCTCCGGGCCTAATGTCGCCTCGCATCTCGGCCCGCAGGATCATATTGAGTGCAGGGCGATCTTTAACGGACCCCGCCGGGTTATTGCCCTCCAACTTGAGCAATATCGTGTTCCCATTGGGCACTGGCATTCGCTGCAACCGCACCAGCGGCGTATTGCCAATTCGCTCTTCAATGGTGGTGTAAGTCATAGAAATCGCTGCAGCGTTCTGAAGGGAGCGCTAGATTGTACACGTTATGAAATTACGGTCCAAAGAACGCCTACTGTGGGGCAGCAAACAGCGTTCGACTGTGTAATGGCTTGTCGCCGAGATGCGCCGCCAGCGCGAGTCGCAACAGGCGTTTGGCCGCCTGGGCAGCGCTGCTGGTTTCGATATCAAGGTCGCGAATGGCAATCAAATCCGCACCCGTAAATTCGCTGCTCCCTAGCGTCGCCGCGCCAGAAAGGGATCGGGTCTGAAAGCCGACGTCGGGAATGAATCGATAAATGCTGTCTGGATTGATGGGCAAATTAGTTTCACAATCCTCAGTGAGATTGATCGCATAGCCCAGCCCTGCAAGCAGCTTGAGTTCGAAGCGCCTCAGTAAGGGTTCAATGCTCTGCTCGCCCTGCAGGGCAACCAGAGTCTCCTGATAGCTGCCATAGAGCGCAATGTGCTCTTCCTGATTTTGCAGCAGGCGACTGAGCAGTTCGTTAATGTAAAGGCCGCTGAACAGACGCTCTCCCCGCAGGTTTATCGCCGACACGTTACTTTCAACTGCCGTAAGCGTCTTAACCTCGCCCTTACCAGTCACAGATACCAAAAGGGGCTGAAACAGCTGCAGTAAAGCACGATAGCGAGACTTCTCGCGCCGTGCCCCCTTGGCGACTGCGCGCACCAGGCCGTAGTCGTAGGTAAAGAAGTCTACCAACAGGCTGGTATTTTGAAATGGTCTGCGGTGCAAAACGTAGGCCGGCTGCAGCGCGATTCTTGTATCCATAACGCCAGTGCTTAGTGATCAACGTATCCAAGGCTTTGCAGGGCGCGTTCATCATCCGCCCAACCGGATTTTACCTTGACCCATAGATTAAGCATGACTTTGCCCCCGAATGCAGTCTCCATATCTTCGCGTGCCGATGATCCGATGCTCTTAAGACGCTCACCATCGCGTCCGACCAGAATTTTCTTCTGGCCGGATTTATCAACCAGAATAAGACCGTGAATATGGGTAACGCCCCCCTCGACCTTAAATCGTTCGATCTCTACTGTCACCTCGTAGGGTAGTTCATCACCCAACTGACGCGTGACTTTCTCTCGGATCAATTCGGCGGCAAGGAATCTCGAGCTACGATCGGTAACCTGTTCAGCTGGATACAGAAACGGCCCAACTGGCAACAGCTCTTTTACCAGCGACTTCAGCCGATCAAGATTGTGCCCATTTAACGCTGAGACCGGCACGACTTCTGCGAATTCATGCTGCTTTGTCAATTCCTGAATATGCGGAAGCAGTCGCTGCTTATCTTTGATCTGATCAACTTTGTTGATCACCAGAATTACCGGGACTTTACTCTTCAGCAAATGCTGCAGGACCATCTGGTCTGCCTCACCGAAGGTCAGACGTTCGACCACAAACAGAATATTATCAACATCGCGCAAGGTACTGATGACAGTGTCATTCATCACCCGGTTTAAGGCTTTTCGATGCTGGCTGTGCAAACCTGGCGTATCCACAAAAACACACTGCGCGTCAGCTTCTGTGAGGATGCCCATTATCCGGTGCCGGGTAGTCTGCGGTTTACGCGAAGTAATGCTGATTTTTTGCTGTAGCAGGTGATTAAGCAGCGTTGACTTGCCAACGTTTGGCCTACCCACCAGCGCCACGTAGCCGCAGCGCGCCTGTGGGCCGTATTTAAAGTCTGTTGACTCGGTCATTGCTTCACCCTGGTCTGTTGAGTTTGCTGCCAAGCAGCGCCTAGTGTTGTCCCAGTATCGTCAGAACTTTTTTCGCTGCTTGTTGCTCGGCTGCCCGCTTGCTGCGCCCACTGCCCTGCTGCGGCTCCTGCAACCCGGTCACAACACACTGCACTTCAAAGGTTTGCGCGTGGGCTTCTCCAGAAGTCGAAATGACTTCGTATTTAGGTAACGCTGCTCCCTGCGCCTGCATTAATTCCTGCAGCCGTGTCTTGGCGTCCTTCACGCTTTGCTTTTCTGGTTGCTGCACCAGTTCGAGGGTCCAAGCTGCCACCAAACTGGTGCAGGGCTCTATGCCTCCATCCAGATACACGGCAGCCACCAATGCCTCCACAGTGTCCGCAAGGATGGAGTCACGCGCCTGGCCACCACTCTTTAATTCACCGCTCCCCAGCGCCACGTAGTCTCCCAGGTCCAGGGACCTGCCAATTTCAGCCAGGGCTTGCTTATTCACTATAGCGGAACGCATGCGACTGAGGTCCCCCTCATTGGCATCCGGATGCGACTGGAACAGAGACTCTCCGACCAGCAAATCGAGCAGGGCATCGCCAAGGAATTCAAGGCGCTCATTATTGTTTGCACCGGCGCTACGATGAGTTAGCGCCAGCTTGATGAGATGGGAGTCTTTAAACTGGTAGGCGAGCTTGTGCTGAAGTGTGTCGAGTTCCTTCGGCATCTACTCGAGGGTGCTATCAAATACGGCTACAAGGTCGAGATTGGCGATCAGCGGTACGCGCTTTTCATAAGCGATGGTGATTATGGCCTCATCACTTTCTTTTCGCATACGGATACTGCTGAGGTCGAAGTCAGTGATGCTATTTATGCGAAGCGCACTGGAAACTCGAATGCGCACATCACCCACGGTCATGTTGTTGGCTTCACCGCTGTCAATCAAGTCCTGACAGAGGCCGACAATGAGATTGTGATCCACATAAATCGGCCCAACTTTTAGCCCAAAACTGAAGAAGAAGCCCAGAAACACAGCAACTAGCAATAGGCCCATTTTAGACACGCCACGTTGGCTTCTCAGATTAGTTTTACGCAATGTCTTCATGTCTATGTCTCTCTCGTTACTCGGCGCTGGCCTGGATTTAGCTAAAACCCTGGTCGATTTTCTTTGTTGCTTTTGTTGCTTTGGTCCTTCGTTTCCGTTGTTACCGCGTTTTCGATGCGATGTCTCGCCTTTCGCGCAAATATGGGATTTTCCACACCTGAATTGCCATTTGATTCACAACTCGAGTCGAATCTGCCTCAACAGAGGTTGAATCTCCTGTTCCTGCTGCTGCGACCAAATCTAATTCTAGTATATGAGCTGATTTCTGCTGAATGTGGGCAGATTCAGACCCGGATCCTTGTGCATCCAGACGGCAATAGCCTTACCAACGATATTTTCTTCTGGCACGGCTCCCCACTCACGGCTATCTGCACTATTATCCCGGTTGTCCCCCATCATGAAATAATGTCTGTTCGGAATCACCCAAGTTGTGCGAGCTCGGCGCTGCCCAACCGCGTCGATATGCTGGGCTGCATGGGAAACATCACCAAGCGTTTCAGTGTACAGTGTGCCAGACAGCGGCCCGATACCAGTTTCTACCTCGATATCCTCCAAATACTCTTTATCGATCAATTCGCCATTTATGTAGAGGTTTTTATCCTCATAGCGCACGGTATCACCCGGCAATCCAATGACCCGCTTGATGTAATACTTGTCCTCATGGGGTGGAATAAACACCATGACTTCACCGCGCTTGGGGTCTTCTACATCCATGATCTTGGTCCCAATCACCGGTAACCTGACACCATAGGCATACTTGTTCACAAGGATAAAATCACCGACCTCTAGTGTGGGAATCATGGAACCTGTCGGAATTTGGAAGGGTTCCACCAGGAATGATCGAAGGATTAAAACGATCAGTAATACGGGGAAAAAGGATTTGGCATATTCAATGACCAGCGGTTCCTGAGCCAATTCAGCGACCGTGGCCTGAACCTTGTCTTCGGATTGCCCCTTGGCCTTAGTGCGCTGGAATTCTTCAATTGCTGCCGCGCGAGTTTTCTTGATTAACACAGAATCGAGAATCCATAGAAAGCCACAAAATGCGACCAGGACAAGCAGTACCAGGGAGAAATCCACGTTCATGGCGATTCAATCAACTCTCTACTTTCAGTACCGCAAGAAAAGCCTCTTGCGGTACTTCTACATTGCCAACTTTCTTCATTCGCTTCTTGCCGGCCTTTTGCTTTTCTAGCAGTTTCTTCTTGCGCGACACATCGCCACCGTAGCATTTAGCGGTGACATTCTTGCGCAAGGCTTTAACTGTAGAGCGGGCGATAATCTGGCCACCAATCGCTGCCTGGATCGCCACATCATATAATTGCCGGGGAATCAGTTCTTTCATTTTTTCAACCAGCAGCCGCCCCTTGGACTGGGCATGTTCTCGATACACAATAAGCGCCAAGGCATCGACTCTGGAGCCGTTGATCAATACATCCAGACGCACCAACTGCGACGTTTCAAAACGGTCAAACTGGTAGTCCAGTGAAGCATAGCCCCGGCTCACAGACTTGAGGCGATCAAAGAAATCCATCACCACCTCATTCATAGGTAAACCATAATTCAACGAGACCTGCTTACCAATAAACTGCATATCTTTCTGCACGCCGCGCTTATCAACACAAAGGTTGATCACGTTGCCCAAGTATTCCTGCGGTACCAGGATGTTGGCCTTGACAATGGGCTCTCGCATTTCCTGAATGTTGTTAACAGGAGGTAGGCGCGAAGGGCTATCTACCATAACTACGTCGCCATTTTCCAAAAGTACTTCATAGACCACCGTCGGTGCCGTGGTAATCAACGAGAGATCATACTCTCTCTCCAGGCGCTCCTGAATGATTTCCATGTGCAGCATGCCAAGAAAGCCACAGCGAAATCCAAAGCCCAAAGCATCTGAGTTTTCCGGCTCATACTGCAAGGAAGCATCATTCAGAGTGAGTTTTTCGAGCGCATCGCGAAAGGATTCGAAATCATCTGACGACACTGGAAAGAGTCCCGCGAACACCTGCGGCTGGATCTGACGGAATCCGGCCAATGCTTCCACATCCGGCGTCTTGGCCAGGGTTAGGGTATCGCCCACCGGGGCACCTTGAATGTCCTTAATGCCAGCCTCAATAAAACCCACCTCACCAGCACTCAGCACACCAGTCTGGTGGCGCTTGGGCGTGAATACGCCAATGTTATCTACCACATGGGCTTTGCCGAGTGACTTGGCGATTATTTTATCGCCCTTCTTCAGCGTGCCGTGCATGACTCGCACCAGTGAAACTACGCCAAGGTAATTGTCAAACCAGGAGTCAATAATCAGCGCCTGAACGTCAACTTCTTTCTCACCAGAGGGCGGTGGCACTTTTTTGACAATTTGTTCCAGAATTTCCTTGATGCCCATTCCGGTCTTGGCGCTGGCGCAAACGGCTTCAGAAGCATCGAGGCCGATTATTTCCTCAATCTCCACTCGCACTCGGTCTGGCTCAGCCTGCGGCAGATCCATTTTGTTCAGCACCGGCAGGACTTCCAGTCCCTGTTCAATTGCCGTATAGCAGGTTGCCACTGACTGGGCCTCAACACCCTGCCCGGCATCAACTACTAGCAGCGCGCCTTCGCAGGCTGCAAGTGAGCGAGACACCTCATAGGTAAAATCGACATGGCCTGGTGTATCGATAAAATTAAGCTGATAGCGCTTACCATCATCGGCATCGTAATAGAGCGTGACGCTCTGGGCCTTGATGGTAATGCCGCGCTCGCGCTCGATATCGAGGGTGTCAAGAATTTGAGCATCCATCTCCCGTTCTTCCAGCCCCCCACAGTACTGAATGAAACGATCGGCAAGCGTAGACTTACCATGATCGATATGGGCAATGATGGAAAAATTGCGGATAAGGCTTAAATCAGACACGAAAA
>DLPV01000054.1:0-14682 GCA_002477465.1 Gammaproteobacteria bacterium UBA7449 | reverse complement strand
TACCCTAAAGGGACGCTCAGTGGCAGGGGAAATGTGACGCTATGTAGGGGCGCGCAGGCATGCTGCGCGCCGCGGCGACGCTACGGAGCCATCTCCAATGCCATAGTTGTCGCCTGCCCTTCCCGCACGATGCGGATAGGCACAAAGCCGCTGTCGGGTAGACTGCTGGCAATTTCAGCAAATTGTTCAGTAGAGTTAACCTCGCGGCGATTCAGAGCGACGATAACATCCCCTTCACGCAAACCGGCTTCTCGCCCAGGCCCTGCATTGAGTTCAGCAATCCGTACTCCACTCAAACCAGATATCTGCCTGGCTTCCTCACCCAGCTCAGCGACTCGGAATCCCAAAGGATTGGCGCGTTCACGAGGCACCTCTGGCGTAGTACTGGCCACAACATTGGTTGGTGAACTACCCAGGACGACGACGCGATCGAGTATCTCGCCATCGCGATAGAGCTTGACCGCGGCTCGGGTGTCTGGCCGGTACTGGCCAACGTAAAATGGCAAATCGGTGTAGTACTCAATCTCGTGGCCGTTGAATTCCACGATGATGTCCTCATTCTGAATACCGCCCTCCGCGGCCGGACTGCCAGGCTGCGCCTCGTCCACAAAGGCGCCACGTGGTATTGCCATCCCGAAGATTTCTGCCAGGGCATTATCAACTTCGCGCATGCGCACGCCGAGCAACCCCCTTTCGACCCTGCCGGTTTCTTGCAGCTGATTGATCACGTTAATCGCTACATTGCTTGGAATCGAGAACGAAATACCATTGGAGCCGCCGGTGCTGCTAAGAATTTGGGAATTAATTCCAATGACTTCGCCATCCAGATTGAACAGCGGCCCACCGGAGTTTCCCTGGTTGATGGCGACATCAGTCTGAATGAAAGCCATATAGTTATAGGAGGATCTACCCGGCACAGATCTGCCCTTGGCGCTCACGATGCCAGCAGCCGCAGAAAACTCAAGCCCGAAAGGAGAACCAATTGCCAACACCCATTCACCAACACGCAAGGCGTCTGAGTTTCCAAAGGCGACATGGGGAAGGTCAGTAGCGTCCAGTTTGAGAACCGCCAGATCCGACGGCTCATCAAGACCTATAACTTTGGCATCGAAAACTCTTCTGTCATTCAGAGTTACTTGGATTTCATCGGCTCCAACCACCACGTGATTGTTGGTAATGACATAGCCATCTTCGGAAACTATAAATCCTGAGCCCACCGCGGCACGTTGGCGCTGCTCGGGGAGCCCTTCGATCTCCAGTTCAGGGATGTCTTCAGGATTCAGGCGACGCAACAGCTCCTCTATTTCCGAATCGGGACTCGGGGCGCGAGCTGCTACCCGTCGCGTGGTGGAAATTTCGACGATTGAGGGAGCGTTTTTCTCCACCAGGTCAGCGAAGTTAGGCAACTCGGCAGCTACAAGCACTCTGGAGAAGCTTAAGATGCTGCCTGCGAACAGGCAAAGGGCAACACCAGCCAGGGCATGAGAGCCTGCAGAGGACATACGATGAAGGATAAAGCGCTTAGATAAATGCATACTACTCACTACGTCAGCAACAACCAGTTTCGATCAGAGACTTATCTATCCTCGTCTGTGAACTCGCTAATTCCCGGAATGTAACGCCGTAAACTTTAGCATATTGCAGACTTGGCCGCGTAATGAAGAGTCGCCGCGAAAAATGGAGGTTTCGCACCGGCTTAGAGTCTAATCGGGTGATGCAGGAAGGTCGTTAACCAATCTGTATAGCGGGGAGTCCTGAATATGCTCCATGCTCACAGGCTCAGCACCATCGAAACTCATGCTTTCGATGTAATCACGCAGCCGTTGCTGCGCTTCAGGGTCTACAGTGGCCGAGAGGGTTTCCACAACCCGAGTGTCCGCAACCAGAGTTGCCGACACCGCCAGCGGCGCTGCCTGAGAGTTGCTCGGAGCCTCTTGCGCTAGTTCAGAAGTAGGCATAGTAACAGCTGGATCAGGCTGCAGCGTGAGCACCGCAAGCACTGCCACGGCAGCGGCTACTGCCAGTTTGGTGAGTTGTTGCTGCCAAGCGCTGAAGCGCTGTGATTCGGCGCTATAGGCCACTTCGTCTGCCAGCGCAACGGCCACGCCGCTGGCGACAGCTGTCGACACAGGAGTGCCCTGCTCATGCATCACCGATTGGACCAGGTGATAACGCTCCCAAGTTTCCATCGTTTCGGGATTTTCGGCAGCGAACTTGAGCAAGCGCCGTAAATCAAGATCGTTTGCTTCGCCATCCATGAGCGCGGAAATAGCCTCAGCGTCACGGTCAGCGGTGTGAGTTGGGGGAGTAACGGAGGCAGTTTTAATTTTGTCGACCATACGTTCTACTTAACTCTATCTAATAGTGTGATTCTACTTAAATCTGGTTGGTGAAGCGCAACTTGAGTCTTGCCCGGGCGCACGTCACACAGACCTTATCTCTCTGATATGACTTACTTCGATAAACCCTCTGATTGCTCTTAGCCAATCTAGCCAATCACCAAGCCCAGAGTCTAGCAACTCACTATCAATCAGACCCTGCTCATGACAAAAAGTTCTACAGCTAGGACAAAAAACCGCAATCAAGCTCAAAGGAGTTCCCTGATCTTCTTATCAATCGCTTCCCGCGCCCGAAATATGCGCGAGCGCACGGTACCAACCGGGCAGTCCATCACCTCTGTGATGTCTTCATAACTTAGCCCGGAAAACTCCCGCAGTGTAAAAGCAGTCCGCAAGTCCTCGGGCAATTCATCAATAGCAGTATCGATGGCGGCCTTGAGTTTAGCAGTGGCCAAGCTGCCTTCAGGGGTTTCAATTTCTCTCAGCACCGTGCCAAGTTCAGTGACTTCGGCTTCATCCACCTCCAGGTCCGTGGCTGGCGGGCGTCGGCTTCTGGACACCAGGTGGTTTTTCGCTGTGTTAACTGCAATACGGTACAACCAGGTATAAAAAGCGCTATCCCCACGAAACAGAGGCAGAGCACGATACGCCTTGATAAAAGCTTCCTGGGTCACGTCCTCCACTTCCTGGATATCTTGAACGAATCGGCCGATCAGCGCTGCAACCCTGTGCTGATAGCGCATCACCAAAAAGTTGAAGGCATTTTTATCTCCCGCCAAAACCCGGTCAACGAGCTGTTGGTCAGTCGCGTCTGCCATTCGCCTTGTCCATTCTTGTCTCTCTTCCCCTAATTTTCGCGCCGAAGACAGTGACTTAACTCACTCTTTGATCACTTTTCGCGAGGGCTGCGCAGGCCAATCTACAGGAACCCTCAAGGCGAATCTGACAGTCGCAGCGTGCAAAAGTTCGCGGAAGCGATAAAATAACCCGCATTCTACTAGACCTTCGCACCTCTTTCGCACCTCTGAGGCGGCGTCGTCAATCTAGAAACTGCCTGCAGCCGCTCTAATCAAGAGCATGACACCGCGCGCGGTGGAGCGACAGCTTTTTGGTTTCTACCATTATAAACTGATAAATTACAGCGAGTTACAGATTATTCATGGAAGAGCACAAGGCCTCCGAGGGGCACGCAACCGACATTTTGATTATAGGCAGTGGTGCGGCAGGGCTGACCCTTGCGCTACGTACGGCAGACTTCGCCCGCGTCACGGTATTAAGCAAAGGCGATCTGCAGGAAGGCGCCACGTTCTATGCCCAAGGCGGCATTGCTGCGGTGCTGGACGACTCGGACAGCGTCGATTCCCATGTGCAGGACACCCTCAAGGCAGGCGTGGGCCTGTGTCACAAGAACGTAGTCGAACATGTGGTCGCGAACAGCGCCAGGGCCGTGAACTGGCTGGTGGACCAAGGTGTCCCGTTTACGACCAGGGATGCCGTCGAGGCTGACCCACCATCTGCTGCGCTGGTGGCGGACCTGACATCGCTGCATCTCACCCAGGAGGGCGGGCACAGTCATCGCCGCATAATCCACGCGACTGATGCCACTGGCAAGGCTGTGTTCCAGACGCTCCAGAAGCGCGCACAGGAGCATCCCAACATTAGCCTGCTCGAAGGCTGTACTGCTGTGGATTTAGTGACACAGACCGCCCCAGAGAGCTCTGGGCGCACCTGTGTTGGGGTCTATGTCCTGAATCAAGTCAGCAACAAGGTCGAGGTGATCCGTTCACGGTTTGTCACCCTCGCTACCGGGGGCGCCAGCAAGGCCTACCTTTACACCAGCAACCCCGACGGTGCCAGTGGTGATGGCATTGCTATGGCCTGGCGCGCGGGTTGCCGCGTTGGCAACATGGAATTCAATCAGTTCCACCCCACCTGCCTGTATCACCCGCACGCCAAATCATTTCTGATCACTGAAGCCCTGCGCGGCGAAGGTGCCCTGCTGGAGTTACCGGACGGGTCGCGCTTCATGCCCAAATTTCATGAATTGGCGGAACTGGCACCCCGGGATATCGTGGCGCGGGCCATCGACCATGAGATGAAGCGTCTGGGCTGTGATTGCGTGTACCTGAACATCACCCATAAACCGGCAGATTTTGTTAAAGAACATTTTCCAAACATCTTTCAGCGCTGTCTCGGCTTTGGTATCGATATCACCACCGACCGCATCCCGGTGGTGCCTGCGGCCCATTACACCTGCGGTGGGGTAGTAACCAATGAGCGCGGCGAAACAGATATCGCTAATCTCTACGCTATCGGCGAGACCAGTTTCAGCGGGCTACACGGGGCCAACCGCATGGCCAGCAATTCCCTACTCGAATGCTTCGTGGTCGCTTTTGGCGCGGCCGAGAGTATCGGGTCCAAGCTCAAACAGACCGAGCTGGTTTCGCACATCGCGGCCTGGGATGAATCCCGGGTCACCGATTCCGATGACGAAGTACTGGTGTCACATGATTGGGATGAGATCAGGCGTTTTATGTGGGACTTCGTGGGCATCGTTCGAACCACCAAGCGACTGGAGCGAGCCCATAGCCGAATCCGGCTGATCCGCGAAGAAGTTCGGGACTACTACATCAAGCATCGCGTGACCAATGACAATCTGGAATTGCGCAATCTGGCGCTGGTTGCGGAGCTCATCATTCGCTGTGCATTGCAGCGCAAAGAGAGTCGCGGGCTGCATTTTACCCTCGACCATCCGGAAATGCTGGCTGCACCCGAGGATACCCTGCTCACGCCCTAGGGCGATGCTTCGGGACACTCAAATCGCAGATAGCGGCGGAGCCTGCGCGACTGCAGGCCGCTGAGGCTATCTGGGCAAATAAGAAGCACTTTCGGGCACACTCCACCTGTCTCTGCAGCGTTAATCTCCCGCTTGAAAACCAGTACGATTAACAATTCACTGGCGAAGATCACTGCGGGGGGCTGATACTGTCTCTCACCCTGCCGGCTTTCCAGAATCCACGACTGCTGGCGGATTCGAGCGCGCAGGATTCGAACCGCGGACCCGGATAACTCGGCACGGACTCTCGCGGTGCCGCAGAGACCCAGAGCCAGCAGAGATGCCGCTAGCAGGCTGGCGGGCAGCTCAGTCAAACACAGCGCGAGACTTGCCCAGAGGTGAACAAACAGCAGGAACTGCAGAGCTAAACGGGAAGGCCTGATGTCGAGCTCGAACACATGAAGAACTCACTGGAATTAACTCGTTCCAGCATAGACCTGGTTAGCCTTGTGCGCGAGAATTCGCTCAATCATTGATTTGAACCTGGCTTCAGAGGGTTCCACCCTCTCCAAAAACCAGTTCCATAAATCCTGGTCTTCCTCAGCCAGTAAGTCGCGATATAACAATTGATCTTCAGTGGAAAGGTTTTCGAATACCTCCGTTGCGAATGGCACCAGCAGAAGATCCAACTCAAGCATGCCACGGCGGCTATGCCAGAATATTTTTTGCTTGTTCAATTCAGTCATATAATAACCAGAAATTCAGTGACGATTGGAAGATGGCGCATTATGCGTTAATCACGAAGAGTGATCTATCTTCAACGCTGCTTCGCATTATGTTGAGGAGTCACTAACTGACCACCCTGCTAACCAGGCCTGCTGGATCAGCTTGACTCGCCGATTCATTCGTTTACCAGAGGATTAACATGCAGATTTTTAAGCTGACGCAGTATGAGTACGTTCGAGTCAGCGGCACGGATGCCCTTGCGTTTTTGCAGGGTCAGGTCACTTGCGATATGGAAATGCTGAGCGCAGATCGCTGTCTACCTGGCGCCTTATGCAACCTCAAGGGCCGAGTCGTAGCCGATTTCCTCGCGGTGTTGGTAAATGACAAATGCTTCCTGCAAATCACGGCGGGCAATGCGGAGAAAGTGTACGCCACGCTGAAGAAGTATGCGGTTTTTTCAAAGGTGGAGCTCAGCCTGGACGCTGGGCCGGCAGCGGTGCTAGGCGCAATCGATGTAGGTAGCGAGCAATCCCAACCGCCGCAGATTGCACAATGCGATTTGCCTCCCTGGCCACAACAACCTGGTTCTGTGACGACAGCTGACCGGATCTATTCGATCAGGCTACCGGGCCCGGACCCTCGATACCAGATCTGGTGCTGGGATGAAAAGCAGGCGGCAATTCTTGCTGGCAGCCCTGCCAGCAATCCAGAACAGTGGCTACGTGCCGAGATACTCGCGGGCGTTGTTCACGTCACTGCTGAGATGAGTGAGCAGTACACTCCCCAGCTGCTGAATTACGACCAGTCAGGTGTGGTTGATTTCAAGAAAGGCTGCTACACCGGGCAGGAAGTAGTCGCGCGAATGCACTACCGTGCCCAGGCCAAGAAGCGGCTCTACTTGTTGCAGGCATCAGCAGACGGAACAAGGCTGTCAACCGACAATGAAGTGCAGTTAGGAACTGGAGCTGACGCTGGCAGGGCTGAAATATTGATTCATGTGGATTCTTTAAATACAGAGCAACCTGCTGTTTTATTGGCAATTTTACCAACATTATTTGACTCTGAAAAACCCCCGATCTCGCTTTCTAAAAACCCTGAAAAAAATCTACAAGTACTGAGCTTGTCCTATGCTGAGTGAGGAATCTGCCAGCAGAGCAAGGACGAAAACAATGTCGCCAAGGTTTAATTCTATCGACATTTGGAACGTTTCGTCTGGCACCGGATATTGAGAGTCACCAATCAATTAGCGGTTTGTCGAGGACCGACTCGCGAAATTGCCCTAGATTTGCTCTCTATTAAGCATTTCTTGAGCCTGTGCTTCTGTGGCAATAAAAACAGTATCACTGCTCAAACCATTAACTCCTAAAGAATATTCAGGATGACAATGTGCGGTCACCACGTACAGAGTTTCATTTTAAGACACGCTGTTAACGGCATCTTGGACAGTCTTGCCGTTCGCAGGACCCAAATCAGTATCAACTACCGGTGTTGCTTCAGAGCCAACAGTGATTCCTATATTTGGGACCGGCCTGACAAAGTTATCTGATAGGACAAAAACATTCTCAGTTATAGCACTAAGCTATTAGGGTTAATCAGCGGGGCGGGCGAACATGAAAAAAGAATTGATGATATGAAGGCCAAAGCGCCTGAATAGTCCAGTTTCCCGCAGCGTATTCTCCTTCCTCTCAGGTGTCTATTGAGTGGAGAGAAGTTTATTTACGGTGGCCTGGACCCACCACCCACGGCTCTGAAAAGGGCCATTAGTATGTCATGGGGGCTCGGTGGCTGGCTGCTGACTCCCATGATAGAAAAAATCGGGATGGAGAAATTTCAGGGCATGAGACAACGGGTTGGCAGGGAAATTAAAACAACGTTTGCCAGTTCTTATGCGCAGGAAATCTCATTGCGTGAAATGCTTTAACAAGGTGATCAAAGCCTATGCCAAGCAGGCGACAGGAGAGGCATACTTGGTCTGCCCACACACATAGGTCTGAAAAATATCTGTCCGGATGCTTTACCTCGATCGTCAGATCCTTAAGGCCCCGGGCAGCGGTTGCCTCACACTGCTCTTGAGGAATCCGCGCTTATTCATTGTGGAGCAGAGGCTTAATCTGGTGGGGCGTCTGATGCGCCGCTGGAAACTAGAAGAGACATTAGCAGCTTGGCACAAAAGTCGCTGCACCAGCCAGCCAGATTAAGGCATTGCGCCGGCGACCCGCACCCGATTTCAATTCATTGCCTACAGGCTTTTTAGGCGTTCGTCAGAGTAAAAGGCCAGCATCAACTGGTCTTTGATGGAAAGGCGAACGCCCTTGCCCGCACCAGCAGGGCCTACTTCGGCATCGCCGCAGTAACTGCCAAAGACGCGGTCCCAGAAAATAATGTCACAGCCGTAGTTGGAATCTGCCTGACGGCGCTCTAAAGCATGGTGACAATGATGCTGCTGCGCTGTAGCGAAAAACCAGTCCCAGACAGGCATTGATACCATCGGCAAGTTGGCATGGTTGAACTTACCGTTCCACATGCCGAAAGCCGCTGAAACGATAAACACCTCATCGCTGGCACCCATCAGGGCCAAAGCCATTGGTGTGCCCAGACCGAGCGCTAGATATTCGAGCGGATGGGTTCGGTTGCCGCGCATGGCGCTCATCTTGGTCAGGTGGTGGTGCGTTGCATGCATGCGCCACCAGAACAGGGATTCATGCTGAATCCGGTGCAGCCAGTAGTAGAAAAAGCTGGAAGTGAAGCGAATAACCAGCATGGCGCCGATGAGGCCGAGTACGGTGTTTGGCTGGAACTCAATTTGCAGCGGAGATACATCGCGCAGGGCGAGAAACCCCTCGGAAACGGGTGTGCGATAAAGGTCGGAGATGATGGGCCCCCAGAGTAATCCACCCGAAGCCATCCAGAACACGTCCTCCGCCATTTCATCCGGCTTGAGCAGCCAGGACTGCTTCTTGGCCCAGAAGCGCTCGGCGATCAGGAGAAGGGGGGTAGCGGAAACTGCGACTAACAGCGTCCAGACTCGGTAATATTCGCCGCCCCACTCATTCGCCACCATGGCAGCGACGAGTAATACTGAGCCGGCAACCAGAAGAGGTTGGGGCAGCGCCCAGAGAATGGATTTCCTGTTCCATGTCACCTTGCTCCCTTCAGTGACGATTCCCCCCTCGGTGCGCACTATCGGCTGACCGGAGGGACCGGTCTGGGGAGTTGAGTGGTCCACCGGGCTAATCAGGTCGACCGGGTTGATAGATTGATCAGTCATTACTGCTGCTCCAGAGCTTTTGGCTGATGGATGGGGCGATACCCTTGGTCATAATGGGCATTGAGAATCACCTAGCAGGCTTTTTTTTCGCTGCAGGTGCCAGTGACCGACCACTTCACCGCTCCGTGCTCGATCTTTGGCGATAAAATGTAGGTCACACCGTCCAGATCGGATTCATCCTTCATCCAGGTCGCGATGATCCGACCGTCGATCACTGAGATGCCGTGGGCCTCTGCGGAAGCAAACACTTCATCAGGTAATCCTGCCGTGCCGCTATCAAAAGATTTCAGATCGACCGCGGGAGATGACAACATCGCCGCTGTTATTGTGTCCTTGACCGGTACAACTAGGTCAGTCATTTCGCTGTAACGAAACGCAATGTTCAGATCTTCGTATCGGTCAACGTTTCTCATCAGATAAATGACTACCAGAGCGAGCATCACGCCCGCGAACGCGAGCCGGGCGAGCCGCTGCTCATCGGGCTGAGTTCCGCTGCTGGCCTCCGATTGTTCGACCGGGCTGAAGCCATCGGTGGATTCAGACACCCGACTGAGGTGTTGAACTGGGTCTTTCGCTATCATGTAGGCCTGTATTGTTACCTTCGTCGTCGTGTAAGTTTGGTAGTCAGTTACGCAAAAAAGCTGGGTGATTGGTCTGCCATGATTGCCTCGCTGCTACCTGAATCGGCTAGGAATTGTCTGCAGAGGAACTACCTGGCTTCTCTCCGACACCGTCGCCTAAATCCAGCACGCTCAGTTGTGCTACACCCCAGGCCATCAACAACGCGACCAGCGCACCGATAGGCTTGTTTTGGCCTTCGAATTCCAGGTAGCCCCAGAGAGGTATACAGACAATGATTAGCGCAAACCCCATAACGAGAGGGGGAATTGCTCTACCACCAATGGTTACGGTGTTTTCCAGATTGATTTTTGATAGGAAGGTTTCAAACTTGCCGACCAGATTATTCCAAGCTTTCATAGATAATCATGCCTCCATTTGAGACAAAAAGCAGCGACTCGCACCGATACTGTGCGCTTTTGCGCAATACAGGGTCAGTTGCTGGCGAAATTTTCACTCTATGAAACGCAGGCAATAAGTGTGCCGGTTCGTGCCGTCAGCTCGACCAGCGCGCCTGGAGGCAGTTTTATCCGCAGTCACGCACCCTGAAGTCAGCTGTGCGAAGAACGAATCACTGACCTTTGGAGTTGCGCAGCATAAACATATCCTGTCGAAGGCACGTATCAAGATGGCAGTCGGTAGCTTTCAGCAAGCGCGGTGTTGTGATGCAGTCAGGCGGAGAAGACAGCTGCAGGGTACAAAGGCATCATCACCGAGTAGATTTCCGGCAAAACCTTACGGTCCAGGTGCAAAAATTGCATGGTGGCAGTCGCCCCCGAGAGGGCAGGTCAAAACTTGCAGAAAATTCAGGAGCTCGCGTCATGACAAAACCGCAAACAGCGCACCGGCAGCTTGGACTCACAACCTCTGAGATGGTTGTTTATCCCATGATCGCAGTACTGCTGGTCGGTGTTGCTTTTGGTTTTTACCACAACTCAAGGATTGACGACGCCGTGACCGCCGCTGTCGATCTCGGGATGAAGCAACAGGAGCTCATTGAAACGTATTTTGATCTCTACGGCGAGATGCCGCAGTCGGAAGCAGATCTTGAGATGAATGCTTTTATTCCCGAAGGCATCCTAGTTGGTATGGACTACCTGGCCGGAGAATTCGGAGTGCCCGCTGCCGATAAGCTACGCACCGGAACACTCAAGGCGCTGATTGACATGACAGAATTCGGTGCACGATTTGAAGACATCGAATCCGGCTTCCTGCTCATCGCGCGCGCCCAGGACGACGATTCCATCATCTGGGACTGTGTGGCGGATAGGGTCACGGTGGAAGCCCTTGGCAAGCGCTACCTGCCAAAGACGTGCAGTGCTGGGGAAGAAGGTGGAGATGATCAGGATAATGTCGCGGGCGATCAGCTAGATGAATGACAAGAAAGTGAGCACACGCGCCGGTCATTACATTCACCGTGTGGTTTTGTCTGTCAGTTCTCTTACCGCAAAAACAACACTGTCTTTAAGCGAACATTAAGGCGTTGCTGCTCAGAGGCAGAAAAAGGAGCAGCGCGACACTTAAGCGTCGCGATTCGCTGGGTTTGTCAGGTCCAGCTTACCTTGGATACCCTAGCGCATGCCAAGAAGGCATTACCGACCCTGTTGAACGCTGGATAGGGTGGCCGAAATCCAAGCGGCGTAGTCTGATAAGCATTTTGATGGCGATAGGTTCAGATTATTTCGGCAAGATTAAATTTCAAAAATCGACTTCTCCTCTTCCTAATATCTTCGCCGAGACGTTAGTCTTTCAATTGTGAGTAGTGACAAAAAAAACAGGCCAAGATATTTATTAAGCCGGAAGGACCCTATCAAGCAGGCCCAGCGTAGCCAGCGAGCTTGAAGAAGCCAAACAAATGGTAAAAGAAACCTATCGAAAAGAGTGGCCCAGCAGGTAAAACCCTGTGGCCAAAAACATGAATGCTGTGAATAAACCTGCTTTTCACAGGGATGCAAAAATGACTATCGCCGAAAAGAAAAAACACACCAGAAAAGAGGATGAAAAATGAACAACAAGTCGTTTAAAGTCTTGCTTGGGATTATTGCCATGAATCTCGTCCTTCAAACGGTTAAAGAGTTTGGGTTGTTCCCAGCTGCTTATGCCGCGAGCGGAATACAGAAAATTTCGCTGTGCGATGAATATGGACGGGTCTGTGCTGAGATGGAGCGGCACGTCAGCGGAAACAGGATACGAGTTGAAACCGAACAGTAATCAGACAGTTACAGTAAGGCCTCTGAATACAGCTGATTCAGGCAAACTGAGTAAACGGCAGAAAGGAAATAACCAGAATGCAGAGCATGAGGATAAAGCAGAGCGTCCGCCAAGGCCGAATGTGCTTAGCGATTGAAGAAGCGAGACAAATAGCAAAACATACCTATCGCAAAGCGAGAGCCAGCAGGGAGGAGCTTAAGCAGCGAATGAGCGTCCTGCTACCAACTAAATCACCCGAAAAACAGGATTCGTCATGAAACACAAGCTATTGAACATACCTTTTGTAATTATTGCGCATTTCTTCTTCACAACAGTTGCGCACGCTGATGCTGTTTATGACCCTGCCACAGGCATAATAACTTTATCTCATGTTCTTGCTGGAGATGGGTCTGGTAAAACTGAGTCAATTTATGCCACGAATGTCCAAGTTACCGCAGGTGAAATACTCTCTATGGGAAAGGCTTGGCCTCCCTACATTCATCCATCGCCTTGGCCGGCAGAAGTCGACTTCTATGATATGGCGGCTCAAGAGCTAAAAATCTCTTATATCAGAACGCCAGATGCTTCTATCGAGCTAAATAATGCAATACTTAAGTTAGACGCGGTGGTGGGGGTTGGTTATTCTGAGTCAATTGTTGCGGGCGTTGCGGACTACAAATTTAGATATGTTTTAGATGAATCTCTTCCCAAAGAATGGAGGAATGAATTTGAACAAATTATGAATAATCTCCAGAGAGACATCCCTATCTATGCTAAAACTGATTGGTACAGTATGCCAGTATTTGCATGGAAGAGTGACGCAGAAGCTCCTCTCCCCTTCATCAGCGGTGCGTGTATTTGCGGCGGAGGTGATGGCGGTTCTTACGATTGGATGAGCCTTGAAATTTCTGCATGGGAAATAGAGAACAGTGATATCCACAGATATAGCGTGGTGCCACACGAATATTTTCATGTCTTCCAGATTAGTCACGCTAATTTATCGGGGTTGAAGTGGCTAATGGAAGGGCCCGCAGCAACCCTTGAGTCGATCTACGTTCAAGAGCATTACGGCGTAGACTATTTCTCACAAGCTCAGGCCCCACTCCTGTCGGGACTAGTGAGGGAAAGCCCTTCACTGTATGAATCTTATGGCGCGTCGGGTGAAGCAGATGACAATTATTCTGGGTCAGTCTTCCTGACGCTTATTTTGGCGGACGAGCTTCAGGATCAAGGATTTAGCGAGGCTGAAGCGTTCAGGAAGATAATGAAGGATTTTTTTCGGGCAGGACCAAATTTAAATAACTGGGAAACGACGTTCGCGGAAGTATTTTCATTAAGTGTAGATTCATTCTATTCCAAAATAGCTAATTACAACCTTTCTTATGAAGGCTTGTTACCAAGTAAAGATCTTACGATTTCGACAATTTTCGCAAACCACTAGAGTGTTGATCTTTGGTTTAGTCTCCAGGCTATGCGCGATTTGCGAATTCATAAATCACCTCCACCGCGAGTTAAGCTCTCTTAGTTTTTTCTTTTACTCATGATGTGTCATGTCCTATTATTAGTTTGAAGGTTACGCCAAAACTAAAAACCATGAAACCAAAGTACGGCTGGAAAGATGAAGCATTTATAAGATCAGTATGGTTTGGAAAGTCTACTTAAGCCAGACAAAAATCAGTTATGTCGCTGTTGGTAGCCTCGGCATTAACTCCCGTTATCGCTAACTTAGCATCATACTGGGGCTGAAGGAGTATTTTAGATATGAAAGAAAGCGTAATGATTGGTTGTGCATCTGTCTTTACATTGGTCATTCAATCTTGCACATCGACTGAAGAAATCCGATTTGAAGATATGACCGAGTATGAGCTTATCCGCTACAATTTGCTTCAATCAACGCCTGACCAGGTTGTCTGCTTTGGCCCCTCCAGAGGGTTTATTAACGGGAGTTTCCAAAGAACAAAAAGAGAGTGTTTCACGATCCGCGAAATAGAAACATATTCAATTCTAACCCGTCGCTCGCCACATGACTCAGTCACCGCAGGTGGATTTGAAACTGATAACAGCGACTTCTAACCCGCATTCCTGCTGGACTGCCACGTTTACGGGTGTTTTACTCATGATGTGTTATGTCATTTAATGTAAAGAATAAGAAAAGTCGATCTTTCCGACCAGCTCAACGGTAAAAATACGATCTTCTGCCTCCTCCATCTCAGATTGGTTGATCCCAAAGTATATCTTCTCGGTCCAGCCGGGTTGAGTTTTGAAGAAGAGTTGGATGGCTCGCATGTCACCTTACTCAACAGCTCTCATAAGCGCTGAGGCGACTTTTAAGACCGCCTTTCCTACCCTGCTTGTATAGGCTGGCGCTTAAAAATCTCTGAGAGAGTCTTGTCAGTCATCTTAAAGTATGACGCTATCTGTTCCTTAAAAAGCATTGCCGCGAGCGTCCTGATTTCTTGGACTTACTCTTTATTTAGACTCTTCTGTGGGCGACCGCCAACGTTTTTAATTAACTCCATGGCGAGAGACCTCGATATGGACAAGACGTTGTCCATGCTACGTGAGGCAACCAACCCTCTTCTGCCAGATGCCCCTTAGCAACACGGTATTCATACACTTTTGGAGAATTCAGTGAATGTTTGCAGTCACGACCCTAACGGTAGTGATTGGACTTATTCGTACATTCATTAAGCAGTATTTTAGAAACTACCCGATGTAAGTGGCGAGTCAGGGACATTTACTCAGGTTTTTCTGGGTCGGCACGC
>DLPV01000003.1:233435-245570 GCA_002477465.1 Gammaproteobacteria bacterium UBA7449 | reverse complement strand
CGGATTGTGTTGAGCTGTGGATGGAGACGTAAAGGTAGCAGTTCTCTGGCGGGATTTCAAACTATATCAATATTTGTTGATATAGTTTTGGGCCCGAAAATGCTGGCGTTGGTAGCATCTTGATCAGAGGTGGGGGACAATACTGGCCTTCATTTTTGGACCAAATTGAAGAGTCGCCAGAGCTGGCCTGAGACCAGCACCAATCTTGGGCAAACAGGAGTGTGTTAATGACTGACGCTGTATCTCGTCGAGATTGCGCCAACGCCATACGTGCCTTGAGTATGGACGCAGTACAAAAAGCGAAATCCGGACACCCCGGTGCACCCATGGGCATGGCGGACATCGCCGAAGTGTTGTGGCGAGATTATCTCAACCACAATCCATCGAACCCAGACTGGTTTAATCGGGATCGCTTCGTGCTTTCCAATGGCCATGGGTCCATGCTGATTTACTCGCTCCTGCACCTGACTGGTTATGCACTGCCGATGGCAGAGCTCGAGAATTTTCGCCAGCTCCATTCATCGACGCCGGGTCATCCCGAATACGGCGATACGCCGGGCGTTGAGACCACCACCGGCCCACTGGGCCAGGGCCTGGCAAACGCCGTAGGCATGGCAGTGGCTGAGAAGACCCTGGCCGCGCAGTTCAACCGTGAGAACCATGAGATTGTTGATCACTTTACTTACGTGTTCGCGGGGGACGGCTGCCTCATGGAAGGCATTTCCCACGAGGTCTGTTCTCTGGCTGGGACACTGCAACTGGGCAAGCTGATTGTTTTCTATGACGACAACGGCATCTCAATTGATGGCGAAGTGGAAGAGTGGTTCTCCGACGACACGCCGGCAAGGTTTGAAGCCTATGGATGGCAGGTACTGCAAGCCGATGGCCACGATGCGGGCGCTATTGCCAAAGCCATTGCAGGCGCCAAGGCAGAATCGGTTAAACCGACGCTGATTTGCTGTAAGACCGTGATTGGGTTTGGTTCACCTAACAAGGGTGGCACTGCTGCGACCCATGGTGCCCCGCTGGGCGAAGAAGAGGTTGCGGCCGTGCGCCGGGAGCTTGACTGGCCACATTCTCCGTTTGTCATACCTGAAGACATCAAGCAAGCCTGGGATGCGACCGAGAAGGGCTTCTCCGCAGAGACTGCCTGGAAAGAAAAGCTGGTGATCTATGAGGAAGAATATCCTGAATTGGCAATGGAGCTGGTGCGTCGCATCAAGGGTCAGCTGCCAGGATTTTTTGCCGAGAAAGCGGATGAATATATTCAGCAGTGCCAGCAGACTGAGGACAATATCGCTAGCCGCAAGGCGTCGCAGCAGTGTATCGAGGCCTTCGGCGCAATGTTGCCGGAGCTGATTGGTGGAAGTGCCGACCTCACCGGTTCTAACCTGACTACCTGGTCTGGCACGACCCCAGTGACGCAGGATGCTGCTGGCAACTATATCTACTATGGCGTGCGCGAATTCGGTATGACCGCAATGGCCTCCGGCATCGCCTTGCATGGCGGGTTTATTCCCTATACCGCGACCTTCCTTATTTTTATGGAGTATGCCCGCAATGCAGCGCGCATGGCGGCATTAATGAAGCAGCACAGTATCCTCGTGTATACCCATGACTCTATCGGTCAGGGTGAAGATGGCCCAACCCATCAGCCTATTGAGCAACTTACCGCCCTGCGGGTTACACCGAATATGTCAGTGTGGCGCCCCTGCGACAACGTGGAATCAGCGGTAGCCTGGAAGGCGGCGCTGGAGCACAATACCGGCCCAACAGCCCTGGTGTTTTCTCGTCAGGGGCTTCCGCATCAGGCCAGGGACGCGCAACAGGTGAGCAACATCAGCCGTGGCGCGTATGTGCTCAAGGACTGCGAGGATGCGCCTGCATTAATCATCATAGCGACCGGCTCGGAAGTGCAGATTTGTATGGACGCGGTTACCCGTCTGCAGAATTCTGGCGTTGCAGCGCGACTGGTCTCTATGCCCAGCGCTGACGTATTCGAATCTCAGGAACAGACTTATCGCGATGAAGTGCTGCCGCCGACCGTGCGCAAGCGCATTGCCGTGGAAGCGGCTGCGGCTGATTACTGGTACAAGTGGGTTGGCATGGATGGCGAGGTTATTGGTATGCGCAGCTTTGGCGCTTCGGCACCCGGTGGCGTGCTGATGGAGCACTTCGGCTTTACCGCAGATGCTGTAGTTGAGGCCGCCAAGGCACTGGCCTGATTTTAAGCGTGCCTTCGTAACGGGATCCAGGGTCGAGCATGGCTTATCGTATTGCAATCAACGGGTTTGGCCGCATTGGGCGCTCGATTCTGCGGGCACTGTGCGAGTCTACTAATTATGCTGGTCTGCACATCGTCGCGATTAACGACGTGGCAGATATTGAGACTCTGGCTCACCTTACCCGCTACGACAGCACTCACGGCAGGTTTCTCGGGACAGTGGCGGTTGAACGGGATAGCGGCGATCTGCTGGTGAACGAAGACAGAATCGCCATCAGTCAGACCAGTAACCCCGGCTATTTGCCATGGGCTGACCTCGGTGTGGATCTGGTCATGGAGTGCAGCGGGGCATTTTCCGATCGGGCAAATGCCGAGCAGCATTTAAAAAGCGGCGCGCATCGAGTCCTGTTTTCCCAGCCCGCGGAGAGTGATGTCGACGCAACTGTGGTCTATGGCATTAACCACGAGACTCTGTCGGCATCTGCCAGTATCGTGTCTAATGCCTCGTGCACTACCAACTGCATCGTGCCGGTGCTCAAGGTGCTGGATGATTCCTTCGGTTTGCAGTCCGGTGTGATTACAACCATCCACTCTGCCATGAACGATCAACCTGTCATCGACGGCTACCACAACTCGGATTTGCGCAGGACCCGCAGTGCCATGCAGTCTATTATTCCAGTGAATACCGAATTGGCACGCGGTATCGAGCGGATATTGCCCAATCTCAGCGGCCTGCTGGAAGCACAGGCGATTCGTGTGCCTACAGTCAATGTGTCGGCTATGGACCTGACGGTGACGTTGGCGCAGACGGTCACTGCTGAGCAGGTGAATAAAGCACTGCGTGAATACAGCGAACAGCTACCAGACAACGTGCTTGGTGTGAGTGATGAACTGCTGGCGTCCTGTGACTACAACCATGACCCTCGTTCTGCTGTGGTCGATTCTAACCAGACGCGAGTGGCGCCAAACAATCTGGTGAAACTGCTGGTGTGGTTCGACAATGAATGGGCCTATGCCAATCGTATGCTCGATGTTGCGCAGTTCATGAGTGAGCAGTAAACCGAATATCTATTGCCTTAAGGTCCGCGCTGATGATGTTAGGATTTCTGGGTAAAATCAGCAGCACGACAATTCATGAAGTTGAGTTCCGGGGTTTAAATTCAAATGCCTTTTCAGCGTATGACCGAACTGGACCTGACCAACAAGCGCGTCCTGATACGAGAAGATTTAAATGTGCCCCTGGCTGATGGAGAAGTAAGCAACGACACACGCATTCGTGCGGCGTTGCCTACCCTGGAATTGGCCCTGCAGTCAGCGGCCCAGGTTATCGTGATGTCGCACCTGGGCCGACCTAAAGAAGGCATCGCAATAGATCAGCAGCTGGAGTTCTCTATGGCGCCGGTTGCCAGGCATCTTGGCCAGCTCCTGGGCCGGGACGTACCGGTGGTGTCAGGCTATTTGGAAAACCCGGAGGCAATCGGCTCTGATAAGCTCGTGATGTTGGAAAATGTCCGTATTAATACCGGTGAGAAAGCGAATCATCAGGTATTGGCTGCAGCCTATGCCGGGCTTTGCGATGTGTTTGTGATGGATGCCTTTGGAACCGCGCACAGGGCCCAGGCTAGTACCCATGGTGTTGCTGAGGAGGCGAACGAGGCCTGCGCGGGCCCGCTGTTGGCGGGAGAACTGGATGCGCTTGAACGATCGTTGGCAAGTCCTGAGCGTCCCATGCTTGCTATCGTTGGTGGCGCCAAGGTGTCTACCAAGTTGGAAGTGCTCAATAACCTTGCCGGGATCGTTGACCAGCTTATTGTCGGTGGCGGTATCGCCAATACTTTCTTGCTAGCGGCTGGCGCAAACGTAGGGCAGTCTCTATGCGAGCCAGACTTGGTCGAAACCGCAAAGTCACTGATGGCGAAGACGTCAATTCCACTGCCCACAGATGTAGTTGTGGCTAAATCTTTTGGCGCCGAGGCAGAAGCGACCATAAAGCCCGTAGCAGATATTACTGACGATGACATGATTCTGGATATCGGGCCGGAGTCAGCGGAAAAGCTGGCTACCATGATTGCAGATATGAAAACGATTATCTGGAATGGCCCACTTGGGGTGTTCGAGTTTGATAGCTTCGCCGCAGGTACCCGGCGAATCGCACGGGCGATTGCGGAAAACTCGGGTTTCTCACTGGCAGGTGGTGGTGAGACCATTGCAGCCATAGACAAGTTTGGTATTACCGACTCGGTCTCCTATATTTCCACCGGTGGCGGCGCCTTTCTTGAATATGTGCAGGGCATTGAGCTGCCCGCGGTGGCGGTTTTGAATGCCAGAGCCAAAGAATGAACGAATTCTATTGCCAAGCTTCAATGGCTTGGAAATAATCGAGAGACGAGGAGAAAAATCAGTTTGCTTCATCTCTGCATTCACGAGCCTGAAAATTTTCGGCCTCGATTAAGTTAAGCAGAACACCTATTAAAGAGGAATCACAATGGCACTAATTAGTTTACGTCAGCTCCTGGATCACGCGGCGGAACACGAATATGGGGTTCCTGCCTTCAACGTGAACAACCTCGAACAAGTGCGCGCCATCATGGAGGCTGCACACGAAGTGAATAGTCCTGTCATCCTGCAGGCATCTGCAGGCGCAAGAAAGTATGCTGGTTCGACTTTCCTTAAACACCTTATTGAAGCAGCCATTGAGGAATTTCCGCACATTCCAATTGTGATGCATCAGGACCATGGTGTGTCACCCGCTGTTTGCCAGCGCTCAATTCAACTTGGATTCTCATCGGTGATGATGGACGGTTCTCTTGCTGAAGATGGTAAGACCCCGACTGATTTTGATTACAACGTGCGCGTCACCAAACAGACTGTTGATATGGCCCATGCCTGTGGTGTGTCGGTGGAAGGCGAGATTGGCTGTCTCGGTTCTCTGGAGACTGGCATGGCTGGTGAAGAAGATGGTATTGGTGCCGAGGGCAAATTGTCCATGGACCAATTGCTTACTGACCCGCAGGAAGCCTCCGACTTTGTTGACGCGACCGGCGTTGATGCCCTGGCCATTGCCGTGGGTACCAGCCATGGTGCCTACAAGTTCAGCAGGCCACCCACGGGCGACATTCTAGCCATTGAGCGCATCAAGGCCATTCACGACAAGATTCCAAACACGCACCTGGTGATGCACGGGTCATCTTCTGTGCCCCAGGAATGGCTGGCGATCATTAACGAATTCGGCGGTGAAATTCCTGAGACCTATGGTGTTCCTGTAGAGGAAATCCAGGAGGGTATTCGCCACGGCGTGCGGAAGGTTAATATCGACACCGACCTGCGCCTGGCGTCTACCGGCGCGGTTCGTCGATTTCTCGCGAACAATGCTTCAGAATTTGACCCCCGAAAGTTCCTGATACCAACCATTGAAGCGATGAAGGACATTGTGAAGGCGCGACTGGAAGCTTTTGGTACTGCCGGGCAGATTGCCAACATCAAAAAGGTTTATAGCCTGGAAGAGATGTACCAGCGCTACGAGGATGCTGGCTAGGACAGCAGTCGGAATCAAGGGCAGGCAGGAACACAGTGTTTACCCGGCAAGAGGCCGAACGCCTGCGGGAGCAGCTTACACCGCTTGATTTCGAGCACGCCGCGCCGGAGAGCGAGTTACTGACGCGCTATCGGCGCCACTATGGTATCGATGGTGAAAGCCTCGGCCTGGAATTTACCCATCACATTGGCGTAATTTCAAGCAACGAGTACACCGTGGTTTGCCAGTATTTCTGCCTCCCTCAGGTGGAGTCTGGCACCGCGTTTTTATTGCACGGCTACTATGATCACGTCGGCCTATTCCGTCACCTCATTCAATACTGCCTTGGTTGCCGAATATCCGTGGTGATTTTCGATTTTCCGGGCCATGGGCTGTCTTCGGGAAAACCGGCGAGCATCGGCTCATTTCAGGAGTATTGCGAAGCGTTTACAGATTGTCTGGGTGCTGCGAAAAGCGCTGCGCTTCCCCGCCCCTGGGTAGCTGTTGGGCAGAGCACGGGATCTGCGGTGTTAATGGATAGTTTTCAGCACCATAAGCTACAAAGCATTGCCAACTTTGAGCAATCTATCCTGTTGTGCCCTTTGCTATATCCTGTTGGCTGGTCACTGAGCCGCTTTGTATTCTACCTGACCCGTTTGTTTTTGCCGGGAATCAGGCGGAGCTTTGCGCGCAACAGTCACGATGAAGACTTTCTGGCCTTCCTGAGAAATTCTGATGAGCTCCAGAGTAAGACTTTGCCCACCGCTTGGGTTACTGCGATGGCGGAGTATCAGAAGCGCTTTTTAAAAGCGGACAGTCATGCATCAGCACTGCATATTATTCAGGGGACTGACGATAATACGGTTGATTGGAAGAAAAACCTGCCGCTAATTGCCCGTAAGTTTCCCGCAAGCAAAACATACTTCATTGAGGGTGCGAGGCACCACATGGTCAATGAGTCATTGGCTTATCGTGACAAGATATTCGCAAAGTTGGGCGAGCTTACCGGTACAAGTGATACTGCTGACACAATAGACTAGAACAGTACGCGGCAGCGAATGGTTCCGTTAACCTGGTTGAGTCGCTGTAAGGCGATTTCACTGTACTGCTCGTGAATATCCATAACCACGTAGCCCACTTTGTCATTGGTTTGCAGGTACTGGGAAGTAATATTGATACCTGTCTCAGAAAACACATTGTTTATCTGGGATAAAACTCCAGGCACATTTTCATGGATATGCAAAAGCCGGTGATGGCCAGGGTGGGCGGGTAGTGAAACTTCGGGAAAGTTCACTGAGGTGAAACTGGAACCGTTGTCGCTATACTTCACCAGCTTCTCGCTCACTTCGATACCGATGTTTTCTTGCGCCTCCATGGTGCTGCCGCCGACATGTGGTGTGATAATGCAATTATCGAATTCACGCAGCAGTGACAGAAATTCCTCATCATTGGATTTTGGTTCGGATGGGAATACATCGATAGCAGCACCGGCAATGGTTTTACTCGCCAGAGCCTGAGCCAGGGCGTCGATGTCGACTACGGTGCCGCGTGATGCGTTTATCAGGATGGCGGAGTCTTTCATCTCAGCCAGTTCGGCTGCACCGATGAGATCTCGCGTTTCCGTGGTTTCGGGGACGTGCAGACTAACGACATCGCACTTGTTCAGTAGCTCCTGCAGAGAGCCAAGCTGCCTGGCATTACCCAGTGGCAGTTTGGTCACCACGTCATACAGGTAGACTTCCATGCCCATGGATTCAGCCAGTACGCTGAGCTGAGAGCCAATATTGCCGTAACCAACAATCCCCAGCTTCTTGCCGCGGGTTTCAAAAGAACCCTTGGCGGCTTTTTGCCAGATCCCCCGGTGTAGCAGTGCGTTCTTTTCCGGAATGCCTCGAAGCAGCAGGATGGCCTGGCCAATGACAAGTTCTGCGACGCTGCGCGTATTTGAAAAGGGTGCATTGAACACGGGAATGCCGCGACGCAGGGCAGCATCCAGGTTGACCTGGTTTGTGCCAATGCAGAAACAACCCACGGCCAGCAGCTTTTTGGCCGCAGCAAATACTGACTCGGTCAGCTGCGAGCGAGAACGAATACCGACGAAATGGACATTGGCAATTCGCTCTTTTAGCTCGCCTTCGCCAAGGGAGGTTTTCAGATACTCGACGTTCTCATAGCCCGCGCGGCGCAGGGTATCCAGCGCACTCTGATGCACTGCTTCAAGCAGCAAGAATTTGATTTTGCTTTTTTCAAGGGAAGTGGATTGTGAATCTGACATCGCGAGTTTTTGAATCGGGAATATTTGTGTGAGGGTCGGCTGCTTAGGGCGCGTATGTTAACATAAAGCGCTTTTTGAGTGGCCCAATTTTACCCGACGCGTTTCAACGCAGACGGGAACGGGCTTCGGCTGCAAACTGAATCCCGGCGCTTTGAGATTCCCAGACCACCTTTTAGAAACAGACCCAGAAAAAGACCCTGACAATGAGTACTGAAATAGAAGCCTTGATCCCGGCGCTAAGCGATATCGTGGGCGCCGATTGGGTCAAGACTGAAGCAAGTGATCTAGAGACCTACGGCAGCGACTGGACCAAACAGTTTCCCGTCAACCCGGCCCTGGTGGTGATGCCAAAGACCGTGGCGCAAGTGCAGGCGGTGGTGCGGCTGGCGAACGAGATGGCGTTCAAACTGGTGCCTTCAGGCGGCAGAACCGGCTTGAGCGGAGGTGCAGTCGCGTCTCACGGGGAAGTCGTGCTGGTTCTGGATCGGATGAACCAGATTCTGGGATTCGACGCAGCCGATCGACAAGTAAGCTGCGAGGCAGGCGTGGTCACTGAGCAACTGCAGCAGTTCGCAGTCGAACAGGGCCTGTTTTACCCGGTAGATTTTTCGTCATCAGGTTCCAGCCAGCTGGGGGGAAATGTTGCCACTAATGCCGGCGGCATCAAGGTCATTCGCTATGGGCTGACTCGTAACTGGGTAACCGGTATGAAGGTTGTTACTGGCAAGGGCGATTTGCTCGACCTGAATCGCGGCCTCAGCAAGAACGCCACTGGCTATGACTTGCGCCACCTGTTTATTGGCTCAGAGGGTACGCTGGGAGTAATCGTTGAACTCACTATGGCGTTGACTGCACCGCCTTGCGACCCGACCGTGCTGGTGCTCGGCGTGGAAGACATGACCTCTACCATGCCGGTCCTGGAAGCATTTCAAAATCGTTTACCCATCACGGCATTCGAATTTTTTTCCGAGCAGGCCCTGCAGCATGTGATTGCGGAGAAGGGTCTGGCAAGGCCATTTGAGAGCCAGTCCAATTTCTATGCGCTGATCGAGTTTGAGCAGCGTGCAGATCAGGATCTTGAGACGGCGATGGAGCTGTTCGAACACTGTTTGGAGCAGGGCTGGATTGTCGATGGCACGATTAGTCAGAGCCTGACTCAAGCTGAAAACCTGTGGCGTCTGCGGGAGGACATCTCCGAAACCATCGCACAGTTTACGCCATACAAGAATGATATCGCTGTCCGCGTATCTGCAGTGCCGCAGTTTCTTAACGATGTGGACAAGCTGGTGCGGGCGGAATACCCGGAATTTGAAATCATCTGGTTCGGACATATTGGTGATGGCAATGTTCACCTGAATATATTGAAACCGACTGGGTTGGAACCGCAGGAATTTTTTGACAAGTGCGGTGCGGTGTCCAGTCAGGTTTTTTCCATCGTGCAACAACATGGCGGCAGCATCTCAGCGGAACACGGTGTGGGTCTGCTCAAGAAACCCTACCTGAAGTATTCGAGAGACGAACAAGAAATCGAATACATGAGAGTGATCAAGCAGGCTTTTGATCCCAACAATGTCCTTAATCCAGGCAAGGTTTTCGATTTGTAACCTTTGCATGTGCACTGGCACAGAAGCACTGAGTGGCTGAACTGACGGAACGCAATAAATAGAGAGTACCGCAGCAGGGTTTTTCTGAATGGCCAAAAAATTGTCACAAATTCATTCTAAATAGGCATTCCATCTACAGAGCATAGGGCGTACACTCGAGATACCAGGGTTGTAACTGGTGTGAGTTAGTGCGCAAGCACAATCTGTTTTTTTGATTTTTTAGCAAGAGATAAGTATGTCAGATACAGTTGAGGGTACCGTTAAGTGGTTTAACGACGAGAAAGGATTCGGTTTCATTGAACAGGAAGGTGGTAAAGATGTCTTTGTACACTTTAGCGCTATCAATGGTTCAGGAAGAAGAACACTGCACGAAGGGCAAAAAGTGACCATGGAGGTTACCCAAGGCCAGAAAGGCCCCCAGGCGGAAAACGTAAATCCGCTGTAATCGATAAGATTCTTCGCAAGAGTCCGCAAGCTGCCAGAGATTCATAAGAGGTTGTTAACAAGCAACAATCCCAGACCTGAAAAGGCTGTGACTGCTGCCTCTCTGTAATCTCTCCGCTTGAAATACCCCGTCGCGCTTCTGGAACAGTAGTCCAGGCGCGCTATCGGGATTTTATTGTCTCCACTCCGCTGTCGGTACCCAGCAGCAGCACGTCAGCGCCGCGCTCGGCAAAAAGTCCATTGGTCACAACACCGGTTATCTGGTTCAGATCGTGCTCAAGTTTGCGCGGATCCATGATTTTCATGTGGTAGACGTCGAGAACGTGGTTACCGTTATCGGTAACGCAGCCCTCGCGGTAGACCGGGTCACCGCCAAGCGTAACGATTTTCCTGGCGACGTAACTTCTGGCCATGGGAATGACCTCCACCGGTAGTGGAAACTCACCGAGAATTTTCACCTGCTTTGATTCATCTGCAATGCAGACGAACTCTTTCGATGCTGCGGCAATGATTTTCTCGCGAGTCAAAGCTGCGCCGCCACCCTTTATAAGTTGCAGGTAGGGATTGCACTCATCAGCGCCGTCTACGTAGATTTCAATCGGCCCAGCGCTATTGAGATCGTAGACTGGAATGTTATGGGACTTCAGGCGCTGGGCTGTTTCTTCGGAACTGGCGACTGCGCCATATAGCTCGTGCCCAATGCTTGCCAACTCGTCAATAAAAAAATTCGCGGTGGAACCAGTTCCCACGCCGATTACCATTTTGTCTTCCAGTTTACTTTCAACATAGTCAAAAGCCGCTTTGGCGACGGCTTGCTTTAGTTCATCTTGTGTCATGACGGTCTCTGCTTGAGTAATACCTGAGTGGATTGTGCGAGGTGTTCTCCCATGCGCACAGGAGAATCGGCCTGCAGTGCTGAGTCGAGAATAACGGCGTTTGGCTCAAACAGCACAATCGCAGTTGATCCCAATTTAAATCTGCCCATCTCTGCACCTTTAGCCAATTCAATCGGCGGCGAATGCTGACTGAAGTCGGTAAGTTTGCGCGCCTTGTTAGGGCCCGGGCATATCTGTCCAGACCAAACTGTTTCGATACCGGCAACTATCATCGCCCCAACCAGCACCAGACCCATCAGGCCGTTTGTTGTTTCAAATAGACAGACCAGGCGCTCATTACGTGCGAATAAATCTGGTACTGAATCTGCGGTGTTGCGATTCACTGAGAATAGCTTGCCAGGCACATAAATAGTACGCAGCAGTTTACCCGCTGTCGGCATATGGACACGGTGGTAATCCCTCGGCGACAAATAAACGGTGGCAAAGGAACCGCCTGTAAAACTGTCAGCAAGCTCCGGGTCGCTGAGTAATTGGCCAACCGTATAGTCTCGACCCTTGGCCTGCAGAATTCGATCTTCCTCGATCGCGCCGAGTTCGCTAATGGCGCCATCAGCAGGGCAGACTATTGCGCCTGGCAAGTCGTTAATGGGCCGCGCCGTCGGCTTCAATGCACGGGTGAAGAAAGCATTGAAACTCTCGAAGGCCTCGGGGTCTTCATTCTCAGCATCGCTCAAATCCACCTGATAGCGGCTAATGAACAAGCTGATCAGTAAATTCTTGGCAAAGCGCCCCTCGGCAAATTTGCCCGTCAAGCGCGACAGGGCATGATGCGGTAGCAAGTACTGTAGAAATATAAACAGTCGCGACACGTTAGTTCCTACACCACCCAGGCGGCAGTGTTGAAGTCTCCAAAATGGGATCGATCAGTGCTAGTGAGAACTCGCCTATAAGCAACAGGATCTGATTACTTCGATATTCTACTCTGCCACGGCAGCCTACCGATAGCCGATTCCTGTGCTGAAAATCAACAGGCAGAGTTAACCCACTGCGCCGGGCAATGGTATGATGATCTCTCGCTCTGCTACTGAAGAGAATTGTTCATGATTGCCATCAACCCGGACCGGGTCGACCATTGCTAGCTGCGTTTCCGCCGCTGCCTCGTCACGTTGATATTGCCCGGTTTTCGCCGGGGCCTTCTGCCCCCTGTCAAACCATTTGCGTCTGTAGTTTCACTTAGT